>JAUNGN010000042.1 GCA_030524425.1 Clostridia bacterium | reverse complement strand
TGTGTTCAGCATAACTAATAAATCAATGTGTCCAGATTTCTGGGTACATATCAAAGTTAAAATAGCCCTTATATATCGACTTAAATTAATCATTATTCTATTTTTGCCAAAAGGTTAAACCTTTTGGCAAAACTCCAATTTCCCTACTTAGGGGGTAGAAATATTCCTACTAACTTATTCATTTTCCCACAAAACACACAAGCAAAATTCACTTAAAACTCTTACAAACCGCTTATTTACTCACCTTTCTTGCTTAGCAAGCAAACGGTTTCAATGTGCATTTGTATAAGTTCCTTTTGAGAAATATCAAGTCTACTGATTATAATTATTATACCATCATTTTGGGACTTAAAATAGATACAGTACAAGCAGATGGGTAGGTGTTTTATGGATACGCAGAAACGAATCAAAGAATTGATGGCAGAGCGTGGCTGGACAGACTATCGGCTAGCAAAGGAGGCAAGCCTCTCCCACTCCACCGTCACAAATATGTTCAATAGAAATAATGCTCCGACACTGCCGACCTTAGAGGCGGTATGCCGTGCTTTCGAGATTACGCTAGCACAGTTTTTCACTGAGAATGCAGAATCACAGATGA
Organism: Clostridia bacterium; assembly: GCA_030524425.1. Lineage (GTDB taxonomy): Bacteria > Bacillota > Clostridia > Lachnospirales > CAG-274 > Gallispira. The sequence continues at coordinate 16,781 of JAUNGN010000042.1, read as the reverse complement.
CTGAGGAACAGCAGACGCTTTTTTCAAAATGGAGTACCTTGACAGATGAGCAGAAACGGTTTCTCCTTGATTTGATGAAAACAATGTAAAATGCACGTTCGTTCTGCTCCCGGAACAACGTGCATTTTTCGTATCTATAACCATCTTGTCAACTCGACACTCATTTAACACTCCTATCTCCACAACCCACCCATTATCTAACCCTTACACTCAACCCTCCGTTATTTTTCACAGTAGACCAATTCCCACGCCCTTATGAAACACCAAAAATATGGGAGCCGGAACCATTGCTCAAACAGTCCCAACTCCCGAAAATGCCTTGTTTTCTACACTTTTTCAGTTCCTTATCTCTCAACCCGTGACATCAATACTACGCACTCAACATGTGATAGTTAGGCTATAGCCAATTAAATCAACCAAAGATGATATTCCTTGATTTTTAGGCATTTTATAAACAACATATCTTCTCAAATTATGTATTACTGATTAGGCTATTTTTTCGCTTTATTTATTGCTTCCATCAAACGAACAAGATTATTTCGTAATAAGTCAGTATCAATAACTGGTCCGCAATAATAATGTTCATTATGAAACGCAACGACAAAATCGTAATAACAAGATATAATATCACCATTACAAGCACTTTTTATTGCATTAAAATAACCATCGCTCATAAAATCTTCTATTTTTTTATTTGCTTGATTCCAATATTCAAGATATTCTTTCTGTTTTTTTATCTTATATTCTAACAAGCTTCTATCATTATCATTCTTTACATCTTTTACTCTTTCCTCTAAAATATATAATTTGCTTTCAGATGACGTAAATCCACCCAAAAGATTATCATCTTCATTTAAATAGTCAGCTTGTGTCATTATTTTATCATAACACGGCAAAGATTGTAATAGCGACTCATAATAGGGAACTAACATAGTTATTTTCTGTTGATTTATCTGAAGTCTGCTTTGATATATAGCTACCAAAATGGATATAGCTGTTATAACTGCTCCAATAATTGATCCAATAAAGCTGATCCATCCATCTGCTGTGATCTCCCCTAAAAGGGCAATTATTCCACGTATCATATTCATAAAATTATCCTCCTTGCACTTCAGTTTCCTATTTCATGGCCCGTGACATCAATGTAATGCATTCAATATGTGATAGTTAATCTATTTTGCAGAATTTATCTCCCCCTTAAAACATTGGATTTTGATATGATTCTGAATCTTTTCTTCAAATTTTTTATATTTTTCTGATTAGGTCATTTCAGAACTTATTTTTGTTTTTAAATCATTAACGTATTCCTCATATATCGGAATCAAACCATTCTCAACGGTTGAATTGCCATATGTATAATCATACCAACACTCTGGATTATCAACCTGAAAAACAAGACTCGGTACCAAACTGGTATTTTGCAAAACCATAACCTCAATTTGACGCAAGGGAAGTATCTTAATATGAGAGCAAATATATCTCGTTGTTTCTTCAGAAACCAACGATGTTTCAGCGTTGAGCAATGAAATAACTTTTTCATATACCTTTTTACGAGAAACAGCGACATCTTCTAAAACAACCACAATTCCATAAATATCGTCTCGCTCGTATTTTTTGTCTAATGTAAAATAGCCTGACATAAAATTCTCTATTTGATGATATATCTGAATAATATCCCCTGCATAAATTTCAATATCCTTTTTTATTTCATCCTCATCAAACTTTCTGATTTTCAAGCTTGGAGACATAGCCTTAGAATCATAAAACACAATTTTGCCACTTTCTGCTGCGATTACATCCGAAGTCAGTTTTTTCTTTTTCCCAACTTTATATTCAATTTCTTGGCTAACCCATGTAACCGTATCTAATTGACTTATTATACGGTATAAGTAGGATTCAATAACTTCTTTCCCAAAAGCACGACGTAACTTATCATCTTGAAAAGTGATACGGTTAAGCATAGATTCTGTAACTGCATTAATAATTAAATATGGTGAAGGAACATATATCATATTTCCATCCGAAATAAATGGGTAAATATATTGAACTTTTAATCCATAGTATTGATCTACTAAATTTTCACCATACAGTGCCGAAAGTTGATTTCTATATTCGTCTTTTTCGATAGTAATAAGCTTTAACACATTACTATCTCCAAATGCCTTAGTTAATACATCTTTCAATAACTGTTGGGGACTTTTATCTTGGGCTTCTTTGCTAAAGCACATAAAAACAATAAATGCAAATTTTTCCAATCGCTCATAATTTACACCCATCTTATCTGCAAAAACTTTTTTCATATCAAGCTTATCATTCTCAAAAGTAAAAAAGTAATGATACCTAAATAATTTCGGCAGTATTAAACCTTGAACAGGAAATTGTTGTAAAGCTGATATCATCATAAAAGTTTCATGATAAACCCCATTGTTTTCTGCATCGCTTAACCCTTCATGCCAATAATTTCGAATCAAAGTAATCATAGATGCAAAAGTATCTTTATCTAGTTCCTCTATTGCATCATCATTATTATAGACAATTGAATATGCTGAAAATGCTTCTATTTCCCAAGGCATAATATTTTCCGTGTATGCTTTTTCCATATCTACCATTGAACAAGTCATTATTCTACTCGAATATTTTTGGCACGCTAACAACTTGCTTTCAAGCGTAAATCGTTCTAATGCCTTCAAAAAATCTAAACTAGAGTGCACAAGATTTTCCTCCACAGTCTCATTTTCCTTTCTTTCAATATGCAAAAGAAAAAATTTGAAATGATACAAACTAAAATTTTTGCTCAATTTCAATTGTTTCATTTATAGTTACATCATCAATTAACACATTGTCACTGAATTTAGTTTACGTAGATTCTTATTTCATTTTCTTTGAACTATACTTCTCACTTTTTCTCTTCTTTCCATCAGCATCCTTCACTACATTACTCCGCCTTTTTTTCTCAATCTGCACAGCTTCAAAAACTTCTTTTGATATTATCGCCGGATTATTATCAGATGACAGATAATGAACTTCACCGTTTCCAGATTTCAAAATTCGGGCATCCCCCGTGTACTTCTCATTACTCAGAATAACATCAATCGTTCTTTTTCTGCATAGTAATTAGCCAATTAAACAATTCTGTCAACTCAACATACGAAATATCTATCCTGTCTACACAACCCATCCAATATCCATATTGTCCACTAAACTATCTGCACAGATATGTTCCCAAACATAGATTTTTATAATGACTTCCCCATTTTTAGCATCAACTAAAAATATGCCTGATTTGCGAAAATCCCTTGTTTTCTACACTTTTTCAGTTCCTTATTTCTCCACACGTGACATCAATACGACGCACTCAACATGGCACGGGGGGACAAAATAAGACCAGTGAAAAAGTCCCTAATTGTTTTTTAGAAAATCCACAAAATATTATTTTTAGGCGAAATTTATGCCAAACAAATTCATTTTACCTTGTTTATGGATCAAAAAATGGGATTGCATTTTCAAATTTCTCAAAAAATTGACTTTTTCAGCGGTCTCGGACAAAATAAATGTCTTTTGCTTGACAGTTCGTCCGACTTGATCCACAACTATTTCTATCCTCTCGGTAGTAACAGGAAACATATCAATCTATTTTCTCCGTGCATTCTCATATATTTCTTTCACAAAATCCATAAATTCCAACGCTTCTTTTTCCGTTGCTACATATCTCTGATGCACAATTTTATTTCGAAGAGAAACAAACTCTTTTGACAATGGAACATCACTATATACGACACTCTTTAGATAATCGTTAAGTCTAAAATGGGAAAAACTATCTTTTTTAGGATACAGTTCAATATAGTGTAAAGACAACTGATATTCTAATTCTGAATAAGCCGAAACAATACAGGCTGAATATTCACCTTTTTGAAAAAGCCTGTGTGCATCAGAAAAAACACCCTGCTCGCTATTACTGCACATCTCTTTTTCTTTACCGTAAACTTCACATATCCACTCGCTTAATGCTTTTTTAAAGTGGTATTCGACTTTTTCATCTGGAACATCAAATGTATAATACAGAACTAATTGACCATTTAAGTCAGCGACGGGTAAAAATTTGTCTTTTTCGCAAATCATCAAAATATTTTTTTCTGATTTTGCAGATTTAAGTAATCCTAGTTCAAGCATTACATTTGGAGTTGCATCTGAAACATCTATAATCGCTGCCTTAGATTTTCGGATAGCTGTACTTGAAATGTCAATCCAATTATCTCCAGGCATCAGCATATCATCAATACGAACTGGTGTAATCCCAAAGTTATTTAGAATAGGATTTAACATAGCCGACAATTGCGAGATACGAGACATAGAACACGAAATAAAACATAGTTTATTATCTTCCGCTGGGATAATCATTTGTTCATTTATTTTTTCGTTAGTGCTCTCCGCAGTTATATCTCTCTCCTTATCTATATAATCTTTTAACTCAACAAAAAAGTCCCGCAGTATAGTTTTATAGTCTTTAGTTTCCCCTTCAAGATGGATTACCCTAATATTTCTTCTATGGTATCTGGCTATTTTTTCTTGAGGTGCATTAACTGTAATACAATATGCAGGCTGGGTCATATTTCCTAATCTACTATTAATTATCTGCCAAATGCCTCGAAAATCATCATCATCAAGACTATATCCTATTAACAACATTGTATTAGTGATAAACAAATTTGCAATGTATGTAGCAAAAACCGGATTTCGTTCTATGTACATATCGTAATCATTCTCAGTTATAACCATCCTCTCTGGATGATTAAAGTCTCCATGCAATTTTACTATTTTACTTTCATCTTTGTTACCTATTGTCAAGCGATCTTTTGTAACAACAACAGAAACAGGACGATGCAAAAACGTCATTGTATCTTCCAGCAAAAAATCAAAATTTGTTGTGCAAATAGTTCCTGTAAATAACTCGCAAAATGCTTTATATGTAATTCCTGGCTGTATTTTCCCGAAATGAAGTTCTTTCATTAAAAATTCAACCAACTTTGTTCGAGAATATAAATCCTCATAATATGAAAGTGCATCTATTGCGTTATTGTCATACATATAATCTGCAATTTCAGCAGTCGCAAGTTTTCCTAACTCATTCCAATCCGGCATTGTTAATCCTTTTGGAATATCTGCATTTTTTGAAAATCCCGCCCCAACAAATGGAATCACCCTGTTATTCACAAAATCATTCAATAATGGTTTAGGAATAGAAGATATATATTTATATTTCATAGCTTACTCTCCTCCGCTTTACCCTGCAAAATTAATTTCTCACAATATTCTCTATATCTGTCATCATCTTAAAAAATCAATTGCCACTAATCATAGATTCCCTTCCCTATACAGCACTTTTTAAATTTCTTCCCACTACCGCATGGACATGGTTCATTTCTTCCTACTTTTTTCTTTTTCCGTACATCTATATTTTTAACTTCTGGATACCCATACGGAATTCCATGCTTTTCAAAATAAATTTTATCAATAAGACTGGGACCATTAGGCGGGAAAAAGGCTGCACTACTTTTTATTTTTTCTCTTAACTGAGCATCTAAAAAATACCCTTCTATAACACCTAATTCATCTGAAGATAAAACATTAGCATGATTATTGATTCGCCAAACAATATAGTCAATAAAATCCTGTGAGCCTTTATGTAAATATCCCAAGATTTCTATGATGTTTTCAAAGTCATGCCAGTTACATACCCATGGGTAAGGCTCATCTGCATCTTTTTCTAATATTAAAGATGTATTTACCGCCAAGCCGCCGAATTGATTTAAAGTAAGCACAAGTGGTAATATAATCTTCTGCGGAATATTTCCAATGTGAAACTTGTTGTTTTTATTTTCATATAAGACTATGTCTTTCTGCCCTTCAATAAACTTTTTCAGGGTAATTGCTTGTGAATACGCCCCTCCTATTCCGCTGTCTGAATGGAAGTGATCAGATATACGTTTGTAGGCTTTTTTAGGATTAAAAAATGGCTCTCTAACTTTAGATGCCTTTACCTCTGCTATTAAGATATAATCATGAAACTCAATTAAAATGTCATGTTCCTTAGTTCCTCTTTCTTCACATACACCTGTATGATATATCGCTTCATCTCCAAAAATGTTTTTGAAATATCCAAGGAACTGGCTTTCAACAATTTCTGCTTTAACTCTTTTGTATTTATCGGCAAATTTATTCTGCGGATTTTCCAATACTTCAGTTATATAATTATAAATTGCATTTAGCAAAAACTGCGGATGAACAATAAATAACGTTTCCCCTTCATCAATCCAACAAAGAGGATGCTCTGCAAATGGGTTCTTTCCATTATAATATAAGAAATCTCTCTCTTTTCTATATAAGCCAAAGATATCTAATAATCTTTTCCCTTTTTCCTCCCCAAATACATCATATACCTTCGATACTTTTATTGAATTCAAGCTATCCATTGCATTTTGCAGATTCAAACCTGCCGAACCTTGTGCAAATGCTATTAGACGTTCATATTCTTTTTCCACATCGGCTGCATAAGGGTTTAGGGAATTCAAAAACTCTTTTATACCATCCATGGCATATTTTGACGAATTCATTGCATTTTCAAATTCATCGTACACTAATTGATAAAACGCAATGTAATCCTCTGTTATCAGCCCAGTCAAACTTTCTAATTCCAAATCAAACGAACTGTAAAGTATTTTAATCAGATGTATAGTCTGTTCTGCATATCTCAATATTCCTGTGTCAAAGTAAGATGTGAAGGCATCCATTGATACTAAATTTCTTTTTATATCGTCAGGTTTAGACGATGGATCAATATCAAGAAAAGTTTTCGTATATTCCAAAGTAATCTCTTGAACATCCTTTTCTAACTCGTTATATATTCCGCTTTCCTCATCTCTTGTAATATGCCCACCGCTTTTATCATCAGTACTCATAAGCAAGCCGGCCAAATAAGTATACTGCTTCTGAGGTGAAATTAAATTTGTCTTATTAAATATATCAGATTGCTTAGCCATATCCGATGCTCCATTTGCAAAGGTAATGAAATGAATACCAATCATGCCCAACAAATCTCTCGTACCAATATATTGAAGTTTTTCTTTTAATGCTTTTATTTTTTCATCCATACACTTGCTCCTTTACTTCACAACATAAATGCTACCATACCCGTATCAAATATTTCTGCATTGTCACATTTTTTCATCTGAAATTATGACGCACTGATGGCATTTAAGTTATATTGCCTTTACTCCTAATCTCTTTTGATTCTCATATGTACTCCAAATAAAATCAACAAATGTAATACTGCTTCCAACTGCCAATTTAGCATGACGTTCTTCCAATCCTTGAAAAGATGCGCTTTTCCCATGCCCGCTACCAAAAGGATTTCTGATCTCTGCCAATTTTGTCGGGATTGCTCTTAAATTTCCTAAAACTGCTTTTATAGCATCCGCCCCCTGATCTGTTTCATGTATATTTGCTGGTAACAAATTCAACGCACCCATCGCTTTATTTGTAAGTTGAGGAACATCATCGTTTTTACTCCATTCAATGCCCAATTCATCCAAAATCGTTTTACAGCAACTTTCTATAAGCTCTTTTGCAAGTCCAATGGCATTCGTTGGATTCGTTGACTGCATAGAAACCATTAACTCTATTTGCTGAGACATATATTCATTTGAAAACTTGCCTTTCAAGTCATCGGCCGTTTTAGCAATAGCAGATGAACCGCTTTCCAATCTATCTATAATAGTCTTACACTTTTTATAAATTCTTGCGTATCTTTCATCGTATCTCGAAATACTGCTCCCCCAATACAAATCATCCTCATAATTTTCATTGTACTCATATTCCATATTATCCTCATAATAATGAAACAAATCAGAAAGCAGCTTAAATCTATTTTCACCGGTAGCGCTATTCAAATATGCTATAAGAGACTTTCCTTTTGAAAGCCCATACTTTACGCATAATGCTTCTCCTATACTATTTGTTGTAAATACATCAAAATCATTAGTCGAGAAATTCAAAACATATCCGCTTCTGTTTAATAGCATCAGAAATATTCCTTCCTCTTGTTTTGTTATACCAATCATTATAATATGTACCTCCACTTATCAATTTCCCATCTTTATTTCTCGCCACCCGGCACAAAAGCTTGCTCATATCCAACACCCAAAGCCTCTGCAATCGCCATCATCTTCCCTAGAGAAAGATCCCTCGTTTCAGCATTTTATTAAAATTCCGCGGGTCTTGACCAATGAGTCTGCAAAGCTCTGCAAGACTGATATTCTGTTTCTCACACAACTCTCTTATAATACCTAATGTTGTTATTATCCACATCTACTAATATAATTTTATTATAAACCATCTTGTCGATAGATACAAGATACCTGTGTGATAATTCTCTGGTAATTCTCTGAAAATTTACCAAAAATTAAGAAAACACTTTGCTTTTCCGAAAAGTATCTTCCTCACAATATTTTTTCTTCGTTACTTTTGTACATCTAACTTCGTGCCTGATTTGAATTCCACATCAAACCGTTCATCTTAAAAAATTTTTATTGCAGTAAGACATTTTTTATATTAAAATAAATGTATAAGATTTTAACAAAATTTATTTAAAGCTGGTAAACCTATCCCCCTTTTAAAGCTTTCTATGTTTATTTCTCTATTTAGTATAAAAATTAGCTTTACAGACACGTTGAAACCGTTGTTCTTCTCACCCGAAATGCCCGGTAATTAAGCACTTTTCAAGACTTTTTACTAAAATATAACTGTGTGTTTTAAGGCAATTATGACCTCTATGTGAGAACATTTGCTACCCCCCCTATAGTGTAAAATGCCTTTTTGCCAAAAGGTTATAATTTCGCCAAACAGTATACAAATTGCACAAAAAAGCCACACCCGAGTAAGTGATGAGTGTGGCTTTGGTTTTGTTTATCGGCACTCTATTGTTGTTCCGTCAAGGAATGTAACCTCTATCATTTCATCTTCAAATACCTTTATATGGTCTAAGACTTTAAGCATAAAATCCGTTTTAAACTCATTAACAGGGGTTGTGTCTTCGGTATACTCAATATTAGAATAACCAAGCTCATAATCAAATTCACCATCTAATGTACCTTCAAGGATAACTGATATCATTTCTCTAATAATAGAATTGACATACTTACCATACCTGACAGAATTATCATTTAAATATCCTAACATCATTTCTCTTAATTCCTGCCTTTCAGGACTTTCATTTCTTTTTCTTCTTGCCATAATTAAAACCTCCAAACTGATTATTTTTATTATACATCAGTTTAGAGGTTTACACAAACTTTGGGATTGACCCACATTTTTCTCCCACTCTCTTATCTGAATTTCCTTTTCCATATTTCCTATTTCATGCATATAATCAACTCCAATCCGGTCTATTGAATTGATTGTACTCCGTTAGACCTTTTTAGAGTATTGTAACATTTTAGAGCTAGTTTAGGTAGGTGCAGGATTATTGAGCGGATATACAACATCAACTTCGCATTTGTTTACAACTACATATAAACTTTTCATTATTCTGTTTTCAAAATTAAAACCGACTTACAAATAATTTCTTTTTATTTTATTGATTAATATACCACTTTACTATGTCATCTAAATCAATTATTTCAACGATATTCTTAAAAAGTTTATACAATTCCATTTCTTCTTTAAAAATATTTTTAATATGACCATAAAAACTTTTTTTAATATTTATATTATTATCGTATATATATTGAATCATTAATTTATGTGCATCAGAATATCTAGGTTTTAATTTTTTATTAAAAAAAATTAAAGTGTCTAAAACATCACCTTTATTCAAATTTTTTTCAAATAACAAACAAAAAAATCTTATTTGTCTATTTACTGCTTTTAAATGATTATAAAAAAAACTAACATCTTGTAACTTATTTCCATACAAAAAAAAGTGTTCTATTTTATTGTGCATAAAATCATCGTATTCATTTTGGTTATTTAATATTTTTTCTTGCATTAAAATATATTTATCTTTAATCCACAAATTCGTCAAATCATTATCATTTACTTCTTTCTTGGTTATTATATCAATAATAAATTTTTTCCCTTGTATTCCATTCCAATTACAACAAAAATTTTTTATAAAAGCATCTGAAACCCAACTCTGCTTATATGGCCATTCTATATATTTATCGCATTTTTTTAATTTTTCCAAATCTTCATCTATTATATAAAAACTGTTATTTTCTTCATCATATCCATTAATAATAAATGGATGCTTATAGTGTTCTTTGTTGAAAAATTTTATATTATTTTTACTATAAAAATTATCTCCATATATTATAAAATTCTTATTATTTTTTATTAAAAATTTTATGCAGTTGTTAAAAGTCCTATAATCATAAATTTTATTTTTTATTTCAAAATTTACGTATTTATTTATAACATATCTCATATTTTTTGAAAAAAATCCAACATCTAGTTCTTTAAATAATAAAAATATAAATATGACTCCTATTTTATAATTTTCTAATATTGTAGCTAAAGGCCTCTCAGCACAAGATAAATTATATCCCATTTTATCTAAAAAATTTATGTGTCTAATATTACTTTTATAAAGCATTTAATATTTATATCTCCTTTAAAATTTATTTTTTTCATAGATGAGTAACCAATAAATATATACTGACGCAATAAATTTTAATTTTAAATTTAATATTTGTTTAATTTTTTTTCTTAATTTACTTTCATCAAAATAATTACTTTTTAAAGCCAGCAAAAAAGTTTTATTTTGTAAGCAAGCTTTTATATTTTTGTATAAATCAAAAAAAGATTCATCATTAAGTAATAAAATTTTTTTTATATTATTAAAGAATGAATATAAAAACAAATAATAAATTAAATCATTTAATTTATTATCTAAACAATTCTTTTTAATTGTAGAATAATAATTATCACACATATTAAAAGCACGTTTTACAGCATTAGGTCTTTTATTTCTAGATAAGCTATTTTCATGGATATTATGTATATACAATGGTCTATTAATCCAACCAATTTGTGAAACATGTATACATACTTCTAAATTAAATAATAAATCTTCTGGATAAATAAATTCATTATCTTTAAAACTTAAGTTATGTTTTTTAATAATACTTAATCTGTATAGTCTATTCCACACACAATATTTATGTTTATTTGAAAAATAGTAATTTAAGATATATTCTTTTAGATTTCCATCTTTTTCAATATCCATTATAAAATCATCCTCTTGGTATGTATATGAAATATTCAAACCTTCTTTATTTACAAAATTGCATACACTTTCATCTAGTTGATTAACTTCCATAACATTTACCATTGTTTCTAACATATCCGGTTTCATATAATCATCTGAATCTATAAACAATATGTAAATACCTTTAGCATATTTTATACCTAGATTTCGGGATTTAGACACTCCTAAATTTTTTTCATTAGATATAACAATAATATTCTCATAACTTCTTTTATACCAATCAATAATATTAGAAGAATCGTCTGTTGAACAGTCATTTATTATTATAATTTCATAACTTTTAAAAGTTTGATTTAATACACTTAATAAACAATTCTCTAAATAAGCCTCAGAGTTATATACAGGAATTATAATTGATACTACTGGACTATAATCTTTTGACATAATTACCCCACTTAACTTTAAATATAAAAATTTAGCATAACATTTTATAAATTAGCTTAATTATAGACAATATTATATTACAACAATATGTAATATTAAATTATAACATAATATTTAATATAAGTATCATATTTTATCATGACGACCTTTAATAAAAATCAATCACTTATACCACTTTATGCCAACATTTTTACAAAGCTTAATATACGCATTATATAAAGCAACATCTTTACTTGAGCCTTTGTAAATATATATTAATAAAATTTAACTTATTTCCTTAACTATTGATAACAAATTCTTTTTCTAATAATAACATATATTATAAATATAATGTCTACTAAAATTACTATACCATCCTAAAATTCCGATTTCTTTAAAATATTCATTTGATATTATACAATTTTTATAATATTCTACTTTTCTAACATTTTGTATAGATTCATTTTGAATACTTTTATATTTTTTAGTCAGTATCAAGTGACTAAATACTATTGAAAAAACAACAATAGTATCAAATAATTAATACATATTCAATATTGTAGTAAAATAAGGCAACAAAAAAATACTAATGGTATTTTATCAAAAAAACCATTAAATGTGCTTATTATATATTAACAGATTTTATTCATCACAGACTTTTTTGATTAAACTAAATTCTTGTAATTTTCATAATCTAATCTTTAAATAAAATAACTTATTTACATTTTGTATCATGGTAGCCTGTAGCAAATTTATCTCAATTTTTTATCTTTATTGTATTCTATAATTGTTATAATATCTCTTTTCAATTATGGTAACAATATAAACAGCAGGTTTGTAACAACAAATACATTTATGTAAAATTTTATTCTTAGAATATAATAACAACTCAGATATAAGATTAGCGTACATATACGTTTTTAACACTGATAAAATTAAAATACCAATGTTTATTATAAGCGTTATACTAATCAAATATTTGAATTAGAAAATTATATTTAGAATTTTAATATTATTTGCATCTTCATATTGTCACTGTTATCTCTTTATAATATCAATAAAATAATCCTTAAAAATTATAAAAACGAAAACTATGGGTGCGGTAAATACAACAGAACAGGCAAAAGCGGAGCCAATGCTTTCTTTACTGATTGAACTCAATGATAATGCCAGCGGGTATGAATATTCACTATCTAAAAACACAATGGGGTATTCTATCATTGACCACAATTCTATTGCATAAATAAGTATGTAAGTTCCTATTGCAGGTATGCACATAGGAACAACAATTTTAAATAAAATTATGTATTCGTTAGCACCATCTACTCTTGCGCTTTCAATAAATTCATCAGGAATTTTGTCTATAAAAAATCTCAAAAATACAACGCCAAGGGGTGAAAAAAGCATTATTATTATAATTGACAATATACCTCCCGTAAGCCCTGCTTTATCCATAATAATATACTGTGGTATCATAAGTACCTGATAAGGCAGCAGCATAGTTATAATACAGGTGTAAAATATCAATTCCTTAAGCCTGAAATGAAATTTCGAAAATCCGTAAGCCAGTATTAACGATATAACTGCAGAACCTGTAACCGATGGAACAACAAATATACAGCTGTTCCAAAAGCCATTAAAATAATCGAAATTTTTAAATATAACATTATAATACTGATTAAAGGATATAAGCCGCGGAAATAAAATAAATTTAGTATTTTCACTTCCTGTTCCCATAGTATTGAATATGTTTTTATATACAGCACTGATTTCGCCGTTACTCATAAAAGAATTTGAAACAGTAAATATTATAGGAAATACAAGTATAAATGATACAATTGTCAAAAATACTATTATAAACGCTTTTTTCATTTATTTCACCCTTCTTTTATAAAAACTCAGCATTAAATATATAGGTATAAACAATACTAATAAAAAGATTACCGAAGCAGCTGTCAGTCTTGAAAAATTTCCATTGTTAAAATTGTTGTTTAAAAAATTCTGAATCATATATACCGATTCATGGGGATAGTTTCCAAATAACATATGTGATACTCTGTACATTTTAAATATCCCTGCTATACTAAGAACAATATTAAAAATTAAATTCGGTAAAATTTCAATACCCATAATATTAAAAAATATACTGACAGATCCCGCACCGTCTATTTTAGCAGCTTCAATTATTGACTTATCAATTCTGTTCAATCCAACAAGAAAAATAACGGTACAATAGCTGCAATTGTTCCATATGTATATCAGCAAAACAATCCAAAAGCTATAATCTGAATTAAACCATAATATATTTTTTTTGAGAATACCATTTATAACGCCATAATCACCGAATAATGTGCATATTAAAAGATATATGCTTGCAACAGGTATTGCCATAGAAAAAAGATTTATACCAAGCAGCCTGTCAGCTATTTTGCTTTCAAAAGCTGTCAGAAAAAAGTTAAAAGCTAAGGCCAATAATAATGAAATACCCATCAGCACAGGAATTGCAATCAAGGCATACTTTATCGTATTGAATGCAGCAAGCCTAAAAGCCTCCGATCTGAATAAATCAATGTAATTTTTTATTCCTGCAAATCTACCGCTGCTTAAACTGTTTGTAAATGAATAATAAATACTCACAAAAAACGGGTAAATATATATGCATAAATAACCGATTAAAATAATTTTAAATAATTTCAGGTTTTTCATAATATTATTCATTCAAATATATCGTTAATTTATTTTCTAATTCGGTTATACAGCTGTTAAAATCTTCCTCATCCCTATAGTATTTTATCATTACTTCCGATAAAATATTATCTGCACTGTAGTTTGACAATACAGCCTTTTCAATGTTATCATAAACATCTGTTGTTTCATTAGCAAAATCCTGAGTGTATTTTGCTGTTGCAACAGTCTTTCCGTTGTCAAGTTTAAATTGACTGTCATTTGTATCATTCAGACAAATGTCAATAACCTCCTTTGCTGAATTCTTATTAACAGAAACAGGAGAGTTTACTTTATTTGCAGCGCTATCCTCTAAAAGACAGCCTTCAGTATCCATAGCGGTTCTTAAAAGCTCATAACATTCATTTTTATATTCAGAAGAACTGCTTATTGCACCAAAAGTATCAATATCAATACAATATTTGCCGCTATTATTATACATAGGCAGAGGCAAAGCCTTTACATTATTTAATTCATTGCTTCCGCCGTACCCGGTTACTATTGTCTGAAAATATATATACAACATAGGGTTGACATTATTACCTATAAAATAGCCAATATTATTAGTATAATCCTCCACACTTTCACTATCCAATTGACTTTGAATTTCGGTCAGTTTTTCAGCGTTTTTATATAAAGCTTTACAAAAATCCGCAACAGCTTTAAATTCAGGTGTATTTAAATTAACAGTTTTATTATTGGTATCAATATAATCTATTCCGCTTACTCTGTAAAAGGAGGCAAATTTTCCCGCATCATAGGTCACACTTGTAACACTTACATTCATATTATCGGCATTTTCATAAATATCTTTTGAAATTTCAGACATAATATCGGTCAGACTGCTTTCAGTTGATAATTCAGCATTATAATCAGCTAAACGGCCATCAGTTGTATAAAAACTGTTGAGTGTAAATCCAAAGGGCAGAATATAATTTTCTCCGGAATAAATACCGCAATCCATTACACCATTAAAATAATTTTCGGCATTAAAGCTTTCATCATTATTTATATAGCCGTTTAATGGCTCTAATTTGCCTGATGCCATTAATTTCTGAATATCTGTATAACCATTTCTGAGTAAATACACATCAGCCTCATCTGTATTTATTTTAGCCTGTATATCTTCAGAATTTTCAAAGGCAACCTTATTTAACTTTATACCTGTGTTATTTTCATAATTGTCCATTGCCCTGGTAAGCTGACTGCATCCGTCAATGTAGTAAACTGTTATCCCATCACTTTCAGACTTCCCGCATCCAAAAAATACGCTTAACATAACGACTAATGACAAAATCAATGATAAAAATTTTTTCATAGTAATCTCCTTTACACTCCAATAGTTTAATATACTCAAAATTAATATACATATATAATTTATTTTCCTCTATTGATTAAAATATTATTATCAAAAAATCATATATTTTATTTACTAATAATTATTACAATAATTTAAATTATATTTACTTTGTTCCATTTAAAAGTTTACTTAACGCATTTTCTAAATAATGTAATTCAGAATACATAATATTTATTACCTTTATATTAGCAACTAATTTAAATACCTTTACAACATTTTCTGACATATTATTTGAACAATAGCAATTTTTCAAAATAGATTCAAATGCATCTAAACCATTTAATTCATTTATAAAATTAACACCGTTATCATTTCTTTTTAATATAGCTAAATATTCAATAGAAGGAATTTCAAATTTTTTTTGATTTACATAATATATGTATCTAAAATCATTAAAATAATCTATTTTTTTAGTATTTAAGTCCATTCCATATTTATTTTTTAATAATTCAATCCCTCCAAGTCTTAAATGTATAGGACGATCAAATAACATAATAGAATAATTATTAATATTTATTACAGCTTTATCATCTGTAATATATTGGTAACCTTTTTTTAGTAAATACATAGAAGTAGTTGATTTCCCGGCATTACTTTCACCTAGAAATAAAACACTCTTATTATTTACTGATACAGCAGCTCCATGCAAGAATAAATAATCCTCCTCTGTTGTTAAAATCCTATGTAAAATATTAGTAATTCCTGATATCAAATTAATAGTATCTAATATATACTCTTGTCCATTAAAAATTATTTTTGATTTAGCTTTATTTACATGCTTTAAAATTTCTATTTCCACAATTCTTAAACATTTTTCATTAAATATATGATCAGAGATTTTATTTTTTTTAACATAAGGCATATACTGTATATATATAGTATCCAATAATATTTTATTGTCTGAGTTAATTTTTATTTTAGGAATAACATGCGGAATATCTATTAAAATACTTTGAATCAAATAATATCCCTCCCCTATAATCATAAAAATATAATTATAATAAAAAAAGA
>JAUNGN010000041.1 GCA_030524425.1 Clostridia bacterium | reverse complement strand
GCTCCAGCCCCTATATGTCAGTTTTTTGAGTTTACACAAAATTTGAAACGGTCTCCTGTAAACCGTCTGTTTTTATTTTTGCCAAAAAGTTATACCTTTTGGCAAAATACCCATTTTCCTACTTAGGGGGTAAAAATATTCCCACTAACTTACTAATTTTTCCACAACACACACAAGTAAAATTCACTTAAAACTCTTACAAACCTCTTATTTACTCACTTTTCTTGCTTAGCAAACAAACGGTTTCCACGTGCATTAGTAGTTATTTTGCATATTAAATGGCGGAAATAATGGAGTTTTTTCAAAGGGGGTAAAATTGGTTTCTACACCCCTTCACAAATTGAATAAGATTTTTAGAAAAATCCATGATATGTTTAAAAGAAAATTATTATAACACAACAATGTCTCTTCATGTTTTATCTGCTTTTATTCACAGCACATATGGATCTGATAAAATATCTTTTCCAGATTTTTCATCATCCAATAGAGTTTGTAACATAGTTCTAATTTCCTCAAAACTCATTTCTTTTTTAAATCCTTTATCTCTGTGCATCCATCTATTCCCCTGCGTGTTGTCGAATAGCAATTCACACGTTCTTCTTGGAAATTTTCCTAACGCAGAATCATAAAAATTGTCATACACCGAATAATGATGTGTATGAATAAAATCTTCCCATGATTCTACAACATCTTCTTCTGACCTAATATCAATAATTTCTATCTCTTCAAGATTTCTATCTGTGACTTTTCCCCAAGCTTTCTTTAGCATGTCAACAGCAGCTTTATCACTTTTCGGTGCACTATACCCAAATATAGTTAATCTATATGCTTTCTCCAGATATTGAGATAATTGTTTCCAACTCAAAGCTATGTAGGGGTTGTTTTCATAATTTTTCTCTTTTATAGGATAAAGCAACGGAATCTCAGATAATTGTTTTCCACATTTTGGGCAGTAATCATTTGGGGACCCTAAAACCATATCTTTTTCACAAGTTGCAACGGCTACATTACCATGTAAAAAAGCCATCTGTGGCAAATTTTTCGTTATTTTAGTACATCTAATATAGGCTTCCACCAATAATGGATCCCAATTAAAGGTTGCTATTAAATCTTTCTTTGTAAGACTTAAAACCAGCATATCATAAATTGTTGGTTCATCCGGCAACTCGAAATCTAAAAAGTAACCTACTATTCTTTCTTCAAGTAATTTTCTCTGTTGCTCACAATCATCCCTCTCATACATCTCCATATAGATATCTTCAAGATTATCGCTCTTGGTATCCAATGATACACTTGAAATGATTGAACTCATTCCTAGTTTCTCTATAAAACCTTTCATCACAGAGATTTTCTTACCGTTCCTATCTCCGCGTGGAATTGTGGCTACGCTTGCTCCAGCTCCCAATAAAACAACATGAGGGCGTTTCTTGAATGACTTCTCGTACTCAAAAAACAACTCATCCATATTCTAAGTCCCCTTTTCTGCATATTTATCAAACAAGGAATCAAATTCCTCCTATTGGCTCACCATTCTCTCCAATACAGGGATTATATAGCCCCTCATTACCATCAATACATATAATCTCAACATGAATAGAATGCATAGCAGTTAGTATCTCCAAAAAATATTCCCACAAAACTTTCAGTTAATGGTTAACCAACTAAAACATCTTTATAAACACCATTTTTCAATAGTTTCTCTTTATAATCTAGGCTAATATCACCCCATCGCTTATTTCCATATTGCTTCACACCTATCAATACGCCTTTCACATATCAAACTTTTTGAGCTCATCCTTTTCAATTTTATATAATATTTCAGATATATACATTGATACTCTTCCATAATCCTCTATAAGCCTTTTTAACATATAGGTTGGTGCTACTTTTAAATTTATATCAAAATCACTCATTACACCAACATTAGGCGAATTTCTATGGGTCATTTTATTTCTACACCCATTCACAAAAGTATGATTCCCTTTCCACTCGCCTTCGCAATTTGTGTCATCTTCTTGTTTAATATAATTATATATTTCTCTTGCTTTTTCTTTAAATTGATCGTTAACATTATTATCAGGATTAAATAATTTATTATAATATACTTTTGTTGGTTCAATATCAAGATTGTAGTATAATCTGTAAAGTTGCGCTAATATATCCCATAAACTTGATGTTCTAAACATAGCATTTTCAATAAAATAATATGTGTCCATTTCTATAGTTGTATTTTCTCTAAAAATACTAAAGTTATCGATTAATTCATCTGAATAAGCATACTCTATGGCTTTAAAAAAAGAAATTTTAATTTTATAATCTAGATCTCTAAGCGTATCATAAAATGTTTTATATTGCATTAATTTACTAAATGGAGCTGGTTCATTAAAATTGCTTCCAGAAACAATACCAAAAACATATCTATCATTTCCACACATCAACTTAAATCGGTATTTATTATATTGAACACTATTTACAATACTTAAAAGATATTCTGTTTCTTTATCTATTTGGTCTGACATATTGATTTCACCTCTATTTGCCTCCGTAAGTATATTTATTGATTTTAGCAGTGTAGCTATCATATTCGCCAATCAAAAAACTATATAATTCACTTATTATAGAATTATTATAACACAAAACATATTTTGTTTCAACAAATAAAGACCTGTCACAAATAAATGCAGCAGGTCAACCAAATCAGCAATATTCATCTTATGACAACACTGTTGCTGAAGCTTTTTTAAGTTTTTAAAGCTTGAGGAGCTAAACAAGCCTTTTATACCAAAACACAGCTTGAGCTTTCTCTTTTTGAATATATTGAAGGATTTTATAATAATGAAAGACTTCATTCTGCTAATGGCATTCTTTCACCAAATCAAAAAGAAAAGCTATACTTTGACAAATTAAATAAATGATTAAACTAAATAAAATCCTTGTGGCTACCTTCCCCAATCCCCGGCAAGCGTGCAGACGCTTTGCCCAGATAGGTAATTTTTTCTTTTTTACTTCCTACTTCATTGACTAAAGTTCAATTCAATGTATAGCCCTAAAACTATCCTTAAATGTCCAAACTGTAAGGAAAGTCCTGTTTTACTAGGCTTTTTTGACAGTTTGGTAATATTTTAAGTATAGCAAGATTTAAACATCAATTTATATTAAAAGAAAAATCTGCTATCAACCGTCTAAAATTTTGACAATAATCTTGTGATAGCATTTTACTAGGAGCATGGTTTCTATAATCTATATGATTTATCCCAGGTCTATTATCATATTTTCCCATTTCTTCATCCTTAAGCGTTGTTGTAAATATAACCTGATTCTTTAATTCTTTATATTTTTCAATCACTATCTTTTCTTTACCGGTTGACAAATCCTCTACCCTAAAAGAATCTATTACTATCGGACAATTATGGCACAACACCTTTTGCAATGCATACATTTTAACTACATGAAAAATTGTAGATTCACTTCCAGAATATACCTCATCCTTTTTAGTAAATAATCCTTCAAATTTCAAATTTCCATTAGGATCAATTTCCTTATATAATTCATTCATTACTTTCAATATTGTTACCAACACTTTTTTCCTTTTATTCTTTGTTTCTTCTGTTGAACTTTCAGAAATACTCAAACTACTTTTGAGTTCTTTTATCTTTTCTTCAATTTCAATAATACGATTTTCTGCATCAGATGCGCCAAAATACTGTTCTTTTATTTCAATAAGAGCCTCTAATGTTATATTTTCATCAGCCATTAATGCAGTAAGTTTTTCTTGTTCTTTTTCAATTAATATACTATACTTTTCTATTTCTTCATCATAAGATGCCATTTTTTCATTTATAGAGTTAATAATATCAGTTCTCATCTCAATCGTAGACACATCAAATATATACGCTGTTTTTTTACTTTTACTAGAGGTTGTATATGATATATTTTTAGAATTACAATCCATACATTTCAATTCTCCAACATCAATATTTCTATTTAGAGATTTTAATTCTTTAATTGTTTTTTCCCATTTAGATTTTCTGTTTGCCGCCAAAGTTCTTGCTTTACGTAGTTCGGTTATTTTATCATTAATATTATCTATCCGTTTAATTTTTTCTGCAAGAGCAATGCGATCATTAACTGTACTTAAATATTGAATTGGCGTTTTTTTAGATGAAAGAATTTTATATTGTTTCATCAATAATTTCTTTTCATCATACAAAACAGATATCTCTTTCTTGATTTGTTCTGTTTCTTCCAAATCAAGCTTATATCCATTTAAATCTAAGATACTATAAATCATCTCTTCAAAATCTTTTTTATTATATAATCCTGCATGAGAAATATTTGAAGTATCTTTTTTATCTTGACCTACAAAAAATAATTGCAAAAACAACACAGGATCTACAATCCTTGATATTTGATTCTTTATAATTTCTGGTAATTTAAAAATATGTTTAGTCCAATATCTCTTTAATTCGGATACACCATCAAATAACATCAATTCATTTTTATTAATGAGTGCAAAATTATCCCCATATCGACAGATTCTATATACTTTATTTTCTTCTTCAAACTCTATGTAGTAATAATAGTTTTTATATTCAAATGATGTTGGAAAAGTAGGTTCATTTCCAATAGCATACATCATCGCCTGTATAGCTATCGTTTTTCCTTTATTGTTATCATCACTTGAAATAATATTTAAGCCAGGTTTAAATTTTTCTTCTACAAAAGCTTCGTTACTATTTCCAATTGCAACTTTTTTAATAATCATTTTTGGATACCATCCTTTACTTGTGCAATAAAATATTTCAATGATAATACATCAAAATCTCTCGCATTTTTTTTAATATCTTTATCCAATAGATTATATATAGCATTTACATCCAATCTAGGATTTGTGATAATATTATTATAAATATCTTCCAACAAAGCCCAAAATTCATCCGCAGAATTTTTATTAAATAATGCTTTACTTAAAGCAACCTGACATTCTTGTATGAAATCATTCTCTTGTTCTGGTGGACATTTTCTTAATATTGGAATAAATGATCTTGGAACACCTTGTTCTATCGGATTTCTATTGATAATTCGTTGTAATGTCAATAATCTTACATCTGATGCAGTTAGATGTCTAAAATATCTCAAAGCTTCGTCTTTCGTTTCAATTACAACACCTTCAACTACTTGTATATTCTTTTTACTTGCCTGTTTATCTCTTATTTCATTAAATATTGCATTTAAAATTTTTTCTTCAGATACTAATCTCGGATGTTCTTTTATTATAGCTTTTACATATTCACTTGGATTTTTATTATCAACAACAAATTTTATTTTTTCTAAAAATGATAATATATTGATATCTGTAATACTGCTATTATTAATATACTCTTTAGATGCAGCTTCTTCCTTTAGCCCTTCTATCATTTTATTTTTCGCATCAGTTTTTACATTTTCAATTCCAAATTGATTGATTTTTTCATCCACTCTAAAAACACTAGATACGCCTCCGACAAACAATATGTACTCAGCAAATTCAAAATCACTCAAAAAATTTTTGAATAATGTTACCAATTCTTTTCCTATTGTTTTGGGTGAATTTGTCTTTGCTCCTTTTGATTGCAAATCCCACAGTTTGTCAGAATATTTATCCATGCCAGTTAAATCGTTAAAAAAATCTACAATGAAATAGTATATTTCATCACTGTCATTTCTTAAATTCATTAAATACAACAAAGCTTTTGTTTCGTTTCCGCACCTGATTTTCTAGTCTTTTCTGATGATTTCACAATATAGGACATTAGTTCACCTTCTGTCAATTTTCTACATTAAATAGATTGCTTGCAGTTCTTTATTCTAATCTGTCTTAACTTCTAAATATAGTTGAATATAAGCTTATAAAACTTTAATTGTTTAATTTTGTTATGTTTTGATTTATTTACAAGTACCAAAGTCACTGAATATGGCACTTAAAAACACACCATATATTTTTAAAAATAATACTGATTATAAAATCCCTCCAAAAAGTAACAATACTGGTTCTTAAGAATACGGTTTGAGCTTATATATAAAAAGCCTTACATAAAACAACTTAAAGAAGTTAAGATATTTAGACATATTGTAACTAGTTATGATGATAAATTGCAACTTACCCTTTAGCTTTTATTTACATCACTTATATCCAACATAACCTAATTCTATATAGTTTTCAGATACGCTATAGTCCCATTATTTTATATTATCAATTTTATAAGTTCATATCATTTTATGATTCAATTCTAAAATCAGTAATCCTTATCTCAATTTCATCTTTTTGAACATATTCAGGATAAATCACAAAACATATCTCACGAATCCAAGCCCAATCATCAATAGTTGGACTGTATTGACCTAAATCAATGCAATATTCCTGAACAACGCTTCCCGTAAGGCTTATTTTCTTTTTACACATTTCAATTCTATCAGATTTGATTTCAAACCACATACATTCAATATTTCCTGTTCCAACAACTGAAAATTTTAGTAAAGACCCATTAAGTATGTATTTTCTCCAATCACGGCATGGTAACGCTCTCGTACAAAATCCTACCCAATGATATTCTTCATTACTGCTCTCAAAAGACTTAAAATCAGCCCTAAGCACTAATGAATGTTCAGATTCATTAGTTTCATACGAAAATAAATTTACAGGAACATTACGATAATACGGTACGCACTGTTCCTGCGAGTACAAATTGATAAACTCAATTTTTCCAAAGATACTATCGCTTTAGTTATACTTGATGAAATTCCCTGTACTAAGTCAACTTTATCATTCCAAAGATAAACCATTCTATTCATCAAAACTTTTGCTCTAAATTTTTCAAAATAGTTTTTCATTACTGATTTTAGTTCTCTTTTACCAGAAGGTAAATTATCAGGATCATTGAAAACAAAAGCTATAATTCTTTTGCCTATTGATAAAGCATAATCAAATTCTTTTTCTGTATAGCTAATTTTCTCTTCCTTAATTACAGTTCCATATTTACCTCCAAGTATAAGAATATAATAATCAGACTCTTCAATAACAGGTTTTATACTTTCAAACTGTTCTTCGCCTGTTGCCGTAAACAATTCCATCCCCGCTGGAATTTGCCCCATTTTCATTATTGCATTTATAGCAATTTGTCTTTCTTCAATTAAATCTTTATATGTTGAGCTAATAAAGAATTGATACTTAATTTTCAAATTTATCCCTCCATAAATTTTGTTCTATCACTTAAAGTAAATAACTATACTCATCTGAAACATGATTAAAAAATCAATAACTATTATACAGCAAGAAACAACCTAGATTATTTATAAACCAACTAATTTCTCAACTTAAGTTTACTAACTTTTTCAACTATAGATTTAATATTTCTGAATATCAGATTCTATTATATATATAGTACTTCATTCGCTTGTTATGGTAATATAACCCACTTAAATTTTTCAATTAACAAACTTTAATTTATATGATCTATTCTTTTATTTTTCTTTTAAAATCCTTTCAAATTTTAATTCAACACGCCACCAAGAGTTTTATACACTAAACAAAAAATTCATGAAATAAATAATTTGTATTTATTTTTTGTCATATTTTAAGCTATACAACAAATTTAAATCAGTTTCAAGCTCTCTCTTTAACCATAATGAAATTTTTATAATTAATCCGTTGCCTTTATATAGTTACTCACTCGTTTCACTTTTTCTATATATTTTTTAGTAAAATAATAATCCACACTAACAAAAACAACACCTAGTAATCCGTCACTTATATTTGTTATTATTATAAATAATTTGACACAATATTTCAACTCTTTTTAAAGATTATTTAGCATTTATTTGTAAATTTTTATAACAAATAATCTAATTTCTAAATTACCACACAGTATATTTAATAATACACATTAAATCGACAAAATCAGACAAACAAATAAAGACCTGCCACAAATCAATGCAGCAGATCAACCAAATCAGCAATATTCAATTTCCGTTCCATCGTAAAATTTTATAATAATCTTACCGCTTTCATAAATGGTTATGTTGTCAAGTACCCTTATCATAAAATCCGTATCAACCTTATCTATATGCTCCGCATTTTCTGTAAGTTTCAGAAAGTCTCTTGCCTTATATGCCATTAGCAAATCTTCACCACTTGCCAACACATTCCATTTAACTCGGCAGCTTTCAAGGTTATCAATTATAGCATTCCAGGCAATAATAAAAATCTGTTCAACGGTACTTTCCTCAATATGGCGGTTACAGCAGCTCTGAACACCTTTTACCCTATATCTGCTGTTGCACTGCCATACTTTCCTTGATTTTTCACCGTTCATCCAAGTCTTTCTGCCAAAGGTATTATTGCACTCTCCGCATAGTACTTTCCCATAAAAAGGATTGGTTTCTGTTTTGACTGAGAAAGAATTCAGTGAATGTTCTTTAATATATTGTTTTCTGCGTTGCATTTCAAGTTGTACACACTCCCATACCTCAGGCTCTATTATAGCCTCGTGGTCCTCTTCAATATAAAATTTCTGTAATTCTCCCTCATTCTTTTTCCTTGTTTTTGTAAGGAAGTCCACGGTATGCCCCTTTTGCAGTTCTGCATCACCTTTATATTTTTCATTGGTAAGAATGCTTTGAATTGTGGTAGCCTGCCATTTATATGTTCCATCCCACTTAGGAATTTTCTCCCGTTCCAAAATCCTTTTTATATAATCAACGGTTTTGCCTGAAAGGTACTCCTCATAAATCCTTTTGATAACCTTTGCCTGTTTTCGGTTTACAATCAGTTTTCCGTCCTTATCCCTGTCATAGCCCATAAATCGTTTTGTAGATATACCGTACTCACCATTTTCATACCTTCGTCTGATACCCCATCTTGTGTTTTCTGAAATTGACCTTGACTCATCCTGAGCCAACGATGAAAGAATTGTAAGCAGTACCTCTCCGCTGCTCTCCAATGTATTAATCCCCTCTTTTTCAAAGGTTATGCCAATACCAAGTGCCTTAAGCTCTCTAACATAATTAAGGCAGTCCAAAGTATTACGGGCAAACCTTGAAATAGACTTTGTAATAACCCTGTCTATTTTCTTGTTTCGGCAGTCAGCTATCATTCTGTTGAAATTGTCACGCTTTTTGGTATTGGTTGCGGTAATGCCTTCGTCTGCGTATATACCCGCAAACTCATAGTTTGGATTACTTTCAATGTAATTTTTATAATACCTAAGCTGATTTTCATAACTTAATAATTGTTCTTCTCGGTCTGTGGACACTCTGCAATAAGCCGCCATTCTCAATTTTCTTTGACCTCGGTTCAGGCTGCCTGAATTCGTCCTTGAATTCTGATTTGCGGGTATAACTGTAATATTTCTTGCCATCAACCATCATCTCCTTTACAACTATAGGCTCAGTTATATTCTGTGCCATTGCATCGTCATCTCTGACATGAATACCTTTACAGGCTTTTACTCCCTCTTTTATACTTTTACTGCACCACCATTCAATCCGTTTATTATGAACCTGTTTTCTCCTCAAGGTTGAACCGCAATATGGGCATATAAGCAACCCCGATAACGGATAACGATTTTGATATTTTTTCGTACTATCTGCTCCGATTTTGCGTTGTATCTTTCTTTCGTCCATAATCTGTTGAACCTTATCCCAAGCTTCTCTTGTGACTATTGGTGGGTGATTATTCTCAATGTAATAACTCTGAATCTCTCCCCTATTTCTGACTTTCTTATTAGGTTCAACACAATAAAACTTTTGCAGTTTACAATCACCCTTGTATTTTTCATTTTTAAGAATATCACCAACGGTTCTTGAGGACCATTTTCTGTTTTTGTAGGTTGGTATTTTTTCCTCATTTAATTTTTTGGCTATTTTCTCAGTGCTATCTCCATTGATATACATATCATAAATCCGTCTTACGATTTTTGCCTGTTTTTCATTTATGGCAAGCTCACCATTTTCATTTTTGTAATAACCCATCATCCCCTGAGCATTGCAAATGCCCTCTTTGTATCTGTTTCGTACAGACCACTTTTGGTTCTCACTCATGCTCCGCAGTTCTTCTTCAGCAAAAGCTGAAATTGCAGAAAGCATAACTTCTCCCTCAGCAGACAGTGTATTTAACTTTTCTTCCTCGAAAAAAATACCGACACCAATCTCTCTCAGCTCACGGCTGTATTTGAGAACGGTGACGGTATTTCGTGCAAACCTTGATATGAACTTTGTAATTATTAAATTTATTTTACCCGCTTTTGCATCTGAAAGCATCTGCTGAAAACCTGGTCGTTTTTCCTTTGAGCCTGTCATTGCTCTATCGTGATATACGCCTGCAAATTCATATTCAGGATTTGACCTTATCAACCTTTCATAAGCCGAAGTCTGATTTTCAAGAGATAATGCCTGTTCATCGGAATTAGTTGAAACTCGACAATAGGCACATACCTTTAACCTTTTGGGCTGTATTTCAGGCAGGCTTGGATTTATTATTTTTACTCGCATTGATGGTTGTCCTCCTTCCTAATATAATGTCATTACCATATATCACTCTTTTTGCCTTAAAAGTCAAGTAGTTTATTTTATATGTAAAATAAACCGACTCATTCCATTGCAAAACATATCAAAAAATGTTATAATGAATTAACTCAAACAAAGGAGCCTTACATATGAACAATTTAGATAGTGCATTATCAAAACTAAAAAAAGCTATCTTGTCTCGAGATATAAAAACACAAAATATAATTATTGACTGGATAAACAAATGGAGCAATTATATAATTAAAGAAACTACATTCAAAAGTGAATGTATGCCTTATTTTAAGCGTGGCGATATTGTTTATATTGAATTCGGCTTTAACATAGGTGTTGAATATGGAGGTATACATTATGCTGTTGTAATTGAAAGCAACAATAATAAAAAGAGCGGCAGTATTGTTGTTGTACCATTAACATCCTATGATCCATCTAATACTGCAAAGAAAATTTCCAAACACGATATTCTTTTAGGATATGGCATAATTCCTTGGACAGATCCAAATCATGCTACCGTTGCCAAGCCTAATCAAATTAGAGCTATCAGCAAAATAAGAATTGTAAAGCCAATAAAGAAAGATGATAAGGTTGCAAAATTATCCGGTGAACAATTAAATATGATTGATCAAAAAATTGATGAAATCATCAAAAAACATTGACAATCATCTGATTTTATAGTAATATAATATTGCAAAGGGAATAAAAACTCATTGCATAACATAAAATAATTTTACCCCTTGCGGGTCAAACATTATTATATTTTACCCCTTGCGGGTCGAACGGAAAAGAGTCACTTTAGTGGCTCTTTTTCTTCTTATTAATTAAATTGTTACTTTGTTTTCACAACAACCCTGCCATCCTTATAATCCACGTCAAAAGCTCCTGTGGCAACAGCCAAGCTGCGAATAGGCACATAGTTACTACCATTTATATTCACAGCCTCAACTGATGTTTCTATACCATCAACAACCAACTGCAGTTCCTTTGGCTTGTTTGCTATACTTATTAGTTGAAACTCGACAATAGGCACATACCTTTAACCTTTTCGGCTGTATTTCGGGCAGGTTTGGATTTATTATTCTTACTCGCATTGGGTTGTCCTCCCTCTTAATATAATGTCATTACCATATATCACTCTTTTTGGCTTAAAAGTCAAGTAATTTAGCGGTTTGGGGTAACAAAAAAGCAGACTAAAAACAGCCTGCTCTTCATAATAACAAATATTATTTACTTCTTTAAAAGTTTTTCCTGTATTTTTAAAACATCAGGTTGGGTAGGCATAAACTTAACCCCTCTTTTAATCATTCCTAAAATTTTTCTTGCTTTACGTTCAATTTCCTGTGCCGCATGTTCACTTGTGATTTTCATATGATTTCCTGCAATAGTATACTCTCTCTCAATATACTCTTCTGTAACAGGAAACATATCTTGAATCAAAAATGCACTTTCTCTATCATTATCGGTTTTTAAGATATGTACAATGTCACAAGGCTTATTGGAATCAGTCCTCTTCTTTATTATTCTACGATATTTCTCAATCTTGCTGCTCAAAGGTATCATCCAATAAAGACCGGTTGAATTATCAAGAAAACAATAATAATGAGGTCGATTACCATCTTTATTTCCTTTTAAATTTGAGTCTTTAACATATTCAAAAAAACTGTCTTTAATAATATAAAAGCCGTATTTTTCCATATCCTACTCCTGAAAAAACCCCTCTGCAGCGAGAGGGGCAAACTTACAACCCAACCATTTATATCCCGCATATTGGTCAGCGGCAAACTTACAACCCGACCATTTATATACCACATATCGGTCAGTGGTCTTTGTATGATTATTATAGCAGATTTTATTTTCTTAGTCAATAACTCAAGAAAAAATAATTAAAAAACCATAATATCATACAATTATATTATATACAGCAAAGACAAAATGATTTCATATTAATAAAAACTATTTTATCCTCTCAATAATCATACTATCCTTATGAACTGCATCAAAAGCTCCTGTAGCAGTAGCCAAGCTGTGTGTAGGATATTGTTATTGCCATTAACACTTACAATTTCAATACTTGTTTCCTTATCATCAACAAGTATAGTCAACTTTTTAAGTTTTCAACCTGTTCATCAGTTGTCATCGGATATTGATGCTGGCATTTAATCTTATTATTCATGCAACATTCACTTCACACTTAAAAGTCCCCGTGCGGCCTGCATCGTTGAGAGACGTGTTGGGTTCTGTTGTTCTTATTATATATAAATTTGTCAAGTATAAATATGCTAAACTATTATAATCAAAAATAATAAAACACATTAATTAAAACAATTTTGTTTTCACAACAATCCTGCCATCCTTATAATCCACGTCAAAAGCTCCTGTGACAGCAGCCAAGCTGCGAATAGGCACATAGTTGCTACCATTTATATTCACAGCCTCAACTGATGTTTCTATACCATTAACGACGAACTGCAGTTCCTTTGGCTTGTTTGCTATACTTGGTACTTTAGTATCTACATCATAACCAACAATAAAACTTGCCTGTTCCAAATCTTTAAGGCAGATGTAGTTTTTACCGTCCTTTAGAATACGGTTAGCCTTGTAATTTTTGCCGTTTATGCTAATAGTAATGTTTTCGACCATATCGATTTCCTCCTCAATTGCTTTTGTTATGACTAGTCTGTTTTTAAAGGCATTCCAAGCCTTGCTATCCCTAACAAAAGGCTCCGGGCAGATTTTGCCTGTAACGTCATAATGGCGGATAACGTTTGTGACAGGTATGTTATACTTTGCCATAAGGTACTTCGTCAGCCATACTGCGTTATCTACGGTTTTGTCTATGAAGTAATATGTACCGTCACTATTTTTCCTTGAACACAGTTCAATACCTATACTGTTGGAATTTCTACAATAGGGGTGTTTATAGCTGTTAGCTCCGCAATGCCAAGCAATGTTTTTATCTTCAACAGACTGATAAATATTATTTTCATCAATAAAGTAATGAGCAGATGAGCCACGATAGCTTTTGAAATAGTTTGTATTTCCCAAAGCAGTATCTCCATTATTTGCAGTATAGTGAATGACGACATAGTTTATCCTGCCTATGTTGCCTTTGTTAAAATTCTGTGTTGCTATATTTTTCTTAATCTCCATTTTCAGCATCTCCAATCTGTAAAAGTACGTTTTTTAACTTTTGGGGTATGGGTAGACCGATTATAGCAGCATTTTCTAAAATAGATATGCCCTCATTTGACAGATAAAAGAAAATAACAGCGGTACGCACCGCATTACCTGTCTGTATAATGTCAACATCAACCATATTGGCAATAGCCACCAATAAAAATATAGTCACCTTTCTTGCTATTCCCTTAAATCCAATTTCGCTTGACAGTTTTTTCTGCACACAGGCAGCCATTACACCTGTGAAATAGTCCACAATTACAAAAACAATCAACGCATACAAAAAGCCGTCCAGTCCTCCGAACAGCCAGCCTAAAAAACCGCCTATTGCTGCAAATCCCACATTAATACTTTCAATAATCTCTCTCATAATTTTCAACCTCCTATTTTTATATCAATATTTGAATGACCGTATATGGCAGTATTATTTTTCTGACCTTCATTTGCAAATGCAACCGAAACGGCATTATAACCACTGCTTATGTTTCCACCAATTACACCACCGAAGCTTGTACATTTACTAAAGTCAAACATAATCTTACTGCTGTCATTAAAGCCTTTGTACACTCTGCAATTTTGAATTTTTGTAAAATTACAATCACCTGTACCATAAATACAGCAGCCTCCTCCTTCAGGTTCAGATGCATTAAATATAAAGAAGATATTATCGTATATTGCACCCTGTGACTGCTGTTCTATCATTGGAACAGAGGATATTACAACGGCATCACAGAGCATAATATTTTTTATTTTTACGTTCTGCCCCGTAATCTTAAAAACAGCCTTTGCTTCTCCCGTCCCCTCATCAACAGGCTGATGAATTGTTGTTCTGTATCCCGAACCCTCAATAGTAATATCCTTCGACAGCTCTATTTCTGTTTCGCTGTACTGAAAATTATAAGTTCCGTCCAAAAGCTCAATTCTTCCTCCCTGAGCAACGGCATTTATCGCAGTTTTCAAAACAGAGCTTGCATTGGTTGATGT
Organism: Clostridia bacterium; assembly: GCA_030524425.1. GTDB lineage: Bacteria > Bacillota > Clostridia > Lachnospirales > CAG-274 > Gallispira. The sequence goes on along the minus strand of JAUNGN010000041.1, from coordinate 3,826 downwards.
ACAGGTATAGTCTGCATTTCCTTTCAGCGGATTTTTTGTATCATAGGTTGCCACCACAATATGCGTTTTAAGTTTATGCGTGTGGTTAACATCAGCTTTTGCCTTTATCATTTCAGCAACAGAATTACCGCCTATTTTCAAATCATTATCCGCCCTGATAGTATCTGTCTTAATTGATTTGACCTTAAACACAGCATCAGTGTTTCTGCATACCACATTATCTCCATAAATTTCAAGATATGTGCCATTGCCATTCCCATCAGATTCAACCCTTGTCATAATACCGGCATCAGGTAAGGTTGCAGGCATATTGTTACTGTCGGTTGTCGGAGTATCTCCATATACACCTACAATAAACTTCCTACTGCCGTCACTGGTATTATTTGAACTGTTATCCGTGTATAAAGCTCCCTTTGCCTTGCTGAAATGAAGAGCTAATTTCTGTAAGGATATACCATCAATAACAACCTTATCAGCCGTAATGTTTACAGCATCAATACTCCCTGCATCAACATACTTGAACACCGCATTGCCGTTTTCATCAATTTTAGCAAGTACATATAAGCCGCTTGTATTCCCCGTTACCATATCTTCGGTTAAGTTCTTACCGTCAGCACAAGGGTCAACAGAAACTACTTTGATACCACCTCCTGTGTAAATAGAATTATCCGTTCTGATGTGCATACCGTTTATGTCTGCATACCTGTTTCCTTTTTCATCAGTATGTGTAGGAACTGTAACTCTGCCTAAGTTATCATCAATTATGTCCATATTTGCATTGATGTCTGCTATGTCAGCTACATCTGTATAATCGGGCTTATTCAGCTTGTGGTTTGTTGTCTGCTTCATTTACTCAACCTCCATTTCAAAAGAATTTATTGTAAATATCTCATTTTCGGCACAGGTGATATTTGCATAGCCTCCATTGACTTTGAAATCGGTTATATCATTTACTCCATTACAGCCAAGAGCACCATTCAACAATTTAGCATAACTGGCTTCAGAAACATTAAAGTTAATTTTTGAGAGATATGCTGTCAAGGCTGAATAGATATTCTCAAGCACAGCATTTTTATCTAATGTGTTGTCAAGCTCCACAATACCGCTAATTTTAAGAGTTTTTTCCCTCGCCCCGAACACCTCGCATATTGCGCCAATGGGAGCTACTCCCGAACCGTCTCCGTTTTTGTTGGGGTCTATGTAGGTTTGGACGCTTGAAATAACAGAATCGTCAACAGCTTCTCCCTTGTCACCGCAGATGTACAGATTAACCTTGTTATTTATGCTATTGTCTCTTGAAGCTTTTGCTCCGCCAACGCCGTTACACTCCAACGCCCACAAAATATAGTGAGCTTTGTTTCCACTTGTGGCTGGCATTTGTAAACGTAAATAATATCTATCTCGGAGAGCGTTGTCGGTTTCCTCGTCTGTTCCCCTTGTGGTGGGTTCTGTATTTGTAATAGAAGTTATGTAAGCGTTGGAAGTTACAAGAACGGTTATTGAATTGGCTTCAACATTTCCGTTTTCGCCTGCGCTAACCGCCTTTATAGGAACAGAAACAGTACCGTTTATGAGCGTATCCTCAATAGTTGTAAATTGTATTCCGCTTTCGGTTGAAACAATAGTATCAGCGTAAACCATACCATTGCCTGTTATGTTTAAATAACCTTCAGCCTTTTGAGCAGACTTCCTTTTTAAGTCAGTCCATTGTCTGACATAGGCTTCAAGTTCGTCACCCTGTAAATTTTCAACATTAAGCTTGCCTGCCGTATCTGTTAATAAAGACAGCAATTCATATATTTTCAAAGCAAAAACCTTAAACATCTCCCAAAGCCAAGTGCCTTTTATTTTGGAATACTTGTCTGGCATTTCATTAAGCAAGTCGGCATGAATATCCGAAAGTTCCTCATTGTAATTCATTAATTGCCACCCCCTAACTCTATTGACTTATCATTTGCATTGTACTTAACCTCAACGCCCATAACTGTGGCAATATCACGAATATAGCAGTATGCACAGCCGTCATAAATTTCCGTATGAATATCCAAAAGCTGACCATCTGCTGTTACCCGTTTTTTCTCAGCATTCCAACCTACATCCTTACCCAATAAAGAAAGGACATCTCTTGCTTTTACCAAGTTATGTCCTTCAATATTCGCCGATTTAATTTGCGATGAGCTACCACCATAACTGACAGAGGTTTCCTTGAAAGTAAGTGCTGTCGTATTTGTTTTTTGTGTATTGGTTTCATTCAAAAATTCATATTCCACAAGGTCAACATTTGCCCTGATATTCCCAACCGTATCATAATAATGCTTATGACTTTTAACAGCGACAGCGATGTTCAAAAGCTCCGTCAGATTATCAACTATAACAAGCCTTGCAGGGATTTTTGCCGAAGTCACATAATCAAGCAAGTCTATAACCTCTGCACCGTTGCCTTTGCAAAACTCATAATCACGAGTAGGAAGGAAAAGGTCTAACGAAAAACTCCTCGGCTTTTTGTTTCCGAGGAGCGTTAAAGTTTTGGTATGTGTTGTCATTGTTTCGTTGCTTAAATCCTGCAAAATCTCAGGAAGAGTATTAGGCACAACAGGCAACTGAACAACCTTTTCATTATTGTTGTAACTTAAATACATCATAATTGATGTCAATATATCACCTCCCAAATTTATTATTATCATTAATTGAATAATTCTTTTGGAATTTTTATTTCATAATAGGTATATTCTTTTTTAAAAAAATCATCAATTATTTTTTGTTTTCCTATTAATGAGATTTTCATACTTGCCATAATATTATGGTGTTTAGTTACTTCTTTTATATTAACTATAATACCATTACAATAACACATTTTGTTTTGGGCAGCACTCTTTAGTTTAACAGGCTTTTCTTTTGGAGAAAATTCTGTATACAATAATTTCAAAACTCCTTGAGCATATAAACCATGTGTGTTAATGATAATATCTTTATTTATTTTATTACGTGATAATAAATTTTTAAAATCTTTCAAAAACATAGAATTTATTTCTTCATTTCTATATTTTTTTAGTTTTTTAGGGCAAATTCCACGCATTGTAATTTTTAATTTCGTTTTTGTATGTATTCCCAATAAAATTGTACCGTATTTTTTCATTATTAAAGAAATTAACAGTATACCCAAAATAGCTATTATTAAATATAAAATTATATTATGTTCAATAATACCTATTGTTAAAAATATTAATAATATTATTAGTTTTATGTACTTTGGGTTAAATAACAAATATACCAGTTGATACTTTAATAAACGAATTCTGTTTTTCATTATATTTCATTCCTTTATTAAAAAATCTATTTATCACATAACTTATTATATCAAAAAAAACACAAAAATCCAAATTTTTAATCGAAGTCATCATCCAAACCTCCCAATATCGTGCCGCTTACGCTTTGGGAAACGCTGCCCCAAGTATAAGGCTGTACTCTTTCCCAAGTGACCTTTTTGATTTCGCCCCAATTTACGTGTTCGTATTTGAGCATTAAATCAAGGTGGTATGGTATCATATTTTCAACGGAGCGTTTTACAATGCCGAGGTATTTATTGTTTTCAACCTTTAAAAAGCTAAGTATGACACTCATATTGTCAAAACCTATTTCAACATTAACGCCCGGTACGGAGTTGGCTGTGCTTTCAAGCAATTCTTTTGTGGCTGTACCTGTGCCGAGTAATCTTGTTTTGACATAAGCTCTACGTTTGTCAATGTCATCAGGCTTTTTGTTGATAGCCATTTTGTTGAGGTGTCAATGATTGGTTACACTTTGCCTAAAAAAGTTGTCAAGGGTA
>JAUNGN010000070.1 GCA_030524425.1 Clostridia bacterium | reverse complement strand
GGAATTATTTCTCCATTAACAAGCTCAATGCTTTTATAATTATACTCTTTAATATAGCTAAGGTTTACCAAGAAGGACTTATGCACCATAGCAAAGCCTTTTATATTCTCTAATTCACTTATTTTGCTGTAGCAGGTATACTTTCCTTTGTTTGTTACTACAAGTAATTTTCTGCATTTACTTGTAATGTATAAGATATCTTTATACAATATCAGCTGTATATCGCTGCCGTTTTTTATTTTGAAATACATATTGTCATTGTTTCTTATTTTCTCAAATGGCTTAAAAACATTAAAAATTTTTTCTTCCGTAACAGGTAACTGTATAAAATCAATGGGTCTGCTTGCAAATAGCTTGAAAATATTTTCAGTATGGGCAGATATGTATACTATGCCTATGGATTGATTATTAAGTTCATTTCTGATGTAATTACCTGTAATACTGGCATCCTCTGAATCTATATCCTGATTTAAAAATATTAAATCATATTTTTCGCCGGACTTAATATTAAGTATTAGGTCTGTGTTGCTGCAATATTTATCAACTGCAATATAAATGTGTTCGGACAGGGCATATTTGTTTATAAAATATTCAATATCTGAACAATTAGATTTTTTTCCGCTGCAAATTGCAATATTTAACATAATTTTAATCCTCTGCTTTTACATATAAACGTTAGTTGCTGTGACTTATTCCAAATAAAGACTGTATACAAATTACAATCTTTATTTAGAAATTATAACAAAGGCGACAAAATATGTCAATAATTAATTTGACTTTTTTTGTAAAATAGTTTATAATCATATTACAATTTATATTTTTACCATTTGCGATGGGAGAGAATTGAAAATGACAAAAACGCATTTAACTTCAAAAGAATATGAGATAATGAAGGTTCTTTGGAGCAGCGACAGGCCGATGCTGATATCAGACATTTTATCATTAACAGAGACTGTTTCGGAAAATTCGATTCATCATATGATAAACAGTTTGGAAAGGAAAGGTTTTGTTAAAGTGGCGGGAAGCATGAGAGTTGTAAAGACTCCCGGCAGATTATATGCACCTGCCATTACCGTAGCGGAGTATGCGGCACTTCAATCCAGTGAAATATTTAAAACAACAAATCAGAGGTTTGATGTGAAAAATTTTCTGCTATGCTTAACAAAGCAGAGTAAAAATAAGAATAATGATATGATGAATGAGATTGAGGAGTTTATAAAAAACCATAAAAAAAATACTGATAATAGGGGATGATTAAGTTGATATGTCTTACGCTGTATTCTCTATTGAGCATAACAGTTATTACAAGTCCTTTTATTATAATGTTTACATTTTTTATTAATAGAAAAGCTATTAAAGGCAAAGTCCCGATATGGTATGTTGTTGTTTTGATATCATTCATTTTAATAAGGCCTTTGTTTCCTTTTGAATTTTATTTTTCAAATGCAATAAACTCATTTAATATAATGCCGAAGATTGATTCTGTTATTAAAATGACAATTATTACTTTAACGTATAAGGGTATGCTTAATATTAGAGTTTTGGATGTATTTTGGATTACATGGATAATAATTACAATAATTTTGTTCTGTTCTTATTTTAGAAATTATTATTTACTTTGCAATAATGTTAAAAATACTCCGTCAATAAATTCTGATAAGGTTATAAGTCAATTGGAATCGGTAAAAGAAAACTATAATTTTAATTTTAAACCTAAAATAATAATAAATGACGGCGTGGATTATCCTGCTGAGTTTGGTTATTTTAAGCAGACTATTTTTATTGATAACTATAACTACAGTGATAAAGAATTGTACTACATATTGTCCCACGAGATGACACATTTTAATAATAAGTCTAATTGGATAAATTTTTTTGTGAACTTTGTTAGTTTTGTATTTTGGTGGAATCCTGCAATTCACTTATTAAAAAAATATGTTGAGAATATTTTGGAGATGTATGTGGATACTCAGGTTACAAAGGGTTTAAGTGATGCTGAGAAAAATGAATATATGGATTGTATTTATCATGTTCATAAAAGAATAAACAGTGTTGAAAAACCTGTATCTAAGTTAGTTCATCCAATGGCAGGAAGTTTTTCAAATAAAGCTTTGTTAAACAGATTTGAGATGATTACAGAAGATGAAAAAGTTAATATTCCAATATGTATTTCATTATTTTTAGTTTTATTATTATATCTTTTTGCAAGTACATTTGTAATACAACCGGCATATGAGCCACCAGAGAAAGATATGAACATAGCTAATTGTGAATTTACAGATGAAAATTCATATATAACTAAAGAAGGGGATTTATATGTTTTATATTATAATAACGAACCACTAATTCATAGTTCAGATATAAATAAATTTCCCAAAATTGATACCAAACAAAAATGAGGTGATATA
>JAUNGN010000010.1 GCA_030524425.1 Clostridia bacterium | reverse complement strand
AAAGTTGAACCTTACTTTTTTATTTCTTTTGTTACCTATCTATTGTACCTCAACATTTATATTTTTTTTACAAAAAATTAGGCAGTATAAGGGTGTCCGTAAAGAACACCCTTATTTATTATAATTATATATTTAACCGATTAACTCCATAGTATCCTGAGCAATCATTAATTCCTCATTAGTAGGAATAAGTAATGCTCTAATCTTAGAATCAGGAGCAGCAAAATCCAATTCCTTACCTCTCTGGCTGTTTAACTCCGGATCTATTTCAAGACCAAAGCACTTTAAGTACTCGCAGATAGCAGCTCTGTGACCTGAGTTATTTTCGCCGATACCTGCTGTAAATACAACTGCATCACATCCGCCAAGAGCTACATAGTAAGAACCGATAAACTTAGCAATCTGATATCTGAACATATCAAGAGCTAACTTACATCTTTCATCGCCTTCGTTCATACCCTCTTCAACATCTCTGAAGTCGCTTGATCTGCCTGTAACACCGAGGATACCTGACTTCTTGTTCATAATATTATCAATTTCATCAGGAGTTAAATTCTCATTTTTCATAAGGAACGGAACAATAGCAGGGTCAATGTCACCGCATCTTGTACCCATTTCAAAGCCTGCCAAAGGAGTAAGACCCATTGTAGTATCAACAACCTTGCCGTCCTTAACAGCAGCAATAGAAGAACCGTTGCCCAAGTGACAGGTAATAATCTTAGTTCCCTCTGCCTTGCCGCCAAGCATAGCAATAGCTCTCTGAGTAACAAACTTGTGGCTTGTACCGTGGAAGCCGTATCTTCTTACATCATACTTTTCATAGTATTCATAAGGAAGTGCATACATATAAGCCTTTGGAGGCATAGTCTGGTGGAAAGCAGTATCAAATACAGCTACATTAGGAACACCCGGCATTAACTTTTCACATGCCTCAATACCCATAATGTTTGGAGGCATATGTAAAGGTCCGAGAGGAATACACTTCTTCATTGTTTCAAGAGCGTCTGCATCAACAACAACCGAATTGCTGAAATACTTGCTGCCGTGAAGTACTCTGTGACCAACACCGTTGATTTCGCTAAGATCGGAAATAACGCCAGCCTCAGGGTCAACAAGCTTATCCATAACAAGCTTAATAGCCTCGTCATGGTTTGCTAAAGGCTGTTCAAAAACAATCTTATCCCTGCCTGCAGGTGAGTGCTGAAGATTAGAACCCTCAATTCCGATTCTCTCAACAAGACCCTTAGCCATAACCTCATTAGTATCCATATCAAATAACTGATACTTTAAAGATGAACTACCACAATTAATAACTAAAATCTTCATTTATTTTCTCCTTATAAATTAATTACTCAGAAGCTAACTGAGCCTGAACTGCAGTCATTGCAACAACACCTACAATATCCTCAGCAAAGCATCCTCTTGAAAGGTCATTAACAGGCATTGAAAGTCCCTGTAAAACAGGACCGTAAGCTTCAGCCTTAGCTAATCTCTGAACTAACTTGTAACCAATATTGCCTGCTTCAAGGCTAGGGAATACAAGAGTGTTGGCATGTCCCGCAACCTTGCTCTGAGGAGCCTTTAATTCACCAACACTAGGCACTAAAGCCGCATCAAGCTGTAATTCGCCGTCAATTTCAATTTCGGGGAATCTCTCCTGAGCCATCTTAACAGCGTCAGCTACCTTAGTAACGTCATCATGCTTAGCACTTCCCATTGAAGAGTAAGAAAGCATAGCTACCTTAGGCTCACCGCCTGTAAACATCTTAAATGATTCAGCAGAAAGACCTGCAATTTCAGCAAGCTTGGCAGAATCAAGGTCAGTATTAACAGCACAGTCAGCAAATACGAAAAGACCATTGTCACCAAACTCACAATCCGGAACTTCCATAAGGAAGAAGCCTGAAACAGAGCTGATACCCGGCTTAGTCTTTAATAACTGAAGAGCAGGTCTTATAGTATTGCCTGTAGAGTGACAAGCACCTGAAACAGCACCGTCAGCATCACCGCACTTACACATAAGGCAGGCATAATACATATAATCCTTAGTCATCATTTCCTCAGCAGCCTCAGGAGTAACACCCTTCTTGCTTCTTAATTCAACAAACTTATCAATATATTTCTGTCTGTTAGGGTCAGTGAAAGGGTCTACAATAGCTGCACCTGAAATGTCATATCCCTTGCTGTTTTCGGCAATTTCATCAGGAGTACCGATAATTACAAGGTTTGCAATACCCTCCTTTAAAATCTGCTCTGCTGCAGCAAATGTTCTCTTATCCATAGATTCAGGCAAAACAATAGTTTTTTTGTCAGCCTTAGCTTTAGCCTTAAGGCTATCCATAATACTCATAAATTTTTCTCCTTTCAAAATTAAAATATAGAGCTTACACACTCTTATCTAGTCTAATTATAACCCCATTAGCGAAATTTCACAATATCTTTTTTTAAAAAATTGTAATTTTTTTTAATATTTGTTATAATAACTTTATAACTTGCAATAAAGGAGAATTAAGCTGTGGCAACAGGTATAATTGCAGAATACAATCCTTTTCACAAAGGGCACAAATATCACATTGATAAAACAAAAAAAATCACAAATGATGACATAGTTGCCATAATAAGCGGTAACTTTGTCCAAAGAGGCGAGCCTGCCATGACAGATAAGCATACACGAACAAAAATGGCACTTTTAAACGGTGTTTCAATGGTGCTGGAGCTTCCTGTTGAGTATGCCACAGGCTCCGCAGACGTTTTTGCCCGGGGCGCTGTAGGCATATTAAACAGCTGCGGTATTATAAAGCAAATCTCCTTTGGCAGTGAAAAAGGAAATACCGATGCTTTTGAAAAAACAGCAGTTTTACTTAATAATGAGCCGGGTAATTTTAAAATGCTTATAAAAAAACATTTAAACACAGGACTTTCCTACCCCTTGGCAAGAAATAAAGCACTTGAGGATTATTTCGGAGAAAGCCTTGACTTTTTAAATAAGCCTAACAATATTCTGGCACTTGAATATATAAGGCAGATAAAAAGGTTAAACTCCAATATAAAGCCTCTGACCATTGAAAGAATTGTATCTCAATATAACAGTACAATTTTAAGCGGAGAAATATCATCTGCTTCTGCAATAAGAGCCGCAATTATGGACAAAAATGATTCTGCACTTAATTCCGTGCCCCATAACTGCACTGAACTGCTGAGAAATAACAAAATACCTGCACTAAATGATTATTCGCATATTCTCTCATATATTTTAAGAACCGGGACACCGGAAGAAATTTCAAAATACGCCGATATTACAGAGGGACTTGAAAACAGAATAATAAACTGTTCATTTAAAAATATAAGTGATTTAATAAACAGCATAAAAACCAAACGGTATACTTATACTAAACTGCAAAGAGCAATACTCCACATTATACTGGAAATAACAAAAGAGGATCAGAAAAAAGAACCCCAATATATAAGAATACTCGGCTTCAGAAGGGACAAAAAATATCTCCTTTCCGAATTGATTGAAAAAGCATCCCTGCCTGTGGTTACAAACGTAAAGAAAAATGAAAAACTTTTAAAAAGAGAAATAACCGCATCCGACATATATAATATATTAAGAGATAATGAAAAAGGAACAGAATATACTGCCCCCATGGTAATACTTTAAATAAAAATCAAAATAAAAGGATTGAATCCTGCTCAATACAGGTTTCAATCCTAAGCTGTAAAAAACAATAATCCTATTAAGTCATAATGTGAAGTATGTAAAGGTTTTCCCCGCCCCTGCTTCTAAGCAACACCTTCACTGAAATAATCAAGTATTCCCATATAAACAGCCCACGCAAGCTTTTCCTGATACTCACTGCTCATAAGCTTATCATGCTCAACACTGTTGCTCAAAAAACCACACTCCACAATTACACTGGGAATTTTGATTTGTTTTAACACATAATAATTATCATTGGCTTTAGCCACTCTGTCATTATCAATATCCACAACCTCTTTAAGTCTGTTTTGTATTAATGACGCAAGTCTTTTGCCTTCCTCGGAACCTTTATAATAAAAGACCTGTGCTCCCTTGGCACTGCCCTTTGGAAAGGAATTCTGATGAATGCTTACAAATAAATCAGCCTTACTGTTATTTGCTATTTCCGCTCTGCTTCTCAAATCCTCCCTTTTACTTTCAGACAGGGAAGAGTCCTCTATTCTGGTAGATCTGACAACTGCACCGCCCTGCTCCAGAAATCCGCACAATTTACTTGCAATAGCAAGATTAATAGTCTTTTCAGTAACACCGTCAGAGGCAACCTTACCGGGGTCAAAACCGCCGTGTCCTGCGTCAATAACAATACACCTGCTGTCTACAGGCATTACGGAAACAGCTACATTTTCATCATAATAAGACTTGGCAACACCTGTAAATATTACACATACATATAATGCAGTAAGAATCTTATTTCTGGAAATTCTCATACAAACACCCCAAAAGCTATTACTACATTATACTGTACATTTTATATATATATTCCATTTAAGTATAATATTACCTTTGATAATAAACAAGGAAACTATTTTTTTATAGCTATTTTTTGATATATCAATATTTTCTTGGATAAGGTTTTTTAATATCCGTACGATTTATTAAATAATCAACACTTGTATCATAAAAATCAGCAAGCTTTGATAAAAGCTCTATAGGTATGGCTCTATCCCCGTTTTCATATCTTGAATACGACTTTTGAGTAACATTTAGAATTTTACCAACATAGACTTGTGTTAAATCCTTGTCTTCTCTAAGATTTCTGATTCTTTCATATTTCATTAATAATCACCTCAGGTTTATTATCTCAAAAGTCCATAACGGACTTTAGCAAATCGCCAAAACGGACTATTGACAAATAGACCAATTTGGACTATAATATAGTTGTATCTACAAAAAATTTAAATATGTATTTACACCATAATTTTAAAAATAAGGAGGAGAATAACAGATGAAACTAAAAAAATGGCTTACTGTTCCCGTAATGGCTTTAGGAATAGCAGTTATGGGTGCATTTGTTCCGGAACAACAGCTTTTTCAGGATACAGGCTTAATTGTTCAAGCCCACGCTGATGAAGAAATAACAGGTCAGTGTGGTGATAACCTGACCTATACCTTAAGTGCAGACAGAACAACTCTTGTAATTTCAGGTACCGGTGATATGTATAACTATACCTCAAAATCACCTTCTCCATGGAATAATTACAAATCATCAATTACGACTTTGGAATTAAATGATGGCATTACATCAATCGGTAATTATGCTTTCTATGGCTGCAAAAAACTTGCAGACAGTGTAATACCGAATTCCGTTGAAACAATAGGTTCATATTCTTTTGCTAATTGTGGAAGTTGGGCTATATTGGGAAATTCAGTAAAAACAATTAAAGACTCTGCCTTTAGTTCATGTAGTACAAACCCAGCCAATGCTCCTACGGTAAAAATAAATAATAGTTATCTTCCCTGTTTAATAATACCGGATTCTGTTGAAACAATAGGTTCACGTGCTTACGGTAGTTGTAAATTTCGAGCTTTACACGTTGGCGATTCCGTAAAAACCATAGGGTTAGGCGCTTTTATGAGATGTTCAAATATGGAGTACGCATATATTGGTAAATCTGTTGAAATCATACGTGCACAGGCTTTTAATTACTGCACATCATTATCGGAAACCGTTGTTCTTCCTCATACAGTTAGAATAATTGGTAATTTAAGCGAAGATAACCCTGATGGAGAATGGTCTGTTTTTAATTCTCAAAATAATGTTATTTTTATAACCTCTGTTGATGCAGAAATTGCGCCATACGCATTCGGAAAAGCAACCGTGAAAAGCAACGGGCAGCAAATCAACGAATTTGCGGGAGAAGTACAATGCTTTCCCGGCTCAGATGTTGAAAAATACGAATATTTGGAAAATTATGATCTATATTGCCCTACTAAGAGAGTTGTTAAAAATTCCGGACCATGTGGGGATAACTGTACTTTTATTATGAGCAAAGGAGTTATTTATATAGACGGATACGGAAAAATGTTTGACTTCCGTGAGGGAAACGCCCCATGGTCAGGCATATGCAATGATATTATTACTGTTCAATTCATCAATTCAGACAGAACTCAGAGGCGTGTTTCATATATCGGTGATAATACCTTCAGCGGCTGTATTAACCTTAAGGCATACCCGGATTCAAGTAAGTGGTCAAGCCAAATTACAGGGGTTGGAAAAAATGCCTTCTATGGATGCGAAAAGCTGAATCTTGACGGTCCTACCATATCGTCTTTAAGAAAAGTCGGAGAAAATGCCTTTTATGGCTGTTCCTCCCTTACGGGTGATTTGAGAATCACAGGCAGTATAACAATAGGAGAAAATGCTTTTAACGGCTGTACCGGAATTACCTCTGTAACAACATACTCAGGCTCAACGGCTAATGCTAAATACGGTTCCAATTGCTTTGACGGAATAAATACTCTCTATTGCTTTAAGGGTTCCGCTGCTGATATGGGTGAAGAAAATTTAGGCTGTAACGAGAAAAAATACATAGCAGAAAATGCTGTGCTGGAAGTATCTGTTCCGATTGAAGAAAATGATGAATGGGTACATAAGGCAGGTGTTTCCGTTACAAATGGTGATACTGTATATGACGAAGAACTCACTAATTATGCCGAAAGTGACAACGAGTATAAATTTACCGCTGATATATACATAAATGAATATGTCAGCAAGTCTTTAAATTATGAAACCTATTATATTTATAATTATGCTGACGGTGATTATGATGAACAGATTGCCAATGGCTCTGTAAATGATGCCTCATCCGATGATAAGTCTGATAAAGAAACTCTTTTTAAAAAGATTATATCACAAGGTACAGTGAAATTTACATTGAAGGAGGTAAAATAGTATGAAAAAAACATATGTTAAACCTTCACTTAAGATTAGCATATTGGATAATAGTGATATTATTTCTCTTTCCTCAACTAAGCTCCAATCAGGAAAATATACAAACGGTGATGGTGTAAACGTAATTGACTTTTAGTAACCATGTTAAAGGTATATTTTATTAATAAGAAAGGATGTTGAATATGTTTGATAAAAGCACAAATGCAATTGCTGTCAAGATAAATCACACATATAGAGCGGATATGACCGACAGTGAATTGTACGATACAGCCCGTACTGCTTGGGAAATTGATAAAGAAAAAAGAAGTATTCTTAAATATGCTCTTGCAGTTTATAACGGTGAAATTATTGATGTTTTTGAGGTGGCTGCGTGGCTTGACGCAGGAACAACCCTTAACACGGTCAATACTGAGGACAAGATAGTAAATGCTGAAAAAAGATCCGAATTTGTTGGTAAGTTTGCAGAGGACGAGATAAGAAATAAATATAAAGGAAAAGCATTAACAGAATTTATAAATACAACATACGGAGAATTTGTATATATGAATGTAAGCAAAGATTAATTTATTAATTCAGTAAATTTAAGGGGCCGCCAAACAGGACAGCCCCTTTTAAATTCTTATACACAATTAACATTCTCTGTGTCCTTCGTCAATAACAACACCTCGAAAGCTATTACTACATTATACTTATGCAAATAAAAAATATTCTTTCTTTATACGGCACGGAAAATCCGGCATCTTTACCGCATAAAATTACAGACTCCCAAGCAATGTATTGGACTGTCCCAGCAGACCGCAAAGCATTTCCATTATCTTAACCTGAATTTTATTAATTTCCTCAAAAACCCTGTGAAGCACCGAATAGTCACTGTCAATACTATGTAATTCTATAGTCATCTGATGCATATATTCGTCATTTTCAATTTTTTGGCTGTATTCCCTCAAAGCCTCCTCAATATCCTCTTTACAGCCTACATAAACTCTATACATCTCAATTTGGTCATTCTTCAAATTCTTCTTGTTCTTAGCATAGTCTGTAAGTTTTTCATTAATTATCTTATCATTGTTTTTTGTATGCTTAAGCATATTGTTAATTATATCAGTATTAGCCTTAACGGAATTAACCATAGCTTCAACATTGTCACAAGAGTAAACCTTAATATTATTTTCCATTTACCTCTCTCCTTTCTCTTAACTATATATTACCATATAATTCAAAAGGAAAAATTACAGCTAAATTATAATATTATTAAAAATATCAGGAAAAGCTAACATTGAGGTGAAAAATATGAAAAAAACAATGTTAATTCTTTCCCTGATACTATTAATAGGCTGCAGCAAGCAACAGGCAAAGGATATTCCTTTAAGTCAGGTTCTTGAAGAAATAAAAGTAATTGCAGAATTTAATAATACTCAAACAGCAGACTTAACCGACCAAAAAGTTGCGGCACAATACGGCATAGATCCTACATCCATATCAGAAGGCTACGTATATTATTCCACAGAGGGAAATACTGCAGACGAGGTAATAGTTGCCAGAGCCGCCTCCCGGAAAGAAGTGGAAAATGTGGAAAAGGCAATAAGCGGAGAGCTTACGGCAAAATCCACAGCATGGAAGAGCAATGAAAAGGAATCAAAAAAAATCGAAAACCATGTTATGCGTACAATAGGTGATTGCGTATTGCTTGCCATAGGTGACAAATCAACAGAAATTGAACAGGTTTTTAATCAGCTTAAATCTCAGTAAAACAAGGGGGATAATATACAACACAAACAGGCTTTATTATTGTTTTTTCTATTGACAAACCCTCTTATAAATATTACAATATAAGTAGTATATAGCCATATTTTGTCTATGGCTGGGGGAGGATGTTTATGTTTTTATTTAAGAAAAAATTATTAGCCGTTTCTCTTGCGGCAATATCTATTATATGCACTGCCTGCAATTATACCGCACAGCAGGAATCTGACAGCAATAATATTCATAATAACGATACCTCTGTTAATGATTCGGCAAGGGATGATATGGCACCCGCCGATGAAGAAAAAATTGAAATTAATATAGGTCTTGTTAAAAATAGTGCATCCGCCCTTGGTGCTGCCCACCTTTTCACTAACAGTGAAGACAATTCAGCTTACGAAAAATATACCCCTGTAGTATACAATTCGGCAGACGAATTACTAAATGCCTTTAAGGCAAATGAAATAAATGCAGCTGTTTTGCCTGCTGACAAGGCCGCCATTTGTTATTCAAATACTGACTGTTACGGAGTTGCCGTTACAAGCGGTTCTAATTATTACATTGCTGAAAACGGTTCATCTGTAACAGATATAGAAGACCTTAACGGCAAAACAATTACAGTAAGTGCCGAAGATACTATGGCAGACAGCATACTTAACATTATTTCAAACTACAATAATCTTAATATTTCCTACAATTTTGTTGATACAAATGCTCAGATTATCAATGGTCTTAAAGACGGCAGCATAACTCTTGCTCTTACACAGGAGCCGTATTTAAGTCAGGTAACAAGTGAAACCGTAAGAAGTGCCATTGACCTTTATGATTACTGGAATGATGCTGCAGGCACAGAGCTTGTAACCTCCTGCCTGGTTATTAGTAAAAACTTTATATCCGAAAACGCAAATGCTTTCAGATTCTTTATGAAGGACTATGCCGCATCAGCCTCTATGGCAAAAAGAAACACAGAGGAAACAGCCAAAAGTGCAAACAGATTTGCTCTCGTTGATGATATAAATTCAAGCAAGGCGGCAATTCCCGGCTGCGGTGTAACCTTTAAAACAGGCGAGGATATGAAAACCATGCTTTCAGGATTCTATACTGTAATTGCTGAAAGCAATGCCGATATTTTAGGCGGACATATACCAGATGATAATTTTTATTTTATAAACGAATAAATTAAAAAAACTAATCCCTGCTTTTTGCGGGGATTAGTTTTTTGATTTAAAATATTATATTTTTCAATATTTATTATATATTTGTAACAACATAAGGTATTACATAAGTAACAAAGCTCATAATCGCACTGGCAAGAACTATACCCAGGAATATGGCAGGTACGGCCTTTCTAAGCTTAATCCTCAAAAGTGCCGCCACAAGGGAGCCGGTCCATGCACCCGTACCGGGAAGAGGAATGCCTACAAAAAGCAGTAAACCTAAAAATTCATATCTCTGTATTGTATCGCTTTTGCCCATGGCTCTGTTTTCCAGCTTCTCAACCAGACCTCTTGTCAGGTTAAAGTTCTTTAACCATTCAAAAATCTTATTAATAAACAAAAGTATAAAAGGTATCGGAATAATATTACCAATCACACAAAGAGCCAAAGCTCTTAAATAAGGCACTTTTAGTATTGCCGCCGCAATAAGTCCGCCCCTTAACTCAAGAATAGGTATCATGGAAATAATAAAAACTGTCAAATCCTTATTAAGACCATTAAGCAAATTAAGCATAAAATCAATTAAAGACTCCATAAAATCCTCCCGTTAAATTCTGTTAATTTTTTCCAGCAAACCAATTAGCTTAGTACCTGCAGGCATCATTTTTAAATCCTCTTTCTTAAAGCCTTTAACAAGTATCATTGCAGCTAAATAAACCATCATTGCAATAAGTATTGCCGCCAATACTGCAAATGTATTGCTTGGCACAAGGGCAAAAATACCATAGTAACTGCCAATAGCTCCAGCACTCATAGCCGCAGCCGAAATACCCGGCTTAACAAGCATACCCACATAATCAGGCTTAACGCCTGTTGCCTTAACCAAAGCCCTGAAATTAAGCACACTACATACTATGTAACACACGGTTGTACTTATAACCGCCCCGACTACATTAATCTGAGGTATTGCAATAAGCACATAATTTACAGGTATTTTTGTAAGTGCCCCCCAAAGAGCATTGTATGCAGGTGTTTTTACCTTGCCTATTCCCTGCAATACACCTGTTGAAATCTGACTCAATGCAAGAAAAATCACACTGAATGAACCAACAGTAATCAAAACTCCGCCCTCAGGATATCTGGGAAAAAGCATTTCAAGTATCTGCCTGCCCAGTGCACCCAAGCCTGCTGCTGCAGGTATTGAAATCATCATGGTTACTCTTAAGGCAGTATCTACCTTTGACTGTACAATCTTATGTTCCTTCCTTGCCATACTGGCTGCTATACTCGGAATAACAGCAGTAGCCACGGCAGTGGAAATAGAAACAGGCAGTGTTGATAACGTAACATACTTACCTGTAAGCTGTCCGTAAAGATCCTCAATCTTCTTTGCATCAAAGCCTGCTGCCGCAAGTCTTGAATCAACCATAGCCATATCCACAAAATTTGTCATACTGAATATAGCTGTGCCGGTAATAATCGGAATAGCTATTTTAGCCAGATTTAAAGCTATTTCCCTATTTCCCTCTATTCTGTAATTCCTTTTATCATCAGCATATATGGCATTACGGCTCTTTTTACTCTTTATATAATAAAAAACAAGTATAAAAAGACCTGCAAGAGCACCAATACCCGTACCCATAGTACCTCCTGCCGCACCAAACTCTACCCCATATCCAACAAGAAGCCACGCAAGATAAACACTGAAAAAGGCATTAAATATCTGCTCTATAAGCTGAGATACCGCAGTTGGCACAGTTGTGTTAAAGCCTTGAAAATACCCCCTGTAAACAGCCATAATACCTACAATAAAAATAGTGGGGGAAAGACTGTAAAGACACCATGTACTTCGATACCACAAGCTGTCTGTCACATTATTTGTTTCACAATAATATCTTAACAGAGTGGTTCCTATAGCCATAATCAATGCACATAAAAAGCTCAGACCGCCTGAAACAAGCATTGAAACCTTAAATATTTTTTTTGCATTTGTATATTCACCATAGGCTATCTTTTCAGATATCATTTTTGATATAGCTACAGGCAGACCTGCAGAACTCATTATAAGAAAGAAATTGTAAATATAATATCCCGCAGAATAAATACCGTTACCTCTGTTACCAATCATATTGGTAAGAGGCAGTCTGTATAAAAAGCCCAATACTCTTACAAGCAGACCGGCCGCCGCAAGTATGGCAGCCATTTTAACAAAAGAGCCGCCTAACAGATTGTTGTTTTTTTCATTCGTCCCCATTTCATCACCTTTATCTGTAGTCAATAAAGGGAGACCCCAGGCCTCCCCAACAATAATTTATATCCTAGTTATTTCTTGCAGCCTTTCTTCTTTCAACAGGGTCAAGAATTCTCTTTCTGATTCTTAATGACTCAGGAGTTACCTCTACAAGCTCATCATCAGAAATAAAGTCAATACACTGCTCAAGGCTCATTACAATATGAGGTGTAAGCTTTAATGCATCGTCAGAGCCTGATGCTCGTGTATTGGTAAGCTGTTTTTTCTTACAAACATTAATAGGCATATCCTCAATTCTTGCATTTCGGCCTACAACCATACCCATATAAACCTTAGTACCCGCACCAATAAAGAGGTCACCTCTTTCCTGTGCATTGAAAAGTCCATAAGCAACAGCGTCACCTGTTTCGCTTGCAACCAAAGAACCCTGACTCCTTGAAGGAATATCACCCTTAAAAGGCTCATAACCGTTAAACTGACTGTTCATAATACCATTGCCTCTTGTGTCAGTCATAAATTCATTTCTATATCCAATCAATCCTCTTGCAGGAATATTAAATTCAACTCTTGTATAGCCTGTATGGCTTGGCGCCATATTTACCATTTCACCCTTACGCACACCAAGCTTTTCAATAACTGAGCCCACATATTCCTCAGGAACATCAATGGTAACAAGCTCCATAGGCTCAAGCTTCTTGCCGTTTTCATCCTTCTTATAGAGAACTTCAGGTCTTGAAACCTGGAATTCATAGCCTTCTCTTCTCATTGTTTCAATAAGAATAGATAAGTGAAGCTCACCTCTTCCGCTTACCTTAAATGCTTCTGCAACATCAGTATCTTCAACTCTTAATGAAACATCAGTATTTAATTCCTTCATAAGTCTGTCCCTGAGATGTCTTGAAGTAACATACTTACCCTCCTGACCTGCAAAAGGAGAATCATTAACATGGAAAGTCATTGACAATGTAGGCTCTGAAATCTTGTTTACCTCTAAGGCTGCAGGGCTTTCAACACCTGCAATAGTATCACCAATGTGAATATCAGGCATACCTGAAACAGCAACAATAGAACCTATTGTACTTTCCTTAACCTCAACTCTTTCAAGACCCTCATACTCATAAAGCTTTGTAACCCTAAGCTTTATAAGCTTTTCAGGCTCATGATAATTTACAATACACACCTCGTCATTTACCTTAACCGTACCATGCTCTATTTTACCGATACCGATTTTTCCAACATACTCATTGTAATCAATAGTAGTAACAAGCATCTGTAAGTTAGCATCAGGATCGCCCTCAGGAGCAGGAATATGCTCAACAATAGTGTCAAAAAGAGGCTTCATGTCAGCTGCTTCCAACGCTTCCTCAGGAGTCAGGGCAGCCTTGCCAAGCTTAGCAGAAGCAAAAACAAAGGGAGAATCCAGCTGCTCGTCAGTTGCATCAAGCTCCATAAATAATTCGAGAATTTCATCAACAACTTCATCAGGTCTTGCTTCAGGTCTGTCAATCTTGTTGACACAAACCACTACAGGTAAACCAAGTGCCAAAGCATTTCTTAAAACAAACTTTGTCTGAGGCATAGCACCCTCATAAGCATCTACAACAAGAACAACACCGTTTACCATTTTAAGCACACGTTCAACTTCACCGCCAAAGTCGGCATGTCCCGGTGTATCTACAATGTTAATCTTAGTGTGTTCATAATAAACAGACGTATTCTTTGAAAGAATGGTAATACCTCTTTCTCTTTCAATATCACCGCTGTCCATTACTCTCTCTCTTACTACCTGATTAGTTCTGAAGGTACCGCTTTGCTTTAAAAGCTCATCAACCAGTGTAGTTTTACCATGGTCAACATGGGCTATAATTGCTATATTTCTAATGTCATCTCTGGTCTGAATCATAATTTTTTCCACTCTTTCTTTATTATATTTAAATATATTTAAAAAAATCAACATTACCGCATTATTACTATTTTAACACCATTATTTTAAATTATCAAGTGCAACGAATTACCAATTTACACCTTGTTATCATAAAATATATAGTCAAATTCAACAAACCCCTTTTTATCTTCCTGATATTATGATATAATTAAAATAAATTAAATCCGGAGGTCATTATGAAAAAAACTATATTAACATTTTTATTAACTGCAATGCTTGCTGTGCCTGTTATTGCTCAGGACACAATTGTAATTGCAGACGGAAAGGAAGTAACACTGGACAATCCCATAAAAATTATTGACAATATAAGCTATATTCCTCTCAGGGAAATAAGTGAAAAAATATTAAATGCTGATATCATCTGGGATTCATCAAATAAATCAGCCATACTTAATAACAGTTCAGCTACTGTTATAATACCCATAGGAAGCAGCAGTATAAGTGTTAATAATACACAAAAAATAACTGATGCGCCGGCATTTATTGAAAACGGAATTACATATGTTCCTGTAAGAGCATTATCAGAGGGATTTAACATGACAGTTGGATACGAAAATAAAACAATTACAATATCCCGCAGCACTCTCCCTCAGCTTTCACCTTTAGAAAAAGGGGAAACAATTGCCGCCATGCATACAAATTACGGTGACATAAAATTCAGATTTTTCCCTGAATATGCTCCAAAGGCAGTTGAAAACTTCCTTACACTGGCAGAGGAGGGTTATTATAACAATATTACCTTCCACAGAGTAATAAACAATTTTATGATTCAGGGCGGCGATCCCGATGCTTCAGGCGCAGGCGGTGAAAGTATATGGGGAGCTGATTTTGAAAATGAAATAACACCTGATTTAAGACATTTCAGAGGTGCCCTTTGCATGGCTAACAGAGGTATTGATCCAAGCAACGGAAGTCAGTTTTATATTGTTCAAAACAAGGATACCTCTGATTTTACAAATTCAATAAAGGAATTTTTATACCAGACAATAGAAGGCACTGATATTACCTATAGTGAGCTTTATCCCGATAATGTTTTAAAGGCATATGAAGAGCTTGGAGGCTGTCCTTCTCTTGATTTTGGCTACACTGTATTCGGACAGGTCATTGAAGGTATGGACATTGTGGATATAATTGCCGCAGTTGAAACAGATAGCAACAGCAAGCCTGTAAAGGACGTAATTATTACCGGTATTGATATTTACAAATATTAAAAAACAGTCCCAAAGGATAATAACTTTGGGACTGTTTTCTATTATTCCTTATAATTTTCATCCTCAATTAAATTTCCCCCTGCAATAGCAGCTCTTGCAAGCTCATCACAGCGTTCATTCTCCACATTTTCCGCATGACCCTTTACCCATACAAATTCTACATCATGCTTTTCCAAGAGCACAAGCAGTCTTTCCCATAAATCAACATTAAGTGCTTTCTTTTTATCAGACTTTATCCAGTTCTTTTTTTTCCAGTTATAAACCCAGCCCTTTGTTACGGAATCCACCACATATTTAGAGTCGCTGTATAGAGTCACCTCACAAGGCTCCTTTAATGCCTCAAGCCCCTTTATAACCGCAAGAACCTCCATTCGGTTATTGGTTGTTGTTTTATAACCCTGACTTAATTCCTTTCTTGCTCCCTTATAAAGCATAACAACTCCGTATCCGCCTGCTCCGGGATTGCCTGAGCAGGCACCGTCTGTATATATATCCAGCCTTTTCATATTCTTCTCCTCTTAAATTTATATAGTGTCATAAAAAACCTTAAAATAATATTTACTTCACAAAAAACAAGGCTTTTGCTGCAGCAAAAGCCTCAATTATTGCATAACATTTACTCTCCGTAAATTTTTCTGACCTCTTCAAGAGCCTTATGTGTACCTATATCATAACATTCACCGTTCATAACATAGCCATAAACAGGCTTTTTCTTATGCAGCCACTGTAAATAGTAGCCCGGGGCATCCGGACTATTTCCCTCCTCAAGATAATCTTTAATCATCTTAACTGTATCTTTTTTATACATATAAGTGGCAAAAGCTGCCTTATTACTCTTAGGCTGCTGAGGCTTTTCCTCAAGATTAAGCACCCTATTATTTTCATCCAAGAGTACAACACCTAACTGCTTAATCATTTCCATATCATCAAACTGCTTTACACAAACACAGTCGGCATCCTTCTCGTTAAAGAAATCAAAATATTCTTTTAAACTGTAAGTAAATAAGTTGTCACCTGCAATAATAACAACATCATCGTCAATATTGCCCTGCTCAATGGTATACTGAATATCACCTATGGCACCTCTCTTGGTTTCGTCGGAATCAGTGCCGTCATCAATAACTGTAATAGGCTTAGAATTAGTCCTGTCTGCCGCCCACTCCTCAAAATTTTCAGCAAACTTGTGATTACTTATCACAAAAATAGAGTCAACTGCATCAAGAGTATTAATTTCATCCACAATATAATCTATTATTGGTTTTCCGCCAATATGTAATAATGGCTTAGGTGTATTTTTTGTAAGAGGATAAAGTCTTGTTGCATAGCCTGCAACCAAAATAATTGCTTTCATTATAGTTCTCCTTCATATGTGAAATATACTTTTTTAATTATACCCTACTTAAATACATTATTCAACATTTTCCGTAAATATTTCGTTAAAAATTTTCAAAAATTTATTGCTGAAATTGTATATAAATTCTTTTCCATTCAGATACTTCAAGCAGCCCTCATTAAAATTAAATATAATTCTATAGCTGTGCAAAAACTGATTGTCAAGCTTAAATCTGTCATAAAAATATTTATTTACGTCTTTATCTCCGTATTTTCTGTCACCTATTATAGGATGATTTATTGACTGCATACACACTCTTATCTGATGACTTTTTCCCGTATCAAGTTTCACCTCAAGCAGAGTATACCTGCCGTTTGTCTTAACAGGCTTATAATGCGTGCATACATAACAGCCGCCATTATTATGACTGCTTAAAGCTGCAACATTATCAGCACTCTTAACATGATATCCCTCTGCAACACCCGGCATTTCCACAACACCTTTAACAATTGTCAGATAATATTTGTCAATAATCCTGTCTCTAAAGCCTCTGTTCAGCTCCTGAACTGCACCTAGATTTTTACCCATTGTTACAATACCACCGGTATTAAGGTCAAGCCTGTTGCATATCGAAGGCACAAATCCCATGGATTCATCAGGATTATACTCACCCTTTTCACTAAGATAATAAAGAAGCTGGTCATTTAATGTATTGGTTTTATGTTCCCTGTCAGGATGTACAATAAGTCCTGCAGGCTTACCGCATATAAGTATATTTTCATCCTCATAAACTATATCAAAATCTCTTCCGCTCTTTGCGATACTTTTATTTTCCACAAACTTTTCAATAGTTTCCTCGGCAAGATAAAGCTTAATATTATCTCCGCTGTTTAATATTTCTC
The DNA here is from genome assembly GCA_030524425.1 of Clostridia bacterium. Classification (GTDB taxonomy): domain Bacteria; phylum Bacillota; class Clostridia; order Lachnospirales; family CAG-274; genus Gallispira. The sequence continues at coordinate 56,747 of JAUNGN010000010.1, read as the reverse complement.
CGCCCTCTGCCCTTTTATCATTAAGCTTAATATTCTTCTTTCTAAGCATTTTATAAATAAAGGACTTAGGTGCAAGACCCATATATTTCATAAGAAATTTATCAATTCTCTGACCCTTTTCATTATGAGTGATCACTATTTCACGCATATTTACTCCTCATCAATTTCGGGCAATACAAGTACGTCATCATTTTCATAAACAATAGGACTTAAACCAAAATGCTCCCTCACCTTGTTTTCCACTTCAAGACAAATGTCAGGATTTTCCTCCAAATACTTCTTGGCATTTTCCCTGCCCTGACCTATTCTGTTTTCATTATAGCTGTACCATGCACCGCCCTTTTGAACAACGTCAATGCTTGCGGCAAGATCAAGGACATCACCAATATGACTTATGCCTGTGCCATACATAATATCAAATTCAGCACTCTTAAAAGGAGGTGCAACCTTATTTTTAACTACTTTTGCACGAGTTCTGTTGCCAATAATTTCGCTGCCGTTTTTAATAGAGTCAATTCTTCTCACATCTATTCTTACGGAAGCACCATATTTTAAGGCAGCACCGCCTGTAGTTGTTTCGGGATTGCCAAACATAACACCGATTTTTGAACGAAGCTGATTAATAAAAATAACAATACAATTACTCTTATTTATAACTGCGGCAAGCTTTCTTATAGCCTGGGACATAAGTCTGGCCTGTCCGCCCATGGTAGCATCGCCCATTTCGCCCTCAATTTCGCTTTTAGGCACAAGGGCGGCAACTGAGTCAACAACTACAATGTCAATAGCACCTGAACGCACCATTGTTTCAGTAATTTCAAGAGCCTGCTCACCTGAATCAGGCTGAGAAACATATAATTCTTCAATATCAACACCTAAATTTCTTGCATATATGGGGTCAAGGGCATGTTCCGCATCAACATAGGCAGCCGTACCGCCAAGCTTCTGTACTTCAGCTACAACATGAAGTGCAAGGGTAGTTTTACCGCTGCTTTCAGGTCCAAATATTTCAGTAATTCTTCCCTTTGGAATACCGCCTATACCTAAAGCCAAATCAAGAGAAAGAGAACCTGTAGGAACGGCCTCAACCGAAAGGTCCACCATATTGTCCCCAAGTTTCATTATTGAACCTTCGCCAAAAGTCTTTTCAATTTGCTTTAATGCCATTTTTAAGGATTGCTCCTTGCCATCCACATCAGTATTGTAATCTAAAATTTTACTTTTCTTAGCCATTTTAATCCTCCAATTTTTTAAGCTCCTGTCTTAAAAGTTCCAGAACAGCAGCGGCTGAAGCTGTCCTTATTCTTTCTCTGGAGCCTTTATTCAATAATTTTTTAACAATAACCCTGCCATTTATCGCAACACCAATGTACACAAGTCCAACAGGCTTCTCCTTAGTTCCTCCTCCCGGACCTGCAATGCCCGTTGTTGAAAGACCTATGTCCGTACCGCTTGCCTTAGCCACTCCAAGGCACATTTCTTCAGCAGTCTGAGGGCTTACTGCTCCGTATTTTTCAAGAGTATCATTGCTTACCCCAAGCAGTCTGTGCTTGCTTTCATCAGTATAAGTAACCATACCGTTTATAAATGCCTGAGATGCCCCCGGATAGTTAATAAGTCTGGCAGCTACCATACCTCCTGTACAGCTTTCAGCAGTTGCAACAGTCATATTCCTTGAAATTATATCTTTCATTACAGCAGACTCAAGAGTTTCCTCCTCATTGCCGTAAATATACCTGCCAAGCCTTGAATAAATTTCATCAATTACAGGCTTGATTACGGCGTTGCATTCCTCAGAGTCTTTTCCTCTTGCCGTAATTCTGAACAGCATTTCATTATTTTTTGCATAAGGTGCAATTGTGGGATTTGTGCTTTTCTGCATAAGCTCTTCCACAGCCTCGGCTGCAGCACTTTCACCTATACCCGAAAGGTGAAGCTCATGGCTTATAATTGTAACCTCCTGTTTTTTTTCAAGATAAGGTCTTACACTTTCTTTAAACATCGGTATAATTTCATTTGGAGGTCCGGGTAAAATAACGGCAGTTTTGCCGTTTTGCTCAATGGCACAGCCTGCTGCCAAGCCGTTGTTATTTTCAAAAACAACAGCCCCTTCAGGGATAACTGCCTGCTTTTTATTAGACTCTGCAATATAATCTCTGCCTTCTAAATATTTAAGTATTTTTTCCCACGTAGGCTCATGCAGCTCAAGCTTTCTGCCAAAATAATCAGCCATAACCTCTTTTGTAATATCATCATCAGTAGGTCCAAGACCTCCGCTTGTAATAACAATATCAGCTCTTGAAAAAGCAAGAGTGACAGTATCCAGAAGCCTTCCATAGTTATCTCCCACCACAGTCTGATAATGACAGGTAATACCCAGCCTTGCAAGCTCCTGAGCAATAAAACGGGCATTACTGTTTAAAATATCCCCAAGCAAAATTTCAGTACCCACTGCAATAATTTCTGCCTTCATATACATCTCTCCTCAAAAAACAGTATAACATAACCTTTAATTAAAATCAACAATTTTATAGAAAATTTATTCTACTTTCGAACAAACTTTTTAAAAGGTAAAAATCACAATAAAAAGCCTTACCGCAACAAAGGTTACAATAGCAAAAAGACTTGCTATATTTATCATTTCAAATGTCCTTTTAATATCATTATGGGTCAAAACCTTGTTATTATCTCCAATTACTGCATCAGATTTTCTGAAATTAAGCTGAACACATAATACTCCTGAGCACAACGACATTATAAGTCCTCTGTTAAGAGATTTCAGCTTATACCTGTCACGCTTAAAAATCTTAATACCGTTTTTCAAGTCCATCTTTAAAAGCTTTGCTGAAATAAACATAAAAACAACAGCAAACCTTACGGGTATAAACTCTGCAATGTTTTTAAGTATTCTTGCCGAAATACTGCCTGTTGAATTGCTTATAATAACAATTAACTTATAGCAAACACCGCCAAAACCGCCAAAAACAAGAATATAAAACATAGGTGCAATTACCTTGTCAACAGAACTGTCCATAATCATAACAATAATATTTTCTGCTATTTCCCGTGGTTCATTTATTTCACCGTTATCCGTAATGGTATTAAAAAGCTTTGTAGCCCTTTTAATATAACCTCTTTTCAGCGCCTTATGTACCCTTTCGGCATTGTTTTTAATATCTTTGCATGAAATGCAGAAATAGCATATAACACTTTCCGCAATAATGGAAATTATCATATTATAATATTCAATAAATCTTAAGAGAGCATATATTCCCCCTCCAAATAAAATAAGAATACATAATGTGACAACTACCCCAACCTTTAAATTGAGTTTTGAAAAAAGCTTTTTAATCAAAGCTCCAAACACTACCCTTAGTTTCCTTATAAATTTAGGAGTTCCGATAAGCATATCCAGCAAATAACCAATAACAATACTTATAATTACCGACATATTATACCTCCCTACAGTCTTTCCAAAATACGAGGCAAATACATTCCGGCAAATATTTCAACAAGTATTACTGCCTCACTTGCTACAATAAACAAATTTATATCATCGTCAGTAAGGGATTTTTTAAACCTTGCTCTGCGAGAGAAAACAAAATAGAAAACAGCATAGGTAATAAAAACGGCAATAAACGAAAGAATACTCATCATCTGAATAAGTGCAACAGCTGCCATAATCCAAACTACGGTAATTATTGAAACAGCAAATCTTTGTAATTTTAAAGCCAAATTCTTATAAATGCCATCCTCAATATAGTCGTTGTCAATAAAAAGAAGAACGGACAAAGCTCTTGCAAGTATAAAAACACCTGTAACTATTACAATTTCCTTTAATGTATAAGGTAAAAATACAACAACCAAAAACATAATATAGGCTATCGCTGCAAGAGACCTGCCAATATAGTCAAATATTACGCCAAAATGTACATTGCCTGTAACAGCTGACACAATAACAGCAGCAACTATACCTTCTACTATGCCAAAACCTGTTTTGTCAGCAACAATATACCATAAAATAAGAATTAAACCCAAAAGGAATCCAATTAAAGGAAAATAACACAGTGTATATTTGTTTTCACTGTCTGTTTTTTTGTTTTTAAAAAACTTAATATCCGTAAAAAGCCCCAAAGCATTGAGTAAGTCCTTCATATTGTCCTCCAATAATATACTATTATCTTTTATTTTACCATAAAGTCCCTATTTAGTAAACAAAAAAAGTGATAGCAGGAAGGACGTATTTACGCATATTTAATATATTACTATATAAAAATTATCTAAAAAAATTCCTCCTAAGCAGACTGAGGCATTTACCCTACCCGCTTAAGAGGAATATCATCATTACAGTACTATATCAAAAAAGTTTTTATATTTAACTATTCCGCAAGACTAACATTAAGCTTTTCAGCAATAGCCTTAATACCTTCTTCAGCCTCAGCAAGAGCCTTTAAAGCAGCCTCAAACTCAGCCTCGTCATCCATATCAGCTGTACCTAAAACAGAACCAACTGTAGCAACTACATTACAATAGCCTGCATAGGCTTCAGCGTCAGCATCATCAAGAACCTCAGCAGATGCATTTATCTTACCACAGTAGCCATCAAGTTCATTAAACTTAGCTTCAACTTCAACAGCAGCAGAGCTTTCAACATCATCCTCAAGCTCAGCCTTCTTAGCTGTTACATTAACAGTCTTAGTTTCTGCATCCCATTCAACACCAAAACCAAAATTCTCAGACAAAAATCTTATAGGAACCATAGTTCTGTCATTAATAATAGCAGCAGGTGTATCAATTTCCACAGGATAAGTAATTTCACCGTCAGAAATATTTAATACGGTTTCACCAACTACCATAGATGCAGTAAGTCCATCCTGCTCAAAAATAACAGTCTTAGTTTCGCCATCCCAGTCAACAGTTGTACCAAGAGCTTCAGCAACAACTCTTACAGGAACCATAGTTCTGCCGTCAACAATAACAGCAGGCTGATCAGTTTCAACTGCCTGCCCTTCAATTAATAAGTTTACAGAAGTATAGTCCTCAGCAGATGCACTTACAGCTAAAGCAGACATAGACATAACAGTAGCTAAAACCAAAGCAATTTTCTTTTTCATAATTTTTTTCCTCCTAAAATTCTATATGATATTATTTTACATTAAATTTAATATTTTTGCAATATATTTTTAACTTTTCATTTATTCTTTATATCAAAAAAGGACCGACAGTAATCGGTCCCGATTCATTATAAGTTCTGCAGCATCTTCTTTACTACATCGCTAACAAGCCTGTTATCAGCCTTGCCCTTAGTCTTAGCCGTAACAGAACCCATTACCTTGCCCATATCCCTTACAGATACAGCACCAACATTCTTAATAGTTTCAGCTACAATTTCCTCAATTTCAGCTTCTGACAACTGCTCGGGAAGGTAAGCCTTCAAAAGCTCAATCTTCTTGTTTGCCTCATCTATCAAGTCCTGACGCTGTGCCTTTTCAAAATCAGGCATAACATCATTAATTTTTTTAATTTCCTTGGAAATAACAGTTAAAACACTATCGTCATCAAGGTTATCAATTTTTTGGTCCTTCTCAATCTGAAGAACACCTGCACGAACAATCTGGATAACTTCCTTTCTTACAGTATCCTTTTCCTTCATTGCAGTTTTTAAGTCATTAAAAAGCTGTTCCTTCAATGACATAATAATCACTATCCTTTGTGTAAATTAAAGATAAATTAGTTATACTTACGCTTTCTTGCAGCTTCAGACTTCTTCTTACGCTTTACACTAGGCTTGTCATAATGCTCTCTCTTTCTTACCTCGCCCATAATACCGGCTTTAGCACAGTTTCTCTTGAAACGACGAAGAGCGCTATCTAATGACTCATTTTCCTTAACTCTAACCTCAGACATTGTTACTTCCCTCCCTCCGGTTTCATCAATCCTGCGGCAACCTGAGAATCCAATATTGCACACTAAAAAATTATAAACTATTTTTTGGCTGTAGTCAACCATTTATTTAATATTTTTTTAATTTTTTTTTAATTTTTTTCATTCCCTTATAAGATTCAGCAGGTCATCTTCGCTGAATTCATAATCTTTATTACAAAAATGACAGTGAAGCACAGCTTTGCCGTCTTCTTCAATAATTTTGGCAAGTTCTTTTTTACCCAGGGAAACCAATGCTCTTTCAACCCTGTCCCTTGAACAGCTGCAGTAATATTCAACAGGCACCTTGTCTAAAATATTAGGCTCCAAATCTCCTATAAGATAGTCCATAATATCCTCAGGCGTCATACCCTTTTCAAGCATTTCAGTAACAGGCTCCATTTCATGAAGCTTTATTTCAAGAGAGAAAATTGTGTCCTCATCAGCTTCAGGCATAAGCTGAATAATAAATCCTCCTGCCTGTTTAATTGTGTAATCCTTATCCACAAGAACACCTAAAGCAACGGCAGAAGGTGTCTGCTCAGACTTTGCAAAATAATATGTCAAATCTTCGGCAATTTCACCTGATGTCAAAGGAATTTGTCCCACATACGGCTCTTTCATTCCCATATCCTTCATTATGGTCAATGTACCCTTGCCGACAGCAGTGCTTACATCAAGCTTTCCGTCTTCTCTTAAAGGCAAATCAACTCTTGGGTTGCCTGCATAACCTTTAACCCTTGACTTACTGTCAGATGTAACGGTAATGGTTCCGGCAGGACCGTCACCCTTAATCTGCAATGTAAGCATATCATCCTCTTCCTTAAGCATAGAACCCATCATTGCGGCACCTGTCAGTGCTCTTCCCAAGGCTGCTGAAATAACAGGTGATGTCTTATGATATTCAAATGCTTTTTCAACAGTTTCTCTTGTATCAGCAACAAAAACTCTTACAGAGCCGTTTCCTGCAGTTGCTCTTAAAATATAATCCATTTTATTTTCTTCCTTTCGTAACTTCTCTTGCAACAAAAAATATTCTTTGACTTCTTTCCGTAGGCTCGTGAAATGTCAGTTCGTCATAACAGGCTTCAAACTCCAGTCCCGCTTCTTCCAAAAGAGCAATAATATGGTCAATTTCATATCCTCTTTCATAATGAAATTCTTCATGCCTTTCATACAGACCATTTTCATTTTCTATAAAAAAGTTAGTATAAAATTCATTTATATGTTCTTCCGCATCATAGTAATTTTCCCAGGTGTAAGCTGAATTCTCCGTAGTTTCACAAAAGGAATTACAGCCTAAAACACTTTCAAATTTATAAACAGTATTTAAATCAAATACAAAAAGCCCGTTAGGATCAAGATAATTATTAACAAGCTTAAACACTTCCAGCAAATCATCAGGCTCTGTAATATAATTAATACTGTCACAAAGAGAAACAATAGCATCAACAGTACCATAAAGCTCAAACTCTCTCATATCCTGATTAAGGTAAAGAATATCAAGACCCTTTTCCTCGGATTTTTCAATAGCCTTGGCAAGCATTTCCTCCGAAATATCAATGCCTATCATATCAAAGCCGTTTTCAGCAAGTCTTTCTGTTATATTGCCGGTACCGCAGCCTAAATCAGCCACAATATTTGTATTATTTATAAGTCCGTGTCTTTTAAAAATTTCCTTTAAATATTCAGTCCATCGGTCATAAGGAGTATCCTCCATAAACCTGTCATATACCTTAGCAAAGCTTTCATAGGCCATGCTCTCACCTCCTGATAATCTATCTGCCAAACACCCAAAGCTGTATTACAGCAAAAACCTCCCTGCAATAATTTGGTATAAGAGAGGAAAACTTAGTTCTTGCATTATATGCCTTTGCATTAAGACCATTAAGTTTTGCAAGCTCTCCCGCCCTGTAGGAATGGAAGGAATTTGTGATATACACAACTTCATAATCCTCCCCCAAAATATCATCAAGAATTTCCTTTGAAAATCTGTAATTTTCATTTGTGGATGTTGCCTTTGATTCCTGTATTATAACATCATCAGATACACCCTTTTCAACCAGATATTTATACATTGCCTCTGCTTCGGTGCATTCTTCCTGTGGTCCCTGACCACCGCTTACTACAATAACAGCATCAGGATTTTTGCTGTTATATTCAACAGCCTTATTAAGCCTGTCTGCAAGATTGCCGCTTGGCACAGTTCCGTGTAATCCGCAGCCAAGGACAATAACGGCATCCTCATCAAATTCAGCAGAATTTGTCTGAGCCATAACACCCACAAAAATCATAAACACAACAAGTATTCCGGTAAAAAATATAAACAGTCTTTTCAGCTGCTTAATAACATTATTATCGGGCAGATAACACCATACGGCAATTATAACACCAATTATCATAGGTATAAGAATGCCTATATTAAAATTATTAATAAGTGAAAACCACAGCATAAAGGCAGTAAGAATTAATCCTGCCGCAGTCATTATTTTCTTCTTCATACAAAACTCTCCGCAATCTAAAATACAGCACTTAATCAATTTATAAGTATACAATAATTTCATTATTAAAACAAGCATTTTTATCTTACAATTCCTTGACAATAATACTATAATTTGTTAAAATAGCCACAGATGATGACTAAGGTCACACAAAGGGGTGCACCACCGCAGGTAAAAACTGTAAGGTGCAGGATGTACAGCCAAATGTACAGCTTCCTTTGTGTGTCCTTTTTTTATTTTAATAAAAGGAGTGAATTTATGACAGTAATTAACGGCAAGGAAGAAATTAAAGCAAAAGGTATGACAGTTAAGGAATATCTTTCCTGCCATAACTACAGACCTGACCTTGTAGCCATTGAGCTTAACGGCAGTATTTTGCCAAAAAGCAGATATGAAACCTACGTTATAAGTGAAAGCGATACATTGGAAATTGTAACATTTGTGGGAGGAGGCTGACATGACGGCAGAAGAATTTAACAATGCCTTAATTGAACGGCATGGTATAAAAATATATGAAAAATTAAAAAACAGTAAAGCTGCCATAGCAGGACTTGGAGGTTTAGGCTCAAATGTTGCCGTTGCCCTTGCAAGAGCAGGTGTAGGAAAGCTCCTTCTTGTGGACTTTGACAATGTAGATATAACAAACCTTAACAGACAGCAGTATTTTATTGAAGACATTGGCAAGAAAAAAACCGATGCCCTTACCAAAATAATCAGAAAAATAAACCCCGCTGCAGAAATTGATTCCCTGAATATAAAAGTAACAGAGGAAAATGCCTCTAAAATATTTAAAGACTATGAGCTGGTGTGTGAATGCTTTGACAAGGCTGAAAACAAGGCTATGCTTATAAACACGCTGCTTACCGAAACAGAAAGCACAGCTGTTATTTCTGCCACAGGTATGGCAGGTTACGGCTCGTCCAACACAATATCAACAAAAAAAATAAATGACAGGCTTTATATATGCGGTGACGGCGTATCAGGCATTGAGCAGGGGCTTGGACTTATGGCACCAAGAGTCGGTATATGCGCAATGCACGAGGCAAATATGGCTTTAAGATTTTTACTTGGAATAAAGGAGATATAAAAATGGAAAATGATAAATTAATTATAGGCGGTCACGAATTTAATTCAAGATTTATATTAGGCTCAGGCAAATACTCCCTTGACCTTATTAAGGCGGCAGTGGAAAATGCAGGAGCCGAAATTATTACCCTTGCTTTAAGAAGGGCAAATTCAGATGCAGACAATATTTTGGATTACATACCAAAGGGAGTTACACTTCTTCCAAACACGTCAGGAGCAAGAAATGCCGATGAAGCTGTAAGAATAGCAAGACTTTCAAGAGAGGTGGGCTGCGGTGACTTTATTAAAATTGAAATTATGAGAGATTCCAAATATCTTCTCCCCGATAATCACGAAACAATTAAAGCAACGGAAATACTGGCTAATGAGGGCTTTATTGTAATGCCTTATATGTATCCCGACCTTAATGTTGCAAGAGATTTAAAGAATGCCGGTGCCGCAACTATTATGCCCTTAGGCGCCCCTATAGGCACTAACAAGGGCATTGTTACAAAGGAATTTATTAAGATTTTAATTGAAGAGGTTGATTTGCCTGTTATTGTAGACGCAGGTATAGGCAGACCCTCCCATGCCTGCGAGGCTATGGAAATGGGCGCCGCCGCAGTTATGGCTAACACAGCTATTGCAACAGCCGGCAATATTCCTGCTATGGCCGAAGCATTTAAAAAAGCTGTTGAAGCTGGCAGAATTGCTTATATATCAGGCATGGGAAGAGTCAGAGATAAAGCAAGCGCCTCATCACCCCTTACAGGATTTTTACATGATTAAAACCAACATAGGGGACAGTTCCCTATGTTGTTTGTACTGCTATTGGCAAAAACAGTTTCTTGGCTCCTTGAGCCAGACTGAGGGGTTACAGCAAATGTTTGCATTTGCGTATTAAACAAGATAAACTGTCATATAAACAACAACTTATTAGTAAGGAGAAATAAAAATGGACGAATTAACAAACCCGGAATTAAGAATTGACCACATGACATATCTTCCAGATATGGAGGATATAGGCTCAGAAATACAGGATAAGGTAATTGCAGCAATGGAAAGCTACGATGCCGGCAGATACACGGCAGAGGATGTAAAAACAGCACTTGAAAAGGATGTATTAAGCCTTGATGACTTTGGTGCTCTCCTTTCACCTGCCGCACTTCCCATGCTTGAGGAAATTGCCCAGAGAGCACAGCTTGAAAAAGAAAAGCACTTTGGCAGCAGCATACAGATGTTTACGCCGCTCTACATTGCTAACTATTGTGAAAACTACTGTATTTACTGCGGTTTTAACTGTCACAACAAAATACACAGGGCAAAGCTTAATACAGAGGAAATAGAAAGAGAAATGAAGGCTATTTCGGAAACAGGACTTGAGGAAGTACTTATACTTACAGGAGAAAGCAAAAAAATGTCCAATGTGGAGTACATAGGCGAAGCTTGCAAAATAGCCAAGAAATATTTTAAGGTAACAGGACTTGAAGTTTATCCTATGAATACCGATGAATACCGCTATTTACACCAGTGCGGTGCCGACTATGTAACAGTATTTCAGGAAACCTATGACTCAGACAAATACGAAACTCTCCACCTTGCAGGACACAAAAGAATTTTTCCTTACAGATTAAATGCACAGGAAAGAGCAATAAGAGGCGGTATGAGAGGTGTCGGTTTTGCTGCGCTTTTGGGACTTTCAGATTTCAGAAAAGACGCCTTTGCAACAGGAACTCATGCCTGCCTCATACAGCAGAAATATCCTCATGCAGATATTGCCTTTTCATGTCCAAGATTAAGACCTATTATAAACAATGACAAAATTAATCCAAAAGACGTACATGAACCACAGCTTTTGCAGGTAATGTGTGCTTACAGAATATTCCTGCCTTTTGCAAGTATGACAATATCAACAAGAGAATGTGCACGTTTCAGAGATAATTCAATTAAAATTGCCGCAACAAAGATTTCAGCAGGTGTTGATGTAGGCATTGGAGGTCACGGAAATAATGAAAAAAAAGGTGATGAGCAGTTTGAAATAAGTGACGGAAGAAATGTTAAAGAAGTTTATGAAGCTATAAAGACACAGGGCCTACAGCCCGTAATGAGCGAATATATATATGTTTAAATTTTCACAATAAAGGAACGAAATATATTATGTACAAGAAAATTGCAATAACAAACAGAAAACTCTGCTCTAATCTTTTAGAAAAAATTACAAAGCTTGATGCCTCAGACTACCACCATATTATTTTAAGAGAAAAGGATCTGCCCTTTGAGGCATACCTTTCTCTTGCCGATACGGCAACAGAACTAAGCAATAAAGTTATACTCCATAACCATGTAAAGGTATGTGAAATGCTTAAATACTATAAAATACATTTACCCTTTAATATATTTAAAGATGAAATTAACAGACTTAATGACTATGAAATTATAGGGGTTTCAATACATAGTCTTAAGGAAGCTCAGGAAGCTGAAATACTGGGGGCATCTTATATAACGGCGAGTCCTGTATTTGCAACAAAATGCAAGGAAAATGTTAATCCAAGAGGACTGCAATGGCTTAAGGATATATGCAAAGGCGTCAGTATACCTGTGTATGCATTGGGAGGAGTAAATGAAGAAAATTCCCAAGGCTGTATTGAAGCCGGTGCTGAAGGTGTGTGTATGATGAGTGAAGCCATGAAATAATTATATTGTCTAAGAAAAATAAAAGCATTATTTCATATGGGCTTTCTGATAGTAATCAGGCTGAGGGCACTGCAAATGCAGTGCCCCCGCCTTATGCCTTTATAAATTGTTCTGCTTCCTGCAAGCTACAATACAGTTATTCATAAGCATAGCAATAGTCATAGGTCCTACACCGCCCGGAACAGGAGTTATGTAACCCGCTTTCTTACAAACCTCATCAAAGTCCACATCACCGCAAAGCTTGCCGTTGTCCATTCTGTTAATACCTACATCTATAACGCAGGCACCTTCCTTAACCATATCCCCCTTAACAAACTTAGGGATACCTACAGCTGCCACAAGAATATCAGCCTCTTTACAAACAGCTTTAATATCCTTAGTCTTTGAATGGCATGTTGTTACAGTACCGTTTTCGGCAAGCAAAAGCATACCTACAGGCTTGCCTACAATATTACTTCTTCCTACAACAACACAGTTCCTGCCTGTAATATCAACACCGCTTCTTTTAATGAGTTCAATACAGCCTGCAGGCGTGCAGGCCTTTAAATCAGCCTTGCCGATACTTAAAAGACCTGCATTGTAAGGATGAAAACCGTCAACATCCTTTTCAGGCAATATTCTTAATAAGACCTTATTTTCATCAATATGCTTTGGCAATGGCAATTGTACCAATATACCATTACATTCCTTATGGGCATTTAACTCATCAATAAGGCTTAAAAGCTCTTCTTCCGTAGTTTCAGCACTCAATTCATAGCTTAATGACTTTATACCGCAGTACTCACAAGCCTTCTTTTTATTTCTTACATAAACCTGACTTGCCGGATTATCACCAACCAGTATTACCGCTAAACAAGGCTCTATGCCTTTTGCACTAAGCTCCTCCGCCATAGACTTAACCTCGTCCTTAATCTGCACAGATATAACCTTACCATCAATAATATGAGCCATTTTATTTCTCTCCTTTTAAATATAGAATACGGGCGGAGTATTCCCCACCCGTCACCTTTGACATTACCTGATTGAAACCTTTTCAATATAAGGGTCTTTGTTCTGCAGCTTAACATAGCAATATAAATCATCGGAAGTGGTATTCAGAAAAATACCATTGCTGTCATATTCAAGCTTAACATCTTCCCCGTTTAAATCACAGCTGTAAACCCTGCTTGTGTTAAGAGATGAATAATAAATTCTTCCGTCATAAACATTTACATCGGCACAAGGTTCCTCGACAACAGTGCTTACCGCACCTGAAGTAAGATCATAACTCAGAATATAATTAGCATAAGCTGTTTTTGAATCCGAAGCTTCCTTTGTGGCATTGGTATAATAAAGCTTACCATTGTCATAGTTAAGATAAGCAGCAGTTATAGGATTCTTATCATCCAAAACCTTAGGCGAACTGCCGTCAAGCTCTGCCCTTACAATCCTGCCGTCATTACTGTAATCCACATAGAAAAGAGAATTCTCGGCAATAATAGGATAATAACATTGTGCCTCCACTATTTTTTCATTCTCACTGCCGTCAGTATTTGCCCTGTAAATTGCCTGATTATCATCATAATTAACATAATAAATTTTATCATTATAAACCGTCATATAATAAGCGGCCTGCTTAATGATTTCAGTATTTTCACTGCCGTCTGTTTTCATTCTGAAAACGTGGAAGTCACTGTCCTCATGTACATAGTATACATAATCACCAACTGCATTTATAAAATAGCTTGTGCCGTCATTAAGCTTGACACCCTCTTTGCCCTTAACAGACTTGTAAATAGAGAAATTATCCTTATCATTCTGATAATAAACAATGTCACCTCTCTGACAAACGCTTCCTATGTTAGTAATGTTGCCGTCAGTATTACCCACATTTTCAGGCAGTACTTCACCCCTGCTGCCGCAGCCTGAAAGCACTAAACAGCCTAAAAAAGCAATTGCCGTTAATTTTTTTAGTTTCATTAGTATACCCCTTTTAGTTAAATTTTCTTAGAATAAGCCTGTGATATTACCTTCACTGTCAACATCTATATTCTCAGCGGCAGGCACCTTCGGAAGCCCCGGCATAACCATAACATTGCCTGTCAGCACTACAATAAAGCCTGCACCTGCACTTACTCTTACTTCCTTAACACTAATCTTAAATCCTTCAGGTCTGCCGAGAAGGGCAGGATTATCACTTAATGAATACTGAGTCTTTGCAATACATACAGGAAGCTTATCATAGCCTAAGCCTTCAAGTCTTGCAATTTCCTTCCTGGTCTTAGGATCAATTACAACACCGTCAGCACCATAAATTTCCTTGGCAATAATGCTAATCTTGTTTTCTATTGTATCATTTTCGTCATATAAAACATGGAAATTACTTTCCTTTGTTTCAAGAACCTCAAGGACTTTATTTGCAAGGTCAATGCCTCCTTCTCCGCCCTTTTCCCAAACCTTGGCAATAGCGAAGTCTGCACCCATAGCCTCACACTGAGTCTTAATATAGTTTACCTCTTCTTCGGTATCTGATACAAAATTATTTAAAGTAACTACAACAGGTACGCCAAACTTATGTAAGTTTTCGATATGCTTCTGTAAATTACAGAAGCCCTTCTTAACAGCCTCGGCATTAGGTGTATTAAGGTCAGCTTTAGCTGCACCGCCGTTATATTTCAATGCTCTTACGGTTGCTACCAGCACAACACAATCAGGCTTTAAATCAGCCTTTCTGCACTTAATATCAAAGAACTTTTCAGCACCCAAATCAGAGCCGAAGCCTGCCTCAGTAACAGTAATATCACTAAGAGCTAAAGCCATCTTAGTAGCCTTAACCGAATTACAGCCATGAGCAATATTTGCAAAAGGACCGCCGTGAATAATAGCAGGTGTATGCTCAAGAGTCTGAACAAGGTTAGGCTTAATGGCATCCTTTAAAAGAGCAGCCATAGCACCAACTGCATTTAAATCCTTTGGAGTAACAGGCTTGCCCTCATAAGTGTAAGCAACAACAATCTTAGAAAGCTTATCCTTTAAATCCTCAATATTTTCAGCAAGACAGACAATAGCCATAATTTCAGAAGCAACGGTAATGGTAAAACCGTCTTCTCTTGTTACGCCGTTAATCTTTCCGCCTACACCTACAATAACCTGTCTTAAAACTCTGTCATTTAAGTCAACAACTCTTTTCCATGTAATACTGTTAGGGTCAATACCCAAAGCATTGCCCTGATGTATATGGTTATCAATCATAGATGATAAGAGATTATTTGCAGTAGTCATAGCATGAATATCACCTGTAAAGTGAAGATTAATATCCTCCATAGGCACAACCTGTGAATAACCTCCGCCTGCTGCACCGCCCTTAATACCCATACAAGGTCCTAAAGAAGGTTCTCTTAAAGCAACAAGGGACTTTCTGCCAAGCTTGTTTAAAGCCTGTGAAAGACCGATAGTTACAGTAGTCTTGCCCTCACCTGCAGGTGTGGGGTTAATAGCAGTTACAAGAACAAGCTTGCCTTTTTTGTTATTTGCATTATTTTTTAAAAGGTCATCGGAAAGCTTTGCTTTATATTTTCCGTATAACTCAAGGTCATCGGAATTTATGCCAAAGTTTTCAGCAACCTTAACAATAGGTTCCATTACACATTCCTGAGCAATTTGTATATCACTTTTCATATTAAATTCCTCCTGTAAACACTATACTTACGATTAAACCTATTTTAACCCTATTAAAGAACATTGTCAATATTCAAAACAGAATAAAACAAGCCATTTCTGCCTGCTTTTTTATATAGATTTGCAAATTTTATTTAATAATCCCTTACATCCCTCATAAATATCATTATATGTATCATCAAAATTACCGGTGTACCATGGATCAGCAATACTCTGTCCCTTTCTGCCGCTAAAATCCATGAGGAGATATACCTTGTTTTCAGTATCTTCACCTGTTATTCTTTCTATATTTCTTAAATTGCTGCTGTCCATAGCAATAAGGTAATCATAAGCATCATAATCAGCCTTGGTAAGCCTTACCGCCCTGTGGTCACCGCAGGGTATACCCATTTCATAAAGCTTTTTCTTTGTACCCCTGTGTACAGGATTGCCAAGTTCTTCACAGCTTGTGGCAGATGAATTTATTATAAAATCCTTTTCAATACCCTTTTCCTTAACCATATATTTGAATATATACTCTGCCATTGGTGAACGGCATATATTGCCGTGGCAGACAAACATTACCTTTATCATATTTCATTCTCCCACACATTAATTTTTATTGAATAAAAGTATATCATACCTATAAATATTTATCAATACAAACTGCAAAGCTATGTCTTATCCCTCCTATTACAAACACTTAAAAACATTGCAAAAGATACTGCCGGCAGCCGCACCCGGCTGCCGGCAGTATCTTACCTGTTAAATATTATCACCTAACCATTTAATTAAAACTTCCTTATCACCCTTACCATAAAGGAATGTTCACTGTTTTCATTTCCATTCCGCCTCTCCTTTATTATATTAAGCTGTTTCTCCTATTTCTTATTCATTTATCCACTTCAAATAAGCATTAATATACAAATCCAAATTACCGTCCATAACAGGCTGAACATTACCGGTTTCAGCTCCTGTTCTGTGGTCCTTAATCATATTGTAGGGGTGGAAAACATAGCTCCTTATCTGACTGCCCCAAGCAATATCCTTAACCTCACCTCTGATACCCTCAAGCATTTCCCCCTGCTCCTTAAGCTTCATTTCATAAAGCTTAGCCTTTAACATTTTCATAGCCATATCCTTATTCTGGAACTGACTTCTTTCATTCTGACACTGAACAACGGTGTTTGTGGGAATGTGGGTAATTCTTATGGCAGAAGAAGTCTTATTAACGTGCTGACCGCCTGCACCGCTGGCTCTGTAGGTATCAATTCTTAAATCATCGGGATTGATTTCAACCTCAATATCTTCATCAATTTCAGGCATAATATCACAGCTTGCAAAGGAAGTATGACGTCTGCCGCTTGAGTCAAAAGGAGAAATTCTAACAAGCCTGTGAATACCCTTTTCACCCTTTAAATAGCCATAGGCATTTTCACCTGTCACCATAAATGTAACAGACTTAATACCTGCCTCGTCACCCTCCTGATAGTCCATAAGGTCAAAGCCAAAGCCCTGCTTTTCAACCCAGCGGCTGTACATTCTGTAAAGCATTGAAACCCAGTCACAGGCTTCTGTACCGCCGGCTCCCGAATGAAGAGTAACAATGGCATTACAGTGGTCATACTGACCTGTAAGAAGTGTGGAAATTCTGAGATGTTCAAATTCCTCTTCAAAGGCAATACGCATTTCCTTTGCCTCATCAACAACTGAGTCATCGTCCATTTCGTTACCCATTTCAATTAAAGTCATTAAATCATCATAGTCTGTTTTAAGCTTTTCATAGCCTTCAATTTTATTTTTAAGCTGTTTTGTCTGCTGAAGATTTTTCTGCGCCTTATCCATATCATTCCAAAAGTCAGGATCCCCTGCAATTTCCTCAAGCTCATCAACCTTTTCCTTTGCCTCATCTATGTTTAATGAATTTCTAAGCTCTTTTAGGCTTTCCTCATAAGAAGCAAGCTCCGTTGCCATTTGATCTAATTCAAATATCATAAAATCAACCTTTCTTAATAGTTTGTATAAACAGCATAGGGGACAGTCCCCTATGCTGTTTAATTAATGTGTCAATATCAAATAATAGGTGTGTCATATGACACACCTATTTAAAAAACATCATTGCTTTTACTCAAATCTGCCGCAGCACTGCTTATACTTCTTGCCGCTGCCGCAAGGGCATGGGTCATTTCTGCCAATCTTAGGTTCTTTTCTAACCTTTGTATTTCCCCCTGCTGACTCATCCTTGTTAGTTGAAGTAGGCTGAGCAACCTGTTCTCTTTCAACACCCTGTTCAGGAGCAACAATTCTGATGTGGAATAAAGTCTTAACAATATCATTCTGAATATTATTTGAAAGCTCTTCAAACATATCGTAGCTTACAAACTGATATTCAAGAAGAGGATCTCTCTGAGCCAATGCTCTTAACATAATACCCTGACGCATCTGATCCATATCATCAATATGTGCCATCCACTTAGTATCAACAACCTTAAGAGTGACAACCCTTTCAAGCTCCCTCATCATTTCATTGCCATACTCTGCCTCCTTGGCATCGTATTTAACAACAGCGTCATTATAAACTCTCTCAATAAGCTTTTCCTTAGTAATTGTCTGAATATCCTCATCTGTAAGAATAAACATATCCTCAAAGCCAAAATAAGGTCTTACAAGCTCATTAAATTCAGTCATATCCCACTCTGCAGGGTCATCATCATTAAGGCAGACAGCATCGGCACATCTGGTAATTACAGCCTTAACCATATTTAAAATTTTATCCTTAAGGTCAGCACCTAAAAGTACTTCCTTTCTTTGGGCATAAATAATCTCCCTCTGCTCATTGTTTACCTTATCATAGTCCAGCAATCTCTTTCTTGCTGAGAAGTTATTACCCTCAACCTTCTTCTGAGCGCCCTCAATAGACTTTGTAAGCATTTTAGCTTCAATAGGCTCATCCTCCGGCAAGCCAAGCTTTTTAATCATTTCAGCAGTTCTTTCAGAACCGAAAAGTCTTAATAAGTCATCCTCAAGAGATAAGTAAAACTTAGATTCACCCGGATCTCCCTGACGGCCTGAACGTCCTCTTAACTGGTTATCAATACGTCTTGACTCATGTCTTTCGGTACCTATAATCTTAAGTCCGCCAAGCTCAACAACGCCTTCTCCAAGCTTGATATCAGTACCTCTTCCGGCCATATTGGTTGCAATGGTTACAGCACCCTTTTCGCCTGCCTTAGCTACAATCTCAGCCTCACGTCTGTGATTCTTGGCATTAAGCACCTCACACTTAACACCTTCTCTTTTAAGCATATTTCCCAAAAGTTCGGAAATTTCAATATTTACAGTACCTACAAGAACAGGCTGTCCCTTTTCATGAGATTCAATAATTTCCTTAATAACGGCTCTGTACTTGGCAGCCTGTGTCTGATAAACAACATCATTTAAATCTTTTCTGATAACAGGCATATTGGTAGGAATACATACAACATCCATACCATAAATAGCTCTGAACTCAGATTCCTCTGTCTGAGCAGTACCTGTCATACCTGACTTCTTTTCATACTTGTTAAAGAAGTTCTGGAAAGTAATTGTTGCAAGAGTTTTACTCTCTCTTCTGACCTCTAAGTGTTCCTTAGCCTCAATAGCCTGATGCAAGCCGTCAGAATATCTTCGTCCCGGCATCATTCTGCCTGTAAATGTATCTACAATAACGATTTCAGGCTCACCCTTATCATTTTCGGTAACATAGTCCTGATCCTTAAACATATTGTAGTTTGCCTTCAGTGCATTATTAATATGATGCTGTAAAGCCATATTTTCAGGGTCAGAAAGGTTTTCAACATTAAAGAACTTTTCAGCCTTTTCAACACCCTGCTGAGTAAGAGTAGAAGTCTTTGCCTTTTCATCAACTACAAAATCTCCCTCCTCTTTAAGTTCTTCTCTTATAAGAGGATTCATTGCTTCATCTTCATTTAAAATCTGACCTTTAATAAGAGTCTTAACAAACATATCAGCAAGCTCATAAAGCTTAGTAGACTTGTCTGACTGTCCTGAAATAATAAGAGGTGTTCTTGCCTCATCAATAAGGATTGAGTCAACCTCATCAATAATGGTAAAAGGCAGCCCCCTCTGAACAAGATCTCTCTCATAAACTACCATATTATCTCTCAGATAATCAAAGCCCAATTCGTTATTTGTTGCATAAGTAATGTCACAGTTATATGCTGCCTGTCTTTCGGCTTTTTCAAGATCATGAAGAATAACACCTACACTAAGACCTAAGAAGCGGTGAATCTGTCCCATTTCCTCCGCATCTCTTTTGGCAAGGTATTCATTAACCGTTACAATATGCACGCCCTTGCCTGCAAGAGCATTAAGATAAGCAGGACAGGTGGAAACCAATGTTTTACCTTCACCTGTTTTCATTTCTGCAATACGTCCCTGATGAAGAACAATACCGCCAATAAGCTGAACATCAAAATGACGTAATCCGATTACTCTCTTTGACGCTTCTCTTACAACAGCAAATGCCTCAGGCAAAATGTCATCAAGAGCTGCACCCTCAGCAAGTCTGGCTTTAAATTCATCTGTCTTAGCTCTAAGCTCATCATCACTTAAACCTTCCATTTCAGGCTCAAGAGAATTTATTTTAGTAACAATAGGCATTATTTTTTTTATTTCCTTGTCACTGTAAGAGCCAAATACTTTTTCTAAAAAACCCATTTATTTACACCTCATATTCTTTTAGGTTATTTCAATACTATACTATTTTATATAATAACAGATTTACCCTGCATTATGCAACAGTAAATTTTAATTTTGAGTATTCTTAATATTTTTGAAATATATTTATATTATAATCGGGTAAATCTTTACCTCTTCTTTTTATTTGCAGCACCTCACTCGGCTAACGCCTCGTTCGCCGGGCGTCAGCCCTGTAAAGCAGGCAATTATCAGGCTTTCTCATAAGAAAGCTCTCATGAAAGCCCCATAATACCTGCTTTGTACTGCCAACTTATTAACGCAAATAACAGATTTGCCCTGCATTATGCAACAGTAAATTTTAATTTTGAGTATTCTTAATATTTTTGAAATATTTTTTCATTTTCAAAAATTATTTCTCATTTTTATTATTACCAATAAAAAAGAGAAATCCCATAAATTATTCAGAGACTTCTCTTAAATATGTAACTCTTTTTAATTAAAGCACAAGTGATGGTGCAGAGTATACTCTGCTGCCCAATTCACTGTCTAAAAGATAAAGCCCTCTTGAATCTGAACCGTAAAGCTCCATCTTTTTAACAAGGTCGGAAGCATTTGTTTCTTCCTCCCCCTGTTCCTTAACAAACCAGTCAAGAAACTGCATGGTTCTGAAATCCTTAACACTGTAAGCAGCATCATAAATATCGTTAATAAGACTTGTTACATAAATTTCGTGTTCATATCCTGCCTTAAGAGGATCTATATTTTCTTTAAGGTCGGCATCAGGCTTATCCACAGATTCTAATGTAACCTTTACATCATTATTCTGCATATACTGCATAAACAGCATTGCATGATCTCTTTCTTCCTGTGCCTGAATTTTATACCAGTTAGCAAAGCCTGACAAGCCCTGCTCAACATAAAAATTAGAAAACTCAAGGTACAAATATGCTGAATATAACTCCTTATTTACCTGAGTATTTAACAATTCGGCAACTTTTTTATCAATCATTACCATTTCTCCTTTCAAAATATATTTAAATATACTTTGATTTTAAACCCATTTTTTTACAATGTCAACCTGATAATACTTAATTTATCATTAATATATCTTCAAGAATATCCTCAGTTATTTTTTTTGCAGCCAATCCTGTGGCATTATCCTTAGCGGCAATTCTTACGGAAAATATATAGGTATTATCCTCTTTGTCAATAATCCCCACAAACCATCCGTTAACTGTTTTACCATTAACCATACCTGTACCCGTCTTGCCATAAAAATTATCTGAAAGCTTTATGGAATTCAAAACGGCATTTACATTAATTGATTCAAAACCGAAGTCATTATTGTAAACCTTTTTTAAAAAATCCACCTGCTCCGCAGCAGAAATTTTAAGAGAATTTTCAAGCCAGTAATTTTCACTGTCATAGCCCGCAAGCATGTTTCCATAGGATATTTGCTTCAGATAATCTGATATTTCGCTTTTACTTAACCTACTGTCAATGTCCTGAAAATACCAGTTTACACTATACTTCATGGCTGAGTCAAGATTGTGATTTTTATTCCAGTCATCGAAAGGATTTTCTTTGCCATCCCAGTTTATCTCATTATTTTCAGCTGTAATTACACCTGCCTCAAGCCCGTTAAGTGCCAAAGCTATCTTATATGTAGAATCCGGGGATACCCTTTTTTCTGCCATTGCCTTATTATAAACTGTATACCTGTCATTATTTGTATCATACAGCACAAAACATCCCTCATAATCTTTAAAATGCTCCTTAAGGTCAATGTAATCACCGTCAACGGCAAATGAACTGTTTCCCATATCATATCCGTAAGAATTGATTATAAAAGAAAAAGTCAATGTCACAGCAGCAAGAAAGGCAAATACTGTCTTTCCTGCTGCAATTGAAGATTTTTTATTAAAGTCCGCTATTCTTATTATTCTGCTTTTTAAATTTTTTTTATTATCTGACAAATAATTAGCTGCTTTAAGACCAGACTTGTGTTCTGCCATACTTAAAATGGTATTGCCATAATCAATACTATTTCTTGTATATTCAATAACGGAATAGTCACAGTATATCTCCATATCAAGCCTGATTCTGTCAAGCATAATATAAACAAAAGGGTTAAACCAGTATACTGCACCTAAAAAGCAAAAAATATAATTAATATAAATATCCTTATGCTTATGATGAATAAGTTCGTGTAAAATAATATGCCGTAACTGTACATAGCTTAATTTAATTTCAGGAATAACAACTAACGGCTTTATTATACCAAAGGACATGGGTGAGCTGACGGAAGGACTTATATATAAATCAGCTTTTACGCCAACTCTTTTACAGCAGTCCTCAAATAATAAATTTGTTTCCTTATGCTTAATTATTCTGTTAAGCTTAATTCTGCCTGAAAATAGAAATAACAAATTAATAATTAAGCCTGATATCCAAATAACATATAAAAAGCTATAACTGTTAACGGAAATATACAAATCCTTAATATTACTGCCAAAATTTATATCAGAGCTTAATTCACTTTTAAATACAGCTTCCTTAATACCCTGATTTATAAATTGAGGTATACCTGTACCGGGCACAAAAGCGGCAATCATCAGTATCATAATAAAAAACCACATAAAATAATTGCATCTTGCAGAAAGCCTTTTTCCCATAAAAGCTTTAACCAAAAATATTATTAATATGGCTGATGATATAAAAAAATTTGAAATTAAAAAATGATATATAAACATAATTATTCCTTCTTATTCAATATATTTTTTAACTCCTGAATATCCCTTGAAGAAAGCATATCATTTTCAATAAAATTCATAACCATTTTGTTTGCCGCACCATTATAAAACTTGTTAAGGAAGGATTTACTTTCTGAGTTAATGTAGTCTTCTTTTTTAACTATGGGTGAATAGCTATATATACGTCCTTCCTTTTTGTGACTTATAGCTCCTTTTTTTTCAAGTCTTGCTATAAGTGTGTGTATAGTACGCATATTCCAGCTGCTTGACTTTGTTACTATATCAACTATTTCCTTTGTATTTATGGGATTATTATCCCATATAACCTTCATTATTTCAAATTCTGCCTCTGAAATCTGCGGAAATCTGTTCATAACACCACTCCTTATATTACATATGTAATATAATTATACTGTTTTTAATAAATACTGTCAAGACAATAATTTTATGTTCATCTGTAGTATCCTTCAATAATATCACAGGCAATAGCCTTAGCATCAGCACCGGCAATGCTTTTACCGTCTTTATTGTCAAGATGAACAGCGAAATAAATATTACCGCCATTATCCTCATAAAAGCCCGAATACCATGCAGAATTATCTCTTCCCGTACCCGTCTTTCCATAAACTCCGGTAACTTCACTTTCCATAATATTTTTTAATATTGATATATGAGCATCATCATATTCTGTTTTTCCCTCAAAAATATCAGCTATAACATTAACCATTTCAACAGGCGATATTTCAAGAGAAGAGCCAAGCCAAAATCCATTGGTATCCTCAGTCGGACCTGCACCGCTTCCCTTCCACTGGCTTACGTCACAATTACCATAATTTATTTTTTTTAAATCAGCCGCAATATTCTCCTGACCGACACCATCAATCAGCTGTCTGTAATACCATACACAGGAATTTTGAAAAGCCTCTTTCAGGTTAAGATTTTTCTCCCAGCTTTTAAAGGGATATTTTTGACCATTGTAGTGCATGACCGAGCTTTCAGACTCTGCCACACCATATTTAAGTCCTTCAAGAGTTGCCACAATTTTAAATGTGGAATTAGGTGAATATCTGATACTGCATTCTTCTTCATTATAAAAATCATATGTACTGTCATTATAATTATAAAATACAGCACAGCCCTTGACTCCTTTAAAAGAAGAGCTGTAATCTGCAATATTTAACTTAGGCTCATTATTGACTGCACTGCTGCAGCCAAAAGCCGCTGCAAGCATAACACCTGAAATAATAGCTGCAAAAATTTTTTTCATAAAAAACACTCCTTTAAAATTTAATATTACGTTTGTAGTATATTTATATATTACACTTGTAATATTGGATTGTCAAGGTTTTTTACAAATACTTTTTAATAAAAAAGCTGCTGCAAAATGCAACAGCCTAAAAAACATTTATTATTAAGATGAGCTTCTTGGTATATATCCGGCAATTCTTCCTGCAAAATCAGAGAAGTTTTGAGTCTGTAATATAATCTTTCCCGGTCCTGTAAGCCTTGTAAGGAAAAGCCCCTCCCCTCCAAAGAAAATATTGCCTAAGCCCTTAACGGTTTCAACCTCATATTTAACAGTACTTTCAAAGGCAACTACATTGCCTGTATCAACCTTAAGCACCTCACCGGGTGCAAGCTCCATTTCAACAGCATCGCCGTCAATTTCAAGGAAACAGTGGCCCTGCCCCTTAATTGACTGCATAATAATACCCTCTCCGCCAAACAAACCTGCTCCAAGCTTTTTAGTAAAAACAGTTTTTAAGTCTACACTTGTCTGAGCGGCAAGAAAGGCACCCTTTTGTATAATATATTCTCTTGAAGAAACATCAACAGGCATAATAGATCCCGGTACTGTTGACGCAAATGTAATTTTTGCATTATCAGCCTGACACTTATATGTAACCATAAAAAGGGATTCGCCGGCAAAAACCCTGCCGATTCCCTTTAACAAGCCGCCCTTTGCATTAGTAGACATATCCATACCTTCTGTCATCCAAGCAAGACCGCCTCTTTGAGAAAACACTTCTTCTCCCCTTGTAAGCTCAAGCTCAACGGCAGGTACTGTGGTGCCAACAATATTATATCTCATAAAAAACTCCTTTTAACATTACTTATTATTCATAACTTCCTTTAATGTTGCCGCAAGACCTGCAATACCCTGGATATCGCTGGGCACAACAATCTTTGTAGCCTGACCGTCAGCCATCCTGCCAAGTGCCTCAAGACTTTTTAATGTAAGCACGCTTTCATCAGCACCTGCCTCCTTAAGCATTTTAATACCCTGAGCATTAGCCTCCTGTACCTTTCTGATAGCCTCAGCCTGGCCCTCGGCCTCTCTGATTTTTCTCTCTTTTTCAGCCTCTGCTCTTAATATTGCAGCCTGCTTTTCAGCCTCTGCCTCAAGTATGGCTGACTGCTTTTTACCCTCTGCAACAAGGATAGTAGACTTCTTTTCACCCTCTGCTATAAGTATAGCCTCTCGTCTTTCTCTCTCAGCCTTCATCTGTTTTTCCATTGATTCCTGAATAGCTGCGGGAGGCATAATGTTTTTAAGCTCTACTCTGTTTACCTTAATACCCCATGGGTCAGTTGCCTCATCAAGAGATGTACCCATTTTAGCATTAATAACCTCTCTTGAAGTAAGAGTTTCATCAAGCTCCATATCACCGATAATATTTCTCAAAGTGGTTGATGTTAAATTTTCAATGGCACTTATAGGATTTTCAACACCATAGCAGTAAAGCTTAGGGTCTGTTATTTGAAAGAAAATAACAGTGTCAATCTGCATGGTTACATTATCCTTTGTAATAACAGGCTGGGGCGGGAAGTCAATAACCTGCTCCTTTAAATTAACATTTCTTGCAATCCTTTCAAAAAAAGGAATTTTAAAATACAAGCCTGTATTCCATGTTGCCTTGTAGGCACCTAAAAATTCAACAACATAAGCTCTTGCCTGAGGTACAATCCTTATACTTGAACCTGCAACAGCTATAACAATAATAATTAATGCAATAATAAACGGCATAAATAAACCCCCTTAAACTTTTTCGACAACAAGCTTGTTGCCCTTAACTAAAACAATCTTTACCTTTTCACCTTTTTTAATGGTTTCTCCCTGTGATGAAACAGCTATCCAGCTAATATCACCAAGCTTTACTCTTCCGTGGCTTTCCTCATTAATATCATCGGTTAAAAAAGCCGTCCTTCCAATTAAAGCAGAAACATTAGTCTTTTCACTGTTTTTTGAAATTGCCTCCTTTGCCAGCGGTCTTAATAAAACCAGCATAACAACCGCAGCCACAATAAATATTGCCCATTGTATGTACACATTGGTTATAAAAAATGAACACAGCATTGAAACTACAGCTCCAATACCAAACCACATACATACCATACCTACAGTTGCAGCCTCAATAATAAATAATATTATGGCAAGAGCAAGCCACATTACAGTTATATTCATTATATCCCTCCTCACATAAATTATTATAACATAATAAGACAAAATACACAATATTTTTATACTTTAATATAAATGTCACACTTTGTCACTTAATTCATGATATGCTCTCTTTAAACTCACAAAGGAGGTTAATTATATGATAATAAAGCTAAAAAACATTACACTTAAAAATTTTAAGTCTATTGAACACATATCTCTTGATTTTAATGGCAGCTCTATATTATATGGTGACAACGGTATTGGTAAAACCACAATTTTTGATGGCTTTATGTATGCCCTCTTTAACTGCGACAGCAAAAACAGAAGTGAATTTGCAATAAAAACCTTAAACTTAAAAGGCGAGGAAATACCTGACCTTGACCATGAAGCTGATATTACCCTGGACATTGACGGCAAAATATTAAACCTTACGGCAGGCATAAGCGATAAATGGCAAAATAACGGTAAAAACAGCAGAAAATACAAAGGAAACGAGCATTACTACAAAATAAACGGCGTAAATGTAAGCCAAAGCAAATACAGAAGCAGAATATCCGAAATTATAAGAGAAGATATTTTTAAAATGCTTACAAATACAGATTATTTCTGTAGTATGAATTGGCAGGAAGCAAGAAAGTTGCTTATGGAGCTATGTAATAATACGCCCTTCACCGCCCTGAGTGACACTGCCCTTGCAGCAGAAGCTGACAAATACGGCTATGACCCTTTACACAAATCCATAACAGATAAAATAACAGCAATAAGAAACACTCTTGATACTCTGCCGATAAAAAGAGAGGAATTAAAAAAAAGTATAGAATATGATGACTTTTCGGCTCTTGACGCAGACTTAAAAGAAGCAAAGGAAAAACTGGAATCTTTAAAGGAAACAATACTTGGAAGAAAGGAATATAATACAAAGGAATTAAGATATGAATTTATAGGAAAAAGAATGTATGAAATAAGAGAAAGCTTTAATATAAAATATCAGGCACAACACAAAGATAAACTTAACAAAATACATAAATCAGAAATAAAAATTGCCTCTCTTGAAAGTGATAAAACAGTCTATGCAGAAAGGCTTTCAGCATCAAAAGAACATCTGCCGGAAGTAAAAAATAATATAGAAAACACTGCTAAACTTATTATTGAACTTGAAAAAAGTGTACTTGACGAATCAAAGCTTATTTGTCCGCTTTGCGGCAGACACCTTACAGGAGAAAAAAGGGTTGAAAAAATTGCAGAATTTAACAGAAACAAAGAAAGCAGTATAAAAAAAGCACAAAGCAGTTTATTAAAACTTAAGGACGAAAAAAAAGAACTTGAAAACTATATAGAAGGTATAAATTCCCATATTTTAAGAACAGAAAGGGAGCTTAAAGAATACAATAAAAGGCTTGAAGAATACAAGGCTATTAAAATTAAGGAATTTGAGCCTGACCTGGAGTACCTCCTTCTTGAAGGGGAGCTTGAAAAGCTTAAGCATTCAGAAAAGGAAAAACTCAGAGAAGAATATGATAAGTGGTGTGAAAGGATTAACATACTTAACATAAAAAAATTTAAATTTGAACAAAACCAAAGAATATTAAAACGGATCAATAAAAATATTTCCGAAGAAAAAAAACTTAAAAAGGAGCTTAAAGACGAAGAAAAAAGACTTAAAGACATACACAGACTTATGAGTTTAAAGGCAGAGTATATTGAAAAGGAAATTAACTCCCATTTCAGTATAGTAAAATTTAAGCTTTTTAAAAAACTTATAAACGGCAATATAGAGGACTGCTGTATCCCCATGGTAAAGGGAGTGCCCTATAAGGACTTAAATTCGGCAATGAAAACAAACTGCGGGATTGATATTATCAATACCCTTTCAAGCCGCTATAATCTGTATGCACCTGTATTTATTGATAACAGAGAAAGTATTACAAACCTTATTGAAAGTCCCTGCCAGATAATAGGCCTTAGTGCGGAAAAGGGATTAAAAAACCTTGTTTTGAAAGAAGTTATTTAAATTACAATTAAAAAAATGCATAATCAAATAATTAACGAAAGGAGAAAATTATATGTACGATTTTTATTTAGGAGAAATTAAACTGCCTGTTGCCCCATCAAAGGTCACAATAGGCATAGGTTCATCAAACAAAACAATAAGTATAGCAGAAGGAAAGGAGATTAACATATTAAAATCCCCGCGGCTTAAAACCATATCCTTTAAAGCCCTTATACCCAACAGCAGTTATCCTTTTGCAAATTACAGCAATAATGAGTATCAGAGCAGTGATTATTATAAAGACGCTATAGAAAGCCTTAAAAATGAAAATGAAATCATAGCCTTTGTAATAACCAGAACAAAAGGAACAAAAGTATTTAATTACACGGGAATATATGCGGTAATTGAAGAGCTTACTTTTACGGAATCGGCTGAAAACGGCTATGATTTGGCTATTGATATAAAGCTAAGGGAATATGAAGCCTACGGTGCAAAATTCTATTCATCTGAAACCACCGTAACATCAGTTAATAATACACAAACTGCAAAAAATACCCAATATACCGTAAAATCAGGTGACAGTCTTTGGAAAATAGCAAAGTCCATATATGGTGACGGAAGTAAATGGCAGGATATTTACAACGCAAATAAAAATGTAATTTCAAATCCTGATAAATTATATACCGGCACAACAATAATATTGCCATAGGAGGTAAAAAAAATGAATAACATAGCGGAAATTATAAATACAATAAACAAAATAAACAGCATAAGCACTGCTCCCATACTTAAATTAACAGAAGCCGGCAGTTCTTTATCAGCATTATCAGTGAATAACTATGTGAATAAAGAAACCAATATACTCAACTCAACAAGAAATTTATGTGAATATGTGGATAACCTTTACTCTAAAATCGATAATGTAAATAATATGTATAATTCCCGTGAAGTATTAGAAAATATCAATAATACAGAAGAATTATATAATAATATGGAAAATTCATTCCTTAAAGTTGTCCACAGCGGAAATACCAGTACTACTGCAAGCTATGGGGACTTTTACAGTAATTTTGTGGATAAGTCTGAAAACTTTGCGGATAATCATAATAACTCCGTTGATAATTCAAATTTTATCCACAGCATCAGTGATTTCAAAGAAATTTACAGCTTTGTGGACAACATTTCAAAAAGTGACAGTACAACTCAAAATTACAGCTCCAAGGCAGGCTCAAATATAAATATCAACTTAGGAGGTGTTACTCAAAACATAACAGAGGCTAACTGTAATGACGTACTTGAAGAACTTAGTGAAATACTCATAAGAGCACTAAGCGGATGCGACGGAACATATTAAAAAAATTCAATTTAAAGAGTGTATTGCAGGATTATATGATGCAATACACTCTATTTTAATAATTATTAATTTCAGCTTCACAATAAATTAAATGTTGTCAGTTAAAGTCACGGCATTATACTTAAAGCAGTTTTTATTTAACCTCCTCTGCCTTGACAGGCACAAAAATATCCTCTTTGCTTATTTTTTTAAAGCTGTCATACTCTGACTTGGCAAGTCTGTAAAATTCCATCTGACTTGACAAAAGCTCTTTTGCTCCTCTCTTGTCTACAGGCTTGTAACTGCCGTCAGGCTGCTGAATTTTAGCCTTTAAGTTATCTCTTAACGTGATATCAATTATATCCGTTACTTTCTTTTTAAGCTCCTCATTTTCAATAGGAAATGCAACCTCAACTCTTCTGTCAAGATTTCTGTTCATCCAGTCGGCAGAAGCAAGATATATCTCCGGCATACCGTTGTTTTCAAAATAATAAATTCTGCTGTGCTCAAGAAATCTGCCTACAATACTTCTTACTGTTATATTATCGCTCACAGTAGGAATACCGGTCTTTAAGCAGCATATACCTCTTACAATAAGCTCAATTTTAACCCCTGCCATGCTTGCTCTGTAAAGAGCCTTAATAATACCTGTATCCACAAGTGAATTCATTTTTGCAATAATTTTTGCAGGCTTGCCATCAAGGGCATTTCTTTCCTCTCTTTCAATGTTTTTAATAAACATTTCTCTAAGATCAGTTGGTGCTGCGGCAATCTTATTCCATTTAGGATACTTTGAATAGCCTGAAAGACAATTAAATATGGCAGAAACATCAGAGCCTATGGTTTCCTTGCAGGTAAACAAGCCCATATCCGTATAAAGCTTTGCAGTCTTGTCATTGTAGTTGCCTGTGCCCAAATGACAATATCTTACAATGCCCTCTTCCTCACGTCTTACAACAAGACACAGCTTGCAGTGAGTTTTTAAGCCTACAAGACCGTAAATGACATGACATCCTGCTTTTTCAAGCTTCTTAGCCCAGTTAATGTTATTTTCCTCATCAAACCTTGCCTTAAGCTCAACCAAAACCGTTACTTGCTTGCCGTTTTCCGCTGCCTCAATAAGGGCCTTAATTATAGGTGAATTGCTTGAAACTCTGTAAAGCGTCTGCTTTATGGCAAGAACATTAGGGTCCTTGGCAGCATTTTTAACAAAATTAACAACAGGCTCAAAGGATTGATACGGATGATGCATAAGTACATCCTTTTCCTTAATAACCTGAAACATATCTTTATCCTCAAACTCAATTACGGGCACAGGGGGCATAGGCTCATTGCAAAGGTCAGGCCTTTCAACAATTCCCCCAAGAGAAAACCATACGGTCAGGTCAATTACATTAGGTATCATATATACTTCATGTTCTTTAATTTCAAGCCGTTCCTTAAGAAAGTCAAAGGAGTTCCTGCAAATCTCCTTATCCACCTCAAGCCTTACGGGAGCCCCCCACTTTCTCTGTTTGATGGAATCCTCAATTTCAGAAAGCAAATCATGACTGTCTTCTTCATCAATTTCAAGGTCCGCATCTCTTGTTATTCTGAAGCAATATGCAGAGATAACCTCATTTGCATTAAAAAGCTTATTAATATAAGCAGTAACAATTTCCTCAAGAAAAATAAGCTCGGTCTTTCCCGTTTCACTTGGCAGCTTAACAATTCGGGGTACAACGGAGGGAATTTGCACAACGGCAAACTTATTTCCATTTTCTTCATCCTTAAGCTCAATAATAAGATTAAGACTCTTATTTGCAAGCAGCGGAAAAGGTCTTGAATTATCAATAGCCATAGGTGTTAAAATAGGATAAATCGTAGTATTAAAGTAGGTTTTAACATAATCTTTCTGTTCCTTTTTTAAATCACCGAAATTTAAAAATCTTATATTATTTTCATCTAAAAGGGGCAGCAAGGTTCTGTTAAGGCAATTATACTGCCTTTGAACAATACCATGAACCTTTTCGGATATGGCTTCAATCTGCTCTTTAGCAGTCATGCCTGCAGGGTCAGTCTTTTTGGAGCCTGAAAAATCCTGAGTAATAAGACCTGCAACTCTTACCATAAAAAATTCGTCCATATTTGATGCGGTAATGGCTAAAAAGTTAAATCTCTCAAGCAAAGGATGGCTTTTTTCAGCAGCCTCCTCCAGAACTCTTATATTAAACTCAAGCCAGCTCAATTCTCTGTTATAATAATAGTCCTTATTATTTAAATCTATCATCACATTACACTCCTTTTATTAAGCACAGTCTTAATACCATACACATCCTCAAATAACTGCATATTCTTTTTAAATGACCACTTTTCAAGGTCAATATTCTTATAGGTAGATACTGTAACAATAAGCTGATTATTGCTCATTCTCACATTTACATCTTCAAACTTGCGGTTATGGCTTGAATAGACTGCATTTGCAAGCTTTAATATGGCACTAAGCTTACAAACCTTAACTCTTTCATCAAAATCCATATTAGCATAAACACCGTTATCCTCATAAGGCATTACATCGTTATGATAATAGGCAATGGCTGCAATGGAATGCTTTTCATCTTCATTAATACCTACAATATCAAGACCCTTAATCATATGATATGAGATTCGGTCATGCTCTCTTATATTTACAGCCTTTCCCACATCTTCAAGTATGGCTGCAGTCTGAAGTAAAAGTCTTTCTCTGCTTCCCAATCCGTGATGCTTTTTCATTTTATCAAAAATTCTAAGCGCAGTATTTGCCACAGAATCAATATAATCCATATTTCCGCCGAATTTAGCGGCAATATTTTTTGCCGCTATTACAGTAAACTCACAATAAGACTTTGTGACAAGCCTTGCACTTTCAGGAAAAAGCTCTTCATACAATATGGAATCACCAACAGTAAATGCAGGTGAAATAATATTTTTATCACCTGTAAATTTAACAATTCTTGAATAAATTATTATGGCAGGCAATATATTTTCTGCCTTTTCAACGGAAATATCATATTTTTGGGCAATTTCCTCCGGAGTCATATCTTTTATTGCTTTATAGGTTTCCATAAAGCTTTGTCTTGTAATAATATTAGTACCGTTTTTCTTTTTGGCTTTGCACATTTTTGAAATGGTTTCAATTTCATTGCCGCTTATTACAAAATTCTGCAGTTTTTCGGTAATAAAGTTTCCCATTGCATCCTGAAACGGATGTAAATATTCCTTTATCACCTGAACATAATTAGCTGTATTTTCCCTGTAATCATCGAAAAGCTCAGATATTCTTAATGCGCCAATCTTTATGTTAAGTCCTGCAACAACCTTGCTTTCTTTAAGGACAAAAATACTGATATTGCCTGAGCCTAAATGAGCAATAAGAGTAGAGTTCATTTCCTCCTCTGCAAGAGTTGCAATAACCATTTTATTAATATAAATTTTTTCCTGAGTATCATCAATTACTCTTAAATCAAGACCTGTTTTTACCTTTAACTGGTCAAGTATAAAATCCTTATTTTTACTTTCTCTTACAGCAGTTGTGGCAATGGCAAAAATATTTTTAACACCATATTCCCCGGCAACGGACTTGTATCCGTTAATAATGCGGGCAGCCTTTTCAAGACTTTCAAAGGAAATTTTTCCGCTGTGAAATGTATCTCTGCCCAAAGCCATAGGATTTGAAATGGACTCCAGTATTTTAACACCGGCATTGCCCTTTTCACCAATTTTTAATCTAAGCTCATTAGAGGCAATTTCAATAACAGCAACACACTTTTTCATATAATACCCTCCTAAATGTCCTACATACATAATATCCTACATTTTGACAAATTTTTAAAGCACCTTACAGTTAAACAAGTGTAAAATCAAAGTAAAATTTCAAAAAACATTTTACATAGCATAATATTTGAGGTAAAATTAAACTATCATAATAACAAATACCAAAAACTATAAGAGGTGAGAAAATGCTGACTATACTTAACACAGAGGAAGATATAACCTTAAAAACAGATACAATATCAAAAGGCTGCTGGATAAGTCTTAGCTCTCCCTCAAATCAAGAGGTTTTAACAATTGCAGACAGTCTTAAAATCGACCTTAAGGACATTCGTTCAGCCTTAGACTCCGATGAAGTATCAAGACTTGAAAAAGAAGATAATTATACTCTCTTATTAATAGATATTCCCACCGTTATATTGAAAAATCAAAGAGCTATATATACTACTATACCACTTTCCGTAATATATTCAAGGGAAAATATTGTTACAGTTTGTTTAGAGGATACTCCCGTTATAAAAAAACTTATAAACAACAAAAGGGAAATATGCACATATAAAAGAACACAGCTTATATACAAAATATTGTATAACTCAGCAAAACTTTATATGGAATATCTTATTAAAATAAACAGTATGAGGTCCTATATAGAAACAAAGGTATCAACTAAGGAAACGCTGACGGAACTATATGACCTTGAAAAAAGCCTTGTATACTTTAAAACTTCGTTAAAAAGCAACGAAATTGTTTTAAACAGACTTTTAAAGCAGACTGCCATAAAACAGTATCCGGAGGATGAGGAGCTTTTGGAGGATGTGCTTATTGAATATAAACAGGCTATAGAAATGACACAGATTTATTATGAAGTTCTTGATAACACAATTTCAAAATATTCAGCCCTTATGGATTATGACCTTAACAATGCAATGAAGCTTTTGACCTCCTTCACAATTGTACTTGCAATACCTACAGTAATATCCGGCATTTTCGGTATGAACCTTATTAATATGCCCTGGTCCGGCTCACCTTCAGGCTTCTGGATAGTCAATGCAATAACTGTTGCCCTATGTATAATGTGTATAATGCTTTTAAGAAAAAAGAAAATGATGTAATAATCAGGTACGTGTAATAATAAAAAAGGATACTGCACAGTTAAAAATTGCAGTACCCTTTTCCGGAAATTTACTAAAATGCCATTCAGCATTTTAGAAGTCATTAAGGGAGAGGGGATTGCCCTT
Organism: Clostridia bacterium; assembly: GCA_030524425.1. Classification (GTDB taxonomy): domain Bacteria; phylum Bacillota; class Clostridia; order Lachnospirales; family CAG-274; genus Gallispira. The sequence continues at coordinate 21,680 of JAUNGN010000010.1, read as the reverse complement.
AATGCTCCCTAATATAGTATATTAATTTTTTGTCCAAATGTGATTAACCGATTTGAATTCCTGAATTCATAAATTTATCATGAATAGCAATAGCTGCTCTGTCAGCCTCATTCTCACTTACAAGAACGGTAATCTTAATTTCTGATGTGGAAATCATCTTAACATTAATACCTGCATCGTAAGTAGCCTCAAATAACATTGACGCAACACCCGGATTTGTAGCCATACCCGCACCAACGGCACTTACCTTAGCAACACGGTCATTATAGCTTATAGATTCAAAGCCTAATGAAGCCTTGTTGGCTTCAAGAATTTCAACTGCTTCCTTCATTTCACCCTTAGTAACGGTAAAGGAAATGTCCTTGCTTGTATCTCTTCCGATAGACTGAATAATAAGGTCAACACTAATCTTTTCCTTGCTTAATAAGGAGAAAATCTTAAAGGCAATACCCGGCTCATCCTTAACGCCTACTACAGCAATTCTTGCAACATCCTTATCTACGGCAACACCGTTAACCAACATTCTTTCCACTTTTGTTTCCTCCTTAACAACTGTACCCTCAGCATCAGTCATAGAGCTGCGTACAACTAAATTTACATTATATTTCTTAGCAAGCTCAACAGAACGGTTATGAAGAACCTTAGCACCTAAGCTTGCAAGCTCAAGCATTTCATCATAAGTAATTTCATCCAGCTTCCTGGCAGTTTTAACAATTCTAGGGTCACAGGTATATACACCGTCTACATCAGTATATATTTCACATATATCAGCACCTAACTTAGCTGCCAAGGCAACGGCTGATGTATCGGAACCGCCTCTGCCAAGAGTTGTAACATCAAGGTGTCTGTTTATACCCTGGAATCCTGTAATAATTACAATGTTCTTCCTTGCAAGTTCATTATTGATTCTTTCGGTAGAAATATCCTTTATTCTTGCATTACTGTAAGTCGATGTTGAATAAATCTTACACTGAAAAGCATTCAGAGAAATAACAGGATATCCAAGCTTTTCAATAGCCATAGCCATGAGAGCAACTGACTGCTGCTCACCTGTTGACAAAAGCATATCCATCTCTCTTTTACTTGCATCGGGATTAATTTCCATAGCCTTTTCAATAAGCTCATCAGTCGTATCACCCTGTGCACTAAGCACTACAACTACCTGATTGCCCTCCTTGTAGCTATTAACTATAGTCTGAGCAACATGATTAATTCTCTCAGCATTAGCTACTGAAGAACCGCCAAACTTCTTTACAATTAACATAATGTGCCTCCTAGCCTTCCATTCTTATAGTGTTAAGGATACTGACAATACCCTTACAATTTATTAATTCATTAAGCTTGCCGTTGATTTCGCCCTCTCTGGAAATATTTGTAACAAAAGCAAACTCGTTATCCATTCCAAAGAACTCCATGACCTCATCAACACCAAATACCTTTAAGACATCAGCCTTAGCTGTTTCCTTATCATTATATTCCACTCTGACAAACTTTCTCACACTAACTTCATCAATACTCATAAGCTCCTGCTTACTTTCAGACCAGCCAATGCCTAAATTTACATCCTTATGCTTTATTGCATCCACAACGTCTGATACAACAGCACTTGCCGTAGGAAGCTTACCTGCACCTTTACCGTAAAACATTACATCTCCAAGCATATTTCCCTTTAATAAAATGGCATTAAACACATCATTAACCATACTTAAAGGATTCTCGGGCATAACAATTGCAGGAGCAACCCTTGCCCAAACCCTGTCATTTTCAAACTTGGCAGTTGCAAGGAGTTTAACAGCGCCCCCCATTTTATTAACATACTCAATATCAGTCTTTGATATATTTGTAATTCCTTCAGTATATATATCATCATAGCTTACAGTCTTTTCTGTAGCAAGTGAAGCAAGAATAGCAATCTTTCGGCAGGCGTCATAACCTTCAACATCAGCATCGGGATTTCTCTCGGCATAGCCCTTGGACTGAGCATCGCTTAAAACATCATTATACTCTAAGTCCTCTCTTGTCATTTTTGACAGCATATAGTTTGTGGTACCATTTAAAATACCTGTAATTTCCTCAATTCTGTCTGAAGTAATACTTCTGTTAATAGGTCTTATAATAGGAATACCGCCTCCAACAGAAGCCTCATAAAGGAAATTAACATTATTTTCCTTAGCAATTCTCATAAGCTCACCGCCATGAGCCGCCACAAGCTCCTTATTGGATGTGCAGACACTCTTGCCCTTCTGTAAAGCACTCTTTACAAAGGTGTATGCAGGATTAGTGCCGCCCATAACTTCAACTACAACCTCAACACCGGGATCATTTAAAATATCGTCATAATTGTGTGTAATAATGTTTTGAACAGGGTCATTTGGGAAATCCCTTAAATCCAAAACATATTTAATGTCAATAGGCTGACCTGTCTTTGATTCAATACTTTCCTTATTGGTACGTATAACCTCCACAACACCTGAGCCTACTGTACCATAACCTAAAACTGCAATAACTGCCATTGTTCATTCACTCCCTCGCAATAATTTTAAGAGTTAATACTCCGTGTATTTTTGAAATATTATCAAGCATTTCCCTGACACCAAGAGTCATATTGGCGGTGTCAGCAGTAATTGTAACATTCGCCACATTGTTGATTGGTATTGTCTGATTGATTGTAAGCACATTTGCCCCATGATCTGCAATAATATTAAGCACTAAAGATAAAAGTCCTGCTTTATCCTCAAGGTTAAAGGCAAGAATGACTATCTTTCCTCTGGCATCACTGCCAAGAACGGACACATAATCCTTGTACTTATAATAGGCACTCCTGCTTACGCCTGCTTTATCTACAGCTTCCTGCACCGAAGCAGCTATACCCTTATCAAACAATTCCTTAGCCTCTACTACCTTTATAAAGACCTCAGGCATTACCTTTTTGTCAACAATGTAATAGTCTGAATTGCCGCTCATATTTGTGCTCCCTCTATGTACATTTGTTTCCCATAGAGAGAACTATAACACATTCCATATAATAATGCAAGTACTTTTTTGTAAATATATTACCTTTTTAAATATAATTATTTTAAAATTTTTTATAAAACGGCATACATTTGTCACACTTTGTCACTTTACTTAATATATAATTATATTACGAAGGAGGTCATATATATGAATACAGCAAAACCAATTAAAAACAAGGATGACATAATCAAATTTAAACTCTTCTTTATAAAAAGGAAGGAGTACAGAAATTATCTTTTAATCACAATACAGCTGAATACGGCATTAAAAATAGGCCATATTTTAAATCTCAAACACAAAGATTTATATGATTATGATAATAAGCGCTTCAAAAATCACATTACTGTAAGAGATGAAAAAACGCGCAAAGCACAGGAAATATACATAAACAGTGCAATAAGAGATGCCTTTAAGCTGTATGACGGCATAAATAAATGCCCTGATGAAAATATATTTACAAATAAGCAGGGCAAGCCCATAAGCAGAGTTCAGGTATACAGAATAATAAAGGAAGCCGGTGAAGCCTGCAATATAGGCCATTTAAGCTGTAATTCCTTAAGAAAAACCTTTGGCTATTATGCATGGAAAAAGGGGGCCGAACCTGCTCTTCTTATGGAAATATTTAATCACAAAAGTTATAACTCAACCAAAAGATTTCTGTGTATTTCTCAGGAGGATAAAGATAATCTGTTTGGTCATATAAAACTATAACCGAAAAGTCATCCAAAATTAAAAAGTCATCCAAAAGATATCCTTTTGGATGACTTAAAACTAATAATAAATTAAAGCTTAGGAATTAAATCATAGAATTCCTGAACAGAAGCATCGTTCATAACCGCATCAATAATCTTTCTGCCCAATGGGTCAAGCTCAGGAACATCAAACTGCTTTAACTGATCCTTAAAGAAATCAGTAAGCTTCTTAGCACCAATATCATAAGCCTCATTACCTACTCTGCCCTGAATATTAACCTTTAATAAACCGGGATTAATAGGAGTTCCGTCAATCTTAACAGACTTAGGAATATAGCCAAGCAAAGAACATCTTGCCTCTTCAAGCTGATTCATCTTAAACTTAGCACCGCCTCGTCTTGAAAGATATTCTCTTGTTACCCACTCACCTGCAAAGCCAATCTTATAAGCACCAATATACTGGTTAGGAATAAGAATATATCTTGTGCTTGGAGTAGCTAAAATCTGCTTTAACAATAAATTAGCCTGGTCAACCTTCTTGCCTGTTGCAAAAGGCCAGTAAGAACCAACACCCTCTGACTTCATCTGATTTCCGCCTGCATCTATAATAGACGGATTAGCAAAACCTCTTGGAGCCACAAGTCTCCAGATCCAGCCAAGTGCAGGAGGGAGAACATGGAACATACCAATAATACCGTAGTCAGGGTGCTCCTTAGTTGTAGGAGGAGTTCTTATACCAAAGCTTCGTACATCAACCTCAGCAGTGCCGTTGACAATGTTATTCTTAAGCTTTCTAGGCATAATAACTCTTGGGTTCGGACAAGGTACGCCCGGTGCATCCTCAATATGATCCCAAATAAGACAGGTTGAATCGGGAACAGCATTCATATTTAAAAATACCAGCGGCTCCTTTGGATGACAGCAAGCCTTCTCTGTTTCAGGCTCAGTGCCATACTGATCAATGTGATTAACTCTTAAGAACCAGCCGTACTCTGCATCACAAACAACAAGCTTCTTGCTGTCATTCTGTATAGACGGATGAGCAAGTGCCATATCATCGGTTACAGGATAAAGAGTAGCTGTATCGGTAATACTTACATAAGTTTCTTCACCTGTCATTATATTAGTGGCAAGCAGCACCTTACCGTCTACCTCCCTGTGTACAGGCTCAGTCATTTCTGACTTGCCGCCGCCCGAAGCACCTTCGTGCATAATGGTAAGCTCTAATTCATAAGGAGTAACTACCTTAACAGTTGAAGCATGAAGAGTTACCCAGCCTTCCTCCTCACCAATGTGGAGAAGGATAGAATATACACCCTTCTTTGCAGATGGTCCTAAGTAGAGGTTATAGCTGAATATTTCCTGCATATCATAAGATCTGTTGTGTACAACAATCTGCTTGCCTTCATAATGAGTATGACGGAATGTAGGTGCTACATAAATTACAGCCTTAGGCTTAAAGAAGTTAGGTACCTTGCTGCATGGAATAAATCCCTGCAGCTCGGCAAGAGCCGCTGCGAAACAGGCAGCATTGCCGGGAACTACAGCCATGCATGGATAACCGATACCCATTGAAATATTGCCTGCATAAAAAGGAACAACAATTAAACTTTCCTGTGCCTTTAACCATTCAAAGGTTTCATTTCTGATTGGGTCAAAAGGCTTGCCGAATCTCTCCATATGAGTAGGCTTATCTGTGGGAAGGTCGTCAGCAATAACCATTGAGTTGGGATCTCTTCTTCTAAGAGCAGGATCATCAAAGTTAATAACAATACCATTCTTACATTTAACAACAGAGCCTTCTCTGATAGTTTCGCCGTTTACCTCAAAACTAACCTCATTAGTCTTATTATCCTTACCGCCCATTGCTAAATCTATTAATTCTTCTTTAGTCTCAGGAACGATAATCTTAGCATCACTGTTTTTAATAACATCGCTTAAACACTGAGGTAAAACCATCTTATTAATAACATCCGGCTTATTTCTCTTTGCCATTTTAAGAACCTCCTTAAATATTTTGTGAAACTCTCCACAATAATTTTAATCTTTGGTGTTAAACGGAAAACCGCTTATTTCTCAATTATAAATAAAGCACACAGAAAAGTAATAGCTTCTGCTATTACGCCCCCTTGCGTGCTCAACCTTAAAGTTAATAGAAACTATTAATTTTATTACCTATAAGTTAAAAACTATACAAGATATACTATACCACTTTATTTACAAAAAAGCAATAGAAAGTATTTGAAAATTCACTTTTTTATTAATTATTACCATACTTTTGTCTTTTTTTCACTTTTTTTTGGGTGAAATAGCAGAGTTTTATTAAAATTTCTTTAAGTTTTTAAATGGAATTGTCTGACAATTGAATTTATTAATTTAATTTTATGCGTAATCGTTTGTTTTCATTGGTTTTTTTCACCCTATTTGCAAGTAATTAAGATATACTCTTCCGCCCCTTTTGCATAATTTGATAAAAAATTAATAAATTTACAGCCGGATTTAAGAATTCCCGTCAATACACTTACAATAAAAACATTGCTAAAAATTTACTTTTATGTTATATTAGTTTTAAATAGTATTATGGTATTATGAGGTGACAAATGTGGCAAATTACTTTTTAGATAAAAAAATCGGTATTATAGGAGGCGGTCAGTTAGGACAAATGATGCTTCTTGAAGCAAAGAAAATGGGATTTTATGCAGTTGTGCTTGACCCTGCAGAGGATTGTCCGTGTCACAGCATCTGTGATGAGCATATTGCGGCAGACTTTGACGATGAGGATGCATTCCGTCTTTTAGCAGAAAAGACTGATGTTATCACCTATGAATTTGAACATATAAACGCAAAGGCTCTTGAAAGACTGGAATCAAAGGGCTGCAAGGTTTATCCTTCCGCCGCAAGCCTTGAAATAATACAGGACAAGCTCACTCAAAAAAAGGCCATGCTAAATGCCGATTTGCCTGTACCTGAATTTATGCCTATAGAAAGCATTGACGATATGGCTTCAGCAGGAAAAAAATACGGCTACCCTTATATGCTTAAGGCAAGAACGGGAGGCTATGACGGTAAGGGAAATGCCGTTGTAAAAACAGCCGATACATTAGAGGAAGCCTACAAGGAGCTTGGCGGCGGCAAAATAAAGCTTATGGCAGAAAAAATGGTAGACTTTAAAATGGAAACCTCCATACTTGCCTGCAGAAGCCTTAACGGTGACATTGCAGTATACCCCGTAGGTGATAATGAGCACATTGACAGTATTTTACACAAAACAAGTGTGCCTGCCAATATTCCCGGCAAGGCTGCCAAAACCGCTATGAAGGCTGCATCAAAGGTTATGGAAATATTTGACGGAATAGGTATGTTCTGTGTGGAAATGTTTGTGACAAATAACAATGATATTTTAGTAAATGAAGTTGCACCCCGTCCCCACAATTCAGGGCATTACACCATTGAGGGATGCATAACAAGCCAGTTTGAAAATCATATAAGAGCTGTGGCAGGACTTCCCCTGGGTGACACAAGCCTTATCAGTCCCACAGTTATGATTAATCTTTTAGGTGAAGAAGGCTTCAGCGGAAACGCCTTGGTTGAAGGGCTTGACAAGGCAATGGCGCTGAAGGGTGTCACTGTCCATATTTACGGAAAAAAACAAACAAAGCCTAAAAGAAAAATGGGACACATAACCGTAACCGCCAACAGTGTTGCAAAAGCAAATGCTATAGCTGAAGAAGCTTTTGGCTATATTAAAATAAAATCATAAGAAAGGAGATTATAAAATGATAAAGGTAGGAATAATAATGGGCAGTGACTCTGACTTGCCTGTTATGAGTGAGGCTGCAAAGGTACTTGACGAATTTGGTGTTAAATATGAACTTACCGTGGTTTCTGCCCACAGAACTCCGGACAGAATGTACGAGTATGCCAAGACCGCTAAGAAAAGAGGTTTAAAGCTTATTATTGCAGGTGCCGGGGGAGCTGCTCACCTTCCCGGTATGACAGCTGCCATTACTACACTTCCCGTAATAGGTGTGCCAATAAAAACAAGAGCTTTAAGCGGTGTTGACTCTCTCTATTCAATTGTACAAATGCCGGGAGGCATACCTGTTGCAACAGTTGCAATTAACGGAGGCAAAAATGCAGGCTTACTGGCTGTGCAGACTCTTGCAGCCTTTGATGACGAGCTTTCTGAAAAAGTTGATAAATACAAACTGGATCTTGAAAAAAATGTTATTCAAAAAGCAGAAAAATTAGAGCAAATTGGCTATGAAAAGTATTTAAACGAATAAATTTTTAATATTTTTTTCATAAAAGCAGTATATATAATTGTTGCTTTTTTATCAAATATGTTGTATAATAATAATTGGATAAAAATTTAGTTGCTTTTTAATAAAGGAGACAAAGACTATGAATTACACAAAAATTATTGGTTCTAACATTAGGTATGAAAGAAAGTTAAGAGGTCTTACAATAGACGACTTTGCTAAGGTAATCGGTATGGCTCCAGGCTTTGTCGGTCTTATTGAAAGAGGTCAGAGAGGTACAAGTATCACTAATATGGTTAAAATTGCTGAATTTTTTGATATTACTCTTGATGAACTTATTACTAAGGATTTATCTCTTGGTAAGGCTTCAACTCCTAAGAGTGTTAACAGAGTAGAAAAGGACAGAAGAGCTTTAATCAGTATGATTAATACTATGGCAGAAGATAAGGTTCAGATTCTTGCCGCAAATGCCAAAGCTTTAAATAAGTACATTCCTACTCCAAGTCCTAAGGAAGCTATGTTTGAAGAAGCAGATGCTGAATAATTTATTCTGACTTCAAATAACTAAAAAGACTGCTGCAAAATAATTTATTCTTTATTTTGCAGCAGTCTTTTTTTATGCCTTAAAATTAAGTGATGCAAATTAATATTACAAAAATATAAAAAAAATACCAATTCAAATAAATTATCTGCAGTTTAACATCTATAAATAAAAATACAGTTTGAAAAATCTTTACACAAAAAATTCAGTTATTTTAGTACACTAAATTGTCAAAAACTCACATAAATTCCAAAAAAGCTTGCATATACAGCCTATTTAAGGTATAATCAATGTTAAGTTTTATATTTAGGAGGAAATTACAATGTATAATTTATGGACGATACTTGCATTTATCATTTATCTTGGGGCAATGATAGGCATAGGCGTTATCTTTTCAAAAAAGTCCTCAAACATGAGTGACTATTTTCTCGGCGGCCGAGGCATGAACAGCTGGCTTACGGCATTATCAGCTCAGGCATCGGATATGTCAAGCTGGTTATTAATGGGTCTGCCCGGTGCCGTATATTTATCAGGTCTGGGTGAAGCCTGGATTGCAATTGGTCTTGGCATCGGTACATATTTAAACTGGCTCTTTGTAGCTAAAAGATTAAGAAAGTACTCAGCAGTTGCCAATGATTCCATTACTATTCCCGAATATTTTCAGAACAGATTTGATTCAAAAGGCTCTGCTTTAAAAGTTACCTGTGCAGTTATTATTTTTATATTTTTCTTAATATACACTGCATCAAGCTTTAATGCTGCCGCTAAGCTTTTAAATACAGTATTTGATATTAAGTACGGTGTAGGTCTTACAATCGGTGTAATTGTAATTATGGTTTACACTTTCTTAGGCGGTTATTTTGCCGTTGTATGGACAGACTTTTTCCAGGGTATGTTAATGTTCTTTGCTCTTTTAATTGTACCTATTATTGCTTACGGCATCGTAAGTGCAGACTTTGGTCAGATTGTACACGCTGTGCCCGGAAACCCTCAGTATATGAGCTTTACCCGAGGGGCAGACGGCTCAGCTTACTCATGGCAGTACATTATTTCAAACTTAGGCTGGGGACTTGGCTACTTTGGTATGCCTCATATTCTTGTAAGATTTATGTCAATTAAAAGCTCTGATATGATTAAAAAGTCAAGAATCATTGCAACAGTATGGGTTGCAATTACTCTTATAGCTTCGGTTGTAGTTGGTATAACAGGCTATTGTTATATGTCAAAGTCAGGTCTTGAAATATTTACAGATGCAGCCGGTGCCGAAACTATATTTATGGTACTTGTTCAAAAATTAACTCCGGGCTTTATTGCAGGTATTTTACTTTGTGCAATTGTTGCGGCTATTATGTCTACATCAGATTCACAGATGCTCGTTACAGCTTCCGCCGTATCAAATGATATTTATAAGACATTATTTAACAAAAAGGCAACAGAGAAACAGCTTCTTTTATTAAGCCGTATTGCAATTATTGCAGTAGCAATAATCGCTTATTTCCTTGCTCTTAATCCTGATAATTCAGTTATGAGTCTTGTAAGCTATGCATGGGCAGGCTTAGGTGCAGCCTTTGGACCTGCAATGCTTTTAAGCCTTTTCTGGAAGAGAATGACTATGTCAGGCGCCTTGGCAGGTATGATTTCAGGCGGCGGTATGGTTGTTCTTTGGAAGCAGTATTTAGGCAAGTTTTTACTTGTGGATGCAAATGGTACAGTATTGTATGAATTAGTTCCTGCCTTTGTAATTTCTGTTATATTTATCGTTATTGTTTCATTAATCAGCAAGGCACCGTCACAAAAAGTTCTTGACGACTTTGAAAAGGTTAAAACTATTGACATTTAATATTTAAAGGTTATAATAATAGAGTGGAAATTTTCCGCTCTATTTTTTTATTTTGAGGATAACTTATGCTTAACATATTAAAAAACATATTCGGCTATAACTCCTTTAGACCGGGGCAAAGGGAAATAGTTGAAAACTTAACAAACGGCAGAGATGTACTTGCCGTAATGCCCACAGGCGCAGGCAAATCAATATGTTATCAGGTTCCGGCGTTAAAAGCCGAAGGAATAACAATAGTGGTGTCACCTCTTATTTCACTAATGATTGATCAGGTCAGAAATCTTATACAATGCGGAGTCAGAGCTGCATATCTGAATTCTTCCCTTACACAGAGGCAATATTTTAAGGCACTTGAAAATGCCAAAAATTACACCTATAAAATTATTTATGTTGCTCCCGAAAGACTCTTAAGTGACAGCTTTTTAGCCTTTGCCAAATCTGTTAATATTTCAATTGTAGCAATTGATGAAGCTCACTGCATTTCTCAGTGGGGGCAGGATTTCCGCCCAAGCTACCTTAACATAAAGGATTTTATAAATGCTCTTCCCAAAAGGCCAATAGTAGGTGCATTTACCGCAACAGCCACAGAACGGGTAAAAGAAGATATAATAAAGGGCTTAGAGCTTTATAAGCCCTATTGCCTTACAACGGGCTATGACAGAAAAAACCTTTTCTTTGCAGTTAAAAGACCCTATAACAAAATGGATGAGCTTATTAAAACAGTTAAGGCTCATAGAGAAGACAGCGGCATAATATATTGCATATCAAGAAAAACCGTAAACGAACTTGAGTACTTTTTAAGCTTAAAAGGTTATAAGGCAGCAAAATACCATGCAGGTCTTGGAGATGACGAGAGAAAAAACAACCAGGAAAGCTTCATACAGGGCAGCAAGAATATTATGGTTGCCACAAATGCCTTTGGTATGGGAATAGATAAGCCTGATGTAAGATATGTTCTTCACTATAATATGCCAATGAGTATGGAAGCATATTATCAGGAGGCAGGCAGAGCAGGACGTGACGGCAAGGCAGCACAGTGTATAATGCTGTATTCTCCCCAGGATTACAAAACAAATGAATTTTTAATAAACCTTATAGACGAAAATGAAATCCTGACTCAGGACGAAAAAAACGATATAAAAGCAAAGGATATGTATAAACTCGATAAAATGAGAGCATATGCCCTTTCAAAAAGATGCTTAAGAGAATATATATTAAACTACTTCGGCGAGAGAAGCACACATAACTGCAAATACTGCAGTAATTGTGTCAGACGGGGACACATAACAGGATACACATCAAGTCAAGACAGAGAACTTTTTGTCAGATTGAAGGCAATAACAGCGGAAATAGCAAAACATGAACATATACCCGCTTACTCTGTACTAAACGACTCAGTACTTATGAATATGGCTGTTAAAAGACCAAAAAATCTCGATGAAATGAAAACAGTTGAAGGAATGGGCAGCTTTAAAATAAAAAGATACGGTGAAATATATTTGAGGATAATAAAGGAAGATTAATCCGCCCTGTGGCTGATAAAAGGGAGCTGTTTCAAAAAATACATTTTAAAACAGCTCCCTGAAAACATCATTAAACAAGTTTATTAATATAATCCATTATCATATCGGCAGCATTATCAAGTCCCACTTTGGCTGTATTAATAACCAGGTCATAATTCTCAATACCATCCCAGCGGTGACCCGTATAAAACTTAAAATAAGAAGCTCTTTTTTTATCTCTCTTTTCAATAGCCTCTTCAACCGTCCCCTTCTCAGGAGCATCATAAAGCTTATTATACCTGTCAGCTCTGAAATCCATATCTGCTTTAAGGAATATTCTGACTAAAGGCTTTACATCTCTTAGTATGTAGTTTGAGCATCTGCCCAAAACCACACAGGAGCCTTCCTTAGCCGCCTCCCTTATAATATTAGCCTGAATGTTAAAAAGCTTGTCATTATCAGGCAAAATACCTGTCTGAGTAGAATTATGCACACCCATAATTAAAGAATAAAGCAAGCTGTTTGTTGCAACCTCATCCACCTTTTCAAAGGCAGACTCTGCATAACCTGCCTCTTTAGCCGCAAGATTTACAAGCTCCTTATCATAAAAAGGCACTTCAAGCCTTTCTGATAATGTTTTGCCAATATAATTACCTCCACTGCAAAACTGCCTGTTAATAGTTACAATGACCTTATCCATTAATAACACCTCCCTTAATGATTAAAAAGGAGAAAATTAACTCCTTCTCTTATATAATTTATTTTATAACAAATAAATGCTTTTGTCCAGTCTATTCTAATTTATTTGCCATATTTATAATTAAAGCGTCAAGATGTTTAACTACCTTAACAGCGTTATTCCAATAGGCTGCAGTAGTAATAACACCATTATCCGCAAGTACCTTAACCGCATCATCATAATTGTCAATCATTGCATTCACCTCCAGTCTTTTTTTAAAGTTCTGCCATGCCCCTCCATTGTTTACAAAGGGTGCAGGGCAAATCTTATGAGTCACATCATAATGACGTATAACATTTTCAGCAGTTACATTATACTTCGTCATAAGCTTTTTGGTAAGCTCAAGTGCATTATTCACCGTTGCTTCATTAAAGTAAAATTCACCTTTTGAATCCTTTTCGGAACAAAGTTCAATACCGATTGAATTTTCATTTCTGCAGCTGCTGTGATAATATTTTTTTGCACCGCAGTGCCATGCAGCATAATTATCCCTTACAGACTGAACAACATTATTTTCATCTACAAAATAGTGAGCACTTGCACCTGTATTATTATAAGCAAAATAATTGCCGTTGCCCTTAGCGGTATCGCCGTTATTTGCAGTATAATGTATTACAATATATTTTATGCTGTTTACCTGTCTTTCTTTTCCAAAATTTGTGTTTTTTGCGTTAATGACAGAAAAAATATACGGCATCATTCCTTCCTCCCCTTGAAATCATTCAAAACCTCATCAGCATTTATTGCAGCCTTTGTAAAGGAATTATTTTTCCACCACGCCCAAAGAGCTGCTCCTGCAGTAAATAAAGCCGATACAAGCTGACTAAGTTCACTATCCTCTATAGGAAGGGGGCACTTCCCCTTAGCTGTGAGTATCTGATTTATAATTGCCGCCAGAAGCACCACTGTTCTTATAATAGTCTCCTTCTTTATTTTCATATAAATTAACCTCCTTTAATTCCGTAGGCAAATCCCTTATAGTTTCAGTCATTGAAGCAGCGGCTCCGTTGCCTCCAAGAGCCTTGTACTGTTTGTACAACGCCTCAATATTCTCCTTTGCATATATAGGACAATAGCCCAGCTCAAAATATTTGTTGTATATGGATATAATTTCCGTTCTCAATAAAGCCTGTACTCCCTGTTCCAAAGCTTTATGACGCCTTAAATATACTGTGAACACGGAAGTAATAAGCATTAGCATACTTTCTAAAATATGCTCAGTAATTATTGACCACAGCATTTTTTCACCTCCTGATAAATTCTATGTTAAAGAGCATCATTTATTGCCCTTTAAGTTATAATAAATCATAAACAGTGACAAAGTGCGACATTTCTTAATAATTATCAGGTTGTATTTTATTATTAATGTGTTATAATGAAATTAAAAAGAAGACTTGGGAAAGATAAGGAAACCGGGCATCTTATTGTTTACTGTTTTCCTCTGCCTAAGCATACAAAAGGGAGGTATTTTATGAAAAAGTTAATATCAGCAATACTGGCACTTTCAATGCTTACAGTGCCTGTTTATGCACAGGAAGATTACACACGGGAACAGCTGGTTGAGCAGGCAAAAACAGCTTGCCGGATAAGTGATACATACACCGAGTTTGAAATCGCATCGGTATATGATAAAAATGGCATCAGTCTTTACAATATGGTGTGGTCCGATGATGAAAACAAAAACTCAATAGAAGCATTAATAGGAAGTGACGGCATAGTTTACAGATACTATAATTATGAAGATAATGTAAAAAGCAAAAGCAATGTTTATACCGATGCAGAAGCAAAAAAAACAGCAGAGAACTTCCTAAAGGCAGCTTTGAGGGAAAAATATGACAATATTGAATATATGTCCTGCAGTAACTACAGCAATATCTATTCATTTTCATACAAACCTCTTTTAAACGGCATAGCCTGCAGTAATGCAGAAATAAAAATCGGCGTAAACAAGTATAACAATAAAATAACTCATTACAGCTGCCCGTCTGAAATTATTCAAATAAAAATTACAGACTTTAACAATACAAAGTCCATTGAAGACGCTGAAAAAATAATGAAGGACAATATTCAGCTGGGTTATAAGACATACTACGACTATACAGCCAAAAAGTATGAGGTTAAGCCTCTGTATCGTATGAAGAACTACCTGTTAAAGGCTGCCGACTTAACACCTTTAACATCAGAAGATGTTTACAGCTACGGCAGTACAAAGGAATCAGCGGCATCAGATATGGCGGGCGAAGACATTGCCTTGACCCCTGCTGAAATTAAAGGAATTGAAGATATGAAAAATACTCTTTCAATTGATGATGCCCTTAAAATTTACAATTCTGTTTTCGAGGACAGCATTACCTCCTTACAGGTAACAGCAAGCTATCAAAAAGAATTTAACAGCGATAATTACCGTATTACACTTACAAGCAATGACGCTGAAAATTATTTCAGCTTTACTGCAGATACAAAAGGCAGGCTTATTTCTTACCACTGCGACAGAGATTATGAAAACAGCGAAAATAAAATATCCGAAAAGGATGCCCAAAACACAGCTGAGTCCCTTATTAATAAACTTAATTCCGAATACAGCCTTACTCCTTTGGAGGGAGAATACAGACATGGCAATTATATATTCAGCTGTAATTTAATGAGAAATGACATCATTTCTTTTGACGAAAGCATATACATAAGTCTGGACAACAATGGTAAAATTACATCCGTAAACACAACTTATTATCCCGATGAAATATTTACGGATTTAACAAAGGGCAATATAAGTCCTGAGAATGCATTTAACTCTGCTAAAGATAAATACGGCTTTAAACCCTACTACAATATTAAAACAAACTACAGTAAAAGCTCAGATACTTATGAAGCAATTCCCGTATATGGCTTTGCAGATAAATTCACCATAAACGCTGTTACCGGGGAATTTTTGGATTTATACGGAAATAAGCCTGACGATGACACCATAAAAAGTTACACCGATCTTTCAGACCAGTGGTATGCGGAAGAAGCAAGACTGCTTTCATATATGGGATATTCCTTTGACAGCGACGAATTTAAAGGAGATGAACTCCTTACCTATGGTGCTCTTAAGGAGCTTAACAAAGGAAATTACTTTGGCAATGCTGACTTAAGCAAAAAGAATGATGAGGATACTATGACACGATATGAATTTTGTGAGTATCTTATTGACAACCTTGGCTTTAAAAATGCAGCCAAATATAATGAAATATTTATAAAGCCCTTTGAAGATGTGGATTACCTGTATACAGGTGCTGCTGCCATATTAAAAGCAATGGGTGTTGTAAGAGGTGACAGTTTCAGAGGTAATGACAAAATTACAAGAGGTGAAGCAGCTGTAATGATTTACAGATGTTTTACAGCCGAATAATTAAATAAAAAATGCCGGAGTACTGCAAATCTCCGGCATTTTTTTAATTACATCCAAAATTGTATGCCATATAATATTGAATAAAACACATCAGGATTAGTAAAATCCATAGTAAAATAATGATATTTTGAAAAAACAAGCAATAGGTTACAAGCCATAGATATTATAAAGCAAATGGAAAAGGCAAACTTTACATTTACTGCTCTTTTTCCCTTAGCATTTTCAAAAACACAAAGAAATACAGCAAAGGCACACAGCATAAGAAGCCACGTAAAGTCTATAATATATCTGTTCACAATACCTGCCATATTAATATCTGCAGCAATAATAATGAAAGCAAATATTTGTGCAAATACCACAGGAATAAACAATTGCTTTTCTTTTAAACTGCTCTTTATCCCTTTAGTATAAACCAGAAAATTAAGGAAAAGTATTGGATTAAACATAAATATACCGCCATGCATATTTTCAATAATTGTCACACCCATATACTTTGTAACATTTCTGCATTCATCAAAATAAGGAAAAGAGCTTGTGATTTCAGGCAGCTGAAATAAATAAGCATAAATACCGTAAGGCAGTCTTCCAAGCTTGAATCCTCGAATTGTCATGTCATTGGTGGTAAGATTGTACATAGCGCCAAAATCAGTAACAGAGCCGAATCTTGCATAATTATAATACATTAAAAAGGATGCAGCCGCAATATATGGTATAATAAAGGCTATTATATTTAAAGCCATATTCTTTTGCGGATTTATTAAGCGCTGTTTTACAGAAAATATTTTGCCGAATATCAGTATTGCAAAAAACGAACCTAAAATAAACTGGGGTCTGCATCCTGCAACAAGTGCCATACACCATGAGCCTAAAAACACCCTTAATGTACTTTTAATATTTCCGTCAGCACCAATACTGTTTAACCATAAGTCCAGTCCGAGCATAGTAAATGTTAATGCCGTTATATTAGGTATAACATACAAATCATTTCTTATAAATGCAGGTAATAATGCACTGCTGAACACAAACATTTCTGCCATAAGAATATATAAGAAAAACGGCAAATCCTTAAAATATCTCTTTATTATTGTGTAAATAAATCTGAAACCTGCAATAATATATATTATTGTAAAACAAAGGGCTGCAAGATTCACAGGCAAATCATAATTAAATATAGCTTTTAAGGGTAAAAACAAAATCAGACAAGGCACTATTCCAAAATAAACATAATATTTGCCTCTAAAATATGCATAATCCCATGCATAATTAGCTCCTCCTATATATTGATTCCTTAACCCCGTATCATAAGGATTTGTCATGAGGGAAAGCTTATCCGACACATCAAGCATGGGCAAGTCAAACCTGCCCTGAAGCAACGATTGTGCAAGGTTTGTATACACCTGCCTGTCCCATGTATAATACAATAAATTATTCTTATATATAAACAAGGCAAATATTATATTAAACATTATAAAAAATAATAATATCATCCTTTGTTTATTTGAATTAAGGTCTGTTTTAATACTGAAGCAATCCGTATTATATCTTAAACAATATAAAAGAAACACTCCCATAATTAAAATAAAAAATCTTATGGCACTAAAGAAAAAGGGAACAGGTTTATTTATAACTATGCTGTCAAAGCTTAACTTATAAGGCATATCCTTGCCGTTATATATTTTTACCTGGTTATCCTTATCCAGCTGAATACGCAGTTTTTCACTTTCACCTACAATATTAAGCTTTATGTATTTGCTTCGTTCAACATGAGGAACAATCTCTCTTTGAGGCAATTTATAATAAAGCTGGTTACCCGTATCCGTAACATATAAGGTTGTAAACTGTCTGTATCCTTCATCAATATCACAGGATAAATCTATATAAATATTTTTAATTTCCTGCTTTATATCCGTTATTTCAAGATATGAATCATCTTTTCCGCTGAATATATAGCTTCCGTCACCTTGTAATTCCAAACCCTCACCCGTTTGTGTAACCTCAAGCTCTATGGGAACATAGCTTAAACTCTCCCAAAATCTGAAATTAAACAAAAAAACCTCTAATATTATTGCTATTAAAATCAAAAATATATAATTCTTAACCGACCTGTTCATGGTTTCCTCCAAAGTATTTTTATTCCATATACCGGTATAAACAGATTATATCATATTTATTTTATACTTTCAATAACTAAATTTTCAGGCCTTGCAATTAAAACTTAATACTTTCAGCAATAGCACCTGCCGTCTTTTCCGTCACTGCATTATCATAAAAACCCAGAGAATAAGCATAATTATCCTTAGTCCATACAGCAAGCTTATATTTGCCTTCGTTGCCCTTTAATGTGATTCCGGTATTGTTTATTTCAATAGTTTTAGTGCTGTTATATACATTATAATCACCGCTTATATCACCGTTTCCTTTAGACATTCTATAAATTATATCATTGCTGCCATTGCTGTAAACAATCTGTGCTAAATCACCGCTTATATCTGATATAAATGTGATTTTGTAATCACCGCCAATTTTAGGAAGTTTAATATCAAATCCAACAGCTCTGTTAAGTTCATCAATAGTTTTGTGTTCTTTTATAGGGTTTGGAGTTTCAGTATTATAAGTATCTGCTTCCTGCTCAGTATTAATAATAACATTATTCCCTTCTACATTTAAAATACTGTCATTATTGCCTAAAAGGGGAACAAATATTCCTGCAGGAACATAAGCACTGCATTCAATGATTTCCGGTGCCTGACCCAGCGAAAACGGCGCAGTCATGCCATCCATACCGTCAATACTTGTTGATGCAATGTAGTTATCTTCACCAACAATAAGAGTTGTCTGCATAGAGCCATTATTTAAATATATACTTTTGTCCTCTGCATTCCATACTACTTTAAAGCCTAATGCTTCACCTACAGACCTGACAGGCACAAGAATACCTTTATCAGTATTACCCGGGAAGGCCTTGTCTGTTACCTTTTCACCGTTTACGGTTACAGTGTACATACTTTGAGCCGAAGCAGATACAGACATTAAAATTGCAATAGCTGCAGCTGTTAAAACAGTAAATAATCTTTTCATAGTTAATACCTCATTTCATTTTAGTTATTTATTTTACAGAATTTACAATATTTAATATGGTTTCCTGACTTACAGGTGCAGTAACATCAATAGAGTAGCTGAAGCCATCAGCAGACCATATTGCCAGAGAATACATATTCCCGTCACCCTTTATTGTTACATTACCAATAGTTTTTTCATTGCTAAATACATTGTAATAACCGCTTATGTCACTGCTTCCCCTACTCATTCTAAATGTAAGGGCATCCTTATCATTTGAATAATAAATTTCCGCCATGTCATCAATGTTATAATATTCAGTATTTGTCGGCTTAAATGGCAAATAATTAACTGATTTTACATCATACCCTACAGCTTTTGAAAGTTCCTCTTCCGAAAAAAAACCTTCTGATGAATAAGGAGAAGCGAGAGGCGGTGCAGTTTCAAAGTCATGAGGAACAGACGGTGTCATAATATTGTATACAGATAACACTCCCATAACAATTACGGCACAGGCAGCAACAGATACAAAGGTCTTATAATATATTGCCACAGATGAATATTTTCTTTCTATTTCCTTATTAACATTATTAAGTATCCTTTTCTGCATTTCAGGAGTCACATATATTTTATCCATAATTTCTTTATACTTCAAAATCGTATGCCTCCTTTAACTGTATCTTTAATAAATCCCGTCCCCTTTTAAGAAGAGAACGAACCGTTGCCTGATTTTTTTTTAATATTCCTGCAATTTCCATTGTACTAAAGCCTTCATAATAATAGAGATGAATCACTTCCGAATAATTTTCAGGCAGACTTTTAACTGCATCCCATACAAAAGCAAGCTCTCCGCTTTGAGGCGCAGGAATTGCATCATCAAGCTCAATATACGCTCTTACCTTGTTGTATTTAATTTTGTTTTTACTTAAATTAGCCGCAACTCTAAGTAACCATGCTTTTTCATATTCATAAGTTTTAAAATTTTTTTCGGCTTTTATATAGCTTACAATGGTACTTTGAAGTATATCTTCCGCATCCTGAATATTATGAAGATAGGAATAAGCCAATCTCAGTATTGAATTTCCATATTCATTAAACACTCTTTCGACTTTTAGCTTTACTTCCTCTTTAGCTGCAGCCCTTTTAGTTAACGGAGAAATTATATACAGTATCCCGTTAAAAAAGCTTTGTAATTTAAACTGATTTAACAATGCCGTACCGATATAACTCTCGCCTGACCCGGTCATATATCCACATCCTTTCTTTTTTAATTTTCTGTAATATAAACAACTGAAAACATAAAAATGTTGCATTAAAATGAAAAATTTTTTATAAATGAATTTATTTACAAAAAAATCCCCTTAAGCTGTAATTGCCTAAGGGGTATAAAATACATATTTTATTTTAATTACTCAGCTACATAAGCCATAAGAGCAACGTGTCTTGCTCTCTTAACAGCAGTAGTTAATAATCTCTGATGTTTAGCACAGTTACCGGTAATTCTTCTAGGTAAAATCTTACCTCTTTCAGAAACATACTTTCTTAACTTTGCAACATCCTTATAATCAATAGAAGTTGCCTTTTCTGCACAGAAAACACAAATCTTCTTCTTTCTTCTGCCACGCTTCTTATTAATCATGATTAAGAATCCTCCTTACTTTAAAATTCAACAAAATTCAATTAAAATGGTAAATCTTCGTCCTCAGCATCGCTGTCAATACTAAAACCTGCTGCAGAAGCAGGAGCACTTGGCTGGACTGACGGTGCGGGAGCGAATCCGCCCTCACCTGAGTTAGCTCTTTCAGCCTTAGATTCAACAAACTCAAAATCCTCAACTATAACATCAGTTGAATATCTCTTGTTACCCTGCTGATCCGTATAATTGCTAACCTGTAATCTGCCTGTTACAGCAATTCTGTTGCCCTTGCGGAAATACTGACCAATACTCTCACCACGTTTTCCAAAACATACACAGTTAATAAAGTCTGCCGTCGGCTCGCCTTCCTGTCTGTTTCTGGAAAAAGGTCTGTCAACTGCAACTGAAAATCTGCACACTGCTAAAGGTTCAGCAGCCTGAGTATATCTAACCTCCGGATCTCTCGCCATTCTTCCTAACAATATAACTCTGTTCATATAGGCGACCTCCTTTGATTAAGCCTCTTCCTGAGCAACGATTAAATAACGAAGAACCTTTTCATTAATACGCATACGAGACTCTATCTCAGCAGGAGCTGAAGTTTCTGCGCTGAAAGTAACGAATTCATAAATACCCTCGTTTACCTTCTGAATTTCGTAAGCAAGTCTTCTCTTACCCCAATCATCAACATTTTCTACAGTGCCGCCAAATCTCTCAATAAGAGCCTTAACGCCTTCCTTAGCTGTATTTAATGCTTCTTCATCTAAAGATGGGGAATAAACTACACAAAGTTCATACTTTTTCATCTTTTTGCACCTCCTTTTGGTCTTTGGCCCTTGCCTTATGCAAGAGCAAGGATGGTATGTCCTCATACCACACAAAAGATATTTTATCATACAAATTTAGTCAAGTCAAGAACTTTTTTATTTTATTTTTATGCCAAAAGTCTGATGTAAATTGCAATAGCAAATCGGACACCTCGCAACATCTATAATACAATGCCTA
>JAUNGN010000040.1 GCA_030524425.1 Clostridia bacterium | reverse complement strand
TTAAGAATCTATGATATAGAACATAACATAGTTTACTACAATATATTACATACAGTTAATGCCAAAATAATAGTCCTAGTTTAAAAATTTAGATTAAATGTATTGGGTGCTTTTCTATATACCCATATTTAAAGCATTTTAATATTTTTATCATTAATGTTTAGATTATTACTTTCTTTAAATTGTTTGTCAGTAAATTCCTTAGCTTTATTGTAAATATCATCTTTATTGTTAGTATCATCATAAACATTATTATTTTTAAAATATGAAATAAAATGATTTATCATTTGTTTTCTTAATTCTTCATCCATATCAAAATAAGCCTTTAAAATTTCAATTTCTAATTCTGTAGCTCCTTTGCTTTTGGCGAACTTATCAAGTTCAAAACTTTCACTTTCATTAAAAATTGGTTCCACTCCATTATATAACCAACTTTCATTAACTGAAAATATAGAGCATATAGTTTTAATTGTCTTTTCAGCCACAATTGTATTAGGTTGTTCAATATAGCTTACCCCAGATTGTGTAATTCCTAATTTGTTTGCAAAATCTTTTTGATTAATTTTTATAAATTTTCTTAATTGTTTAATTCTTTCATTAATAGTCATTTTGTTTTTATACCTCCTTTCAAGTATCTATATACACATAATAACAGTTACTAATATTTTTGTCAATATTTTTTTTAAAAACTTCTTGACAAATACTAGCAACTGGTATAATATTAGATTATAAAACAAGTAACTAATAATTTTCATTTGTAACTAATAATTTAAAAAGTATGTGGAGGTGATTATATGTCAATATCAAAGTGTTTACTTGAAAATGAAAATTTAATGACGGTCAAAGATGAAGTTTCAGAAATTTTAAATTTGACTAACAGTCTTTCTGAAAATCAGCAGAGAGAACTCTTAGCTTTTGCCAGAGGTTATAAGTGTGGAACTATTGCTCCTAAGGAAAGTGCCTAATGAAGTAGTTATACAGGTGCAGAGATGTCTGTAAATGTATTTGTTATTTGTTGGGATTTAATATTTTAATGTAGTTATAGTTTTTTGAAAGGTAAATTATGATGGAGATTAGAACAACTAATTCTAGAGAAGCTAGGTTAAAAACTAATTATACACCTAGCAAAATAAAATTATATATAGCACACAGATTGATAGACAAAGAAATTTCAAAAGCGTCTAAAAAGGGACAGCAACAATGTCAAATAAGGTGTTTACCGTTTTTGTTTAAATATGATAAGGTTAAGTTTTTATATTTAAATGAAAATGTAGAAAAAAGGGTAGATAAACATTCTCTTGAACTTGAAACTGATAATATTTTTTTAAACTATGTTATGGAAGAATATATAAAATTGGGCTACTTTGTGAAACTTGGTTCTTTTTCTTTATTTATTGGTTGGGGTACAAATGGAATAGACTTAAACTCAGTGTACTTAAAAAACAGACACTAAAGCCTAATACTTTAGTGTCTGTAACAAATATTAAAAAAATTTATCAATAATACAAAAAGTAAATATTATTATAGAAATTATAATAAAAAAAATGAAAATATTTTTTATAGAGGTTTCTCCTGCAATAATGAAAAGTGCTAGTGTAAAAACAAGAAAAAAACATAGTGTTATTATTAGCATTTTCTTTAGTATTGTACCGAATATACGCATTTTTCCACCAAAATTTGTTCTAATGAATTTTGATGATGATGACATACTTGGATAACCTAAATATTTTTTAATTCGTTCATAATCTTCGTTGATTAGATAATAAATTTTGTTAAAGTTTTCCAGAGAAAATAAACCATATTTTACATCTTCAAAAAGATTATAAACTTTTTCAGGTATTTCAGGTGAAAGATAAACATAATAATTTGAAAGTATTTCTTTTATTGTGTCTTGATTTTGTGCATTATTTAAAAACTCTATTTTATCAGCATCCCAATATTTATGCTCACATTGAGAAAATATTTTAATTAATGGTAAATATGCATTTGAAAGACTTTCTTCAAATATCTCTGTATTTTGAGGTGGATTAAATATGCGTCTGGTAGTAACAAATGTTAATAGGACACTTATAAGAGCGGTAATTGTTTCATTATTAAAAAAATCATCCCAATTCATAGGCTTCTCCTTTCTGTTTAAATTTTAATAGTTACAGTTTAATTATATCAAAATATGTAGAAAATAAGGAGCAGAATACATAGACAATTTACGACAATAGGACAAGTTGTCCGGAGGTTAAAAAAAGTGAAGTAGGTGTTTTATATGGACGTTAAATGTTTATTAATGTGGGGTTCAGCACTAGCTATTCTAATACTTCTGTCAATGTCTCAAAGATTTTTAGAAATTTATGAATGTGAATATAACTCAAATCCAGATTCTGTTGGCACAAAAATTTCTATAGGCTTAATAGTAGTATCTTTTATTTTATTAGGATGTTCAATGTTACTTTATATTATTTTGGAATTAAAACTATTATTCGATATTTTAAGATGTTTATATGGTTGATATTTTAGGTTAAAGGAAGGTGATTGTGGAATGGTTTCTAATATTAATGAAATAGTGAATTCTTATAATTTTTCTCATAATGCATTTGTCATCTGTGGAATTATATTTATATTTTCTTTTATTTTTGCACATATATTATCTTCAGCAAATGAAGAAAGTTTGGCAAAAGCTACTTTTTTTATATCCCTTATTTCATTACTTGCAACTATATTAACATTATTTGGTATTAGCAGCACTCAGAAAGATAATTTTTGTAAGATTGATAACAAAATAAATGCTATTGTTGAAGAAAACATATCTATGGATGAAAAAAAAGAAAAAGTTATAACATATCTTGAAACAGAAAAATTTTATGATAGGATATCCGGTTATGAGAATTATAACAATAATTTTAAAGTTACGTATGCTGAGGATGAGCATACGTATGAGTTTACAATAACAGAGTCTGATTAATTTATGTCCTGCGGCAACAGGAGCTGTTAACAAAAATTACCGGGATATGTGGTATCTAAATAACCCTAATAATCTTAGTTAATATTTAATACATAATGTGAGGTGATTTTATGGAAGATAGGATTGATTCTATTATTCCTAATGTTAATAATGTAGAGGAATTAAAGGAATATTTAAAAATTAAATATAATATTTGTAATGAAAGTGAATTAAAAGATTATATCAATAAAAGTAACCTAAATGATTTTATTAATTGTATTTCTACATAAAGTGAGGTTAAGAAATGAAAAAAACATTATATAATCAATTAAAAGATAAATATTCAGCCTACAATTTAGAGTACGAAGAACTTTGCAACGATTATGATTCAAATCTTGATGAAAAATATACCCTTGCCGGAAAGTGTGATACTTTGTATGACATTCTTATGCTCAAAGATGTAAAAATTACAGCAAGTGTTATAAAATATTTAAAAAATAGTTTACAGCTTTGTAATAGTGAATATGACAAGTCTTTAAAACATTATGGTGAAGCTCCTAAATATAAATACCTTAACCATCCTATGTATTATAAAGGTTGTATTGAAATATATGAATATGTACTACGTAATGTTAGCTGTCAAAGAAATAAAATAAGGATGTTTGCTTATGAAGTTTATCAGTGTATATAATTATTTTTGTATTTGTCAGAAGTATAGCAAGAAAAATGACTTGTTAGAGTATAGCAAGATTGCTAAAAAATATATTAAAAAATAATATGGACAATGCGACAAGTTGTCGCAAAGTTCATATTAAATTTTTACCTATATGACGATAATTATTATCAAACGAAAATAATTATAATGTTATAGTCTGAGGAGTTATTATATGACGTTAGAAGAAAAAATTGAGGCTCAAAAGAAAATGAATGAATTGGCGGAAGGGTATAAGTATACTGTTTATTTACAACGGAAAGCTCTTAAAAAAAATACTGATCTGTTAAATAATAACCCAGAAAATAGAGCTGAGATTATGAACAAAATTCAACTGTCAAGAACAGTTATTAAGGAATGTTTGGATATTTATAAATATCTTACAAATTATTATCACTTACAGCCTTCTAATAAAAAAAATAAAACGAAACCAATCTATAATATGCAGGCACAGGCAGTTGTTAAGCTTTATAGAAGTGGTAATTTTGATATTAATGACACTTAAGGAATATTAAATGTAAGTATTGCTACAGGCAAACTTTCGGACAACTTGTCACAAAGTTAAAGGAGGTAAATTATAATGAACGAATCTGTTAATTCTAAGGCTGAAAAGTGGGCATTATGGAATGCTATCTTAAATTTGACAAGGAGTTGGACAGGGCATCCGCTTGTTGATCCAGATTGTAATCCATACAAAAAAAGAAAAAGTGAGGAGTGAAATTAATG
Organism: Clostridia bacterium; assembly: GCA_030524425.1. Taxonomy (GTDB): domain Bacteria; phylum Bacillota; class Clostridia; order Lachnospirales; family CAG-274; genus Gallispira. Next base: position 14,244 of record JAUNGN010000040.1, on the reverse strand, counting down.
CAGCAGATAAAAAGGTGTTTGGCTTCTACAGTAGAATTTAGTGAAAGAACTAATAAATGTCAAGCTGCTTTTAACTCTGACGGAAGAATAACTTTAAGATTATATAATAATAGTAAAGTTGATACTATGATTATTTTTACAGAGGAAGAAAGCAGAGCAATTGCAAATCTGTTTAGTAAAGTTAAGGAAATAACGGAAGATGATTTGCCGTTTTAATGACTGATATGAATGATATGAAAGGATATTTTATGGCTAATAAAACAAATATTTATGTAGGAAATGATCTTAATTACATTGTTGAGAGAGTACATATTAATTGCTATAAGCTGTATATACACTCTATTGTTGGAGATGTTTTGGTTGGAACGTTTAAAAATATTAATGAAGTTGAAAACGAAATTAATTATAGACGTAGAGAATATAGTCAACAAATGCAGCTTGAGAGAGTTCGCCGACAGAGGGCAAGAAAACATATAATATACAATTGAGTATGGTAAAGGAATTGTATAGTGCAATAAAGTAAAGGTATATTTCGATGGTGGATGGGTGAAGATGTGGAACAGATGAGCCTGTTTGAGGAGGAGTAAAGAGTGAAAGATATCATTGAAACATTAAAAAGAATTGAAAATGAGTTAAATTTTCAAACAAAATCTATATTGGATTTTGATTTTGACAATGAAGAAGCTGAATTACATGATGCCTGGGATTTTATAGGTGATGCTGAGGAAAATGTAAGGTGTGCTATAGATATTTTAGAGGAGTTATACACGTCAATCTGATATGACGGATTTCAACTTATATGACACATCATTAATATCTGCGATAGTAGTTGGCAACATCTGGAGCAATCCAGGTTTATTAGAAAAAGAAAGAAGAAAGTATGGGAGGTAAAAGCTAATGTTGGAAATAGGCGATAAGGTTAGTTTAAAAATTGGACTAAAAGCAGGGTCGAAATATGGTGGTCTGATTCTTGATAAAAATAAACTTTTCAGTGGTGAACAGGCTGTTGTATGGAGAAATACACAGGGACTGGTTGAATTAAGTAATTGTTATTATTATACAGAAGAAATGCTTATTTTTAAAAGGAGATAAAAAATGGAATTTTTTAATGATGTTTGGACTGGTTTTTATCAGCACCGTTAATATTTAAGTTTATTTTTATTTTTTTATTATTTTTGTATGTATATAATTTTTGAAGTTTATTTATAGGAGGTAAAAATTTATGAATAAATCTATATTATTAGGAAGATTAGCAAGGGATCCTGAGATTAGGTATACACAGTCTGATGAACCTTTAGCGGTTTGCAGATTTACGGTAGCTGTTGACAGACCTTATTCAAGAAATAGACAGGAAGGCGAGCTAACTGCTGATTTTATTAACTGCGTATGCTTTGGGAAGCGTGGCGAAAGCATTGGTCAGTATTTCCGTAAGGGTAACAGAATTGCTGTTCAGGGAAGATTACAGGTTAATAATTATACTGACAAACAAGGTAACAAAAGATATTCAACTGATGTAATAGTTGAGGATTTTGAATTTGTTGAGACTAAGACTGCAACTTTAGCCGCAGGTAATAGTGGATTTACTCCATCACCCTCAGCTCAGAATGCACCGGCTCCACAGGAATTTAGTAATTATATAGATGAAGATGAAGATTTACCATTTAATTAAAAATCGGAGGAAGAAATGATGAAAAAAATTATTTACGGAATATTATTATTTGTTGTTTTATTTGTTATATTTGGTATCAAAATTGTTCCTAGTGGTCATACAGGAGTAATTGTAAAAATGGGTGCTGTTCAAGATCAGGTCTTATCTGAAGGACCACATTTAACAATTCCTTTTATAACTAAGATTGTAAAAATTGACAACAGAGTTATAAGAACAGATGTTGATGGTGAAAGTGCTTCAAAGGATTTGCAAACTGTAAGCTCTACTGTATCAATCAATTATAGTGTGGATAGAGAAAAATCTGCTTATATTTATAAAAATGTAGGAAAAGATTTTGAAAATATAGTTTTACGTCCTGCGGTTCAGGAAACAGTAAAGGCAGTTGTTGCAAATTATACGGCAGAACAACTAATTACAGAAAGACAGACTGTTAGTTCCAATATGAAGAATACTCTTGAAAACAGAGTAAAACCATATGGATTATCTGTTCAAGATGTAAATATTATTAATTTTAACTTCTCAACTGAATTTAATGCTGCAATTGAGGCAAAGCAAACAGCACAGCAAAATGCTTTAAAGGCAGAACAGGATTTGCAGAGAATAAAAGTGGAAGCACAACAGGAGATAGAAAAAGCAAAAGCAGAAGCAGAAGCTAATAAGTTAAAAAATCAGGAAATAACAGATAATACTTTAAAAATGAAATGGATTGAAAAATGGGACGGAAAATTACCAACGGTTACTAGTAATTCAAATTCAATAATGGATTTAGGTAATATATTACAATAATACATAATAAAAATACAGTTTTTGCCATACCGGAGGTAATCTCTTAGCTTCTGGTATGGTATATAAGAGAGGTTTTAATATGCCAACTAATAAACTTAATTTTGATTACTTTTATGGAATCGAAGCTGATCAATTTACATTTTACAGAATTCCAAAAGAGTTGTTTACGAATACATATTTCAAAGGTCTTTCTGCCGAAGCTAAAATACTATATGGGCTTATGCTTGATAGAATGAGTTTGAGCCGTAAAAGCAACTGGCTTGATAATGAAAACAGAGTTTATATTATATTTAGAAACGAAGAAGTTAAAACCCAACTTTGCTGTGGAAATGATAAAGCAAGTAAATTGTTTGCAGAACTTGAAAAATATAATCTTATATCACGAAAAAAACGAGGTCAGGGACATCCGTCTTTAATCTTTGTAAAAAATATATATTCATCTGTAAGTAATGATGAAAATGCAGATGTTAATGATGAGGATGTTGATAGTGATAATGAATATGTTCCGAATTCTAATCAGCAAGATTTTAAGGAAGATGAGCAAGGCGAGGTTGCTTCTCAAAATGACTATACTGATTTTAATGGTGAATATTACGAATTTGAGAAATCCTAAAATATGAATTCAAGTAATCCTGAAAACGGAATTCAAGACTTCCGAAAATCGGAATGTAATAATACTAATATTATTAATACTGAGTTTAGTGATATTAATTTAAATATAACCAACCAAACCATACCTAACAATTGTAAGGAAGTTAGTAGGGTAGATAAGGTGGAGCTTTATGAAAAGTATTTTGAAGTTATAAAAAAGAATATTGACTATGATTACTTAGTTTCATTGAAGCATTTCTGTCCATCTGAAGTTCACAGGATTAATGAAATATTGAATATTATTACGGATATGGTTGTATTTAATGATAAGCCTGTGTTAATCAACTCAATAAATTATCCACCTGAAATAATTAAATCAGTGTTTATGAAATTGAATAGTCGCAATATATTATATGTTTTAAATTCTCTTGATGAGTCAAAGGCTGAGATTAAAAATATCAAAAAATATATAATATCAATGCTATATAATTCAAGATTTTCAATAGAGAATTATAATACCGTAAAAGATAATCTTGAGTATTGTTAAATGCTGTTTACATCTAAATATTTTAATTGAATATGTAGCTTTCGGACGAGTTGTTGCAAAGTTAAAAATCAAGGTGAGAGGTGTTATTTGTGAAAATAATTCATTTTAATGATTTTAATAAAGATATTATTAATTTTATTGTTAATAAAAATAACGGCAGTTTTGATTATTCTGATGAAATATCAGATGAAAAGAAGGCTATGCTTGCGTTGATGAATAAGGCTTTTAGTTACTTAACAATTGAAGAGAAAGAGTTATTAAAAATGAAATACGTTGATTGTTTAAATAGTAAGCAAATTGCAGAACATTTTAATCATACTTCACAAAATGTATGTTATAGAATTAATAAAATTATGAAAATAGACCTCCCGAATATTATTAATGCCCTATTATTAAATTATAAGGAAATATTATCTGCTGAAGAATCAAAGATATTTGAATATCACAAGCTTTATCGCTATACCGCAAAAAAAATAAGTAAAATATTAGATAGAGATGTAAGAACTGTGCAACATATGATTCAAATAATTAATATCAAATTAAATTTTAAAGATTAAATTAATCTTAATAATTTCTTTCGAAAAAACAAAAGAAAAAATCCAATTTTTATTTTCTTTTATAAATTTTTTTATGTATAGATGAAAGGATAAAAATAAAATGTTTATTCTTTCTCAAGTAAACTGGCAAATTTCTTCCTTTATTCATTTTACATAATTTGATTTTTTTTCTTTTGCCAGTTTATACAGGGTTGTAGCCAAGTGGTAAGGCACAGGGTTTTGATCCCTGAATTCACAGGTTCGAATCCTGTCAATCCTGTTTATCCTACTATCATACTAAAATAAACATAAAGGAGAAAATTTAGATTATGAAAAAGAAAATTTTAAGCTTGGCACTTTTTGCGTCATTATTATTGTCAACTAATGTTGCTGTAGCAGCGGACTATGACTATAACTTTAATCACACGATTGCTGGTAACAGTTTGCCTAGTATTGACTGTTACATTGAAACCCACGCAGGGTTACAGAAATACGAGGCTTTGATGTTTAATGATCAAACCTATTTAGCAGTAAATACGTTCCGTACATTGAACTTGAACTATATTGATAATACTGCTGTATCTTACAATAAATACTCTGATAGGGAAGAAATATATGTAAGGATTGTAACTACTGCAGATATGACATATCGTGTATCAATATCCCATTATACAAATTCTAAAAAATGGGTATGCATTATATATAGAGATTCTTCTAGTGGTGGTGAAACTGAAATCTTTAATAGAGAAGTTACAGTTATTAATCGTAATGGATATAACTATATTCCTATAGGAATATTTAGAGATTATTTAGGACTTCCTGTTGAGTGGAAAGCTGATACAAAAACTGTTACAATTAGTGATTCAATTTCAGATATGTTAACTTCTATATCTTTTGACGATTATGTGTTTTCTTGGGATAAAAACACCACACCGGAAGAATTTGAAAATGCTTTAATTATTATTAGCGAGAAAATGAATTCTACGGATGTTGGCATACTTATAGAAGAATATAAAAAATCAGGAGCTGTCATTAGTGATAAAGAGGAGCAAATTTTAAGGGAAGCGTATACTTCTATTGTGCAGTCGTCTAATTATTACGTAAATAACATTAAGAATGCCAAAGCTGAAGATAAACGTGAAATATTTGAAGAATTTAATATGGATATATTGTCTAAGATTCTTAGTACTGTTGTCTTTTAAAAAAATAAGGAGGATAAATATGTTTTATTTTGGATTAGGATTTGGATTTATGGTTGGAGGTGCTATCGGTTTTATAATTGCAGTATTTTTGCTTGCTAATAAAAAATAACGTGTTATCTACCCTTAATGTCTGTATTGTTCCAATGCGCCTAATAAAAAAATAAGGGATTTAATATAGTAATTAAGGTTGATATATATTTTACAGAAGGGAGTTTTTTTGTGAAAAAAATTAATAGTGGTTTACCGCCATAGTAAATTGAGTAAATTGTATTGCATTTAACTTTTACTTTAAATTTACACTTTAAATTAAAAATAAAGCCTATATTATAAAATAATAAATTAAAATTTGAAAGGATGTGAAAAAGCCTCCTTGTGCAGTTTTTAGGCTTTTTCTGCTAAAATTTTATGTTTAACATTATAACTAAATTAATTCTATCTGATTTTTTTTAAGAAATATAGTTGTTGCAAAAGTTGTTGTTCCACCTTTTTTTATTGATATAATATTAACCCCTTAAGGTTTGGGTTAAAACCTTTTACTTTTTCATGTTTAACAATAGGAGGAGTTATAATAACATAGCTCCTCCTTTAGGGGACTGTTGCCAATAGGTAAGGCACGAGGCTTATTATATTATGTTTCGGCTGATTTTATTATGCTGCACTCTACCATACTTCTAATACTAACAGAGCTATAACCTTGTTTTGCGATTTCTTTCAGCTTTAATAAGTTTTGAAAAAAATACTTTAATGATGTTAAAGTATTGCAGGTTCGAATCCTGCCGGTCCCTTTGTTTGAAATTTTATAATATCTTTACTTTTGGACAACTTGTCGCAAAGTAGATTATAAAGTTTTAAATATTAATTTGTTTTTACATATATGTAGTGATGATTTATAGTTATATATTTTTTAAGAAAAATAACGATGTTACAAAGAGCGATGTATATTTATATGTTGTTCTTTTTTTGTTGGGATTTTTAAGGGGAATATATAGCATAAGTATAGCTTTTATGTGAAGACACAAATTTAACAAAATTTAGGAGGAAAAGACAATGAAATTTAAGAAAATTACAGCTTTATTAACTACGTCAATGTTGACTTTAAGTTGTATTGCATCGGTAAAAGCAGCTGATGTTCAAGTGCCAATTGAATTTGACACAGCATTATCATCTACTATTAGTGGATATTGTGCAGAGATTACGTATAACCCTGAACAGGTATCTCCATTGCTTATCTCATCAGACGTATTAGGCGAAGATTGCTATGCTGAAAATGCTGTTGGCAGAGGATATTTGACAGCAGATAAGGTTGAAGATGGAAAAATTGTAATAGGCTGGGCTGACAGGGAACATTACGACATGTCAGAGTATGGCAATATTCTTGCAAATATTAATTTTACTGTACTTGATGATACAGCTACGGAAATAACGGTTGAAACTAAGTTTTATCAGGTTGCTCGTTACCCGGATATAATGCTTGATAGTGAATATAACTGTACTGTTGCAGTTCAACTTCCTGCAGTAAATACAGATGCTGATGAAATTATTTCAAGTTCTGCTGTTGAAATTAATTAAGGAGGAATGTGAAAATGAAGTTTAAGAAATTATTAGCGTCGGCTCTTGCTGCTGTTATGACTATTACAAGTTTAAATGTTGTAAATGTTATAGCAGCTACAGGTGACGATTATATTAATTATCTTGTTGGTAATAATTTAAATACTCTTCTTGAGCGAAGCTCTGAGAGTATTGACAGTTTAACTATACCTTCTGCGACAACTTTGTTAAGACTTGACAAGGGTTACGCAGGTATATGGGCAAACACAAGAGAAATAACAGAGGATGATGTTAAAGCTGTTGTTTCTTTTTATGACCGCAGCGGAAATAAAATAGACAATCCTGATTTTTCATTTGTTCCTTTTGCTCTTACAAGTAATCCAAGCGGTAATAGTGCAGGCATATGTCAAAAAGTAACCACTACAGGTGATAAATATGCAGCAATGGCAGATTTTTTGGTTGTAAATTACAATAGTTATAGTTATTATATACCATTTATTGCTTCTCCGGCAAACCTTCATTTGGCAGAAAATGTTGTATACGGATATTTTGATGGTTGTCCGCAGAAACCAAAAAAAGTATATTGCACGAATAGCGGTGCACCAAATTATTATTTGGCTGGTTATCAAAATGGTGTAAAGTTTGCTGATACTTATGGCGGATATAAATTTTATTGGGATTTTTGTGACGAATCTGAGGTCTACTTTTTAAATGAAAGTGAAAAATCAAGATTTGTTTCAATTCCTGATACTGAAACAACAGGTGATTTTTACTCAAAAACTACAGACACTGACGGTGACTTGTATTGGATTAATGGTTATTCATCATCATATTTATATGCCAATATAGAGTCAGGAACTATTAATCTCACAACAGGAGATGTTTTTAAGCACTATGTTCCTGTTGCTGAGTCATCTGTATCTAACAAGACTTATAATGTAAAATATTATAAGCCCAGTGGGATTAAAATCGCAGAATTACCCTCAAAAACTAATTATGTTGCAGGAGAAACCTTTGATCCAACGGGATTAAAGGTTGTTTTAAATTGTTCAGATTCATTAAATGAGTTTGAAGTTACAAATTATACTTATGATGAAGCTCCACTATCAGTGGGGGATACATATATCAATATATATACATCTGTTAATGGAGTTGGAAAGGTGTACACAACAGTACCTGTTAATGTTGTTGCAAAGTCTGTTGACAGTATTGAAATTATAACACCTCCATCAAAAACAGATTATGTTGAAGGTGAAACCCTTAGCTTGGATGGTGCAGAAATTAAAGCTACATATAATGATGGCACCACTGAAATTATAGATAACAGGTACATTGATATTGAATACTCTAATGGTAAAGCTTTAAATGAAAACGATTCAACTGTTACAGTTAGCTACGGCGGTAAAACAGCTGACATTGATGTTAATGTTACTAAAAAGCAGATTGTAAGTATTAAGGTTGTGCATCAGCCGGATAAGATTAATTATGTTGCAGGAGAAACCTTTGATCTGGCAGGAATTGAGGTTGAAGCTACATATAATGATGGCACCACTGCAATGATTGAGGATTACACCTACAGTCCGGATGCGTATTTAGGCTCAATGATAGGTGACAGTCTTATTGGTGATGTAAACCGTGACGGTAATATTGATAAGACAGATGCTGCGTTAGTATTAAGATATGCTTCAGGAACTTCTGTTAATACTGCTATTGATTTAGTTGCTGCTGATTGTAATAGAGATGGAAATATTGATGAATTAGATTCAATATGGATTTTAAGATATAAGCCGGGAATGGCATTTATAACTGTATCTAAAGATAATAATAGTGACTATTTTTATGTAAATGTTGAGGACAGAGCTGTTACTTCAATCAAGGTTGCTCACCAGCCGAATAAGACTGAATATATTGATGGACAGCAGTTCGATTCAACAGGTCTTGTTGTAGAAGCTGTTTACAATGATGGCACATCAGAAATAATTGAAGATTATACAATTGAAAACAATACAGTTACAAGTGGTATGACTAATGTACATATTACATACGGAAATGTATATACAACTGTACCTATTACTGTATTGAATAAGAATGTTGTTAAACTTGAAGTTACTCACCAGCCTGTTAAGACAGAGTATGTTGATGGACAAGAGTTCGATAATACAGGCTTAGTGGTTAAGGCTACATATACAGATGGAAGTACAGCTATAATTGATGATTATACAATAACCCCTGATAAGCTTTCTATTGGCGACACTGTTGTTACACTTGCGAAAGATGGTGTTAATACAACAGTACCTGTTACTGTTGTTGAAAGGGTTGTAGATCATATTGAGGTAACAAGATTACCAAATAAACTTGATTATAATGAGGGTGAAGTATTTAATCCTGATGGTATGGAAATTACTGCTGTTTATAATGACGGCAGCAAGACTGTTATTACTGATTATACCTATGATAATTCACCTCTTACTGCCGGTGATACTAAGGTAACAGTTAGTTATGATGGAAAGACAGCGGATGTTAAAATTATTCTTTCTTTATCTGATTCAGATATTAAGAATCTTGTTCCTGTAAAAAATGGCGATGTTAATAGAGATGGTTTTGTTACTCCTGAAGATGCAGCAATTCTTATTAAGTACTTAAATAATGTTGAACGTGATTTTAACATATATTCAGTAAGAACAGGTGATGTCGATTGTGACGGCGTTTTAACTGAGTCTGATGCCGGTTTAATTAGAAATTACCTCAAAGGCAATGTTTCTATTACTGATGAGGTTAATGCAGATATTGATGGTGACAACGAAGTTACAGAGTATGATGCTGTATTAGTTGATAAAGCAGCATTAGGTATGTGGTCACTTGATACAGTTTATGAAGATAATGCAGATGCAAATGATGATGGCGAAATTAATATGCTTGATGTCATTTGGATTATTAATACGTATTATAGACATACAACTGTTGACAGTATTGAAATTGTAAAGGCTCCTGATAAGATTAAGTATGTTGAAGGTCAAGCTTTCAATCCGGAGGGAATGGAAGTTGTAGCTATTTATAAAGATGGCACAAGAGAAAACCTTACTAATACAGATTATACATATCCTGTTAGACCACTTACAACCGATGACAATAATGTTATTATTGAATTTGAAGGTAAAAAGGCAGAACAGCCTATTGAAGTTATCAAGAAGGCTATTGTAGGTTCTGATAATGATAAGTCTGACGAGGAAAACAATGGTAATTCTGAGGGAATTAGAATTATTAGTATGCCTACAAAGACAGAATATATTGAAGGTCAGATATTTGATGCGGATGGTCTTAAAATTGAAGTGTCTTGGAACGATGGATCTGTAACATATATTACTGCTGATGATGTAACAATTGATGATACACCTTTTAAAATTGGCGATTGTTATGGTGTGATTTATTACAGTCATAATGATTGTATTGAAAAAATTAATGTTCCTGTAACAGTAATTGGTAAGGAGATTTCAAGTGTTGAAATTATAAAGTATCCTGATAAGAGTGAATATGTTGAGGGACAGGAGTTCGACCCAACAGGCACTGAAATTAAGATAACAAATAATGACGGAACAGAAGAAATTTACTATGCTAAGGATATTGAAGTAAAGGATAATAAGCCTTTAACAATTAATGATGATAAGGTAACTGTAATTGTTGGTGGTACAGAAGTTGATATACCTATAACAGTAGTTGAAAGAAAGCCTGTTAAGGTTGAAATAACTGAAAATACTGATAGGGAATATGTAGAAGGCGAAATGTATGATCCTAGCGGTATTAAAGGCGAAATTTCTTACAATGATGGCACTAAGGAAGAATTTAATTCTGATGATGTTACAGTAAAGGATGACAGACCTCTTACAACCAATGATAATAAGGTTACAATTATTGTTGATGGTATAGAAACAGAGGTTGATGTTGTTGTTAACTCTAAGCCTACAACAGAGGTAACTACAGAAACTGCTACAGAAGCAACTACAAAGAATCATTATAGTGGCGGTGCCGGTGGCAGCTTACACGTTGATAAAACAACAGAAACCACAACAGAATCAACAACAACAGAAATTACCACAGAGGCTGCAACAGAAGCAACAACCGATAACAGATTTGAAGATGTTATAGATCATTGGGCAGAAGATTATATTGAATATCTTCACAAAAACGGTATTGTACAAGGCGTAACTAATAAGTTATTTATGCCTGATTTAAGTACTAAGAGAGGAGATTTTGCAATTGTCCTTGATAGATTACTTAATCTTGAACAGGGATATATGACTTTTGAAGATGTAAGCCATAACAGCTATTATGCACACGCAATAGCTAATTGTGCTTCTGCAGGTATATTTATTGGATATGGTGATGGAACATTTAAGCCTGAACAGACTATAACTCGTGAGGAAATGATGGTCATAATGGCTAAGGTATTTGCAGGTAACGATTATAATTTTGTTACAACCTCAGTACTTGATAAATATGACGATGGTTCAAGCGTAAGTGAGTGGGCAGCTCCTTATGTTTCTTATTTGGCTGAAAATAATATTATTGTTGGTGATAATGGAAATATAAGACCGCAGGATAGTATTACAAGAGCTGAAATGGCAGCTATTATTTATAACTATCTAAATAAGTAATATTTGTAATTAAGGGATAGGGCATCAAAGTCCTATCCTGTTCTTGAATTTGAAAAGGAGGTTAAATAATGTCTGATTTAGCTAGTCAAAGCCTGAGAGGCTTGTCTGCTACATTTCGTTTTGCAAAAGATGGCACTTCATTTTTCCGTATGCTTTGTAATCTTGTAAAAGAGCATAAATTTAAGGAGCCGGGTGAATTACCAAATGAAGAATTTTTTAGACGAAATAAAGGAGTAAGAATTGATGATATTGTAAAAAACTCATTAGATGAAGAGCATTTAAATACTTTCAAAAAATGTTTAGATTATTCTAATGTTCAATATACTATGCAAAGTATGGGTGATGATACTTACACAATATATTTTCGTGCTGATGATGCTTCAAAGGTTAAGTTTGCACTTAACAGCTTTACTAAGATTATGGACGAGATGGAAATAAGAAAAGCATATTACCAACAAAAGGATATATCAGATGTACTTGATGAGTTCAATGCCAATGTCAACAATATGCCTAATTATTTTTTAGAGGAGCATAAATATAAAGATGGCGAACGTGGATTTACAATGAAAGGCTCATCTAAAAAAGAAAAAAATTCAGATAACAAAGAAGTGGTAAAAGATGCAACCGCAGAAGAAGAGGAAGAAATGGGAATTGATGCTATTATATCAGCTGCAGAAAAAGAAGCGGAAGCCCATAATGCAGATATAGAAAACAATCTTGAAAAGGGATTACAAAAATCCAGAGATGTAGTGTCTATTTAACATTATAAGAAAGAGGTGACTAAATGTCTAAAAAAACTTATACCGGTGATTTATTGGAGGATTTAAAAGGTGTGGGTAGAGAAATTTCAAAAACGATTAGTCATCTAAGGAAAACTAATAAAAATTTCAATAAATTTGTTGAGTGTATTTTAAAAGTTTTAGATATTGGTGGTAAATCAAAAAAGGAATATTTAGTTGACAATGCCTTAATTATATTAGCAACCTATTATGTTAATAAAACATTAGGTTACTTTTTTTTATGCTCTCAAATTGCTGATTCAGGTTTGGATGCAATGAAAATGCTTTTCGGAAATTTGTTATTGTTAATACTCTATCCTTTTCCCAGTATACGAATTGTTCCTTTATTGTCCGGTATTGTAACCTTTTTTTCACTGAAATTTTGGAGATTGCTTTATAAAAGACCCAAAAATACAAAAGATGGTTTGGAATATGGTTCGGCTAAATGGGGAAATGAAGAAGATATAAAACCGTTTATTAACATTGAAGAGGATTTAAACCTGATATTAACTAAAACTGAAAGATTGTCTACCAATTTACATCCGCCTAAGGGACATCCAGAACTTGGAAGAAATAAAAATGTGCTGATATATGGTGCTCCCGGTACAGGTAAATCCAGAGGCTATGCTCAGCCCAATATTATGCAAATGTTTGGTTCGTACATAGTAACAGATCCTAAAGGGAACACACTTGAAAAAACAGGTCAAATGCTTAAGGACAATGGATATGATATTCGAATTCTTAATTTGAAAGATATGTTATCTTCAAATAAATATAATCCATTTCATTACATTAGAAAAGAGGAAGATATATTATCAATAACTCAAATCCTGCTTCAAATCGGTAAGAAGGTTAATGAAACATCACAAAGTGGCGATGAATTTTGGAAGAATGCTGAAACATTAACCTATTTAGCTCTTATAAGCTATATTTTTTATACTTGTCCTACACCGAGCATAAGAACAATTAATACTATGCTTATAATGTTAAGGAATAGTAAGGTTTATGAGGACAAAGAGGATGCGGTTAATGCCATTGATATTATGTTTAGAGATTTGGAGTATCTTCCAGATTATTTAAATGATCCTGAAAAAACGTTGCAAAGAATTTTTCTGAATAAAGATATTCGCTCACCTCAAATGGCAGAACGAGTCAAAATTCAAATTGAAAGATTTAACAATTTACACAAGAGAATTGAATTGGTAAAGGAACGGTATCCATACATAAAAGCATTGAATTTTGAAGGTGGCAAAGATTGCCTTCCGGTTTCTAAATATAATGAATATAAATTAGCAGCCGGAAAGACTGCAAAATCTATATTAATTTCGTGTGCAGCAAGGTTGGCACCTCTTAGTGTTGGAAATATTAAAAATTTATTGTCTGAAGATGAATTGGATTTATATTCAATTGGTCGTAAGAATACGAAGGTTGCAATGTTTATAGTAACATCTGATACAGACAGTACATTTAACTTTATTACCACAATGCTGTATTATCAGATGTTTACCGTGTTATGTGATATTACTGCTGATACGGTCTATAGAGGTGAACTGCCTGTACATGTTCATTTTATTCTTGATGAGTTTGCAAATATTGGACTTATTCCTGATTTTGATAATAAGATATCTACAATTCGTAGCAGAAACATATCTGCAACAATTATATTGCAAGCGCAAAGTCAGCTTAAAGCCATCTATGATAAGTCATGGCAGACAATAGAAACCTGTTGTCAAACTATGTTGTTTTTAGGATCTACAGACTTAGAGTTACTTAAAACAATAAGTGAAAAGTTAGGTAAGGAAACCCTTGACTCATATACGCAAAGTTATTCATATGGTCAGCAGAAATCAGAAAATCAAAATCATCAAAAATTAGGCAGGGATGTGCCATACTTGTTCGTGAAGAGTTCAGTTGCCTTGAATTTATCATGAACA
>JAUNGN010000039.1 GCA_030524425.1 Clostridia bacterium | reverse complement strand
TGTGTTCAGCATAACTAATAAATCAATGTGTCCAGATTTCTGGGTACATATCAAAAATTATCAGCACAGCCCTTTTACACACTAAATAAACTTAAATCACTTATTCATTTTTTCCAACGCTTCCCAAAGTCCGTTAATATAAGTAATACCTAATGCTCTGTCATAAAGCCCATATCCCGGTCTTGCCTTTTCTCCCCATATCATTCTGCCATGGTCAGGGCGTATATAAATATCAGGGCAGGTTTCATATATTGCCTTAATAATTTCAAACATATCAAGGTCACCGTCCTTAGAAAGATGAGATGCCTCTCTAAAACATCTTTCGCCTAAGTATTTTACATTTCTCACATGGGCACAAGCTATTCTCCCCTTTCTTCCAAAATGTCTTATAATTTCAGGAATATTATTATCTGGAGACGAGCCAAGTGACCCTGTACAAAGACAAAGACTATTAGCAGGAGAATCTACCATATCTGTAATTATATCAAAATCTTCCTTAGAATGAGCTACTTTGGGTAAACCAAACAGAGGCCATGCCGGGTCGTCAGGATGTACAGCCATTCTTACACCTGTTTCCTCACACACAGGAATAACTCTTTCAAGAAAATACTTATAGTTTTCTCTCAGCTTTTTTTCGTCAATATCCTTGTAAATTTCAAGAGTTTTTTCAAGCTCCCCCAGCCTTTCAGGTTCCCAGCCCGGTAATGTAAAACCATTACAGTTGTTAATTGTATCCTCAACTATTTTCTGAGGTGTCATACCCTTTAACTCTTCGTCATTGTAATAAAGTGCGGTTGAGCCGTCCTCAACAGGATGGGCAAGATCTGTTCTTAACCAGTCAAAAACAGGCATAAAATTATAAACTATAACCTTAACACCATATTTAGCAAGATTTCTTATAGAGGTAATATAGTTTTCAATATATTTATCTCTTGCAGGCAATCCCATTTTAATATCCTCGTGCACATTTACACTTTCAATAACCTCTGCCTCAAGACCTTCTTCATTTACATGTTTTACATAATCCTCAATTTCTTTTTCCTCCCAGACTTCACCTGCCGCTTTATAGTCAAGCACACCCATAAGGCCGCTGCAGTTTGGAATTTGTCTGATTTGACTTAACGTAACACTATCATTTCCTTCACCGTACCAGCGAAAAGTAATCTTCATATGTTTTGCCTCCTAAGACCTCATTTTACTTATACATTGCTATTTTTCCCATAAAAAACAAGATTTATTCAAATTAATATTGCCTATTTTATTTTTAGCAGTATACTATATTTAAAGACCAAAAAATTTTTTATATTAAAACATGAAGAATAAAAGGAGAGAATTATGAATAAAACGGCTAAAGACATATTAAAAAACATATACATTTCCTATAACAGCGGAGAGCCTTTCTATAAAATGAAAGCACCTGTACCTTCAAAAATACACGATTTTAATATGGCAGTAAAGGAAATTGAAAAATATATTATATTTATTGAGAGAAATATGATTAACATTAAAATAGAACTGACTAATGAGGGACTTGAATATTGTATGGAAAATATAGATATATAATTTCATCATATATACAAAAACTCAATCATATTAATAAAAGCGAAATTAAAGTAATATTTTTATTTTTTATAAATTTTCTTTAAAAATATTTAAAAAGGACTGTGATTCCACAGCCCCTTTATGTTTAACATTAATATTAATAATTTTCAGCCTTAATTTGGAAGTAGCTCTGAGGGTGAGCACACACAGGACATACCTGAGGAGCCTTTTTGCCAATAACAATATGACCGCAGTTAGAACACTGCCAAATCATATCACCGTCTCTTGAAAATACTAAGCCGTTCTCAATATTGGCAACAAGCTTTCTGTATCTCTCCTCGTGCTCCTTTTCAATAGCTGCTACACCTTCAAATAATGCAGCTATCTTGTCAAATCCCTCTTCCCTTGCTTCTTCGGCAAAGGTCTTATACATATCAGTCCACTCATAGTTTTCACCCTCAGCGGCATCTGTTAAGTTCTCCATAGTATCGGGAATAGTACCGCCATGTAAAAGCTTAAACCAAAGTTTAGCATGCTCTTTTTCATTATTTGCAGTTTCTTCAAAGATAGCAGCTATCTGATTATAACCATCCTTTTTAGCCTTGCTTGCATAATATGTATACTTATTTCTTGCCTCTGACTCGCCTGCAAAAGCAGTCCTTAAATTAGCCTCTGTCTTGCTTCCTTTTAAATCCATAATTAAATCCTCCTCAATATGATATACTATTTATTTTACAATTTAAGTATAACATAATGCCCCAAAATTGTCAATAACAATTTTTTATTAATAATAATTATTGTTTGCTTGTAATTTTTGTATAAAAATTACAATATAAGACCTTAATTAATCCATACTGCATCTGAATAGTAATTAACTTCATCACCATTATCATTTATTGTACATATCTCTGCCCTGACAGGTATTTCATTACCCTCATCTGTACCCAAATCATAATTTACCGGAAATACGGCATATCTCTCATTATCTTCATAACGATAATTCTTTAATAACTTGTCATATGAAATATTTGAATATTCAGCAGTCTTTAAGTCAGTCTTAGATTTATCGGCTTCTGTATTGGAATTAAAATCCACAATTGTGTCATCCTCCCAGCCCGGATCAATTGTAACAGTTATTGTTACAGTTACAAGACTGTCATCTATTGCAGTTACTCCCTCCAAATACTTGGCATCACCATCACCGCCGAATTCATTTGTATCAACCCATATTTCAAAGGTATTGGCAGCAGTATCAGCATTTTTAATTTCCACTCCGTCACTTAACTTTTTGACAAAAAACGTCTCATAATTTTCATATAATGCTTTTGCCAATGTACTGTTGCCATAACAATACATTTCGCCTCTGATTCCCGAAGTTTCTGCAAAACGCGTATTATACAAAACATTTGTACCTATACTGACTGTACTTTCATTTTTTCCCAAAACAGTTATTTTATTTAAAGATGTGCAGCCATAAAAAGCCTGATTACCTATTGATATAACAGTCCCCGGTATACTTACATATTCCAGCTCATAACAAGCCCCAAAAGCATTGCTGCCTATGTGAGTTACTCCTTCTTCTATAATTACCTTTTTAATGGTTTCATTATAAAGATCTCCTATCCATGGCACTTTAAAGGGACTGCTGTAATCCTCCATTGCTCCTGTTCCCATTATTGTGACAGTGGTTCCGTCATCACTTACTTCATATGTAACCGCACAATATGCCTTGCTGCAAAACAGTACTGCAGAAAATAATAAAACCATTATTGCAAAAGTTTTTATTTTAATGTCAATAAAGTTATTCATCTTAAATGTTGTTTTCATATTATTCCTCCCTTTTAATAAAATTAATGCTAAAAGTTAATTTTATTAACATTACTAGGTGCAAAATTAAAATTATCAGCAGTATAATTGCCTGATACAAGAGCCATATTTTTATCTGCAATATCAAATACTATTGCTTCAAAAACAGGTTTTTCATATTTTTTCATAAAAAACGCCTCCAATTTAATATATTAGTTCTTACTAAAAATATAACAAAATACAGACAATCATTCAAGAAAAACAGCATAAACGGTTTTAACTCATCACCAGCTGTAAATATTCCATATAAATTTCACAAAGCCATATTACAAAACTTATTTATGAACTTTTAATCAAACAAAAAAGGACTGCCTTACCGACAGTCCTCATATTATATAATTACGTTAAAATTATCTTGGATACTTAATCTGTGCCTGAGCAGCAGCAAGTCTTGCAATAGGAACTCTGTATGGAGAACAGCTTACATAAGTAAGACCAACCTTGTGACAGAATTCAACAGAAGACGGGTCTCCGCCATGCTCACCGCAGATACCTAATGTAATATCCGGTCTTGTAGACTTACCCAACTCAGCTGCCATCTGAACTAACTTGCCCACACCTGTCTGGTCAAGTCTTGCAAACGGGTCAGATTCATAAATCTTCTTCTCATAATAAGAATCAAGAAACTTACCTGCATCATCTCTTGAAAAACCAAATGTCATCTGAGTAAGGTCATTGGTACCAAATGAGAAGAACTCAGCCTCCTGAGCAATTAAATCAGCAGTAAGAGCAGCTCTTGGAATTTCAATCATAGTACCAACCTTATACTTTAAGTCAACACCGGCTTCCTTAATAATTGCATCAGCAGTCTTTGTTACAACACTCTTAACATAAGCAAGCTCCTTAACCTCACCCACTAATGGAATCATAATTTCAGGAACAATGCTCCATTCAGGATGAGCCTTGCTTACATTTATAGCTGCCTTTATAACGGCAGTAGTCTGCATCTTGGCAATTTCAGGATAAGTAACAGCAAGTCTGCATCCTCTGTGACCCATCATTGGGTTAAACTCGTGAAGAGATGCAATTATGTTCTTAATATCCTGAACACTCTTATTCTTAGTTCTTGCAAGTAACTCAATATCAGCATCCTCTGTAGGAACGAACTCATGAAGAGGCGGATCAAGGAATCTGATATTAACATGCTTGCCTTCCATAGTTTCATAAAGCTTTTCAAAATCACTCTGCTGCATTGGTTCAAGCTTAGAAAGGGCAATTTCTCTTTCTTCAACAGTATCAGAACAAATCATTTCTCTTATAGCGGAAATTCTGTCAGGATCAAAGAACATATGCTCTGTTCTGCAAAGACCAATACCCTCTGCACCAAACTCAACAGCCTGCTTAGCATCTCTTGGTGTGTCAGCATTAGTCCTCACCTGTAAAACTCTGAATTCGTCAGCCCAAGCCATAATTCTTCCAAATTCACCGCTTATGGAAGCTGCAACAGTAGGTATAGCCTCACCATAAATATTACCTGTAGAGCCGTCTAATGAAATCCAGTCACCTTCATTATAAACTCTTCCTGAAAGCTCAAACTTCTTATTTTCTTCATCCATTTTAATTACACCGCAGCCTGATACACAGCAGGTACCCATACCTCTTGCAACAACAGCCGCATGAGAAGTCATACCGCCTCTTACAGTAAGTATACCCTGTGCATAGTTCATACCCTCAATATCCTCAGGAGATGTTTCAAGTCTTACAAGAACAACTTTTTCTCCTGACTTTGCCCATGCCACAGCATCTTCGGCAGTAAATACAATTCTGCCGCAGGCAGCACCGGGAGATGCAGCAAGAGCAGAAGCAACAGGCTTAGCAGCCTTTAAAGCCTCAGCATCAAACTGCGGATGAAGTAAAGCATCAAGCTGTTTAGGATCAATCATGCAAACTGCTTCCTGTGGAGTAATCATACCCTCATCAACAAGGTCACAGGCAATCTTTAAGGCAGCTGCAGCTGTCCTCTTGCCATTTCTTGTCTGGAGCATATAGAGCTTCTTATTTTCGATTGTAAACTCCATATCCTGCATATCTCTGTAATGATTTTCAAGCTTACCGCAAATATCAACAAACTGCTGATAAACTTCCGGCATTACATCATTTAGCTGATCTATAGTCTGAGGAGTTCTAACACCTGCAACAACATCTTCACCCTGTGCATTCATAAGGAACTCACCATATAACTTCTTTTCTCCTGTGGCAGGATTTCTTGTAAAAGCAACGCCTGTACCTGATGTATCACCTGTGTTGCCAAATACCATTGACTGTACATTAACAGCAGTACCCCATGAGCCCGGAATGTCATTCATTCTTCTGTAATAAATAGCTCTTGGATTATTCCATGAACGGAATACAGCCTTAATAGCGCCCATTAACTGCTCCTTAGGATCAGATGGGAAGTCTGTACCAATTTTAGCCTTATACTCAGCCTTAAACTGCTCTGCCAGTTCCTTTAAATCATCAGCATCAAGCTCTGTATCAAGCTTAACACCCTTCTTTTCCTTCATATCGTCAATAAGCTGCTCAAAATACTTCTTGCCAACCTCCATTACTACATCTGAATACATCTGAATAAATCTTCTGTAAGAATCATATGCAAATCTTGGATTACCCGTCTTTTCAGCAAAAGCAACAACAACCTCATCATTAAGTCCAAGATTAAGAATAGTATCCATCATACCGGGCATAGACGCTCTTGCACCTGAACGAACAGAAACTAAAAGAGGATTTTCAAGATCACCAAACTTCTTGCCTGTAATTTCCTCCATCTTGCCAATGTATTCCATAATCTGAGTCTGAATATCTTCATTAATATTTTCATTATCCTCATAATACTGAGTACAAGCTTCAGTAGTAATAGTGAAACCCTGTGGAACAGGCATACCAAGATTGGTCATTTCAGCCAGGTTTGCACCCTTACCGCCTAACAACTCTCTCATTGAGCCATTACCCTCAGAAAATAAGTAAACAAATTTTTTGCTCATTTCAATCGCCTCCAGTTGTGCATTTTGCACACAATATTTATTAAAACTTATATCTATTATAGCATAAAACCTAAAATTTTCAAGTATTTTTTTAATTTATCAGACAAATATGTCATTTTGCAACAAAAAAACAGAGGATACACACAATTATATGCTTATCCTCTGTAAATTATTAACAAAAATTAAATGCTTAACTTTTTTACATTTAAATTTGTTTTGTTTATAAATCAATTAACCTTAAGGATTAGCTTATTTTTTTGATAAAACTAAAATTCCATCTTCTTAAGTAAGTAATCCTTTAAATCTGCTATTGCAATCCTTTCCTGTTCCATAGTATCTCTGTCTCTTACGGTTACACAGCCGTCTGTTTCCGTATCAAAGTCATAGGTAATACAGAATGGAGTACCAATTTCATCCTGACGTCTGTATCTCTTTCCAATAGACTGAGAATCATCAAAATCACAGGCAAATTCCTTAGATAACATTGCATATACCTCTGCGGCTTTCTCAGAAAGCTTCTTAGACAATGGCAATATGGCAGCCTTGTAAGGTGCAAGTGCAGGGTGAAAATGTAAAACTGTTCTTACATCTCCTCCTTCAAGCTCTTCTTCATCATAAGCCTCACAAAGGAATGCAAGTGTAACTCTGTCAGCACCAAGTGATGGCTCAACACAGTAAGGAACATATTTTTCATTAGTTACAGCATCAAAATATTCAAGAGATTCCCCTGAATGGTTCTGATGTGCCTTAAGGTCAAAATCAGTTCTTGAAGCAATACCCCAAAGCTCACCCTTGCCAAATGGAAACATATACTCAATATCCGTAGTGGCATTACTATAATGTGCAAGCTCAGCAGGATCATGATCTCTTAATACAATACTGCTTTCCTTAATATTAAGGCTTAATAACCAGTTGGTACAGAAGCTCTTCCAGTAGTTAAACCACTCAATTTCAGTACCGGGCTTACAGAAGAACTCAAGCTCCATCTGCTCAAACTCTCTTGTTCTGAATATAAAGTTTCCCGGAGTTATTTCATTTCTGAAAGACTTGCCAATCTGACCGATACCAAAGGGAACTTTCTTTCTTGTAGTTCTCTGAACATTCTTAAAATTAACAAATATACCCTGTGCAGTCTCAGGACGCATATATACAACATTCTTTGCATCCTCAGTTACACCTGCATGGGTTTTAAACATAAGATTAAACTGTCTTATATCAGTAAAATTGTGAGCACCGCAGCTTGGACAAGGAATATTCTTTTCCTTTATATAATCCATCATCTGCTCATTAGTCCAGCCGTCAGCACCTCCCTCAATACCGTTCTCCTTATTATAGTCCTCAATAATGTTATCAGCTCTGAATCTTTCCTTACATTCCTTACAATCCATAAGAGGATCATTAAAACCACCAACATGGCCTGATGCTACCCACACTTCCGGATTCATAAGAATAGCACAGTCAACGCCTACATTGTAAGGGCTTTCCTGCACAAACTTTTTCCACCATGCTTTTTTAACATTATTTTTAAGCTCAACACCTAAAGGACCGTAATCCCATGAGTTTGCAAGACCGCCGTAAATTTCAGAGCCGGGATATACAAAGCCTCTCGCCTTTGCCAGTGCTACAACCTTTTCCATTGTCTTTTCCATTTTCAAGTTATCCTCCTTAATTGTCCATAGCTTAATTATCTATTATATTATCATCAGCCGGAATCACAATCCAGCAAATTATATACACCCAAAACAATGCACTTATGGAGCATACTGCCAATATTGCCCATATAAGCCTTATAATGGTTTTATCAATTCCAAAATAATCGGCAATACCGGCACAAACGCCTGCAATCATTTTATCATCAGTGTTTCTGTACAATTTCTTGTTCATTAAGTATCCTCCCTACATTTTATAATTCATACCATAATATCTGTTTTTTGCAAAGCTGAAATTTTTATCTCCGCAAATAATAATATGATCCATCATTTTTATATTCAAAAGCTCAAGTCCTTTGTTAAGCTGACCCGTTATTTCATAATCATTTCTTGACGGCTCGCAAAATCCCGACGGATGATTATGTCCTATTATAACAAAACTTGCCTTATTAAGTAAAGCCTTTTTTAATATATTATCACAGCAAAGAGAAACTTCCACAGCATTACCGTCATTTATTCTGTCTATTGCTATCACCTTCTTTGCTATATCCAGTGACACAAGATAAAATGACTCAAACGGCTGTGCTTTCAAAAGACCTGAAAACAAATCCACAGCCTTTGAAAAACAATCAATTATCTTACCCTTTTCATAAAAGCTCTTGGTGTATTTTCTCATAACATGAGGAAACATCGTAATATATACCGCTACATTTTCAGTAATATTAGCCTCCTCCATAAGCTGTTTCGGATCCGTGTTAAGCACATTATGTAATGAGCCATACAGACTTATAAGCCTTTTGGCAATTGGCTTTGTATCCTTCATGGGATAAGCATAAAACAACAGCATCTCAAGCACCTCATAATCCTGAAAGCTGTCAAAATTCCCATCATTTAAAAATCTTTCTTTTACTCTTTGTCTGTGACCCTTATTAGGGTTATCCTTTTTAGAGCCGCTCATATTAAACCTCTTCAATATATCTTATGTATGCATTAAAATTACCGCTATATATAATATTTAATAAATTATTAACCCGTTCCATAGCCTTTATAATTAGTGTCTCGCTTAAAAGCTTTTCGCTTAAAGCCCTGCCGACCTCGTCTAAATCCACGACTTTTACAAAGCCGTTTTCATATACTATAACATCTATCAGCAAATCATTAAAAGTATATTTACTCTTATCTTCATTAATATCAGTTTCTATAATATCACAATACCAATAGAGAATTTTATTATTCTTATCAAGGAACTTACTAACCTTAAATCCTTCCTTAATAAAATAACAGGAAACGCCATGGGTAAAATCATGCCTTGGTGTAAGTACGTTCCATTTAGTAATCACTTTTTCATCATCAGCAAAAATTATTTCATCATTTTTAAGATAAATAAGCTCATCAGGGATATATCTCCTGCGGTATAATTTTATGTTTTCCATTCTAATCCCCTCTTTTCCTGTCCACAACGGCCTTTATTCCTGAATAAAGAATTTTAATGTTCGTACCTTTTGCGCCGCTTGAATACATTTCTATTATTCCCGCACATTCAAGCTTCCTCAGACCGTTAATTATTACAGATCGTGTAACTCCCCATTCTTTTGAAATGTTGCTTGCCACTACAAGGGCTGAGTTTCCTTCTATTTCCGATAATACGGCACTAACGCCTTCAAGTTCCTTTCGGGTAAGTCCCTCAATAGCAGCATCAACAACATTTTTATATAAACAGGTCATTTTTTCAAGCTTTATTTTTTCCTTTATTATGTTTACCGCAAACAAAAGATAATTATAATTTGCCTTTAAAACATTATATTCGGAACAAAGAACAACACCATCTATTTTTATTTTGTTACTATAAATTATATCCCCATATACCTTCTTATTTAAAATAACAGCGGTTATTCTTGTGTTAAGCTCTCCCTCAATAATTGAAAATAAGTCTGAAGATGAGCTTTCACTCACAGCCTCTAAAAGTGTTTTTACTCTTTCAGTGTACTCCCTCATTACATTCCCCTCTGTTAATTAGCCTCTGATATTTCCTCATCCACAGTATAGTTACACTCTGTATTGCTGCAGCTTATTCTGACCTTCTTAGTACCCTTTTCAACCAAAGCAGAACCGCATTTAGGACACTTTTCACCTGTAGGCTTATTCCAAAGCATAAGGGAGCACTCCGGATTATTTTCACAGCCATAGTAACGTCTGCCCTTTTTGGTCTTTTTAACAAGTACTTTGCCTCCGCATATAGGACAGCTTACACCTGCCTCCTCAAATAAAGGCTTAGTATTTCTGCATTCAGGAAATCCGGGACAGGCAAGAAACTTTCCATAACGGCCATATTTAATGACCATATTTCTGCCGCACTCCTCACATATTACGTCAGTAACAACATCCGGAATTTCAACATTCTCAACCTTACTTTCAGCCTCATCGAGAAGATGCTTTAAAAGAGGATAGAAATTTCTAAGTATTTCCTTCCATTCCATTTTTCCATCCTCTACTTTATCAAGAGCAGATTCCATATCGGCAGTAAATTCATTATTTATAATTTCGCCAAAATTATTCTTTATAATTTCGTTTACTATTTCCCCAAGCTCAGTTGCATAAAAAACCTTGTTTTCCTTTGTAACATAATTTCTCTGCTGAATAGTTGTAATAGTCGGAGCGTATGTTGAAGGTCTGCCAACACCAATTTCCTCAAGAGTCTTAATAAGCATTGACTCTGAATATCTTGCAGGAGGCTGAGTAAAATGCTGATTAGGCTTAATATTGTTAATTTCAAGCTTATCACCTGCAGCAATTTCAGGCATAGCACTTTCCTCATTCTTTTCTTCATTTTTCTTATATACTGCTAAATAACCGTCAAAATTAATTTTAGACCCTGATGCTCTGAAAATATATTTGTCGGATTTAATATCTGAGCTTAATGTCATATACTCAGCAGCGGGCATCTGGCTTGCAACAAATCTTTCCCATATAAGCTTATATAATCTGTACTGATCCCTTGAAAGGCTGTCCTTTATGGAATCAGGAGTCCTTAATGAAGATGTTGGCCTTATAGCTTCATGTGCATCCTGCGCTCTCGAATCAGTCTTATATTTCCGCCTTTCTTTAATATATTTATCACCAAATGTATCTGTAATATAACCCTTTACTTCTTCGTAAGCCTCATCAGCAATTCTTACGGAATCAGTTCTGATATAAGATACAAGACCAACAGTACCTTCACCTTTAATATCAACACCTTCATAAAGCTGCTGGGCAATCCTCATTGTTTTTTGAGAACCGTAGTTTAAAAGCTTTGATGCTTCCTGCTGCATTGTACTCGTAGTAAAAGGAGCAGGAGGATTTTTCATCCTTGTACCCTTTTTAACGCTTTTAACCTCAAATCCCGCCTTATTTACAGCATCAACTACCTTTTGAGTTTCCTCTTCATTGTTAAGCTCAATTTTGCCTTTAGTATCACCATAAAACTTAGCAGCAAATTTTTTACCCTTTTCTGTTTTTAGCTCTGATTCTATTGTCCAGTATTCCTTTGGAATAAAGTTTTCGATTTCTTCATCTCTGTCACAAATTAACCTTAATGCAACAGACTGTACTCTTCCTGCACTTAATCCCTTTTTAACCTTTTTCCAAAGCAGCGGACTTATTTTATAGCCAACAATTCTGTCAAGGGCACGTCTTGCCTGCTGTGCATCAACAAGATTCATATCAATTTCTCTTGCTTCCTTAATAGACTTTTTAACGGCATTTTTAGTAATTTCATTAAACGTAATCCTATAAGTCTTGGCAGGATCAAGTTTAAGAGCAAAGAGCAAATGCCAGCTTATAGCTTCACCTTCACGGTCAGGGTCAGTTGCAAGATAGACTTTGTCTGCATTCTTTACTTCCTTTCTCAGCTTAGCAAGAAGTTCACCCTTACCTCTTATTGTAATATATTTCGGTTCAAAATCATTTTCTATATTTATACCAAGCTCACTTTTAGGCAAATCTCTGACATGACCTACGGATGCCTCTATTTTATAATTTGAGCCTAAAAACTTTTTTAATGTTTTAGCCTTAGCCGGTGACTCAACTATAACCAAATATTTCTTTTTTGACTTTACAGCCTTATCATCCTTTTTTGCTGCCTCAACACTTTTTTTACTATTCATTTTTTCCTCCTAAAGACTACGAACTACCTTTTGACCCGACAAACGCCTTATACAGCCTTTTAACTCCAGCATCGTCAGTAAACAGGTAATTTCCCTGGTATCCATTCTCAGCCTTTCAACTAATTCATCAGCTGATATTGGCTCATAGCTTATACAATCATATAACATTTTTTCATCTTTAGCAAGAGGAATTAAATCTTTTTCAGATTTTTTTAATTCCTTTTTAACTAATTTAACGCCTAAATCTTCCAAAATATCCTGTGCACAGGTCACAGGAATACAGCCTCGTCTTAACAAAACATTACAGCCTTTGCTAAGGGCACTTGTTACATTGCCGGGTACTGCCATAACAATTCTGCTGTTTTCAATTGCTTTGTTTGCCGTTATCAGTGAACCGCTTCTTTCAGTAGCTTCTACAACTACGGTTGCTTTGGATAAACCTGCAATTATCCTGTTTCTGTAAGGAAAATTTGCCTTATAGGCTTTTGTACCCAAAGGAAATTCACTTATAAGGCAGCCATTCAGCTTTATTTCATTATACAAATTAGTATTGACAACAGGATAACATACATCAACACCTGTACCCAATACTGCAATAGTACTTCCTCCGCCGTCAATTGCCCCGCGATGTGCAATGGCATCAACTCCCATAGCCATACCGCTTACAACCGTTACTCCTGCTTCGGCAAGTTCCCTGGCTATGTTATGACCTACTGAAGCACCATAATCCGATATTCGTCTTGACCCTACAATACTTACCATGGGATATGTATCATCAGGAATTTTACCTATTACATATATACCCATAGGCGGTTCATTCATAGCCGTTAACTGCAGGGGAAATTTCTTATCCCCCGGCACATAAAATTCTGCACCGCTATGATACAGCTTATTAAGCTCCTTTTCAATATCATATTTATATCGGCTTCTTATTAAAAGCTCCAGCTTTTCCTCCTGCAAAATTTTTGCGGCCGCAATTTCATTTCTGTCTGAGTTCCACAATGCCTGTGCACTGCCCATAGTTTCAATAAGCGCCTGTTTTGCGTCAACATTTATGGATGTCAGAGAGTTCAGCCACATTATGTAATTTTTTTCACTATACATAAATCCACCTCACTAATGAAGCAATTTTCTGTCTAAATTTCTAAGCTGTATAGACTCTGCAATATGATTAACCTGTATATTTTCACTTCCGTCTAAGTCCGCAATAGTCCTTGCAAGCTTTAAAAGCTTGTGATAAGCTCTCCCGCTAAAGTTAAGTGTATCAAAAGCATTTTTCAATATTGCCTTCTCCATATCGCCCAATACGCAATATTTCTCTATTTGTGAGGCAGTAAGCTGGGAATTAAAATATATATTTTCGTTTTCGTATCTTTTCTGCTGTATATTATGGGCAGCAACTACCCTCTTTTTTATATCTGCAGAACTTTCACTGCGTTTACTTTTAGACAAAGACTTATAATCTACAGGACCTGCCTCAACCTGAATATCTATTCTGTCCAGTAATGGACCGCTTATTCTGCCCATATATTTATTAATTTTATTCGGAGTACATGTACACTTATCCGAGTATCCGTAATAACCGCAGGGACATGGATTCATACTTGCCACAAGCATAAAATCTGCAGGATAAGACATAGTTCCGTTGACCCTTGAAATATTAACTTTTCCGTCTTCCAAAGGCTGCCTTAATTCTTCCAAAACATCTCTGTGAAATTCAGGCAGCTCATCCAGAAACAATATGGCATTATGAGCAAGACTAACCTCTCCTGGCTTTGGAATTCTTCCCCCGCCTACCATAGCAGCACCTGATATGGTATGATGA
Organism: Clostridia bacterium; assembly: GCA_030524425.1. GTDB lineage: Bacteria > Bacillota > Clostridia > Lachnospirales > CAG-274 > Gallispira. The sequence goes on along the minus strand of JAUNGN010000039.1, from coordinate 5,496 downwards.
GGTGAGCGAAAAGGTCTTTTTGTAATTAAAGCACTTTTATTTCTTATTAAGCCTGACACTGAATATATCTTAGTTATTTCTATACTCTCATCAAATGTTAAATCGGGAAGTATAGACGGAAGCCTTTTAGCCATCATTGTCTTTCCTGAACCGGGAGGACCAATCATTAATATATTATGCATACCCGCTGCCGCAATTTCAAGGGCACGCTTTACGTTTTCCTGTCCCTTTACATCAGAAAAATCATTTTCATAATCTTCAGAATTTGAAAACAGCGAATCTATATCAACGACTACTGAATCAGCCTCTTTTTCCTTATTTACCATTTCCACAAAATCAGCAATAGATTCAACCGCTATAACATCAATTCCTTTTACAAGCGCAGCCTCTCCGGAGTTTTCAACAGGTACATAGCATTTTTTAAAACCGTTTTCAAAAGCCGAATATACCATAGGAAGTACACCGTCAACAGGTCTGACACTGCCGTCAAGAGAAAGCTCACCTATTATTATACTGTCAGCTATATCACTTTCTTTTATATTCCCTATACAGGCAAGTATTCCTACTGCAATAGGCAAATCAAAAGCAGGTCCTTCCTTTTTTGTGTTAGCAGGAGCAAGGTTAACGGTAATTTTTTTAACAGGAAATTCAAAACCTGAGTTTTTCACTGCTGTACGCACTCTTTCCTTAGACTCCTTGACTGCATTGTCAGGAAGTCCCACAATATCAAAAGAAGGCAGACCCTGACTTATATCCACCTCTACCGATACATTATATCCGTTGATTCCCGTTAAGGCACTTGAATTAATCTTTGCTAACATAAAAAATACCCCCAGCTAGTTTATACCAAAGATTTTAGCACCCTTTTGTATTATTTGCAACAATTAATTTTTAAAATCCAAATAAAGATTAAATTAACCCTTATTCTTTTTTAAGTAAACCATATCTGTTAACTGCTTTCCACCCTCAAAAACAGGGTGGTCATAGTTATCTGTAAAGAAATTTTTAACCCTGTGACTTTCACTAAAACCGCATCTTTTATAAAAAGGTATTGTCAAAGCACTGTCACCTGTACCAACATACATTATTTTCAGATCTTTATAATAACCAAAAACATAGTCAATAATCATCTTGCCGTATCCCATTTTCTGTTTTTCAGGCAGGACTGCAATATTTTTAATTTCATATATGCCATCATTCTCATTAGTAACCACACATTCAGCCACAACTGTGCTGCTGTCAGTTACAACAAACATATCTCCTCTGTCAATATATTTATCTATCATACTTTCCTGCTCATCCGCAAGTAAAAGTAAATTTTTATATTTCTTTTTATTTGAATCAATTTTTATAATTTCCATATTTATTTATACCATTTCATACTATATTCTTTTTCACCTGCAGCATCATCAATTTCCTCTGCCGTAATTTTAAACCCTTCTCTTAAATAAAAATTAACAGCAGCCGTATTTTTAACGTATACCCTTAGATTAAGCTCATTTTTAACATTCTTATCATTAATCAATATGCCTGCCGCCAATTCCCTTGCATCATATTTTCCAATCATACCTCACCTATGTATCCAACTGTATTATTGCCAATTTCAATTATGCCATCACAGGAATATTGGTCAAATATATATTCCATTTTTTTAATATACTCACTATAGTTTTCATCATCAGGATTTAACGAATATGAACTTGACAAGCTTCTCCTGATAAAGTTATCCCTATTGTAGTATATATTATTAGAAAATTCTATACGTTCATATTTACCACAGAAAAAATCATTTATTCTTTCATCATCTTTAACTATTCCGCCCGAAAATCCCTTGAATTTTGGACAATACTTTTTATTTATCTCATTACTTGCCATATTCACCATATGATTAATATCCCTGCTGTTCCACACAAGAATAGCTTTACCTCCCGGCTTTAAAATTCTTCTGCACTCTAATCTGAACTTCTCTGTATCAAACCAATGAAAGGCCTGAGCAACAGTTATAAAATCCACAGAACTATTCTCAAGTGCAGTATTGTCCGCCTCTCCCTTTACAGAAATAAAATTACTGTAAATACTTAATTCTCTGTCAGCAGTTTTTCTCATATCCTCATTTGGCTCAACACAAAACACTTTGCTTCCTCTCTGCAGAAGATATTTTGAAAATTTTCCTGTACCCGAACCAATATCCGCTATAACCGACTCCTTATTAAATCCTGCTCTACCATATAAATACTTTATAAACTCTATGGAATATCCGGGTCTTGCCTTATTATAACATTCTGCTTTTCCGCTGAATAAATTTGTATTATTCATAACTTTGACTCCTCATTTTATATTTACAAGGGTTGCTGCAAAATGTAATTTTACAGCAGCCCAAACAATCTACTTTATAACCTTATTTCTAAACTGAGCAAGTATCTTTTCACTTTCATCCTCTTCAGCAAATTCAAAATCAATTGTTCTCGTTTCAAGGCTTGCTCTTGTAAGGATAACTCTTACTTTATCGCCAATAGTATAGGTTTTATTTGTATTTTCACCTATATATCTCATATTTTCTTCGTCAAAGTCATAGTAATCGTCATCCAAATCCTTAACTGAAACCATACCTTCAACGGTATTAGGCAGTTCTACATAAATACCCCAGGAAGTAACACTTGAAATAATACCTTCAAATTCCTGTCCGATTTTATCCTGCATGAATTCAACAATCTTATACTTGTCGGTATCCCTTTCAGCGTCCTCGGCACGTCTTTCATTTACAGAGCAAAGGCGTGCAACCTCTGTCAGAATCTTCTTGTAATGGTTTATTCTATTTTCGTCTAAATCTCCCTTTAAATACTCACTTATTATCCTATGAATCTGTAAATCAGGGTATCTCCTTATTGGAGAAGTAAAGTGGCAGTAATAGGTTGCCGCAAGTCCGAAATGCTTTCCATTATCAGCTGTATACTTTGCCTGCTTCATACTTCTAAGTGTCATGCGGTGAATAAGCATTTCTTCAGGCTTATCCTTAGTCTGCATTAAAAGCTGCTGATAGCTCTTAGGATGCTTTGAGCTGCCCTTTAACACATAACCAAAAGGCGCAACAAGAAGCTGGAGCTTTTCATACTTTTCTTCATCGGGCACTTCGTGGGTTCTGTATACAAAAGGTGTTTCAAGCCAGTAAAAATGCTCCGCCACAGTTTCGTTTGCTATAAGCATAAATTCCTCAATAATACTTGTGGCTGTATTTCTTTCTCTCTTTACAATATCTATAGGCTTGCCGTTTTCATCAAGGAGGATTTTAGCCTCCTCACTCTCAAACTCAATAGCACCTCTTTTTTGCCTCTTTCTAAGAAGAATGTTCCTAAGCTGCTCCATTTCCTTAAACATTGGCACTAAGTCCTTATATTCTTCATAATACTGAGAGTTTTCATTGGTAAGCAGGTCATAAACAATAGTATAGCTCATTCTCCTGTTTACATTAATAACAGCCTTTTTAATATCATGAGAAACAACCTCACCCTTGTTATCTATTTCCATAATACAGCAAAGTGTAAATCTGTCCTCGCCTGCATTAAGGGAGCATATGCCGTTGGAAAGCTTATGTGGCAGCATTGGTATAACCCTGTCTACAAGATATACGCTTGTACCTCTCTTATAAGCTTCTTTGTCAAGAGGTGACTTTTCCCTGACATAATGAGATACATCAGCAATATATACACCAAGCTTATAATTGCCGTTTTCAAGTCTTTCAACGGAAACAGCGTCGTCCAAATCCTTGGCATCCTCACCGTCAATAGTAACCATTACTGCATCTCTTAAATCCTCTCTGCCTGACTTATCCTCATTGTCAATAGTTTCTTCAATGTATTCGATTTCCTTGTAAACCTCCTCGGGAAATTCGTTAGGCAAATCATATTGCATTATAATTGACAAAATATCAACACCGGGGTCATTAATATGTCCTAAAATTTCTGTAACAATACCTTCGGGATTTTCTGTTCTTGTAGGCGCCCTGGTAATTTTAACAAGTACCTTGTGACCGTCTACAGCACCCATATTATCTCCTGTTGCTATAAAAATATCATCACACATTTTCTTGTCATCAGGAATTACAAATCCGTAATTTTTAACTTTCTGATATGTTCCTACAATATGCTTCATACCATGCTCAAGGACTTTTACAACTTCACCCTCTGCCCGTCTGCCTGTTTGGTTTACAATTCTGCAAATTACCTTGTCCTTGTGCATAGCACCGTTTGTAGCACTGGCAGGTATAAATATTTCCTCCTCCATACCTTCAACGCTCACAAAGCCAAAGCCTCTGCTGTTGCCTGTAAATGTTCCTGCATACTGATGCAGACTTTCAGCAGAAACAATTTTTCCTTTTCTTGTAGTAACAATTTTTCCTTCTGTCTCAAGCTCATCAATAATATCATACAAAAGCTGCATTTCATTATAGGGCACCTGCATAAAGGCTGCTATGTCCTTAACCCTCATCGGTCTGTATTCCTTATCCTTAATAAAAGAGAATACGGTATTCTTTCTTTCTTCATATAAATTTATATTGTCATTACTCATAAAAGCACCCCTCTCTAAAAAATTAAATGCTTATCTCTATCATTAGTATACACCTTTTAATCAAATACTACAATTATTTAAAAATGAATTTTTTATATATTTTTGTTTAATAGCAATATGCCATCAATACAATTTATATTATATCTTGGTTGTAAAATATTTGGTGTGGTCTGAAAATCACACCAAATATTTTTTTGACAAAAAAATATAGACATAAGCTCCACTTTATGTCAAAATTAAAGTGACCAAACCAATCTTGAAAGGTGGCAGCTTATGTCCAATACTAATTTTACATCATTTTTATTAAATTTAAAAGACCCAAATTTAGATTTTTCAGAAAAAATTTACGAAACCGAAATCATTAATGGTATTGAAACAAAAATAATTGGTGCAACCTTAAAAAATAAACCTGATATTTGTCCTTGTTGTAGTCATTCAAAGATAAATATTCATGGTTATAAAACATCTAGTATTAAAATCCCTCCAATATCCGAATTTAATGCTATTTTAGAGTTAAAAAGCAGCGTTATCAATGCCGACATTGCAAGAAAACTTTTATGACTGAAACAGACATTGTTAATAAAAACTGTTTTATATCTAACAATACAAAAAAGGCAATAGCACTTTCTGCCAATAAAAAAACATCAGAAAAAGATATTGCTAATAGATTAAATGTGAGTCATAATACAGTAAACAGGATTATTAATTCCTTTAACAAGGATTACAAAGTAAACTACAATTATTTACCTGAAGTATTGTACTTTAATGAGTTTAAATCTACCAAAACAGCCGATGGTGCTATGAGTTTTATATATGTTGATGCTATGAAACATAGCATTATTGATGTAGTAGAAGACAGACGATTAAATAACTTAATTACCTATACCGTAAGGAATAAAATTGATGTAGAGCTTGTTGTCGATACTTTTA
>JAUNGN010000069.1 GCA_030524425.1 Clostridia bacterium | reverse complement strand
GTACCGACAGAGCCTTGGTCTGGTCGTATAATCAGTCCAGGAATTTATCCGCACCCCCGTCTCCTCCAATCTGGCAATCTATTTCGAGGATCGGATGCTTGGTTAACAACAAAACCGCTCCAGCATCAAGGGCAAATACACAGAGATCTGCGTCGGCTGCCCTTGACACCGAAACGGTGTTGCTATTATAGTGTCAAGGGAATAAGCTCCCTCCCCTGATATATGCCACATTACATTCCCTACACTACAGTTCGACGGTTACACAAAATTCGGGATTCTCCCGTCGAAATATAATTTGATTTGCTTTTTAAAGCTCAAATGGAAACGGAAGAAGTTCACTCAATAAAACACTCTGATCAGGTTTTATAATCACTTCTGTATTTTCATAATTATACTTATCAATTTGTCTCATTAATTCTCTACATCTTCCACATGGCAACACAATTGTTTTGCTGCTTACCGCGACTATTTTTCGAATCTTCGATTCTCCCTTTTTCAACATCTCTGCAATTGCCGAATGTTCAGCGCAAAACCCCATTCCGCATGGAGCTTCAATACATATTCCTGTATATATATTTCCTTTATCTGAAACCAACGCAGCAGCAACAATACCCACGCTGACACTCGGACTAATTTTTTTAAATTTTTGACAGGACCTCGCAATATTAACTAATTCATATGTTTCTAACATAATACCTCCACCAAAATTCAGATTAAATGTGACAGTGCATCTGCCCACATCTGTGCAATTTCTTTGGACTTTCTTGAATCAAATTGCATCACGTGTAAAGTCTCAACACTATCAAAAGCTAAAACGCCAATCACTTGATCAGGATGATTAATCGAGAAAATAGGTGCTGCTAAAACGCATTTAAGATCTGGCGCAATATATCTGCCATTTTCTACAGAATATGTAGCAACATGATTTAAAGGAAGTTCCTCTGCAACAGGAATTTTTCTAATAATAGCTTGTCCTGTAACACCAAAATCTATGTCTAGTTCAGCAGTTCGTTCTGGATCCGATTCAATATTATATGAATAAACGGTTTTTCTTTTGCCTTTTTTATAATCACATATAGTGATTATTGCTCGTATATGCAACTCCGTTCTAGGATATACCAACGTATTACATGCAGCTTTCAAGATACTGTTGATTAACCTCTCTTTATTTTTTGCTTCATGTTTTCTTCCCCAAAAACCTACTATAATTTGGCAAAAAAACAAAATTAGGACAATTACTAATAAAAAATTATATCTTTTTAATTCATCAAAAGCACCAATTAATGAACTTCCTTTTATAACTCGGTCAGAATATATAGCCAAATATATGCCCAATGCGATAGATTGAAACATTGATAATACAATACTGTATGCAAATTGATTCTTCGCGATATGACCTCTCATTCTTTAATTTTGAACAACCTTTCATTAGCATCAAGTGCACAAAACTCTCCACACATGCTGCATTCTTTTTTTTCATTTTTTATTTTTCTTTTCAGTATTGCTTCATATGCACCTTCTGGATAAATTGCTGTTTCAATTTGCCCGTAACAGCCTAATTGATTTCTTGCTTCAGACATAACCTTATCTCTTTTAAAATCATTGTTGCGTGCCGAAAAGCCAACATAGGCTGCAATTTTTGCTGAAATAACAGCTTCACATAAGTCATCAATACTAGGAAGGCCAATATGTTCTGATCGAGATACGCAGGTTATCATGTCTGCTCCATAATAAACAGCATTTGCACTACCTATTGCTGATGCAATATGATCGTATCCCAATGCTATATCTGTAGATACCGTCAAAATTCTATATGGTGCATTATGGCACATTTTTTTGCTTTTTTTAACAACATCTTCGATGATATTTATAGGCGCATGCCCAATTCCTTCAATAACAATACCAACAGATTTTTTATCAGCTCTTTCTACGAGTTTCCCCATTCGCTCCATTTCCATATAGTACAAATCATTATAGTACATGCAGTCATATACAGAAGCTGGTCTGAAACAGGTTCCTAAACTAATTGTCATATTATACTTCTTTGCAATGTCCAAAACATCATCAAAATAGACCCAATAAGGATTCTCCTGCTTGGTTGCTTTAAGAATTTCAAGCATCATTGTGCCACCGCGACTCGTACATGGAATCAGCCTAGGTGTTTCGTTTAACAATCTAATATCATTTCGTAACGCGGTTGCATGTACTGTCAATATATCTATTCCACGCTTTGCCTGCTCCTCAATGATACGTATCATCTCAATGGCATCAATCTTCCACTGGTTTCTCTTGGCTCTTACAGCAGCTTCATAAACGGAGATGGCAGAAAAAGGAACTTTGATTTTTTCTGCTATCTTTTCGTGTATATATTCCATATCAGGAAGTAAAGTATGGTCAGTTACAATCGTTGCACCAACTTCAACCGCACGAATAGCCTTAGAAATCTCCAAATCCAAGGAGTCAGTTGCATCTGTAGCACCCATACTCGCAATTATAGTAGGAATATGACTAGAGTGTGTTTGCAAACTAAAGAGTTGTAGTAAAAGTGCCGAAATGATAGAAT
>JAUNGN010000038.1 GCA_030524425.1 Clostridia bacterium | reverse complement strand
TATTTTATTATAATATATGACTTAGTTTTTTGTCTACTTTTTTAGTATAGCACCAGGCTGATTTAAATAAGGTTTATGCAGCTCCATCAGAAGATACTGCATTAATGGGGTTAGACAGCTTTTCGGAGAAATGGGATAGTAAATATCCAACCATATCAAAGAGCTGGTACGAAAATTGGGCTACACTATCAACCTATTTTAAGTATCCTGATGAAGTACGAAAAATCATATATACAACCAATACCGTTGAGGGGTTTAACCGTCAGCTTAGAAAGGACACAAAAAATAAGGCGGTTTTTCCTACAGATGACAGCCTGCTTAAAATGCTGTATTTGGCAGCCATGGATATAACACGCAAATGGACAGGTCATAGGCAGGATTGGGGCAAAATCATAGCACAGCTTTTTATATATTTTGAAGAACAAATTAATACCATATTGAATTAATACATTGACAATTTAAAATATGGCTATATAATATAAACAAGGATAAAACATTTTGCCTTGTTCTATCATTGTTATTAAATATGTCAGTTTTTTGTGTTTACACAAAACTTGAAATGGACTTACCCTTAAATTATTTACTCCTTATCTTTAACAATATAACCTTTTTCAACAACTAAATCTACACTATGTTTGGCTTGTTTACTAGGTTTTTTCTTTGTGTGAATAGGCATAAATATATATAAGAAATATTGTAAAGGGTTATGATATGGGTTCCTTACCAAATAGTTATTATGATCTTATAAATTTGAATTGTACCCAAGTTACTATGCAGTTGTTTTTTTGGAACTTTACCGGATGGTACGAATGTTGGTGATTATATAAAAGATAATAATGTTAAAATTAGTATATTACCTAATATTAGTAAGTTTTGTTTTTTTTTGATTGAATTGAGGTTAAGGGGGCATCTGTAGTTTTTGATATATGTTGTTTATAAAAAGATGGGTGATTTGTATAAGTTTTTATAGAATTAGTATTTATCTATTGCCTGATAACCTTCTTCTATATAATAATAAGAAAACATACTTATCCAAACTTATTTTCAGATTTGTTGAAAGTTGAATAAGGGTTTTACCATTGGGAAAGCTTTTGCCTTGTTCTAAATTGGAATACTGTCTTTTTGAAATACAGATTTTTCAGATATAGTTTCCTGGCTGTAACCCGGTTCGTTCTTTTATTATATAAGAATTGACTAAAAGAATTTTTTAATAAATCTGACATAATTTTTTTCCTCCTGAAAATTTATATTTACATTAATGTTCTAACAAGAAGATTATAGATTGCTATTAAAGTATTTTATAAAGAAAACTGTTGCAAAAGGGGTCAGATAAGCACGACAGTTAATATAGTCGATTACGAAGAATTTTGTTTAGGAATTAAACTGAAATGCTGCAATATCTTATAATATTCATCGTATATATGCTATTTAATTTTGTACCAAGTTTTTTATAGCTAAGAAATATAAGTCGAATTATTTTGTTTTATGTCAAAATACTTGTTATAATGTTTAATTTAATATATTGATGATACAGTATAATATGTGTTATAATTTAATTATATACAAATTATAATTGTTTTTATATCATTTTAAGGAGGGAATAAAAATGAAAAAATTAAAAAGTATTTTGCTGGTTTTTGTAATGTTATTATCTGCAACAAACGTTTTTGCGGAGGATGAAATATGCAATGCCGAAAATGAAATTATTACTGATGAAATAAGTTTTCAAAATAGTGAAAATTTACAGGAAATTGTAAACGTAACAGAAAATGAAGGGAACTTGGTTAATGAAAATATTACGGAATTTGAAGAATTAAACAATGAGGAAAAAAATGAAACGATAAAGGACACTGAAATTGCTGCTGAAAATGTTATAAAAGATATAATTGAAAATACTACAGAAAATATTATAGAAGAAAGCACAAATGAAACTTTTACTGATAATATTGTACAAGATATTACAATTGAGATTTCTACGGAAAATATTACAGAAGATACATATACAAATAACTATTTAGGAGGTTGTTTACATACACCAAAGGAAATATCTGATAATTTTCAAAAAGTGCCTGAATTATCTTCAAAGGTCAGAAGTACATTACCATCAAAAGCGGATATATCAAAATACTTTCCGTCAGTTGGAAATCAAGGAAATCAGAATAGTTGTGTAGGATGGGCAACGGCATATTATCTGAAGACTGCACATGAGCAAATGGAAAGAAACTGGGGTGTTTCTTCAAACAGCCATATATTTAGTCCTTCATATGTATATAATCAAATAAATAACGGAAGTGATAATGGTGCTTATATATTTAGTGCATTAGACTTATTAAAAGAACAGGGAGTTTGCACAATATCCTCTATGCCGTATAATACATATAATTATACAACTAAGCCTAACTCATCACAAATAGCAGAAGCAAATGAATATAAAATATATGATTATTCTTATATCTCAGCAAATGATAGTAATAAGGTTGATAAAATAAAAAATGAAATAAATCAAAATAACCCGGCTATAATAGGTGTTGAAATTTATCCGGATTTAGATAATTTAGGCTCCTCAAATAAAATATATGATAGCATTAGCGGAAATTCAAGAGGTGGACATGCTTTATGTTTAATTGGCTATGATGATAGTTTAAATGCCTTTAAGTTTATTAATTCATGGGGAAATCGTTGGGGAATAAGCGGATTTGGCTATATAAGTTATAGTTTAATTGAAAATTCAGCTGTTACTTATGATATTTATATAGTATATGATTTAATTAATAATCAACGTATGGAGTTGAATAAAAGTGTATTAAATATGGAAAAGAACGAAAAGTTTAGTTTAACTGCAAGTGTTACGCCGGCAACTCCCGGTGTTCAAAGCTATACATGGAAATCCAGCAATACATCTGTGGCAACTGTAGATAACCTTGGTGTAGTTGAAGCAAAATCAAAAGGAAACGCAACAATAACCGTATCAGAAAAAATAAGCGGAAAAAGTGCCGCTTGCAGCGTAACGGTATATAATGAAATAACTGTAGGTTCAATAGAAACAGAAATAAATCCATTAGCCAATGATTCTTTTAAAGTTTACATACGCGATGTAAAATATTCAGACGGAAGCAGTCTTGATAATGTGTTATTTCCGACATGGACCGAAAATAATGGACAGGATGATTTGATTTGGCATAAAGGATCAAAAGTGCAGGGTACAAATGATTGGGTTGTTACAATTAAAACATCTGAACATAAAAATGAAGTCGGAAAATACATTACTCATGCATATACTCAAAGAAATGGTCAAAATAAAATATTAAAGGGTATAGGATATACAATTCAAAATAATATATTGTATGATGAAGTTGTTAAGGAGAATTCTCCTGTTTATGGAAGTAAATATAAAATTATTATTAAAAACGTAAGATATTCAACGGGACTTTCGCCTAATAAGGTTATTTTTCCAACATGGACTATAAATAATGGTCAAGATGATATGATATGGCATGAGGGCAGAAAAATATCAGGAACAAATAATTGGGAAATTGTAATAAATATTGCCGATCATAATGAGGAAACAGGAGAATACAGAACACACATTTATGCAGAAAATAATGATGGCAGAAAATATATATGTCAGGTAAATGCTAATGTTATTGGTATAACCTCAAGCGGCATTACGTCAGAAAATTTATCTAACGATGAGATAAAAATCTGCATAAAAAATGTGGTTTATAGTGATAATACTATTCCTTATAAAGTTATGTTTCCTACGTGGACAGAGAAGAATGGTCAAGATGACTTGGTTTGGCACGAGGGAACAAGAGTATCAGGAACAAATGATTGGGTAATGATTATAAAAAGATCTGCTCATAAAAACGAAGCAGGTAATTATATAACACAAATCTATGCCAGACCTAATGGAAACGAAGCAGGTGACAGAATGCTTGGTTCAATAGGATATGTTTTTCCAAAAAGTACCGTGGGATGGACCTGTATTAGCTCATATAATAATTCTCTTTCTGAAGGAGACGTAATAAATGATGCAGGAAGTATTAATTTGGCTGCGACAAATGCAAAAACTGACAGCGTGACATTAGAATCTAATTTTGAAGTAAAAAGCGGAGATAAATTATCGTTAGATTTATATAGTTATTTTACAGGAAATGAAGAATATTTTGATCAAGCGGCTTCCGTATCATGGGCAAATGTTACTGCAGAAAATGGAGATGTTTTATTAAGCATACGTTACGAATTGACCGGATATATGACAAGTTATGGTACATATAAAAACAGTACCGTTACAGATGAAACGGCGGGTAAAATAACTTTAAATGCAGGGTTAGAAAGTACAGGAACAAGGGGTGTTAATGTAGCTTTGGATTATATTTGCCTTGAGGTAAATGGCAGTGAAAAGTAATTGATTATTGTTAATATTAAGGGACCTCTTATAATATCATATTTATATGAGGATATGGCAGCTGAACAAAAGGCGCGTTCCACATATGAATATCTTATGGAAATGACTGATGATCCGGATGTTATAGCACCTTTAAAGTTTTTAAGAGAAAGAGAAGTTGTTCATTTTCAGCGTTTCGGTGAAGCTTTAAGAAGAGTTCAGGATTATATGGATTCAAAGCGTCAGTTTGTTATGCCAAAATCAGACTGTCATACAAACAAAAAATGTAAATGTCGATAATATGTGCCTCCGGCTTTGCCGGAGGTTATTATTTTATTGCATAATTTAAAATTTTTAGTTGTATTTTTTTTGGTAAAAGACGCTAAAAAATTCATATAGAATAAATATATGTTGAATAAAATTTGATTTTATGTTAAAATAACTTGATAAGGAGTGATAAAATGAAAAAAGTGTTAATATATATTTGTACATTATTGTGCGGATTATCAATGGCTTTTTATGTGCCTGCATTTGCAGCGGATAAGAATACACAGAAAATTAATGTATTCTTAAATGGCGAGCTTATTATCTTTCCTAATCAGCAGCCTGAAGTTGTTGAAAGAAGAACACTTATACCTCTCAGAGGAATATTTGAAAAAATGGGATATGATGTAAGCTGGGATGCAAAAACCAAATCCTGTGTTATATCAAATGATATTCAGGTTATTACAATGAGAAGCGGTCATAAAGGTATGCAGGTTAATGACAGGGCTTATATGCTGGATGTGCCTGCACAGATTATAAACAATTCACTTATGATTCCTTTAAGAGCTGTAGCAGAATGCACAGGTGCAACTGTCACGTGGGATGCACCCACAAAGGCTGTATACATTAACAGTAATCAAAAAGAGCAGATTACATATAGTGTAAGTGAATATGTTACAGAATATTCTGAAGCCATATCAGAGCTTGACAGTGCAAATGCATTGTTTAATACATTAAATTCTTTAACTGATAAAAATTATAATAAAAAAGTAGATAATTTGAAAAAGGAATCAAAAAACGCAAAGGAGAGTCTTAATAGCGTATATACAAAGCTATCAGAAATAACTCCTCCTGATGAGTACATAGATTTTCATAATTTATCTATGGAGTCAGTCGAAACGTCTATAGAGTTATGTGAGCTTGTAGACCGTATGGCTGACGAAAGTTTAAGCTATGATGAAGCATCTGCTGAAATAAATGCTATTAAAGAAAGAGCGGATAAAATAAATTCAGAGTTGGGTAATGTTACTGCAGGTTTAAACATGAGCTTGTACAGGTAGCAGGAGGTTTATATGAATAAAAAAAAGAGTTGTAATTTAGGCAAAGGTATTGGTGGTCAGGCTGTTATTGAAGGCGTGATGATGAGAGGCAAGAAAATGTACTCTTTATCCGTAAGAACACCTGACAAAGGAATTAAAACGGTAAAGACATTTTTTAAGCCTGCTAAGGATAAGTGTTTTATATGGGGATTACCTATTGTAAGAGGTGTTGTGGCTTTTGTTGACTCTCTTGTGACGGGTATGAAGGTAACTATGAAATCTGCCGAACTTGCCGGACTTGATGATATTGAATATGACAAGGAAAGTAAGTTTGAAATGTGGCTTGAAAAAAAATTTGGAGACAAACTTGCAGATTATTTGATTTATTTTAGTGTGTTTGTATCAATTATACTTTGTATTGGATTATTTATATTTTTGCCAACAGTATTGGGCGGATGGATTAATGGTTTTTTTGGAAATGATCCGGGCGTCAGAGGTGCCATTGAGAGTGTTATTAAGGTTTTAATTTTCTTAGGTTATATGATACTGGTTTCTCAGATGAAGGATATTAAAAGAGTTTTTATGTATCATGGTGCTGAACATAAGACAATTAATTGTTTTGAAAGTGATATGGAGCTTACTGTAGATAATGTAAGGAAAAGTACACGTTTTCATAAAAGATGCGGAACAAGTTTTCTTGTAATTGTTATGATTATCAGTATTATTGTTGCTTTTATTTTTGTTAAAACAAATATTTTTTGGCTTAGAGTAGCATTAAGAATTATTTTATTGCCTGTAATTGCCGGATTATCTTATGAAGTTATAAGATGGGCAGGCAGACACGATAATTTACTTGTAAATATTGTCAGCTTTCCCGGTATTGCAATGCAGTTGATAACAACAAGTGAACCTGATGACAGTATGATTGAGGTTGCCATTGCATCTCTTAAAGCTGTCCTGGAGGAGGAGCCTGAGGATGACAGTAGTACAGGCTGTAAATAATTTAAAAGAAAGATTTTCTTCTGCAGGTATTGATACCGCGGCACTTGATGCTCAGTTAATTGTAGGGAATGCCATGGGAATGTCGAGAGTTCAGATATTAACATATCCTGAGAAAATACTGACTGAGAATGAAAAATGTAAAATAAATGAAATGTTCCTTAAAAGAATAAACAGAATGCCTATGCAGTATATTTTAGGTGTATGTGAATTTATGGGTTTGGATTTTAAGGTAAATTCAGATACTTTGATACCAAGAGGTGACACTGAAATTTTAGTTGAAAAAGCCATTGAAATGATAAATAAAAACGGCTATAAATCCGTATTGGATATAGGAACAGGCTCAGGTGCCATAGCTGTCAGTGTGGCAAAATACACCGCAGCCAAAGTCACTGCAGCAGATATTTCAAATAAGGCTATTAGTGTTGCAAAGAGAAATGCCGCTGATAATGGAGTATCAGTTGAGTTTATTAACAGTGATCTTTTTTCAAATATTAATAAAAAGTATGATTTAATCCTTTCTAATCCGCCTTATATTGAAAAAGATATTATAAAGACTTTAGAGCCTGATGTTAAAGACTATGAGCCGATGCTTGCACTTGACGGAGGCATTGACGGTCTTGATTTTTATAAAAGAATAACTAAGGATTGCTGCAAATATTTGAACGAAAATGGCAGTATAGCTTTTGAAATTGGTTATAATCAGAGTGAGGCTGTGTCAAGTCTTCTTGGTGCTTATGATTTTGATAGAATAAGCGTTGAAAAGGATTTGGCAGGGTTTGACAGGGTTGTAATTGGTCACAATTTATATTGCTGTTGTATATAATTTTGATGGAGGAAATGTATTATGCTTGAAAGATTAGCAGATATTGAGAAAAGATATATTGACCTTTCGGATAAAATTAATGACCCGGAAGTTATTAATAATAATGCCGAATGGCGTAAGCTTATGAAGGAGCACAGTGATATTGCGCCTATTGTTGAAAAATACAGAGAATATAATGAAACAGAGGAAACTGTTGCCGAGGCAAGAGAAATGCTTGGTGATTCTGATGAAGAAATGAGGGCACTTGCAAAAGAGGAGTTTGCCGAAGGAAATAAAAGGCTTGAGGAATTAAAGGAAGAATTAAAAATTCTTATGCTTCCCAAAGACCCTAATGATGAAAAAAATGTTATAGTTGAAATCAGAGGCGGTGCAGGCGGTGATGAAGCCAATATATTTGCAGGTGATCTTTTCAGAATGTATTCAAGGTATGCTGAAAGAAGACGTTGGAAAACTGAAATTATGAGTGTTAATGAGTGCGAGGCAGGCGGTTTCAGGGAAATTTCGTTTATGATTAACGGTCAGGGTGCATATTCAAGGCTTAAATATGAAAGCGGTGTACACAGAGTACAGAGAATACCTACCACTGAATCAGGCGGAAGAATTCATACTTCTACCGCATCCGTTGCAGTATTGCCTGAGGTTGAAGAGGTTGATGTTAAGCTTGATATGAACGATTGCCGATTTGATGTGTTCAGAGCATCAGGCAACGGCGGACAGTGTGTAAATACAACAGATTCAGCCGTAAGACTTACTCATATGCCTACAGGCATTGTTATTTCCTGTCAGGACGAAAAAAGCCAGATTAAAAATAAAGAAAAAGCTTTAAAGGTGTTAATGAGTAAGCTCTATGACCTTGAACAGGAAAAACAGCACGCTGAAGTGGCGGCTGAAAGAAAAAGCCAGATAGGCAGAGGAAACAGAAATGAAAGAATAAGAACTTACAATTACCCGCAGGGCAGGGTGACAGACCATAGAATCGGTCTTACGCTTCACAGATTAGATTCAATAATTGACGGAGATTTGGACGAAGTAATGGATGCATTAATTACAACAGAGCAGGCTGAAAAATTAAAGTCCGGCGCTGATGAATAAATCAATATAAAGGAGGATGTTAAAATGCATATTAACAAGGAAGAATTTAAGAAAAAGCTTGCAGCCAATGTAAAAACATTGTCACGTAAGACTATTGAAACTGCAACAAAGGAACAGCTGTATGAAGCACTTGTATTTACAATAAGAGATTATGTAACAGATAAGTGGCTTGAAACTCATGAGACTTATGACAAAACAGGCTGTAAGATTGTATGTTACCTTTCAATGGAATTCCTTATGGGCAGATTTTTAGGCAATGCCATTCTTAATATGACTATGCTTAGTGATGTTAAGGAGGTTTTGAGTGAATTAGACATTGACTACAATTTACTTGAAGAAGTTGAAAGAGATCCCGGCTTGGGCAATGGTGGTTTAGGCAGATTGGCTGCCTGTTTCCTGGACTCTCTCTCTACACTGGAGTTACCAGCCTACGGCTGTGGTATAAGGTACCACTACGGTATATTTGAGCAAAGAATAGAAAACGGTTATCAGATTGAAGTGCCTGACAACTGGCTTCAGGACGGTGATATGTGGGGTGTTAAGCGTCCCGAATATGCTGTTGAGGTTAAGTTTGGCGGTAATGTTAAAGCTGTTAAGCAGGAGGACGGACAATATAAATTTGAACAGGAAAATTATCAGTCTGTAATCGCTGTACCTTATGATTATCCTGTTATCGGTTACGATAATAATACTGTAAATACTTTAAGATTGTGGGATGCTGAAGCAAAAAATAAGTTTGACCTTAAGAGCTTTAATGAAGGTAACTATAATAAGGCTGTTGAAGAAGAAAATCTTGCCAAGACATTAACAGAGGTACTTTATCCGGCTGATGAGCATTATGCAGGTAAGGAATTAAGATTGCGTCAGCAGTACTTCTTTGTATCTGCAACTTTACAGAGAATTATGAATAAGTTTGTTCAGAAGTTTGGAAATGATTTTTCATTATTGCCTGAAAAGTATGCATTCCAGTTAAACGATACTCATCCAAGTATTGCAGTTGCTGAGCTTATGAGATTGTTGGTTGATGAGTATAATGTGGCATGGGATGAAGCATGGGAGATCACTAAGAAATGCTGTGCTTATACTAACCATACTATCATGGCAGAGGCTCTTGAAAAGTGGCCTATTGAGTTATTTTCAAGATTACTTCCTCGTATATATATGATTGTTGAAGAAATTAACAGAAGATTTTGTGAGTTCCTTATTAACAAATATGGCAATGATGCTGACAAGATTAGAAAAATGGCTATTATTGCTGACGGTCAGATTAGAATGGCATGGTTAGCTATTGTAGGCAGTCATTCAGTAAATGGTGTTGCCGCACTTCATACTGAAATACTTAAAAATCAGGAATTAAAGGATTTTTATGATATTTATCCTGAGAAGTTCAACAACAAGACCAATGGTATCACTCAGAGAAGATGGCTTGGTCATGCAAATCCTGAATTAGCTAAGTTAATTACTGAAAATATTGGTGATGGCTTCTATACTGACTTATCTGAGCTTGAAAAGCTTGCTCCTTTAGCAGAGGATAAGGAATTCAGAAAGAAATTTATGGATATTAAGAAGGCCAACAAGGTAGCTTTAGCTGATTATTTTAAGGCAAATATGGGTATTGAAATTGATCCTAATTCAATTTATGATATTCAGGTTAAGAGATTGCATGAATATAAGAGACAGCTTTTAAATATTCTTCATGTAATGAGTCTTTATAATAAGTTAAAGGCAAATCCGGGATTGGATATTGTACCGAGAACATTTATATTCGGTGCTAAGTCTGCTGCGGGCTACAGAAGAGCTAAGCTTATTATTAAGCTTATAAATTCTGTTGCCAATATTGTTAACAATGATGAATCAATCGAGGGTAAGATTAAGGTTATATTTGCTGAAAACTACAGAGTAAGCTTAGCTGAAAAACTTATTCCTGCTGCTGACGTGTCTGAGCAGATTTCCACTGCATCTAAAGAGGCTTCAGGTACCGGTAATATGAAG
Source organism: Clostridia bacterium (assembly GCA_030524425.1). Classification (GTDB taxonomy): domain Bacteria; phylum Bacillota; class Clostridia; order Lachnospirales; family CAG-274; genus Gallispira. The sequence goes on along the minus strand of JAUNGN010000038.1, from coordinate 9,336 downwards.
TTTATGCTTAATGGTGCCGTAACTATGGGTACTCTTGACGGTGCTAATGTCGAAATCCGTGAAGAGGTTGGCGATGAAAATATCTTTATATTTGGTATGAAGGCAGATGAGGTTATTGCTGAATATGGTAAGAATGACTATAATCCATGGGATATTTATAATATGAACTCTGACGTAAGAGGTGTATTAAATATGCTTATTAACGGTACTCTTGATGAGGATACCGAATTATTCAGAGAAATTTATGACGCTCTTCTTAATGGATATAACGGCTCAAGACCTGACGAATACTTTGTTCTTAAGGACTTTGCTTCTTATGCTGAGGCACAGGAAAAGGTTGATGAGGTTTACAAGGATAAGGAAAAGTGGGCTAAGATGGCTATATTGAATACTGCTCACAGCGGTAAGTTCTCATCAGACAGAACTATTAAGGAATATGCTGATGAAATCTGGGATTTAAAGCCTGTTCATATTGAAATGAAAGACTGATTTTGTACAAAATTAAATATACTAAACTACTGTAAAAAACACCTGCAACTTATAAAGTTGCAGGTGTTTTTTTTATAAATGTCGCACTTTGTCACCTAACATTTTATATAATAATGTGTTATTCATTATCAAGAAAAACGGCTTAAATATTTTCATTGACAGATTTATTTGTTTATATTATAATTACATTGACAGCAAATAAATTTATCTGAAATATGTATATTTTCTTGTTTTTTTGCACATTATTAATTTAACATTATTATATAAAATGTTAAATTCAAAATTAAAAGGAGGAAAAAAATGAGTACAACACAACCAATAAGAAAGTATGCAGACATCAGAAAGCTTAAGGAATATTTTTTAGAAAGAGGTGAGTACAGAGATTATATGCTTGTATCTGTATGCCTTAATTCGGCACTTAGAATATGCGATGTAATAAATCTTAAATGGACGGATATTTTTGATAAAGATAAAAAGAAATTTAAGAAATACATTGAGCTGAATGAAAAGAAAACAGGTAAAAGCACAGCAATTTTTATTAACAATCAGATAAAAAATGCTGTAAATTTATATATCAAAAATGTAGTAATAAAAAGTGAATACCTTTTTCCAAGCAGGAAGGGAGGTCATATTACAAGATACAGGGCATTTGAAATAATAAATAAAGCAGGCATAAATGCGGGACTTGATTATAATATAAGCTGTCATTCCCTCAGGAAAACCTTTGGCTATCATGCCTGGAAAAAGGGTATACAGCCTGCTGTTATTATGAATATTTATAACCATTGTTCTTTTAGTATTACAAAAAGGTATTTGGGTATAAATCAAGAGGATAAGGACGAGGTGTTCAGGGATTTGGAGCTTTAAAGTGATTTTACATTGTTATGCAAGGAGGCAGGTTAAATAATAAGTATAAATTAATAGAAAAAGTAAGAAATTTTTATAACACTAATGTGTTTAATTGCTTATGGAGGGAGATTAATTATGAAATTATTAAAAGCAATTTTCGTGTCTTTATCATCAGCTATAATGCTGATAAATACCAGCTTTGGGGTTTATGGTGAAACAAATAACAATGCTATTAAAGTAACTGTAGACGGAAATACAATATCCTTTGAACAGCCTCCCGTAATAATCGAAGGCAGAACTCTTGTTCCATTAAGAGCAATATTTGAAGCATTGGGAGCAGAGGTTGAATGGGATGGGGAAACCAAACAAATTATGGCTTTTAAAGATGATGTGGCAGTTTTAATGACTGTCAATTCAAATGTAATGACATCAGGAACTGTAGGCGGAACTGCAAAGGATACAAATCTTGATGTTGCACCTACCATAATTAACGGAAGTACAATGATTCCTGCAAGAGCAATAGCAGAATCATTTGATTGTTCTGTAACATGGGACAGCAGTACAAAAACAGTTAAAATATTAAGTAGTGACAATAAAATATCAAAAAGTGCAGATAACAAAATCGGCAGTATAACGGCATCGGTAATTGAACAAGTGACCGAACAAATAACAGAACCTGTAACAGAAAATGTTTCTTTGCCGATTAATACAGATGAAATCACGCAAACCGCTATTAAAGGTTATGCTACAATCAGAAGAGAAAGCTATAGTAATATATTTGACGGTAAACCTAGCACCAAATGGTGTGTAACAGGATTTAAAAATGCATATGTGATTTGGGAAACTTCTGCACCGGTATCGGTTATAGGATATACAATAATAACAGGGAATGATAACAGCAAGTATCACGGACGAAATCCTTCTTCATGGACTCTTTACGGCTGTAATTCTGACGATATTCCCGAAAGGGACAGTGCAGACTGGAATGTAATTGATTCCAGAAAAAATGACAGGTCTTTGCCCGATGCTGATTATGCGGACTGTGATTACAAGCTTTTAAATCCAACTCCAAAGTATAAATATTATAAGCTTGAAATCACTGCAACAAGGGGAGCAGATGTAATGCAAATGTCAGAATTTGAACTTATATTTAACGGCAGTAATCATACTTTTAAAACAACGCCTTCATCAAATTCAAATACATCGACAGATAACAGTACATCAATGAATCAAACTCCCGTTACTTGCAGCAGCTGCGGAGGCAGCGGAAGAGTAACTTGTGCATTTTGTCATGGAACGGGTAAGGGGCAGACAATTAATATAATGGGAATGCCAACACAGCAGGGATGTACTTACTGCGGAAGTGCAGGATGGCGTGTATGCGACAGCTGCGGTGGTTACGGAGAAAAATAATTGATTTATAAATTAGAGGAATAGTCATCAATATTGTTATGGGAACAGCTTTAACGGGCTGTTCCTTTTTATTGCAATGATTTATAAAATGTGTTATAATCATAATACCAAAATAAGGAGCTTAATATATTATGATTATAGAGGTATATTCAGAAGAAGAAACCCAAAAATTGGGTATTGAAATGGGTAAAAAGGCTAAGCAGGGAGAAATATACTGCCTTAAAGGAGATTTAGGCGTGGGTAAAACCGTATTTACCAAAGGCTTTGCCGAAGGACTTGGTATAGCTGATCACATTACAAGTCCTACATTTACTATTGTAAATGAATACAATTCAGGCAGAATTCCTTTTTATCATTTTGATGTTTACAGAATAGGTGATCCCGATGAAATGTATGACATTGGCTGTGATGAATATTTCTTTGGTGAAGGGGTCTGTCTTATTGAATGGGCAGAACTTATTAATGAAATTTTGCCTTATGATGTTAAATGGATAGAAATAAGTAAGGATTTAACTATAGATGATGTAAATTACAGAAAAATAGAGGTAAGATAATATGAAAATACTGGCATTGGATACAACAGGACTTGTTGCAAGTGTAGCTTTGGTTGATGATGAAAAAACAATAGCTGAGTTTACTACAAATTATAAAAAAACACATTCACAAACTATTATGCCTATGATTGAACAGCTTAAAAATATGGTTGAGCTTGACCTTTCAAATGTAGATTATATTGCCTGTGCAAGCGGTCCGGGCAGCTTTACGGGACTTAGGATAGGGGCTGCGACGGCTAAGGGGCTTGCTCACGGACTTGACAAAAAGATTATACCGGTACCTACTCTTGACGGTCTTGCTTATAATTTGTGTGAATCGGGAAAGCTTGTTGTGCCTATTATGGACGCACGAAGAAATCAAGTGTATTCAGCAATTTACACCAATATCAACGGCTTTGAAAAATTAAGCGACTATATGGCTTGTGATATTAATGAGCTTCTTGATAAGGTAATTGAAATTGATGAAAATGCCATATTTTTAGGTGACGGTGTGCCTGTATTTAAGGAGAGAATTTCTGAATTTAATAGTGGTTTTGAATTTGCTCCCCAGTGTGCCAATATGCAGAGAGCTGCCTGTATTGGTGCTTTGGCATTAGACAGAATAAATGAAGCAGTTAATCCTAATGATTTTGAAATTATATATTTAAGAAAATCACAGGCAGAAAGAGAATTGGAAGAAAAAAATGCAAATAGAGTTAATGAATAAAAGTCATATTGACGGTATTGTTGAAATAGAAAATGAAAGTTTTGCTATTCCTTGGAGCAGGGCATCTGTTGAAAAGGAGTTAAGCAACAATTTAGCTATTTATGTCGTTGCAGCGGAAAATGAAAAGGTTATAGGCTACGGCGGTATGTGGCATATTGTAAACGAGGGGCATATTACCAATATTGCTGTTCATAAGGACTACAGACAAAAGGGGATTGGCAATGCCATAATAAATAAACTTTTTGAAATTGCCGAAGAAAAGGAAATGATTGGACTTACTCTTGAAGTGAGAAAAAGCAATATACCTGCTTTGGAGCTTTACAAAAAAAATGGCTTTAAGCTTGAAGGTATACGGCCCGAATATTATGAGGATAATAAAGAGGATGCCTATATAATGTGGAAGTATTTTATTCCTGAAAGTGAAATAATAGGCTAGAGGAGGTTTTATATGATTAGAGAGTTGGATTATAAGGAGTTAAAAAAATTTTGCAGAAATAAAGACATTGTTATTGATGAAAGTAAGTATACCAACCATTTAATTGGTCAGCCAAGCGGTGCAGAGGCTTTGGAGTTTGGACTTAATGTTAAAAGCAAGGGATATAATATTTACTTAGGAGGTTTATCTGCAAGCGGTAAAACAACATTTGCAGAAAAATTTGCAAGAGATATTGCAATTAAAGAGAAAACGCCTGATGATATGTGCTATGTTTTGGATTTTGATAAGCCTAATGCACCTAAACTGCTTAAATTAAAGGCAGGTCAGGGTAAGGAATTTAAAGCAGATATGGAAGAGCTTATTAATCAGTTAAGTATTGAAATACCAAAAGCATTTTCATCAATTGAGCATAGTGATGACAAGGAAAGAATAGTAAAGAGCTATCAAAAGAAAAAGGACGAGGTTTTAAAGGAGCTTACAGAGTCTGCCAAGAAGTTTAATTTTGGTGTAAAAACAAGCGGTAACGGAGGCATTTATTTTCTCCCTATTATAGACGGTAAAACTATAAATGAAGAAGAATATGAAGAATTGTCTGAGGAAGAAAAAGAAGAAATTAATGAAGGCTCAGATGATGTACACGAATTGGCAAGTTCAGCTATGAAACAAATTCGTGAACTTGACAAAAGAGCTAATACTGAAATTGAAAATATGGATTACAATATAGGTTTGTTTACTGTTGGGCATTATTTAAGTCCAATACAAAATAAGTATATTGAAAATGATAATGTCAGTCAGTATTTGTTAAAGGTTAAAGAGGACATACTTGATAATATTGATTTATTTATTGATGATGATGAAGATGGAAATGAGGATCCGTTATCTGCAATGATGCCTTGGAATTTAAAAAAGAATAGCAAGGAAATACTGGAAAAATACAGTGTTAATTTAATTGTAGATAACAGTAAGCTTAATGGTGCACCCGTAATAGTTGACTATAATCCTGCCTACGCAAATTTGGTTGGCGAGGTTGAATATGAAAATGAAAACGGAAATTTAACTACTGATTTTATGAAGATTAAAGCCGGTCTTTTACATAAAGCAAATGGAGGTTATCTTATTTTTCATGCATCAGATTTACTTACAAATGCTTTTGCGTGGGATACCTTAAAAAGAGCTTTGATAACTAATAAAGTTACTATTGAACCTTTAAAAGAATATCAGTTTGGCGGAATTACTGTTGCGGGCATTCAGCCTGAAGCCGCTGAAATTAATGTAAAGGTTATTATTGTAGGTTCAATGTATTATTATGAGCTTTTAAAGGAATATGATGATGACTTTTTAAAGTTATTTAAAATATGTGCTTTATTTGATTATGAAATGGATTTTTCAGAAGAAAATATAAATGCTATGCTTGGCTTTGTTAAAGGCTATTGTATTAACAATAATTTGCTTCCAATTGAGAAAAGGGCTATGTGTGAGCTTTTGGAGCATTCTGTAAGAATAGCTGAAAGACAGGATAAGCTGACTACAAGATTTGGTTTGATATGTGATGTTTTATCTGAGGCTGATGCATGGGCAAGGCTTGAAAATGCCGAAAGTATTACTGATGAATATATTATAAAAGCTGTGAATAAGCGTATGGAAAGAGTAAACATATATGCTAAAAAATACAGTAAAATGATTTCTGATAACGAAATTATGATTGACACTCAGGGAGAAGAAGTAGGACAGATTAACGGTCTTTGCGTAATGGAAATGGGCGATTATACCTTTGGTATGCCTACGAGAATAACTGCCAGCACATATACAGGCAAGGCGGGTATTGTAAATATTGAAAAAGAGGCTGAAATGAGCGGTTCTATTCATGATAAAGGTATGCAGGTGCTTATTGGATATTTGGGCGGTAAATATGCACAGAAATACCCTCTCACATTAAGCTGCAGAGTTTGCTTTGAACAGAGCTATAACGGTGTTGACGGTGACAGCGCATCCTCAACTGAAACTTACGCAATTATTTCAAGTCTTAGCGGATGTCCTATTAATCAACAGCTTGCAGTAACGGGTAGTATGAATCAAAAGGGTGATATTCAGCCTATAGGAGGCGTAACATATAAAATTGAGGGATTTTTTGATGTATGTAAGGAAAGAGGACTTACAGGCTCACAGGGCTGTATAATCCCTGCCTCAAATGTTAAGGATTTGGTACTTAAAGATGAAGTTGTGGAAGCTGTAAAGGAAGGTAAATTCCATATATATGCTATTGAAACCATAGATGACGGTATTGAGCTTTTAATGGGCAGAAAGGCAGGTAAAAAACTTTCCGGAGGCGGATACAGCAAGGATAGCGTACATTATCTTGCGGCGAATAAGCTGAAATCATATTATAAGCTGGTAAGTGAGGTGTAATATATAATGAAATTTATAAAAAAGCCAAATAAGTGTTTATTAATAACATTGGGAATATTAGGCTTTGCTTGCTTTATTATGTGTGTGCCTTATTTAATTCCTGAGTTAAATGCATTTTTTTCATATTTTGCAATTATTGGCATTATAATCTTTTTGATTGGAATTGCTTTTAATTTTATAACAGTCAGATGTCCATACTGTAAAGGTTATATCAGATCATTTAGCAAGTACTGTCCGCATTGCGGTAATGAACTTGATTAGATATAATAAAAGGCTTTCTAAGATAATTTCCTCAGAAAGCCTTTTTATGGTTAAAAATCATCATCAACAGCAAGTGCTTCAACTAATTCAACGTCTTCATTTCTTTCTGCGAAAGTATTTAAAGCATAATCATTTGCGAAAAGGAGAATAGGTCTGTCAAAGTGGTCAAAAACAAGTGTGCATCTTGAATTGGTAAGTTCCTTAATTTCATCAACTGTTTTACCTTTAACCCATCTTGCTACACTATAGCTCATTGGTTCCATTCTTATTTCTGAATTATACTCATTTTTTAATCTGTATTCAAAAACCTCAAACTGTAAGGCACCAACAGCTCCTAAAACAACGTCATTATATTCAGTTTTATAAATCTGAATTGCACCCTCCTGCGCAAGCTGATCAACACCCTTCTGGAACTGCTTTGCTTTCATTGTATCCACAGGTCTTACCTTCATAAAAAGTTCAGGGGGGAATGTAGGCAAGGGCTCAAAGAAAAGCTTGTCTTTGCTGTTTGTAAGAGTATCTCCGATTTGATAATTACCGGTGTCATAAATGCCTATAATATCACCTGCAATGGCTGTATCAACTGTTTCTCTTTCATTAGCCATTAGCTGAGTTGACTGATTAAGCTTCATTTTTTTGCCGTTTCTTGAAAGTGTAACATCCATACCTCTTTCAAATGTACCTGAACAAATCCTGAAAAAGGCAAGTCTGTCCCTATGTGCAGGATTCATATTTGCTTGAATTTTAAATATAAAGCCTGAGAAAAATTCATCAGTTGGCTCTACCTCGCCGTCAATGGTTTTTCTTGCTCCCGGAGCAGGAGACATATCAAGGAAATGCTCCAAAAAATTAGTTACACCAAAGTCTGCTAAGGCAGTACCAAAAAATACAGGGGAAAGCTTACCTTTTGATATAAGTTCCATATCAAATTCATTTCCTGCACCGTCTAAAAGCTCAACTTCATCTCTTAAATTCTGTAAATTTTCGTGAAATAAAATATCATCAAGCTGTTTGTCATACACGCCTTCATCTGATAATTCTATAGTTTTGTTTTCTTTATATAAATATATCTTATTTTTAAGTCTGTCATATATACCCTCAAAATATGCACCGTTTCCTATAGGCCATGTAACGGCAACGGAAGGTAATCCCAAAGCATTTTCAAGCTCTTCAAGCAAAGCCAAAGGCTCCATAGCATCCCTGTCAAGCTTATTCATAAATGTAAAAATAGGTATACCTCTCATACTGCAAACCTTAAAAAGCTTTCTAGTCTGTGCCTCAACACCTTTAGCCGCATCAATTACCATAACTGCTGAGTCAACGGAAGTAAGTATTCTGTAGGTATCTTCACCGAAGTCATTATGCCCCGGAGTATCCATAATTGAAACAATTTTGTCATTATATTCAAACTGCATAACTGATGATGTAACAGAAATACCTCTCTGTTTTTCAATTTCCATCCAGTCAGATTTTGCGGAACGTCCTCTTCTAGCCTTAACTGCACCGGCCTCATGAATTGCGCCGCCGTGAAGAAGAAGCTTTTCCGTTAATGTTGTTTTACCTGCGTCGGGGTGAGATATTATACCAAAAATTCTTCTTTTATTTATCAAATTAATATCAGGTTTAGCCATAATACAAATCCCTTTCTATATTTATGCATATATTTATTTCCATCTTTTCTATTTTATAGGAAAACTCCTGTATTTGCAAGTATTTTTTGCCACTTATGCCATATATTTTGCATTTAATTGTTACAAATATTACACTATAATTAACTTAGGCGCCTGAAAAAGTAAAAGGAGAGTAACAAATATGAAAAAGTTTTTATTATCAACAGCATTAATTGTAATGTCTGTGTCATCGACTGCTTTTGCATCTGATACCGCAGACAGCTCAAATGTCAAAACATTTTCTGATAATGGCATAATTTCAGTTCAGAGCTCATATAATAAGTCTTGTAATGTAATTAAGCCTGCTGAGGTTACAACTAAAAACTGTAATTTTAATAAACCAGCAGAAACTACAACTAAAAATTGCTTTGAATATACTACACAGATAGTAATAAAGCCTATATGTCCAACAACTGAGTTTACAACTCAGACAGCAGTAAAACCTACATATACAACGACAGAGGCAACAACAGAAACAACTACACAGGCTGTAGTAAAGCCTGCAATTACAACAACAGAGGCAACAACAGAAACAACTACACAGGCTGTGGT
>JAUNGN010000009.1:68824-78053 GCA_030524425.1 Clostridia bacterium | reverse complement strand
GATATTTCTATTATATCAAATATAGATGGTGTAGTCTACTTTTTCAGTGCCCTCTCATCATACTGGGGGAGATTTTTGCGACATTATTAACTTCTCAGCTGTGCTTCCAGCTTTTCTTCAAGCTCCTTAACAATCTTCTTCATAGGTGAATTAACCTCATCATCAGTTAATGTTCTGTCACCTGCTCTGAATGAAATATTGTAAGCAACTGACTTATAACCCTCAGGAATCTGCTTACCCTTGAATACATCAAACAACTGAATGCTTTCAAGAAGCTTTCCGCCCTTAGCCTTAATAATATCCTCAATATCCTTTACAATTACACTATCCTTTACAAGAACAGCTATATCTCTTGTCATTGCAGGATATTTAGGAAGTGCTTTATAAATTCTGTCAAATTCAGCATATTCATAAAGCTTATCAATGCTGATTACCGCAACATAAGTCTTTGTACCAATGCTGTACTTATCAGCAACAGCAGGATGAATCTCACCTGCATAGCCAATGCTTATACCATCAACACTTATATCAGCAAGTCTGCCCGGGTGCATAAAAGGTATATCACTCTTTGGTGAATAACTTACCTTACTTCTCATACCAAGAACTTCAAATAATTCCTCCGTAACACCCTTAATTCCATAAAAATCAATGTTGCCATACATACCAATAGTGAGTACATTTTTTTCCTCCGGCAGCTCAGTTAAAGGCAATGTCTTTGGAATATAAACCTTACCCATTTCAAACAAGTAAGCTGACTCATTTCTTCTGTTATAATTTGTAGAAATTGAATTAAGCATACCATTTAAAGATACAGTTCTCATAATACTGAAATCTTCGCCTAAAGGATTGGAAATGGTAACGGTATTTCTCAATTCACTGTCAGCAGGTATATTTAACTTATCAAATACCTTTGGAGATTCAAAGCTGAAACACTTAGCTTCACTTAAACCTAAGCTTATCATAGTGTCCATAATCTTATCATCAATAGTCTGTGTATAAGACTTTTTACCTACTGTAGGAGTACCGGCTGCAAGTGTGGTTTCAATATTATCATAGCCGTAAAATCTGCCTACCTCTTCAGCTAAATCTGCTTCTGTTAATAAATCAGGTCTGAATGTAGGAATAACCGCATTCTTTCCGTCAGCCTTAACCTCAACTAAATCAAGTAAGTCAATTATTTCCTTTTCAGATAACTTGGTTCCCAAAAGTCTGTTAATACTCTCTGTTGAATATTCAACATTCCATGGTTCCCTCCTGTTAGGATAACAGTCAACCATACCCTCACAAACCTCACCGCATCCAAGCATTTCAACAAGCTGAACAGCTCTGTTTACTGCATCAAGAGGAAGATTTGGATCAAGACCCTTTTCGTACTTAGCAGAAGCATCTGTTCTTAAGCCTAACTTCTTAGCCGTAATTCTTACATTTGGTCCGTTAAAGTTAGCTGACTCAAATAATATGGCTCTTGCACCTTCAGTAATCATTGAGTTTTCGCCGCCCATTACACCTGCTACGGCAACAGCCTTGCTGCAGTCAGAAATAACAAGCATACTTTCATCAAGATTTCTTTCCTGTCCGTCAAGAGTCGTAATCTTCTCTCCTGCCTTTGCATTTCTTACAATAATTTTAGCCTCATCAATAGTATCAATATCAAAAGCATGCATTGGCTGACCCATTTCAAGCATTACATAATTTGTAATATCTACAATATTGTTAATGGGTCTTACACCTGCCGCCGTAAGTCTGTGGCGCATCCATAAAGGAGATGGACCGATTTTAACATTCTTTACAGCTCTTGCAATGTATCTGGGACAAAGCTCAGGATTCTGAATTTCTACCTGAATTAAATCCTCTGTCTTGCCCTCGCCCTTTTCTTCCACCTTAATTTCAGGATACTTAAAAGGCACTCTGTAAGTAGCGGCAGCCTCTCTTGCAAGACCTACAATACTAAAACAGTCAGGTCTGTTTGATGTAATTTCAAATTCAACCACATCATCCTCCATTTCAAGAAGCTTTTTAACATCAGCACCTAAAGGCACATCCTCCTTGAAAATATAAATACCGTATTCAGGAGCCTCAGGATAATCGTGTACAGTAAAGCCAAGCTCTTCAATAGAACACATCATACCATTTGACTCAATGCCCCTCAGCTTGCCCTTTTTAATTTTCTCAAGGCTTGAACCGTGATATACTGTTGCACCAACAAGGGCAACAGGCACAACAGCACCTGCATAAAGATTTGGCGCACCTGTTACAATCTGTAAAGGCTCTCCGGCTCCCACATCAACCTTAGTCACAACAAGCTTATCAGCATCGGGATGCTTTTCAATTTTAAGAACCTTACCTGTTACAACATTTGTAATATCCTTTGCAAGACTTGTAACTGACTCAACCTTAGAGCCTGATAAAGTAATTTTATCTATAAATTCCTGAGTAGTAGTATCAATATCCACATACTCATCCAACCATCTCATCGGTAAATCCATAATACTTCACACCTCCTAATTAAAACTGCTTTAAGAACTTAGTATCATTTTCAAACAATAATCTAAGATCTGAAATAGCATATCTCTGCATTGCAACTCTCTCAAGTCCCATACCAAAAGCAAAGCCTGAATAAACCTTAGGATCAATGCCTGACATTTCAAGTACCTTTGGGTGAACCATACCGCAGCCCAAAACCTCAATCCATCCGCTGTCCTTGCACACACGGCAGCCCTTTCCTCCGCAGGCAAAGCAGGATGCGTCCATTTCCGCACTTGGCTCAGTAAACGGGAAATGGTGAGGTCTGAATCTAACCTTAGTATTCTCACCAAACAAGCCCCTTGCAAACTCTGCAAGAGCACCCTTTAAGTCACCCATAGTAATGCCCTTGTCAATTACAAGACCTTCAAGCTGATGGAAAATAGGAGAATGTGTAGCGTCAACCTCATCAGAACGATAAACTCTTCCCGGAGCAATAATTCTGATAGGAGGCTTTCTGTTTTCCATAACTCTTACCTGCATAGGTGAAGTCTGAGTTCTCAACAGGAAATCACCTGCACCATTTATATAGAAAGTATCCTGCTCATCTCTTGCAGGGTGATCCTTGGGAATATTAAGTGCCTCAAAGTTATAATAAGCAGTTTCTACTTCGGGACCCTCTGCAATTTCATAGCCCATACCAATAAATATATTTTTAATTTCATCAATAACCTGTGTCATAGGATGCTTATGACCAAGCTCCGTTACCTTACCGGGCATAGTAACATCAATAGTTTCAGCCTTTAATTTAGCCTCCTGCGCCTTTGCCGCAAGAGCTGTTTTAGCTTCCTCAAGCTTAGTTTCAATTTCACTTCTTACCTCATTTGCAAGCTGACCGATAACAGGTCTTTCTTCCTTGCTTAATGAACCCATACCTTTAAGTATTTGAGTTAATTCACCCTTTTTACCAAGTATTTCAACTCTTAAATCATCCAAAGCCTTAAGATCTGCTGCGTCTGCAAGCTTCTTGATTGCCAGTTCTTTAATCTGGCTTAATTTTTCCTTCATTTTTTATCTCCTTCCATTTCTTATTAAAAAAGAAAACGTCCCTTATTATACAATAAGGGACGATAATATACCGTGGTACCACCCAGCTTTCCGGCAAAAATACCGGACACTTTACGAAGAATAACGACCTCAACCGCATTTCCCTACTAAAAATTTCAGGAAAAGAACTCCGGCGTGAACTTCAAAACAGCTTCATTTAAAGATTGCTTACAGCCGATGACAATCTATCTCTGTTAAAACCGCTGTATCTACTTTTCGCCTTCACAGTTTTTAAAACTTATTTCATTATAAATCCAAAAAAAATTATTGTCAAGTATTTTTATTTAATTATTGAATAAAATAATTTAAGGAATAAAATTTCGGAGGTAAAATATGTGTGGAATTGCAGGCTTTTGCTCCTTTGATATGGACTACACCTCAAATCAATATTACTGGCACAGCATTCTTGTTAAAATGAGAGAAGAAATTTCCCACAGAGGCAAGGACGATACAGGAGAATATTTAAAGAAAAATGTAGGACTAAGCCAAACAAGACTTACAATAAGAGATTTATTTAACGGCAATCAGCCAATGACAAGAGTAATAAACGAAAATGAATATACAATAGTTTATAATGGTGAAATTTATAATATGGAACCCTTAAAAGCTGATCTTATTTCAAAAGGCTACAGCTTTGAAACCACAACAGATACAGAGGTAATACTTTACGCATATATAGAATATGGTATTGACTCTGTCAAAATGCTAAACGGCATTTTTGCCTATGCCATATGGGACGACAGGGATAAAAAGCTTTATTTATTCAGAGACCGCTGCGGTATAAAGCCCCTTTTTTATTCGTTAAAAAGAAATACAATAGTCTTTGGCTCTGAAATAAAGTCACTTTTTAAACACCCAAAGGTTTCACCTGAAATTGATAACAATTCTTTGAGAGAAATATTTGGTATCGGTCCTGCAAGAACAGAGGGCAACGGAGTATTCAAAGGGGTATTTGAAATTAAATACGGTCACTATGGTGTATACGATATAAACGGCTTTAAAGAATATCCTTACTGGTCACTTAAATCCGAGGAATATACCAAGTCTTATGAAGAGGCAGTTGATGATGTCAGATATCTTGTAACCTCAGCCATTGAATATCAAATGGTTTCGGATGTTCCCGTATGCAGTTTTTTATCCGGAGGCCTTGACTCCTGTATAGTCACCGCAGTGGCAGCAAACTATTTAGCAAAAAAGGGGAAAACTTTTAACACCTTTTCATTTGACTTCAAGGACAACAACAAGTACTTTGTATCAAACTCCTTCCAGCCTGAACAGGATAGACCTTATGTGGATATAATGCTTAATAACTTCAATGTTAATCATACTTATCTTGAGTGCAGCAACGAAGAGCTTGCAGATTATCTCTATTTATCGGTAGATGCCAAGGACCTGCCGGGTATGGCAGATGTTGACGCATCTATGCTGTACTTTTGCAAACTTGTCAAAGAACACAATAAAGTAACATTAACCGGAGAATGTGCCGACGAAATTTTCGGCGGATACCCTTGGTTTCACAGAGATGAATTTATAAATGCTGATACCTTCCCTTGGTCAGTTAACTACAATGTACGAAACTCTGTTTTAAATGATGACGCAGTCACACAGCTTGATTTAAAAGGCTATATTGATAAGCAATATAAACACTCAATATCACAGGTTCCTATACTTGAAGGTGAAGATACTTTAAGAAAAAGACAACGTGAAATATCATTTTTAAATTTAAAATGGTTTATGACAACACTGCTTGACAGAATGGACAGAGCCTCAATGTATAGCGGACTCGAAGCAAGAGTGCCCTATGCAGACCATAGAATAATTGAATATATGTGGAATGTGCCCTGGGAGTATAAATGCCCCAATGGCATTACTAAAGGACTGTTAAGAGACAGTGCAAAAAATCTTTTGCCTGAAGAAATTGTGTACAGAAAAAAATCTCCTTACCCCAAAACCTATAATCCAAATTATGAAAAAATTTTAAAGGAAAGAGTTGCAGAAATAATGTCCGATAATAACGCACCAATTCTTCCCATATTAAATAAACAGGAAGTAAACACTATTTTAAACTCAACATCAGATTACGGAAAGCCTTGGTTTGGTCAGCTAATGGCAACACCTCAGTTATTGGCATATATTATACAGGTTAACTATTGGCTTAAAAAGTTCGATTTATCACTTTAAATTAAAAAATATTAAACGGTTTCAAAACAAAAGATTTTCAATTTATATTGAATCGGTCAGTTTATATTCGATTAAAAAAGTTGCCAAAGGGATAAACCTTTTGGCAATTTTTAACTTTCATATTTTATTAACATTAAAAATGGGGCAAAACAATTCCCTGTTTTACAGCATCCGCCTTATTATAAATATATAATTATTTAACACCAAACTTATTTTAGCTTGTCATCACTTCATCAATAATTGATATTGTATATATTATATCCATTTCACTTTTTGATAACAATAATATTTCATTTAAAATTTTAATGTAAGCTTATTTATAAACCTTTTTCTAAAAGAATCCTATCGGATAAATTTTTAATACACAATACTTTAAATTATCCATTTTTAAATACTCTTACATTCCTTGAACGCTTTTTCACATTGATATGAATTTAACACAGGTTAATTACCGGATAAGAAAATTTCATTTATTATTATAACAACATCCTCCCTGTATTTTACATATAAGTGGATATTATTGTAATTTTAAAATATAAGACATATAATTTCTGTAAATTCAAAAAATTATTTATATCCCATTTCTTTTAATAAGGATAATACATAATTTCTCTCCATTTCACTTTTTGAAACAGATAATCTTTCTTTTAAAATTTCAATGTATTTATCCCTTTCCAAAAGTCCCTTTTCTACAAATACTTTGTCGGATAAATTCTTTAAAGCAAAATATCTGAACTTATCCACATTCAACAGCTTTTTACATTCATTAAAAACCTTATTGAATTGGCCTGAGTTGGCTAAAATAAAGAAATAATTATCATAAGCCCTTTCATTATCCTCTATTTCAATTATCTTTTTAGCTAATGCCTCAGTCTTTTTTAACTGACTGATATTATCTTTGTCTTCCCAATAATCAAACATTAGATTTTTTGAATATGCATATAAATCCTCTACAGATAAACCATTGGGTATGCCGCCGTTAACAGATATCCTATCTATAAATCTACTCATTTTGTATACTCCTGACATTATTAATATTTAGTGTTATTTTTATTTTAAGTTTTCTGCATATTATATTAAACAAAAATAAAATTAACACCTGAATTCATTAATTACTATACCATATTTTTAACCCAAAATTTTTAACATTGCACAAAATGCAGATTTTTTGACATAAATTGCAATTTTTTTTCTAAATTTTACGATTTATGCTCTTATACGGATATCAAAACAATCAAATATTATATTTTTTTATAGAAAAAGAGGAATTACCTTTATGATAATTCCTCTCATTAATAACACTTTTTCACATATAATTATTGGCTTATTTTTACTATTGAGATAATCTCAATTATAAATTTATTTAAGCTGTTTTATATAACCATAGCATTTATACATCAACAATTTATATAATATTAAAAGGGAATTATTCGACATGAACAATTCCCTTTAACATTAACTAAATATTTTTAAACTGAACAAAATATTACTGCATTGCCTTAGCAACTTCTTCGGCAAAATTCTCGTTCTTCTTTTCGATACCTTCGCCGGTTTCAAATCTGATAAAGCTCTTAACCGTAACATCAGAACCAATTTCCTTAGAAACTTCCTTCATATACTGACCTACGGAAATCTTGTCACCTAAAACATATTCCTGCTCTAATAAGCAAACTTCCTTCATTTCCTTATTAAGTCTTCCTGTTAACATCTTCTCAAGAATGTTTTCAGGCTTATTAGCATTCTTAGGATCATTCTTAGCCTGCTCTAAGAGAACTTCCTTCTCGTGAGCAATGTAATCTGCAGGAACATCACTTGTTGCAACAAACTTAGGACTCATAGATGCAATCTGCATTGCAACATTCTTACCTGCAGCAACAAGGGCAGCATCCTTAGATTCTGTAGCAAGCTCAACCAAAACTGCAATCTTACCGCCTGCATGAATATAAGATACTAAGAAAGAATCTCCTGTATTTACAACCTTTTCAAATCTTCTGATATTAAGATTTTCACCGATAACGGAAATCTTTTCAGTTAAAGCGTCCTTAACAGTCTTAGTTTCATCTTCAATCCACTTTTCTTCCAATAAGGCTTCAACATCCTTTGCGTCAGACTTAGCAGCCTGCTTAGCTACACTATCAACAAAAGCCTTAAATACATCGTTCTTAGCAACAAAGTCAGTTTCTGAGTTAACTTCAACAACAACACCAACACTGTTATCATCAGCAATATAAGCATAGCTTAAACCCTCAGCAGCAATTCTGCCTGCCTTCTTGGCAGCATTAGCAAGACCCTGCTTTCTTAAATATTCAATAGCCTCTTCAATATTACCATCAGTTTCAACAAGTGCATTCTTACAAGCACTCATACCAACACCTGTTAATTCTCTTAACTCTTTAATTAAAGCAGCAGTAACAGCCATTTTCTTTTCCTCCTGTTTTTAAAAAATTGTTATTGTTTAAAAAAGGCTTCAGCCTTGTGGCTAAAGCCTGTTAGTATATAGATATTAATTTGTTATATTACTCTGCATCTTCAGCAACAGCTTCAGGAACTTCCTGCTCACCCTGCTTAGACTCTATAACTGCATCAGCAATTCTGCCTGCAATTAACTTAACGGCTCTGATAGCATCATCATTACCCGGAATTACGTAATCAACCTCTTCAGGATCACAGTTAGTATCGACAATTGCAACAATAGGAATATTTAAGTTGTGAGCTTCCTGAACTGCAATCTTTTCCTTTCTAGGGTCAACAATAAACATACAATCAGGAATTCTGGTCATTTCCTTGATACCGCCAATGTTCTTGTCAAGCTTTTCCTTTTCATGCATAAGCTTGGCAACTTCCTTCTTAGGAAGTACATCCATTGTACCATCCTCAATCATGGCTTCGAGTTCCTTTAATCTTGCGATTCTTGTCTTTACAGTAGTAAAGTTAGTAAGCATACCGCCTAACCATCTCTCATTAACATAGTACATGCCACATCTCTGAGCTTCTTCTTTAATAGAATCCTGAGCCTGCTTCTTAGTACCTACAAAAAGTACTTCACCGCCATCCTTAACGATTTCGGCAACAGCATTGTAAGCTTCTTCTACCTTCTTAACAGTCTTCTGAAGATCAATGATATAAATACCATTTCTCTCAGCAAAGATGTACTCAGCCATCTTAGGATTCCATCTTCTTGTCTGGTGTCCGAAATGTACACCTGCTTCTAATAATTGCTTCATTGAAATAACAGCCATTATTTCATCCTCCTTAAATTTGGTTTTTCCTCCACGGACCTATGACAAGAAACACCAATATGTGTCACCCTTCTTACCAAATCAGCCCATGTGTGTTTTTACAACAGTTGATATTATAACATATATTTTCAACCTTTGCAACACTTTTTTCGTAATTTTTTCTAATATATTTTTTATATTATTATAAGAAAAAAACGAGCATATTGCTCGCATTTAAATGCGCGATCGGGGGCTCGAAC
>JAUNGN010000009.1:0-68724 GCA_030524425.1 Clostridia bacterium | reverse complement strand
CCCGGACCTTCTGATTAAGAGTCAGCTGCTCTACCAACTGAGCTAATCGCGCATACTATTTTAAACTGAAAATATCATGTAAAACTTATTTCATAAATTTCACTAAAATGCGCGATCGGGGGCTCGAACCCCGGACCTTCTGATTAAGAGTCAGCTGCTCTACCAACTGAGCTAATCGCGCATATCCCTTATGTTCAGTGCTGAACACAAGGAATATAATATCACAACTTTATAGTTTTGTCAACACTTTTTTTGCTATTTTTTCATATTTTTAGTTAGTGCTTTCTTCAGTAACTCCATTAGTTTCAGCTGTTTCAGCTTCGCCATCCTGATTTTCCTCAGCTCCTGCTGCTTCATTCTGCATTTTCTGTGTATACTCATCAGCAGTCATATAATCGTCCGTGTTAGTTACTGCATCAACCTCAGTACTGTTTCTGTTACTGAAGCCTGTCTTTATAGAATAATTATATGCCGTTGTTGCTGTATCATTAACATACTCTGCATCAATTATAAATCCGTAGCCTATTAAATTATCTTCATTATCAAGTTTAGCTGCAATATTAGCATACTTCACATGCATAGCTTCACCATCAGCCAAAGTCTGACCTGATGCTTCCATATTTGTATTCATGGTTGTTTCAAACTTGGCAGGATCATATGCTATATAATAAGTTTTTCCATTTTTTTCCTCTACACAGGCAGCCTTACTTATACAATCATTATATACGCTTAAAGAATAGGTATTTACAACACCCAAGAAATCCTCGTATCCCATTTCCTCCTTAACCTTATCACCTTCATTAGTAATAAAATATAAGGTATCGCCGGAATAATATCCTGTTATCTTACTCTTTTCCTCAGTAACACTGTTTTTACCTGTTGTACTTTCGGAAGCATATTTATATGAGTTATCTATTATAACACTGCCAAGCTGTGTTTCGCCGTCCTTTGCAAGCTTAATTTCTGATTCACCCAGACTGTTTTGATAGTCTTCCTGACCTTCGGTACCCATTGTAATATTATTTGATACGGTAATGGTAATATTATCACTTTCTTCAACGGCAGACAAAGCTTTTGTAAATGCTTCGGCAGCTGTTGAACCATCAACAACAGTATCATCAGATATCTCAGTGAAAATATCTTCCTTATTAATCGCATCCATATCAACACTCTTGTTTCCGCCAAAAAAACTACAGCCTGCAGCTGAAACACACATAAGACCTACTAACATTATTGCAATCTTTTTCTTCATATTATTAATTCTCCTTTAGCTTATTCGCCATTAATTTCATTTCCTTTGCCGCTTCTAATGTTGCCCTAGTTATTTCAGCACCACCAATAAGCCTGGCTAATTCATTATACACCTTTTCATCGGATAATTCAACAATATTTGTATATGTTCTTTCACCCTCACTGCTTTTTTCAATTAAATAGTTATTGTCAGCCATTGCAGCTATCTGCGGAAGGTGTGTTATACAAAGTATCTGATGACCTTTTGCCACGGCAAGCATTTTTTCCGCAACCTTTTGGGCAGTCCTTCCGCTAATGCCTGTATCAATTTCATCAAAGACAAAGGTGTCAATATTGTCTACATCTGCCAGCACATTTTTAAGAGCAAGCATAACTCTGCTCATTTCACCGCCTGATGCAATTTTGCTGAGAGGTTTTAATTTTTCTCCCCTGTTTGCTGAAATTAAAAATTCAACATTATCAAAACCGTTTCCGTCAAAACCTTCTTTTTCGGTAATATTTATCTTAAAGCAGGCATTTTCCATGCTTAAATCCTTAAGGATACGTATTATCTTTTTCTCCGCATCCTCGCCCGCACTTTTTCTAATATCAGAAATATTACTGCATATTTTTCTTATTTTCTGTTCAAGTATTTTCTTTTTTTCTGAATATTCCAAGGCCAAAGCTTCACTGTTTTCAATTATATTAAGCTTTTCAGAAACATTATCAAAATAAGCAAGTACTTTTTCAATGGTATTGCCATACTTATTTTTCAGCTTATATATCGTCTGCAGTCTTTCCTCAACCTCATTAAGCTCATTAGGATCCCTATCCATACTGTCCTCATACAATCTAACAGACTTTACAACATCCTCAACTATTGCATAGGCATCATTTAAGGATTCCAGAATCTTTCCCTGACTCTCATCAATTTCAGATATACTGCTTAAATTATCTGCAGCATTGCCTATACTTTCAATAGCAGAGTTTTCATTTCTGTATAAAAAGTCAAGACAATCATTTACATATCCCTGAAGTCTCACGCTGTTTAAAAGTATATTTCTTCTTTCAGCAAGAATTTCATCTTCCCCTGCCTTCAGATTTGCCGATTCTATTTCATTTATCTGATATGTATAAAGCTCTATTTTGTCCTGAATATTCTTATCATTTATATCAATTCCCTTAAGCTTTTTAGATACATCTCTATATTCATTATATAATATCCCAAGTTTTTCAAGCTCCTTATCAAGCTTACTTCCGCAAAGCCTGTCAAGCATTATTATATGACTTTTAGGATTTAAAAGTGACTGATGATCATGCTGACCATGTATATCTACTAAAAAAGCCGATATTTCCTTTACCATGGAAACAGTAGCAGTCTTTCCGTTTATTTTACAAGAGGACTTTCCGTTTCTGTTAAATGTTCTCTTAATAAGGACATAATTGTCATCATCAACAGCAACATCACAATTTTCAAGCTCAGCCTTCAGCTCATCATTATCAACAGACACAAGAGCTGAGACTTCTGTTATATCACAGCCTGTTTTAATTATATCCTTGTCAGCCTTTCCGCCAAGTACAAAGTTAAGAGATCCGATAATAATTGACTTGCCTGCACCTGTTTCACCGCTGAGCACATTTAGTCCCGGTCCAAAATCAACCTCTAATTCATCAATCAATGCAAAATTATTTACATAAAGTTTTTCAAGCATAGTACCCTCCTGTGAGGCTATTAATTTTTATTCATATTTACCCTAAGCTTTCCAATCAGCCTGATAGCCTTGGTTTCATTTTTAACAACACAAAAAACAGTGTCATCTCCGGCTATGGTTCCCATAATTTCAGTATTATCCATTGCATCAAGAGCTGCCGCCACAGCCATTGCCATACCCGTCAGAGTTTTTATAACAATAATATTCTGAGCAAAATCTATTGCTGTAACTCCGTCTCTAAACACTCTTTTTAATCTCTCACCAATTTCACTATCCTCATTCGAAATAACAATATATTTCTGCTTTCCCATGCCAACAGGAACTTTAGTCAGCTTTAGCTCTCTGATATCCCTTGACACTGTAGCCTGTGTCACATTGAAACCGGCGTCATTTAGCATTTCAGCCAGAGCCTCTTGAGTATCAATTTCATTATCTTTTATAATTTCCAATATCTTTGACTGTCTTTTTACTTTCATATTTCACTCCGCTATAAACTTACATCCACCATTTTTCTTCTTAATATATCAAAGAAAGATAAATTTGTTGTTTTTATAATATCAGTACAATACTTCGATTTTTTTATTACAATGGTATCGCCGTTTTTTATTCTGTCACCGTTCTGGCCGTCAAATGTAACCTGAGTATTGCTATAGTCTCCGGCTGCTTTAATTTTAATTACATCATCACCTGATACAACTATCGGCCTTGCATACAAAGCATGAGGACAAATATGAGTAATAGTCATAAGCTCTGTATTTGTATTAAGTATAGGCCCTCCCGCAGATAAATTATAAGCAGTTGAGCCTGTAGGTGTTGACACAATTATGCCATCTGCCCTGAAAGTATTTATATACTCATCATTAACCTCAACACTTAAAGAAATCATACGTGAAAAGCTTGTATTACTTACACATACTTCATTTAACGCCAGCTGAGTGTCATGACTGACACAGCCTCTTTCAATATATGCCTCAAGCATCATTCTTTTTTCAATTTTATAGTTACCGTTAAGAACCTTTTCAATGGCAATCTTTCCGTCAGACTTCTCAACATCAGCTAAATATCCTAATGTTCCGAAGTTAATGCCCAGTATAGGAGTTTCATATTTGGCAGCTCGTCTTGCCACTCTCAATATTGTTCCGTCACCGCCAAGCACAACAACAAAATCAGCCTTTTCATAAATTTCATCTGTACTGTTCATCGGTGTTCCTATACCGATTTTTCTGCAAAGAGCAGAATTAAGTAAAACCTCACAGCCTCTTTCTATAGACCAAAGTGTAAGCTCTTTGGTATGAAAAAGCTCCGGATCCTTATCAATATTAGTTATAAACCCTATTTTATTCATAAAATCACCTGCTTTTAAAAGCATCAAATGCACTCTCAACAACTCTGTCAATATCAGACTGCTTAATATTAATGCTATCCGTCTTATCAATATAGACAAGATATTCAATATTGCCGTCACCGCCCTGTATAGGGGAATAAGTAATAGCCTTAATATACAGTCCTTCTTCACCTGCATTGCCAATTATATCCCTTATTACCTTTTTGTGTACTTTAGGATTTTTAACAATACCGTTTTTTGATATATTTTCTTTTCCCGCCTCAAACTGAGGCTTAATCAAAAAAACACCGCAGCCTCTATCATTAAGTACATTACACACACTCGGAAATATTTTAGTCAATGATATAAATGACACATCACAGCCAATAAAATCAGCTTTAGGTATAACGGCATTTCTTATATCAGTATTCTCCATTGAAATTACTCTTTTGTCATTTCTCAATTTTTCTGCAAGCTGATTACTTCCCACATCAACTGCATAAACAACTTCTGCACCGTTTTGCAGCATACAATCGGTAAAACCGCCTGTAGATGCACCTATGTCAACACAAACGCCCTTAATATTAATATTAAAAATATCAACAGCCTTTTCAAGCTTATAACCTCCGCGTCCCACATATTTAAGTACTTTTTCCGTATTGTTAACAACTACTTCATCACTATATGACACTTTGTGTGAAGGCTTATTAATAATCTTACCGTTTACTGTCACACCGTTGTTTTGAATAAGCTCCTGAGCTTTTTGACGTGATATATTTAATTTTTCTCTTATATACATATCAAGTCTGAAATCAGCCATTCCTGTTATCTCCGATTATTTGAATAATTTTTTGAAATATTTTCTCAGCAGACATACCATATCTGTCAAAAAGCAAATTTCTGTTACCATGTTCAATATACATATCAGGGAACGCAAAATTATAAATCACATTGTCTTTAACGCCGAACTCACATAATCTCTGCGCTAAAAGAGCACCAAAACCGCCGGAGTAAATATTGTCCTCCATTGTAAATATATATTTATAATTCTTTGCTAAATCTGAAATTAAACCGGTATCTATAGGAGAAGCAAAACGTGCATTTATAAGGGTAGGATTATAACCCTCCTCTATAAGACAGCTGTAAACATCTGCAGCCTCATCCATCATTGCTCCGTAACTTACAAGAGCAATTTTTTCACCTTCATATATATATTCCGCCTTACCCTTTTCAATAGGTTTTTCAACAGCTATCATGATTTCGGAAGCCTCACCCCTTGGATACCTTATAGCCACAGGACCACTTAAAGTAACCGCATACTCAAGCATACCTTCAAATTCAGCTTTGTTCTTGGGAGCCATTACGGTTAAGTTCGGTATATGGGCTAAATAAGAAATATCATATATTCCCTGATGAGTTTCACCGTCATCCCCCACAATTCCCGCTCTGTCAATAGCAAATATAACATGTAAATTCTGAATACACACATCATGAACTATCTGATCATAACTTCTCTGCAAAAAGGTAGAGTACACCGCAAATACAGGAATAAATCCACCCTTGGCAAGTCCTGCCGCAAATGTAACGGCATACTCCTCGGCAATACCAACATCAAAAAATCTCTTGGGATAAAGACTTGCAAACTTACTCAACCCTGTACCCAAAGGCATTGCTGCGGTTATTGCACATATTTTATTGTTTACTGCACCCATTTCAAGGATTTTTCTGCTAAATACATCCGAATAAGTTTCTTTTTTATCAGTGCTTGGCAGCACTCCTATCTTTGCGTCAAATTTACCTACACCATGATATACGCTAGGCATAATTTCTGCCGGTTCATAACCCTTTCCTTTTTTTGTAATAATGTGAATAAGAACAGGTACATTAATTTTCTTTGCTCTGTTAAATACACTTACAAGACGCTTAATATCATGACCGTCAATCGGACCTACATATTTAATGCCCAAATGTTCAAACATACTGTTTTCAGGCATAATAGCATTCTTTAATGTACCCTTTCCCTTATACAGCAAATTGTAAATCTGTTCACCGCCCACAGGCATACTTTTTAATTTTTTCTGTAATCCCGACTTGGCATTCATATACTTTTGTGTAAGTATAAGCTCGCTTAAATACTTACTCATTGCACCCACATTTTCAGATATTGACATCTGATTATCATTTAAAACTATTATAAGCTTAGTATGATCTCTTCCAACATTATTAAGGGCTTCATAAGCCATACCTCCTGTCATTGCACCATCACCTATAACAGATACAACATTGTAGGTATGCCCCATTAAATCCCTTGCCTTTGCCAAACCTATAGCAGCAGCTATTGATGTTGAGCTGTGTCCTGTATTAAAGGAATCGTATTTACTTTCATTAGTTTTAGGGAAACCGCTAAGACCATCGAGTTTTCTAAGTGTGTCAAACTCCTCTTTACGCCCTGTAAGTATCTTATGGGTATAAGCCTGATGACCTACATCCCACACAAATTTATCTCTGGGACAGCAAAAACAATAATGCATTGCAATAGTCAAATCAACAACACCCAAATTAGATGCCAAATGACCGCCGGTGTGGGATACTGAATTAACAAGAAATTCCCTTATTTCACCTGCAAGAATATCTAATTTATCAACGCTTAATTTTTTTACATCTTCCGGAGAATTAATTTTTTCCAAATACACTTTAATCCCTCTTTTACTTCAGCAGCATATTGCATATTATTGCAATAACTATGCCTAAAATTGCACCTGCACCCACCTGTATAGGTGTATGTCCTATAAGTTCTTTAAGCTTTTCATCAATTTTAATATTAAGACTATCCATCAATTTGTTAATAATAGCAGCATGAGATCCCGCTGCTCTTCTTACCCCCGCAGCATCATACATAACCACAATTGCAAGCACAAAGCTTATGGCAAATAAAACAGAATCAAATCCCTCCTGCAAGCCTACAGCCATAGCTAAGGAACTTACAAAAGAGCTGTGTGAACTGGGCATACCGCCTGATGCAAACATCAGCTCCCAGTCAACCTTGCCCGAAGCAATAAGGTCAAGTATCATTTTAATAATCTGAGCAGCCGCCCATGAAACAATTGATATAAAAATTATTTTATTATTTAATAATTGCTGAATATATACCATATTTATCAATCCTATTTTTCTCTGTTTATAAGTGACTCGGCATACCACGCCAGAAATTCAGCCTTATCACCCATATCATTAATCAGCTTTACAGCCCCGTTTGAAAGAGTTTCATAATCCTGCTGTGCATTATCAAGACCATATAAGGACACATAAGTCTGCTTATCATTTTTAACATCACTTAAAACAGGTTTACCAAGCACCTCAGTTGTGCTTGTAACATCAAGAATATCATCCTTAATCTGAAATGCAATACCCATATTATAACCAATTTTCTCAAAATTTCTTACAACATCACCATGAGCACCGCCAATCATAGCTCCTGCCATCAATGCAGCCTTAATAAGTCCCCCTGTTTTGTTATCATGAATATACATAAGAGTCTTATCATCAATTTTCGTTCCCTCAGATTCCACATCCACAACCTGACCAACCAGCATACCTTCACTTCCGCTGTAATTGGCAATAAGCTTTGCTGCCTTAGCCAGCCCTATATCCTTTTTGGCACATACGGCTTCAAGCATAACCTCAAAGGCATAGGTAAGCAGTCCGTCACCTGCTAAAATTGCCAAAGCCTCATCAAACTGCTTATGACATGTCGGCTTGCCTCTTCTGAAATCATCATTATCCATTGCAGGCAAATCATCATGAATTAAAGAATACGTGTGAATCATTTCCAAAGCGCAGGCAAAGGGCACGGCATCTTCAATATTGCCTCCTACAGCCTCGCAGGCAGATAATAAAAGTACGGGACGAAGTCGCTTGCCTCCCGCAAAAACACTATACCCCATAGCCTCATATAATCTTTCTGGATATTTAGGCTTAAGATAATTTTCCAAAGCCTTATCTATTAATTCAATTCTTTCATTAAGCTTATTTTTAAATTCCATTACTCTTCTCCCATATTAAAGTTTCTCTTACTAAATACACCGTCAGCACTTTCCCTAAGCTCCATTACCTGTTGTTCAGCCTTATTTAAAATTTCCGAACAATAGACAGACAGTTCCACACCCTCTTTGTAGAGCTTAACAGAATTTTCAAGACCTGTTTCATTATTCTCCATCTGTTCAGCAATTTCCTCCAGTCTGTTTAAAGCCTCTTCAAAACTTTTTTTTCTTGCCAAATTATTCACCTGCCTCAGTAACTCTGGCTTTAATATTTCCCTTATTAAGCCTGATATTTATTTCATCATTTGTTTTTATACCATCTGCACTGTCTAAGATTTTTCCTTTTTCATCATACACCAGTGAATATCCTCTTCTGAGAATATTCAGCGGTGATTTGTTTTCAATATTATCAAGACAATTCTTAAGCAAAAGCCTTTTTTTACTTATATCATTATTTAATTTATCATATATTTTGCCATACAGTTCCGAAACATAAATCTGATTATCAAAAACCGTATTGCTGAAATTCTTAAATCCATAGCTGTTCACACAATATCTGTACCTGTTAAGATTTTCCCCTATTCTGCTTTCAGCATTCTTTAAAATTCTGCCATAAAGATTTATCACCCTGTCATTAATTGCATTTCCCTCAGGCACTGCAATTTCAGCAGCTGCAGAAGGCGTTGGAGCTCTCATATCCGATATAAAATCGGCTATTGTAAAATCTGTTTCATGGCCTACGGCAGATATTACCGGAATTTGAGAGTTAAATATTGCCCTTGCAACAATTTCTTCATTAAACGCCCACAAATCTTCAATAGAGCCGCCTCCTCTTCCCACAATTATTGTGTCCGCCTTACCCCAGCGGTTTACCATCTCAATAGCCTTTACAATATCAGGGGCAGCATTTTCCCCTTGTACAAGAACAGGAACAATTACAATTTCAACATTGGAATTTCTTCTTCCCGTAACATTAATAATATCTCTGACGGCAGCACCGGTAGGCGAAGTAATTACTGCAACCGTCTTAGGCATTTTAGGTATTGGCTTTTTATATTTAGGGTCAAATACACCTGCTTTTTCAAGTCTGGCTCTAAGCTGTTCATAAGCCATATAAAGTGCACCGATACCGGCAGGCTCCATACCTGTAACATAAAGCTGATATTGCCCCGTTTTTTCATATAAAGAAATATAGCCCCTTGCCACAACTTTCATACCGCTTTCAGGCATAAATTTAAGCTTTTCCGCATTACTTCTGAACATAACGGTATTAATTGCGGCTCCGTTGTCCTTTAATGTAAAATACAAATGCCCGCTGCCGTGAGCCTTAAAATTTGAAATTTCAGCCTCAATATATAAATCTGTCAGAAATATATCATTTTCAAGTATTTTCTTAATATAATTGTTTATCTGTGATACAGTATAAACCTTCATACTTATTCAACATCCTTGCTTTTAACTATTTTTGATAATATAGCATTAATAAAGGCAGGAGCCTTATCACCGCTAAATACCTTAGCAAGCTCAACTGCCTCATTTACGGCAACAGCATCGGGAATTTCTTCATCAAATATAATCTCATAAACACCAATTCTCAGAATTGCAAGATCTGTTTTGGCAAGTCTTGAAATACTCCAGCCAACGGCAAACTTGTCAATATATGAATCTATGCTTTCAATATTAGCTAAAATTCCCCTGTATTCCCTTGATATAAAATCACTTTCGTCCTTTTTAAAACCCTCATACTCCTCAGTATAAGTATCGATACTTTCCTTTACATCAGTGTCTAAGTTAAATTCAGTCTGAAAAACCAAATTAAAAATATGCTTTCTTGCATCTTTTCTGCTCATTATCCTTCACCTTCACCAATCTTTGAATTTTATTAACAAGTTTAAAATTTCTTCCGCTCCCTCTGTTTAAAGTAAAGCTGTTTAATTATTTTATATATTGTATAATTACAAATTTCAACGCAGTTTTATCTGTTTCCCTTATTCACAAAAAAACTTCCGAAACTGTCTATTACCTTTAATTATAACATATTATCTTTTTTTTGCAATGTTTTATTGGCACACATAATAAAATTTTGCAGGAAAGAAAAAAGAATGCCCTAAGACATTCTTTTATAGCACCATATTTAAAAAATTCTTTAATCTGTCACTTTTAGGATTATTAAAAAACTCCTCAGGATTATTTTCCTCAAGTATACGGCCGTTTTCCATAAATATAACCCTTGAAGCTACCTCTCTTGCAAATCCCATTTCGTGAGTAACAACAACCATTGTCATATTCTCTTTGGCAAGATTTTTCATTACATCTAAAACTTCACCAACCATTTCAGGGTCAAGAGCAGACGTAGGTTCATCAAAAAGCATAACATCAGGCTCCATACATAAAGCACGAACAATGGCAATTCTCTGCTTTTGTCCGCCTGAAAGCTGATTGGGATAGCTGTAAGCCCTGTCAGCAAGTCCTACTCTTTCAAGAAGCTCCATAGCTTTCTTTTCCGCATCTTCCTTACTCTTTTTAAGAAGCTTCATAGGTCCGATAGTAAGATTTCTCATAATAGTCATATGAGGAAACAAATTAAACTGCTGGAAAACCATACCCATCTTTTGTCTGTGCTTGTTAAGATTATTCTTTGGGTCAGTTATATCTGTGCCCTCAAAATAAATATGACCTGATGTAGGTACCTCAAGAAGATTTAAGCACCTTAAAAATGTAGACTTGCCTGAGCCTGACGGTCCTATTACAACGACAACCTCACCGTTATAAATATTATTATTTACATTATCAAGAGCCAGTGTTTTATTGCCAAAATCCTTTGTAAGGTTTTCAACCTTTATCAATGGAGTATTATCTTTCACCGGAGTTCAGCCTCCTTTCAAGACGTGCTGATATACTTCTTAAAACAGAAACAATTATAAAGTATATAATAGCTGCTGCCATAAGAGGTAAAAAGAAATTATATGTTCTGCCCTTTATAAGCAGTGCCTTTGCAAGCAAATCATCTAATGAAACCATACTTGCTATGGATGTTTCCTTCAAGAGTACAACAAGTTCATTACAAAGAGCAGGAAGTGCACTCTTTAAGGCCTGAGGAACAACAATATAAAGCATAGTTGCTATGTAACCAAAGCCAAGGCTTCGTCCCGCTTCCATCTGTCCCTTATCAACACCATTAATACCGCCTCTTATAATCTCAGCAACATAAGCACTTGAATTGATTGTAAAGCCTAATATGGCAACTCCGACCTTGTTTGTGGAATTTGCAAGAATAACAAAGTAAATCATCATTATCTGCACAATAGTAGGTGTACCCTGAATAACATTAAGATATAGCTTGCATATTGCATTGAAAAAACCCAGAATAAATCTGCCTGTCTTTTGTGACAGACTTTGGGTAGGCGTATCCACTCTTCTGTCATAGCTTACCCTTATAATGGCAATTACAAGTCCAAGCAAAAGTCCCAGTATAAACGCACATACAGTAAGCTGTATTGTTATTTTAAGACCGTCTAAAAGCCATTTCCACCTGTCATCCAAAATAAAATTATCATATAAATGTCCCATCCAGCTTTCTGCAGTTTCAGGTGAAGTGAAGAAAGCCAGTATATTATAAATTATATCTTTCATATTTTTTCCTCAAAATAAGGGTGTGCATTATACACACCCTTGCGTAAAAATTATTACTTATTTAAGTACTTGTCTAAAATAGCCTGTAATTCACCGCTTTCCTGCATTTCCTTAAGAGCACCGTTAATAGCGTCTAAAAGCTCGGTGTTTTCCTTAGAAACTGCAATAGCATACTGTTCGGAAGTTAAGTTTTCTTCAAGCTTAACAAGACCTGTTGCATTATCAACAATCTTCTTTGCAGGCTCATTATCAATAACTACAGCATCAATCTTACCTGCTAATAATGACTGAGCCGCATCAGGACCGTTTGCATATCTTTCAACACTTGCAACAGATACACCATTAGCCTCGTCAGAAACATACTCGTCACCTGTAGTACCTCTCTGTACACCAACAATCTTACCGTTTAAATCTGCAGAAGACTTAATATCAGAATCTTCCTTAACAATTATGGCCTGACCTGCCTCAACATAAGTATCAGAGAAATTAACATTTTTAAGTCTTTTTTCGTCTACAGTCATACCTGCAATACCGATATCAACCTTGCCTGATGTAACAGCAGGAACAATAGCATCAAAGTCCATATTTTCAACCTGAGCTTCAAGACCAAGCTTGGCAGCAATTGCATCAGCAATTTCAGCATCAATACCTACTACTGTATCACCTTCCATATACTCATATGGCTCAAAGGCAGCATTAGTACCCCAAATAAGCTTGCCTTCCTGAACCGTGGTAACAGCAGCAGAATCAGCAGCTGAGCCTTCATTCTCACCCTCTGTTGCCGCATTACCGCAGCCGGCAGCGCCTAAAAGCATTGTGCCTGCAAGTAATAAACTCATAATCTTTGTAAATTTCTTCATTTTAAAAATTCCTCCTTTAAAATATTACATATATAATATCAAATTTTTGTAAAATCGTCAAGGCATTAGCAATAAAATTGGTCATTTATATAACATTTTTATAATTTATAGGCTGAATATTATTCACAAATGTTGATTTTTTATGCCATTTTAAACTTTTCTTCTGAATCAGGAGTAATATGAAGAGTAAAGCCTACCTGAGGATATCCTGTTATTGTCAGCTCTTAAATATGAGCATCTTCAATAAATACCATACCAGCATCAAAATGATCATGACCGGAATTATCGTATATATCTGTATCTTCTTAAACTGTAAATATTGCCGTACTCTTTGCATTCAGGTCGTCCTTTCTGTATCTGTGCTCAGAGGACTTTATAACATAATATGCACCCTTTTTAAACTGTCCCTCTGCACTTTCAGCCGAATTCTGAATTTCAGTTATTCTTCCGTCAATGTTAATTTTAACTTTTTGATGTGCATGGGAAGTGACAGCCATAAGCATTACAAATACTGCTGTAATAAATATTTTTTCATAAAACACCTTATAATATTGTATATATTAATATAATAACAAATATCATTAAAAGCTTTAAAAAGTATATATTAGCAAATAAAAAACGGTCAGAATATATACTCCAACCGTTCCTTCAGCAAATATTTTATTATGCATTAAGAGCCTTGCCTAACTCCACACAGCTTGCAATGCCTGTATCATCAGGGGCGTCGTTGCACATAACACTTTCGCATACAATGTCTGCACCTGCATTCTTGCATCTTTCTTCCCAGCTTCTCATCCACTCGCCGTCACCCCAGCCATAAGAACCGAAGAGAGCAATTTTCTTACCGCTTATATCGCAGGCTGAAAACACAGGTTCAAATTCACTTTCCTCTAATTCTTCAGCTCCCATTGCAGGACAACCAAATGCAACACTGTCAAAACTTGACACCAAAGCCGGGTCAAACTCACTTACAGGGTAAAGTGATACCTCACCGCCTGCTTCTCTTGCACCATTTACTACAGCATCAGCCATAGCCTGAGTATTACCGGTACCACTCCAATACACAACCGCAATTTTACTCATTATTCTTACCTCCATAATTTTAAAATTTTATTTATTAAGCAACTATTGTAAGCCGCATAATTGATAAACCTTCATTTAATTTTTTGCAATAAATATCTGTACATTTTTTATACTTTGCAAATGTTTTTTTTGCTTCAAATTCATTGTTATACACTTTCCAGCATCCCACACACTTACAGTTTTTTCCCTTATTATCTATAAATCCCTTAATATCCTCAATGGGATATCCTAAAAATAATCCTATCTCATGAGGAAATTCTGAACATTTGCATATTCTTTCCGATAAATGATTAATGTATCCATATAAGCTTTCCCCGCTATAACCATTTTTATTTAACAATGCCCTGGCTTCTCTTCCGCTTAAATCCCTCTTTAGTTTACTGGGCCTGAACACATAAATTAAGGCTCTTTTACCGCATAGTCTTAATAAGCATACATAAACGCCTTTAGAATTCAGCATATTGTTCATATATTCAATTTTGTTTTTTAATAAAGCTATACTCTCCACATTATAGCTAAACAAATTGCCTGTCTTTAGTCCTGCTAAAGTCGGCGAACAATGACGAACTAATAATTCCTCAGACATAAAATACCTCCTTATAAAACATGTTCCTCCAAAATTGACTTTAATGCTGTCATAGAGCTTGAATGTGAACGTGCTATAACAGTTTTTTTCCCCTTTGTTTCACTGATTGCACAGTTAATCATCTTGTGTGAAACCGTATTTGTAAATAGCACAAGCAAATCGGGATTACCTATTTTATTTTTAAGAGTTCCCTTCATTTGCGTATACACTTTAGCTCTACATTTATATTCTTTACACAAATCCTTATATTTAGTAACCATACAATCATTTCCGCCAACAATTACAATGCTCATTTCAGACCTCCTTCGGTTAGCTTTCGCTAACCCAGTAATTAAAAAAATATGTACCCTTAAGTTAGTTTTAACTAACTCTATATTTTAAATTTAAGTTAGCTATCGCTAACTTATTTACATAATACACTATATTTTCCATTTTGTCAATATCTTTTTTATAAAATTTATAAAAGAACTTTGCAAAATTTTAAAAGCATTTCTTGCATGAATCCTTAGTAAAATACAGTCTTATAATATAAAAAGATAACCCCGGCAGAAAAGTCCTCTTTTTCTCTGTAACTAAAGCAAATCACCCCAATATATTGGGAATACCTTACCATAAAAAAGCGAACATATTTAATTATTTATTAGATGAACTATTTAAAAGAAAAGCTTTAACAATAGGTCTTGAAGCTCTGCTTATAGGCAAAACATCATCATCTATAACTATCAAATAATCATTATGATATTCCTTAACATAAAGAGTATTAACAATATATGACTTATGTATTTTAATAAAATTATTTCTTTCAAAGTCAATATCTATTTTAGAAAATACGCCGTAATACAAATAGTCGCCCTTTACTGTTACAACTTTAATTTTATGTCCCTGACATTCAAAATATTTGATTTCACAATATAATATTTTTACTGTACTGTTACCTGTTTTAATAGTAAAAAATTTTATATTTTTATCAATAATCTCAAAAGCAACTTCCAAAACCTTTCTGAGGCTCGAAACCCCTACAGGCTTTACAATAAAATCCATAGGTCTGCTTTCAAACAAATCCAAAGCATACTTTGCTTTACCCGATATATAAACTATTTGTGTAACGTTATCCTTTAATTCATTTCTTATTATTTTTCCGGCCTCAACACCATTCAAATCATCATCAAATTCAATATCTAAAAAAATTATGTCATAAACATCACCCACTCTAAGAGCACTTATTAATGTTTTTGCAGAGTAATATGTTTCAATATCCAAATTAGGCTCAATATTTTTTAACATTCTTTCTATATTGTAAGTGACTTCTATATTATCATCACATATTGCAATTTTCAACATCCGTTTTTTCTCCATTCTGCTTAATGTGTATATACATTATAACATAACATACCCAAAGTAAATGAGAAACAGTTCATAATTTATAATAAATATATTCCCGAACCCTATTATTCGCATATAAATTATAAGCCTTCAATAGTGTAACTTACCTGAAAGCAGGAAAAGCAGCAGATAGTTTTTATATTCCGTAATACACTTATCATAACATATTTTATAAATATTTCAACAAAATATTAAATACCGTAATTTTTTATTTTATATACTCTGAAAATTTAAAACAAAAAAACACACAGAGCAAAAACTATATAAAACTCCGTGTGTTTTAAGAATTATTCTTCAATTGTACTTTCAATGTTTACAGAATCATTGATTTCAGCAACAGGAGCAAATTCTCCTACCTGATTAAGACAGGCTCTAAATTCATCACCTGTAACCTTTTCTTTTTCAATAAGAAGCTGTGCGGTTCTGTGAAGGGCATCAATATCAGATGAAAGGATTTCCTTAGCCTTATTGTAAGACTCTGATATAATTCTCTTAATTTCATCATCAATTTCTGTAGCAGTTTTTTCACCATAGTTTCTGCCATGACCAATGTCCTTACCTAAAAATACATCATGACTTTCATCACCATATAGAATAGGACCCAGCTTTTCACTCATACCATAACGCATAACCATCATTCTTGCGGCATTAGATGCCTGCTCAATATCACCGCTTGCACCCTGAGTATAGTCACCGAATATTAATTCTTCAGCAACTCTTCCACCGAAAGTAGCCACAATTCTTTCTTCCATTTCTTTCTTAAATTCAAACCCCTGATCCTTAGGCATAGGCATTGTATATCCTCCTGCCCTGCCAACAGGAATAGTTGAAACAGTATGGACAGGACTAAGCTCCGGAAGCTTTTCAAATAATATGGCATGACCTGCCTCATGGTATGCTGTAATTTTTCTTTCTTTTTCCGTAATAACTTTAGATTTCTTTTCGGTACCTAATGCTACTTTAATAAAGGAATCCTTAATATTCTGCTGAGTAATAACCTTCTGATTATTTCTTGCGGCAAGCAAAGCAGCTTCATTAAGCAGATTTTCCAAATCGGCACCGGTAAATCCCTGTGTAGTCTGGGCAACTTCATGAAGGTCAACATCTGATGCCATTTTTTTGCCCTTGGCATGTACTTTTAATATAGCTTCTCTGCCCTTAACATCAGGCACTCCCACTACAAGCTGTCTGTCAAAACGACCCGGTCTTAAAAGTGCGGGATCCAAAATATCAGGTCTGTTGGTTGCAGCCATAATAATTATGCCTTCATTAACGCCGAAACCATCCATTTCTACCAAAAGCTGATTAAGAGTCTGTTCTCTTTCATCATGACCGCCGCCAAGACCTGCACCTCTCTGTCTTCCCACAGCATCAATCTCATCAATAAATACAAGACAAGGCGTATTCTTCTTGGCCTGTTCAAACAAATCTCTTACTCTTGATGCACCAACACCAACAAACATTTCAACAAAGTCTGAACCTGAAATTGAAAAGAAAGGAACACCCGCTTCTCCTGCAATAGCCTTTGCAAGTAAAGTTTTACCTGTACCCGGAGGTCCTACCATAAGCATACCCTTAGGTATTCTTGCACCTAAATCAGTGAACTTCTTAGGCTCCTTTAAAAACTGTACCACTTCTTCAACTTCTGCCTTTTCTTCATCAAGACCCGCAACATCAGCAAATGTATATTTCTTGTCAGCATCGGTATGAAGCCTTGCTCTTGACTTACCGAAATTCATTACCTTACCGCCGCCGCCTCCGCCGCGCATCTGCTGGAAAAGTACAAACATAAGTAAAGCAATTATTATAACAGTAACAATTGTTGCACCTATTGACAACATACTGCTTGTTTTAGATGGTGCAACTGTTTTAACCTTAATGGCATTCTGAGCCGCAAGGCTGTTGACAACATCCATAACACCTGATACACTTGGGAGCTGAACACCATAAATTTCTCCCTTTTTAGTATGAACTACTGCAAGACCGGAGTCACTTACCTCTGAGTCTCTTTGTATTTCAATAGTATCAACCTCTGAATTGACCATTTGTGCAATCATATCATTATATGAATACTGCACCTGTGTTTCATTAGTATTGATAATACCGTTTTTAAGAATGATAACAGTGACTATAACCGCAAATATAGCAACATACAATATAATACTTCTAAGCTTATTATTATTCAAAACATAACCTCCTTTTTGTCATACATTTAACTATGATAACATATATTTTAATTTATTTCAATACTTTTAAATTTTATATTAAACAAAATTTTCTTCATTATCTTTCATTTTATGCGTTTTAATATTTTTATAAGAAACACTGCATATAAATGCCGTAAAAGGGATTGCAAGCAGAATACCCAGACTGCCCACAATAGCCTGCATTATCTCAAGAATAATTTTTTCCTTGTTCATAAGCTCAAAAAGGGAACCGTTGTATATAACCTGCAGTACAGTAACCTCAAGAGCACTTCCTATATAAGCAAGTACAAGAGTATTTGCCATTGTACCCATCATATCCCTTCCAATGGCCATACCGCTTTTATAAAGGTCCCCGGGACTAATATCCGGAGCCTTCATCTTAAGCTCATGAAGTGACGAAGCCATACTCATTGCAACGTCCATTACCGCTCCCATTGCACCTATAGTAACCGAAGCAAAAATCATAGCCAGCAAGTCCATATCAGGGAATTCAAGTATAAGCCTCTGGCAGTCTGCGTCCATAATACCGTTCCATTTAAGGACTCTGTTCATTATCAATGTAAGTATTCCCGAAACAACCACACCGCCTGCACAGCCCAGCATAGCCATAAAAGATTTTGTATTAAATCCGTTTACTATTAGTATTGTCATTAAAATTGTGTAAATACATATCACTATTGACCATATATAAATATTTTCACCGCTTATAACAGCAGGAACAAATACAACAAACACTGCAAGACAAGTAAAGCCAAGAGATATCAAAGTATTAAACCCTTTTAGCCTTCCAAAGAACAACAGCAAAACCACAAACACAATTCCAAGCCATATCACATAGTTGGTTCTTACGTAGTTGGTAAACTGCCACTGATCTCCCACAGAATTATCAAGTATTACCTTATCCCCCTCCTCAACGGCTTTTACAGCTACCGTTGGATCATTTTGATTAATAGTCTGCAGGCCTATAATATCATCACCATTATCTGTATCGGCAGAAAAATAAATTTCCGTATCACCTGTTTCAGGATTATTGGTCTGTCTTCTTATAGCACTGACCCTTGCCGTCACAAGAGACTCCTCAGCACCTGACAGAAGCTTATAGTCATTGCCTCTTGTTGCCGCCTTGTTTCCAAAGTATATAAAAGCTATACTGCATATAATAACTATTACATAAACAACAGACTGAAACATCTTGTTATTCATTTTTTATTCCTTCTTTCATCAAGCATTACTATAGATTTTACCACAAATTTCAAAAAAAGCTACATATTTTATGAAATTGTAATTAAATATTAAACAATTAATTTGAAAAAATAAACCTTTTATGTTATAATTCATTATTAATGCTTAATTAAGAAGAAGCGAGGTAAAATATATGAAAGCTGTAATAGGATTAGGTAATCCCGGCAGAGATTACAAATGGACAAGACACAATGTAGGCTTTGAAGTCATAAATAAGCTTGCATATGATTATAATATAGATATGAATAAAGAAAAGTACAAAGCTCTTATTGGAGAAGGAAGGATTGGCTTTGAAAAAGTCATATTTATTGAGCCCCTTACATTTATGAATTTAAGCGGCGAAAGCGTAAGAGAATTTGTAAACTTTTATAAGCTGGAGCCTGAGGATATAATAGTAGTATGTGACGATATTAATTTACCTGTAGGTTCAATAAGAATAAGAACCAAAGGCAGTGACGGTGGTCAAAAGGGACTTAGAAATATTATATATCAGCTTGGTTATGATAACTTTACAAGAGTAAGAGTCGGCGTAGGCGAAAAGCCTGCTCAATGGGACTTGGCAAAGTATGTATTAAGCAAATTTACTGACGAAGAATATAACGATATTATTAAAGGTATTACAGATGCCGGTGATGCAGTGTCAATGATTATAAAAGACGGCAATGCACAAAAGGCTATGAATACCTACAACAAAAAAGGTATAGGTAACTGAAATGTACAGGCATTCAGAAGCAAAAAGCAGAATATATGTTATTCTCTGCTATATTCTTTGGGGGCTCTTACCAATATTCTGGAAACTGTTAAGTCAGCTTAATCCAATATACGTGCTGTGTTCAAGAATAGTATGGTCACTTATTTTTTGCTTTATAATACTTTATTTAAAAAGTGAGCTAAATGATGTAAAAAATATTTTTTTTAATAAGATGCTTTTATTAAAGCTTTTCCTTTCAGGAATTTTATTAAGCATTAACTGGGGTTCATATATATGGGCAGTAAATTCAAATCATGTTTTGGATGCAAGTCTTGCCTATTTTATAAATCCCATTATTACTGTAATACTGGGATTTATCATATACAAAGAAAAGCTTACCGCTGCACAGCGTATTTCCGTTATAGTCGCATTTATCGGTATACTTATTCCAATAGTCCATGAAAAAACACTGCCTTATCTTGCGCTTATAATCGGAGGCTCATTTTCTCTTTATTCCGCATTAAAAAAGAATATAAAACTTAACAGCGAAATTTCCAATTTTATGGAAACACTTGCCGTTACTCCAATAGCTCTTTTTATAATAATATATTTTGAATTTCAGGGAATAGGAAGCATTGGTATATTAAGAGGTTGGCAGTTTATATTGCTTCCTCTTTCAGGCATTGTTACTTCAATACCACTACTCCTGTTTTCTGCCGGTATAAAGAATATTTCAATGTCCTTATCGGGTATTTTAATGTACATAAATCCAACACTGCAATTTTTAGTTGGCATTCTTCTATATAATGAAAAACTGACAACCGTAAATATAATCACATTTATTTTTGTATGGGTTGCCTTATTACTGTTTATAATCAGTAATAAAACATCAGCGAAAGCGAGTAATTAAAATGAACATTTTTTATGATTTTTTAAAGGAAAACAAAAATTTCAGCAAATTAAAAAATTATATATACAATAACAATACACCTGTACTTGCCACAGGTGTTATTGACACGCAAAAAGCACACCTCATCGCAGGTATGAGTGAAGAATATGATAACAGCACTCTTGTCATAACCAATTCGGAATTAAAAGCAAAGGAAATATATAACGACCTTAAATTCTTTATGAAAGATAGGGTTATGCTTTATCCCTCAAAAGATGTTATTTTCTATTGGGCAGATGTAAAAAGCCTAGATATAATCAAACAGCGTTTTGAAATAATATCTAAAATAATTAATAATGAAAAAATAACTGTTGTCCTTTCCGCAGAAGCACTTTTTGACAGACTTGTGCCCCTTGATATTTTTAAGGAATTTATATTTGATATTAATATCGGCGACAGAATTGACCTTAACAAAATATGCAGTAATCTTGTACTTATGGGATATGAAAGATGCGAAATGGTGGAAGGACAGGGACAATTTGCTCTCCGCGGAGGTATACTTGACATATACTCTGCCGTAAGCAGTCATGCTGTCAGAATTGAGCTGTGGGGTGATGAGGTAGACTCAATCAGAATACTTGATACGGTATCTCAGCGTTCTGTTGAAAATGCCAAAACCATTAAAGTTTACCCTATGAGAGAACTTGTCTATCATAACGAAGACGTTGAAAAGGCCGTTGAAAATATAAAAGCTGAATTAAAAAGCATAAAAAAAGCTCCCGATCAGTTAAAAATAACAGTTGATGAAGCAATAGAACGTCTTAGTACTCAAAGAAGTTTCAGCGGTGTTGAAAAATATGTTACATGCTTTTATAATGAAACTTCCACATTAATAGATTATTTTGATAATCCTGTCCTATATGTTGACGAGCCTAACAGAGTAAGAGAGCACTGCGAATTTATAACCAATGAATTTGTAAACAGTATTGAAGGCAGAATTGATAAAGGATATATGCTTCCAAGCCAGTTAAAAATGATATATACCTATGACGATATTATCGGCAGAATTGAAAAGAGTCCTTCCGTACTTATGACAAGCCTTATGTCCGCATTAAGGGATTATAAGCCAAAGGAACTTGTTGACTTTCAGGTTAAAGCAACAGCTCTTGTCAGAAACGATATGAATTTAATAGCTGAAGACTTAGGCTATATGTGTCAGAAGGAATATAGAATACTCTTCCTTGCAGGAGGTCATACACACTGCGAAAGAATGCTTACGGAACTGCAGGAAAGAGGGCTAAAATCAACCTATCTTGAAAATATAGACAATGTTCAAATTGAAAAGGGAATTGTATATATTACAAGAGGAAGCCTTTCTCACGGCTTTGAATATATAAGAGATAAATTTGCTGTAGTGTCTGAAAAAGACGCTTTCGGAGAAGACAAAAAAAATAAAAGAAAAAACAAAAACAAGAGAAAAGACGGTATTGCCATACAAAACATATCTGACCTGAAGGCAGGAGACTATGTCGTTCATGAAAATCATGGTATAGGTATATTCAAGGGTATTGAACAAATTATAACAGACGGAGTAAGCAAGGATTTTATAAAAATAGGTTATGCAAAAGAAGATGTGCTGTACGTTGCCATTAATCAGATGGATATGGTGCAGAAATACATCGGAGGCGAAGCCACAAAGCCAAAGCTTAACCGTCTTGGAGGAGCAAGCTGGGAAAAAGCTAAAGCACGAGCAAAACAGGCTGCCTTTATTTCAGCAAAAGAGCTTGTAGAGCTTTATGCTGAAAGACAAAAAATTCAGGGCTTTAAATATTCTCCCGACACATTATGGCAAAGAGAATTTGAAGAAGACTTTGAATATGAAGAAACCGAGGATCAGCTTAATTCCATTGCTGAAATTAAAGAAGATATGGAATCCGGCAAGGTAATGGACAGACTTTTATGCGGTGATGTCGGCTTTGGTAAAACCGAAGTCGCCATAAGAGCTGCCTTTAAAACTGTACAGGACGGGAAACAGGTTGCTTATCTTGTGCCAACAACAATACTTGCCCGTCAGCATTATATGACCTTTGTTGAAAGAATGGAAAACTATCCGATTACAATAGAAATGATGTCCCGTTTCAGAACCCCTAAACAGCAAAAGGAAACTGTTGAAAATTTGAAAAAA
Source organism: Clostridia bacterium (assembly GCA_030524425.1). Classification (GTDB taxonomy): domain Bacteria; phylum Bacillota; class Clostridia; order Lachnospirales; family CAG-274; genus Gallispira. Next base: position 45,659 of record JAUNGN010000009.1, on the reverse strand, counting down.
GGAAAAACAGATATAGTAATCGGTACCCACAGAATATTAAGCAAAGATATGAGTTTTAAGGATTTGGGACTTGTTATAATTGACGAAGAACAAAGATTTGGCGTAAGACATAAAGATAAACTAAAGGAATTAAGAAAAAATGTAAATGTACTTACACTTTCAGCTACACCCATTCCAAGAACTCTTCATATGAGTATGACAGGTATAAGAGATATGAGCGTTCTTGCTGAGCCCCCTGATGACAGAATACCAATACAGACTTACGTTCTTGACTATGATCCGGAATGTATAAAAGATGCAATACACAGAGAACTTGCAAGAAACGGACAGGTTTATTTTCTGCACAACAGAGTAACCAACATAGCAGAAACCACAAATAAGCTGCAGGAGCTTGTGCCCGAAGCACACTTTGCTTATGCACACGGTCAAATGAGTCAGAGGGAGCTCGAAGATATAATGATGGACTTTATGGACGGCGAAATTGACGTTCTTGTATGTACCACAATTATTGAAACAGGCCTTGATATACCTAATGTAAATACCATAATTATATCAAATGCAGATAAAATGGGGTTAAGTCAGCTTTATCAGCTTAGAGGACGTGTAGGCCGTTCCACAAGAACAAGTTATGCTTATCTTATGTATGCAAGAGATAAAGTCCTTAATACCGATGCCGAAAAAAGACTTCAGACTATTAAGGAATTTACGGAATTCGGCTCAGGCTTCAGAGTAGCCATGAAGGATCTTGAAATAAGAGGTGCAGGAAATCTTTTAGGTGCCGAACAGCATGGGCATATGGATTCGGTAGGGTATGAATTGTACTGTAAGCTTTTAAATGAAGCTGTAATGGAATTAAAGGGCGAAACCATAATTACGGAGTTTGAAACCCTGATTGATATTAAATTAAATGCTTTTATACCAACAGCATACATCTCAAGTGAAGAACAAAAGCTTGAAATGTATAAAAAAATATCATTAATTTCAAATCTTGATGATTATTACGATGTTCAGGAAGAGCTGGAAGACAGATACGGAGATATACCAAGGGCAGTAAATAACCTTATTGATGTAGCCTATATTAAGGCTATTGCCCATAATATAGGAGCAACAAATGTAAAACAGATAAAAAATAAAGTGCTTATTTACTTTAAGCCCGATGCTAATGTTGCGGGAGAAAAACTTATGAAACTCATAACAGAAAGCCGAGGGAGAATACTCTTTACTTCCACAGGCGGAGAGCCCTATCTTACCTTTACGCTAAAAGACGAAAAGCACATTCTTGATGAAATAAAAGCACTAATAAAAAGCATATCTTAACATTATACTTTGAGTATTATTATATAAAAATTACAGCGGACGTTTAATAATACGCCCGCTGTAATTTTACAATTTAAACATACTGTTCACATACTCCTGCATTTCTCTTTTAGACCTTATTTTATGTGTATGGTCAACTATTCTTTGCTTTTCCTCCTTTGATAAAGATGAAAAATATTCCATAGCCTCAACATTTTCTGCTAATGCCATACCAAGACCAATAGGAATTTCATTACTGCTTAATAAACTTTCCATTTTATCACCCCATATTATTATGTGATAAAATAAAAAGCCTTATACTTTACTGTTTTTTATTATATTAAAAAACTTCAAATATATAATAAATATCTCTCTGTAAAATCAAGTTATCAGACTCACATTATAACAATTCCCATATTTTCACTGCTGCATTTTAAATGTTACAACAGCCCCTTTAATACTTTCATTTAATAATCCTGTAAATTCCTGAGCCTTGTCCTCAGGAACAAAGTTGTTGTAATGATAAGGTACAGCAGCCTTAGGCATAATTGTATTTGCCGCTTCCGCCGCCTCTTCAGTGCCCATATTATACCTTCCGTCTATCGGTAAAAAGGCAACATCTATAGGATGACTAATACTTTTCATCTCCTCTGTAAAATCAGAATCTCCGGCACAATAATATGTATATCCGTTAATTGTGATAATATAGCCAACCCAGTTAAATTCCTTCTTATGGTTTTGTCTTTCCGCAGCAGTATTATAAGCGGCAACAGTACTGAATTTTATTCCATCTGCCTCGTAATCCATATTCGGCACTACACCTATAACATTTGTAAGTCCATCCTTATTTGCCTGTTCAACTCCATCCCCGGTAATGTAAATTACAGTTGAAGGCTTCATAACACGCTTAATACTGTAAATTTCATAATGGTCGTTATGTGTATGAGTCACAAAAATGACATCCGCATCATGAGGCTCACCCAAAATCCGCCTTGGATCAACATATACAGTCTTTTCACCTGCTATTCTTATAGAAGACTGGTCAAAAACCTGTACATTTTCAAAATATCTCCTGATGCTTTCATCCATAACTATAGACTTTGTTTTAACTTCCACAGTCTGCTCCGTCATATTAACTGATGCCCCAAAGGCTTCACATACATAACGCAAAGGCAAGTATGCCTTACCGTTATTAATTTCAGCAAAACAATCAATTTTTCTGCCGCCTAAATTATCCATTATGTAAAATTCGTTATCAGTTTCAAAATGCAGTATATGCTCATTTTTATAAATATCAATACTGTTATTTCCAATTTCAATCCTTGCTGCAAAACATTCCGCAGCAAAATCAGAATTAACCAGCAATCTGTTCCTTTTATCATTCCATTTAACTTCATATTTACTGTCTGTTCCGTCTATTCTCAGCCTTATACCCTGCAGTTGTGTATCTTCATTTGCCGGAAGTAAATTATCTGCTGCCTGAACTGTAAATGCACCAAGCACTGCACAAATACCCGATATTAAAATTGCCGATAAAAATTTTTTCATAATAATTCCTCCATTCCATTGTATTTATATTTATAGGGCAACACACTCATATAGTTATGTATTGCTTTAAATATATATTAATATTACAGCAAATTATAAAAGAATTCCTTTGAATATATATTATATTTATTGAAAAATCTTATAAATTATGATATATTATATAAAAATGAAGGGAGCTTAACAAATGCCAATTCCAATTCCTCAAGGAAAACAAATTACAGTACAGCGAAATCTTTATCCCCATAATTTCTGTATGCCGTCAATGGAAATAACTGCAAGCCATTATGACATTAATTATGTAATCACAGGCGACAGAAAAATGATTACTCCTGTTCAAAGCTATAGTTATCATGCAGGGGATGTTTCTATTGGAGAACCCTATACATATCATCGTACAATTCCGGAAAGTGACGCACCTTATGAAAGGTATCTTATTAAATTTACTCCCAAATTTATTGAACCCTTTATTGAATTAATAGGTAAAAACATATTTAATGATTTATATGAGCAGAAATTATTCCATTTTTCATCACAAATGCAGATTAAGATAAAACAGATGTTTTGCGAAATGCTTGAGGAGTACAATAAAAATGTACCTTATAAAGAAATTATACTTCAGGGAATGCTGTACAGACTTTTAACAACTATATATGAAAATAAGCTTAATGTTAATATTACAAGATATAAATCACCTCTGACTGAACCGATTCTTAAAGCAATATATTATATGGAAAATAATTATGACAAAAATATCACCCTTGAGGATATGGCAAAAAACGCACATTTTTCAACTTCATATTTTTCCAGATTATTCAGCAGTCAGCTTGGTATTTCATTTACGGAATATTTAGGCAATGTACGTATCAATCATGTTAAAAGATTACTGCTTCAAACCAATAAATCAATTATGGAAATTGCACTTGAAACAGGATATTGCCACGGAGATTATCTTTCTTCTCAATTCAAAAATAAAACAGGTATGACACCTTCAGATTTCAGACGCAATCCACAAAACTTAAAACAGACTTAAATATTCCCGTAAACACCTTACTAAAACTGATATATAATATAACAGGCGGTTAAACAGAAAACTGCTTAACCGCCTAAAATAATCTTATAATTATTATATAAATCAATATATCCAAAAAAATCACAGATTTAATGCAAAATTCCTTTTATATTATTATTTTTAATTAATTCTCCATTTTCAATCCTTCCAATTTTACCTATCTGCTGCCAATCTTACTAATATCAAACGGTGTCTTTTGATATACACAATAATTTAACCAATTAGTATAAAGCAAACTGCTGTGAGCCTTCCACAAAGCAATAGGTCCCTGATTAGGGTCATCATTTTTAAAATAATGCTTAGGAATATCAATATCAAGTCCCTTATTCAAATCCCTGAAATATTCATTGGCTAAAGTATCAGTTTCATACTCTGAATGTCCCATTACAAATATCTGACTGCAATCATCATTTGCCGCAATATAAAGACCTGATTCTTCAGATTTTGACAAAATGTTAAGTTCCTTAATTTTTTCAACGTCCTCAACTCTTACCTCCGTGTGCCTTGAATGAGGAACATAAAAAATGTCATCAAATCCCCTTAATAAATCCACATGGTTATAAATTTTAGTATGAGGAAATACACCAAACATCTTTTTATCAAGCTGATATTTAGGTACACCATAATGATAATAAAGTCCTGCCTGGGCACCCCAGCAAATATGGAATGTACTATGTACATTAGTTTTGCTCCACTCCATTATTTCCGTAAGCTCCTGCCAGTAATTTACTTCCTCATAGGGCATCTGTTCTACAGGAGCCCCCGTTACAATCATTCCGTCAAATTTTTCACTTCTTACATCATCAAATACTTTATAAAATTCAGCCAAATATTCCTCAGATGTATTCTTGGAGGTGTGGCTCTCCATATGTAAAAAGCTAACCTCAAGCTGCAGCGGGGAATTACTTAAGATTCTTAAAAGCTGTACCTCTGTTTGCTGTTTATTCGGCATAAGATTTAGAATTAAAATTTTAAGAGGTCTAATGTCTTGGTGAAAAGCTCTATCTTCACCCATTACAAATATACTTTCTTTGTTCAATATGTCCTTAGCAGGCAAATTATCTGAAACCTTAATAGGCATTTCAATCACACTCTCCCTAAAATAAATACTATTTTTATATCATACCACAAAATTGAAAAAAAAACTAGACTATTTACTAAAATTGATATATAATTTAATTGTTATAAGCATAAAAATAAGTTTCCCTTTATTTTTATGCTTATAACAATTATCCGTCTTTTTTATTTTATGTTTTTATTAAAGTATACAATAAAAATAAACTTAAATTAAAAAGGTGAATTTTACATAAACAACTCTAGTATTATTTCCAAAACAAGAACTAGAAAATTTTCAGGAGGAAACAAAAATGGAAAAGCCAGAATTTGATGTCCTGTTGCCAATATTCAGAGATGTGTGTTATCCAATCACTGATTTTGGTGCTGTCTGTGATACCAGAACCAATAACCAGGAAGCATTTAGAAAGGCAATTGAAAAGTGTAATGCTGATGGCGGCGGCATGGTAGTCGTACCTAGCGGTGTATGGTATACCGGCCCTATTGAGCTTATGAGTAATGTCAACCTTCATCTTCAAAAGGGTGCAATTATTTTCTTCTCTAATGACCCGAAGGATTACCCTCTTATTAATACAAGCTTTGAGGGATTATTTATGTACCGTTGTGTATCCCCTATATATGGCAAGGACTTAGAAAACATTGCTATTACAGGTGAAGGTATTATTAACGGTAACGGAAGACGCTGGAGACCGGTTAAAAAATGGAAGATTTCCGGCGTAAATTGGAAAGAAACCATTGCCGAGGGAGGTATAGTTGAAGAAGGACCCGAAGAAACTGTATGGTGGCCGTCCGAAATAAATCTTGAAGCTAATAATACATTAATTCCTAATCCTGCCCTTTATAAGGACAAGGAAACCTGTGAAAAGTATCATGACTTCTTGCGCCCTGTATTATTAAATCTTACAAGATGTAATAAGGTGCTTCTTGATGGACCTACTTTCCAGAATTCTCCTGCCTGGGGTATTCATCCATGGTTATGTAAAAATCTTACTATCAGAAATATTAATGTTAGAAATCCATGGTTTGCACAAAATGCCGATGGTATTGATATTGACAGTTGTAAATATGTAAAAATAAGCAACTCTACCTTTGATGTAGGTGATGATGCTATCTGTATTAAATCAGGTAAAAATGAAGATGGCAGAAAGCTCGGTGTACCATCTGAATATGTTTCAATCAGCAATTGTGTTGTATATCATGGCCACGGCGGATTTGTAGCCGGCAGTGAAATGTCCGGCGGTCTTAAAAACATTTATGTAAATGATTGTACATTTATTGGTACTGATATTGGCTTAAGATTTAAGAGCTGTCTTGGCAGAGGCGGTGTTGTTGAAAAAATTTATATTAATAATATTAATATGATTAGCATTCACAATGAAGCCATTACATTCAATATGGGCTATAATATGGATACAAAGGAAGGTCAGGAGGTATCTCCGGAGGAAATTCCTGAGTTTAAAAATATTTATATTAATAATATTAATTGTACTAAGGCAGGAAGACCTATATCTATTTCAGGCTTGCCTCAAATGCCTATACATGATATACATATCAGCAACTTTACTTGTAAAACTAAGGAAGAAATTAAAATTGAAAATTCAGAAAATATTTTCCAAACCAATATTAATTTAATTGAACCTGAGTATTAATAAAAACCCGGACTGCATCAAAATGATTTCTACACAAACCATTTTGATGCAGCCCTAAATATTTTTATATGTTGTAAAATATGTAAAAATTTATCACGGAATTATTAATTTATAAAACAGCTATATTATAATATTTAATATGTATCTATCCCGCACTCCAAAACTTATGTTCTTCAGGAAGAGTCAAAGTTAAAAAGGCTTTCATAAACCATGTCAGAAAATCACTAAAATTTATATCATATGATGAATTGTCATTACAGTAATGATACCTTAAAAACAAATCCATAACCTGTTCATTATGACTTATCATTGATCTTTTTATAATACTCATAATATTTATATTAGTAACATTAATATCCGCATAAATGCAGGCTGAACAAAAACTTGTTAAAGCAATATCTCTCTCAATGTGAAAGAGAATTTTATTACTATATAATTCTGCAAGAAGCTCTTTTGCCCTTTTCATATATATCCTGCATCGAAATTCATCATAACCTTCCATAGTTTTTGCATATATCAGGCTGTAAAACTGTATTGACAATGTAGTCTTGTAGTTCTTAACTCCATTTAATCCATACCATCCATTACCAATATACATTTTCTCTACAGAATCAAATGCACTATTCAGTTTATTTATATCATACGGTCTGCCAAGAAGTTTAAGAGCGGAATTAACAAAAATTATAAAAAACTGTTCTTCATTCATATCACAGCTGCAAAAATTTATATTATAAAGCCAGTTTACTATATCCTGACGTTCATTTTTTGTAAATAAATCCATAACGATATCCGAATTCATTAAAAGGCCGTAGGCTACTGTTGCCATTTCATTTGAGATATGCTTAATATCACTGCCGATACTCCAATACTCTGCTGAATTCGGATTTGTACCATTTATGGTACCAAGTCTGTACAGGTCTTCAATATTGCTGTCATGACCTCCGCCCTTAATAAACGGAACAGCCGCCCACATCATTTTTAAAAAAAAATCTCTTGCAGCAATATCGTTATAATTGTCATTTCCTTTGTCCATAACAATTCTTGAATGGCCTTCACTGCAATAAGGCTTTATAAAATCCATTATATCCGTAACTATACTTCTGTAATCATTTTTGGAGTTAAGAACATTAGTCATAACAGCACCCCCTTATAATAAACATTTGTATGAATAACCTTATCTTATATTATAATAATACTACATAATTATTACGAAAATAATTGTTTTTAATTAAGTATTTTTTAAACTTTCATTACCCTTCTTTCCTAAAGGCAATATAATAAACCAAAGGCACAAGGACAAGATTAACAATCATTGACGCAAGCAAGCCAAAAAGCATAAGCACAGCCATAGGCACAAAAAGTGCATCTCCGAAAAGAGCCAACGGCAAAAGTCCCAAAACTGTAGTCATAGTACTCATCATAATTGGTCTTAATCTCTGGCCTCCGGCCGCTTTACACGCTTCCTCAATAGGCAAACCACTGTTTCTCTCATTTGTTATGCAGTCAATAAGAACAATAGCATTTGCCAGTACACAGCCAAGCAAACTTACAGCACCTATAAGGGCAAACAAACTAAGAGGCTGACCTGTTATTTTAAGAGCAAGAAATCCTGTTGCCAAACCAAAGGGAACAGAAATAAATATAATACCAACCTTTTTGAAAGAGCCAAATTGAATAAGCAATATAATTAATATTACTATTATGGCAACAAGTGCGGCAATACCAATATTACTCAAAACTTCTTCTAAAAATATCTTCTTCTTGCCCGATTTTTCAATAGTAACACTCTCAGGGAACTGGTCAATACTTTCATCTATTTTCTTTTCAAGAGCAGTTTGTATATCCACATCACTTACATCCGCACTGTTATAACATCCCACAATTCTGCCCCGTCTTCCGTCAATTCTTGAAATTGATGTAAATTCAGGCTTTAATGTTACATCAGCAAACTGTGATACACTGTACTTGGTATTCATTACTGATGACTTAACCTTTAATTCCTTAATCTGCTCTCTTGAATTAATATCAGAATCAAGTACAACCTTATATTCCTTGTTCCCGCTTCTGTATGTAGATACATCTCTTCCCATTAAGGCAATATTCAGCTCATTCTGAGCCTCAGCCTCCATAAGTCCGAGAGTATTAAGCTTCATAGTATCCATATTTACAAAATAATTGTAAGTAGCAAGTTCATTTTTATTCTGAACACCCTTGGTACCTTCAATCTGACTCATCATATCATTAATCATTTCAGCAGCAGTATTCAAGTCCTCAACATTGTCGGAATATATTTTCATTTCAACAGGCTTTGTATTAAGAGTCATAATACCAAGCTCATCTACCATTATACCGGCACCGCCTACACGGCTGTTAAACTCTTTCTGAAGATAACTTGCCATTTCACCTGCATTCTTGAATCTGTCGCCCTTTTCAAAGTCAACCTTAACAAAAATATCTCCCATATTATCCCCTGAGCCTTTAGGCAGAATAGAATAATCATATCTTGGTATACTTAAACCGACACCGCTGAGATAATAAAGTGTTTCAGGCTGTTCATCAAGTATATTTTCAATATTATTTACAATTTCTCTTGTTCTCTCAATACTATCCTCACTGTTGCTTGATACATCTATAGTAATTATATCTTCCCCTGCCATAGGTATAATCTGCATGTCAAGACTGAATACTGATGACGCAAATATAAGCATTACGGCTGCTGCACCGATTAATGTAAGTGCCTTATGCTTAAAGGCATGACTAAATGCCCAATCATATATTCTTCTTGACAACGGCTTTTTATTGCTTTTGCTTTCCTTAGTTTCCTTAAGGAAAAAGTAACTCATCAACGGGGTTACGCATACAGAAACTATGTAAGAAGATACAAGACAGCAAATAATAACAACAGGGAATGTAAACGCAAGTTGTCTGTATGCTCCCGGCAGTACCAAAATAGAACTGAATGCAAGCACTGTAGTAAGCATTGATATAAATACAGGCAAAGCAACAGACGTAGTACCCTTTATTACAGCCTCTTTTCTATCCATACCGGCATCAATATTTTTCTGTATGGAATCACTTACAACAACTGCATTGTCCACCAGCATACCCAATACAACTATAAGAGATGCAAGTGATACAAAATGAATTTCAAAGCCCATAACATAATTGCATATAAAATTCATAAATATAGCAAGAGGTATGGCAAATGAAACAACTACCGCATTTCTGAAATTCATACCTATCATAATTACAATTATAACAAGTATAATTGATTCCATAAGATTTAATATAAAATCATTTATTGAATCCGACACCTCGTCAGGCTGTAAAAATATCTTATTTACCATTATCCCCTCAGGCAGGGAGGCATTGTAATCATCGATCACCCGATTAATTTCATCGCCAAGGCTTACTACATTCAAGCCCTCCTGAAAATATACAGCAAGGACTGTTGACTTTTTATCATTGTAAATATAATAGCCCTCATCATCGGGAACTTCCATTCTGATATCAGCAATATCGGAAAGTCTTGTAATAATATAATCATCATTAGATGAAACAACAATATTTTTTATATCATTAATACTTTGAAACTGTCCTGATGCAGTAACCTTAATGTCATTGCCATCAACATTAATTGAACCTGCAGGCAATGTGGAATTGTGATATGAAATAACCTGTGCAAGTTCAGCCAAAGATACATTAGTATCATTAAGCTTATCAATATTTACGGTGATTTTAACTTCTGAAGGTATATCACCATGAACATCTGCCTTTCTTACGCCTTCAATCATTCTTAGCTTATCACTTATTTCCTTACTTCTCTGTGAAAGCTCATCATTTGAAATATTATCACCTGTTACTGCTAAAATAAGACCTGCCGTATCCATTATATCATCATCAACAGTTATTGATGTTACACCTGACGGCAAATCAGACCTCAATGTTTCAAGCTTTTCTTTCAGCTCATCAAAACGGTCATCTACTTCTGTCTGAGATAAATCCATACTCAAATTTACACTTGTAACACTATAATTATCACCTGCAGTAGTATCGCATTTATCAAAACCATCAAGCTCCATACAAACATGCTCCACCTTCTCTGACACAAGCTGCTCCATATCCTCTGCAGCTGCACCGGGATAAATAACTGTTACTGTTGCAACAGGTAAAACAACCTTTGGGAAATGCTGCTTAGGCATCTTATAATAAGAAAAAGCACCTGCCGCAAATACCATTATCATAAGCATAATAACAAGTATTTTTCTCTCCAGAAGGCCTGCTGCAAAATTCTTTTTATTCATAATATCAGCCCTCCATTGTTACAATGTCGTTTTCTCTTAAATTTTTAATCCCTTCCGTAACTACAACAGCAGTGGGGTCATCAATCTGCACTTCAACCCTATCACCTGAAAATTCACCTAAAATAACCTGCTTTTTATACACTCTGTTTTCTGAATTCACAGCATATACATAGTCAACACCATCAGAGTTAAATATGGCATCAATAGGAACATAACAACCGCTTGCATTGCCTGTAATTATTTTAACATCAACTGTTTCGCCAATTGTATACTCACCCTCTATTGATATGTCAACAGCATATGTTCTTGTTGTTTCATCGGGATATTGTGCAATTGTTTCAATTGTACCGACTGCTTTTCCGTTAATTAATACAGCACCGCCAATATTAATATTTTTATATTCGGCATCAGATGCTCCAATGGTAACAACAAGTTCTCTGCTCTTTGCAACTACAACAGGATATCCTGCCGAAATTACCTCCCCTTCTTTAAAGGGCAGTTCCATTACATAACCGTCACTGTCGGCCTTAATTGTTGCATCATTAATATTCTTTTTAACAATATCATTTGACGTACTTGCACTTTTTACACTTGCCTGTGCTGCTGCCACATCCTTTGACTTACTTGTATAAAGATTGTCAAGACTTTTCTCCGCTTCACTTTTCTGTGCCTTTGATGCTTCAAGCTCTGCCTTTTTACTCTCAAGAGCAGCTTTATTTCCCTCGTGAGTTGCCCTTGCAGCCTCAAGCTCCGCTGCCTTTGTCTTATACGTAGATTCAAGCTGTTCCAAATCCTTGTCGGAATAACCTCCCACTGCATTTATTTCTCTAGCCGCATCAAGCTCCCCTTTTAATGTTTCAAGAGCTGTTTCACCTGCCTCAATATTCTGTACTTCCGCCACAAGTCCTGTTTCAAGAGCCTCAATACCCTTTTCACCTGCCGCAATAGCCTTGTCTAAAGTTTCAATCTGTGACTTTGCATTGCTTATATTTGTATCATATGTACTTATTGTTTTCTGCAAAGTTGCCTCCGCCTGAGCCTTAGTATTCTGACCAATTGATTCCTGATACCTCATAGAAGTAGTATCAAGTCTTGCAAGAATATCTCCGGACTTGAATTCCTGCCCCTTTTCAACGCAAATTTCATCAATTTTACCTGAAGCCAGAAAGGAATAATTTTTTGTTTCCTTAGCCTTTACAATACCTAAATAGCTGTAGCCTGTTGTAACGCTTTCCTCAGCCACAGACTGAGTTTTAACAATCTTTGGTACTATTTCAGCAGTTGCCGTTTCCTCTTTTCCACAGCCGCTTAAACCGCTGACAAGGGATAGTGTCAATAAAATACTAAATACTCTCCTTTTCATATTAACGCCTCCTAATTATATTTTACCTTATACTTTATATTTTATCATTATGTCAAAATAAAACAACGGTCAGTATCGGACATTATATATAATATTATACATTTTTATATAAATTTGTTTCTTATCTTATAAAAAACTTGAATTGTAATTTATAATATAGTAAAATAAAATAGCCTGTAAAGGAGGTTCATTATGCCGGCAAAAACAGATTTAAGAATTATAAAAAGTCAAAGGGCAATAAAAAAAGCTTTTCTGGAATTAATAAATGAAAAAGGCTACGCAAATATAACAATAACAGATATAGCAAAAAAGGCAATGATTAACCGCAAGACATTTTATATCCATTACGAAACAAAGGAAATATTATATAATAATATTGTTGATGAATTTTTTGAAATATTGTCACCTGCACTTGACAGTCTTCAGTATCTTAGAGGCATCTCACAAAGAAAACATATAATCACACTTTTGCTGCAGGTTAAAGAACACAAAGATGTTTTTAATATACTTTATAATGATAGTACAAATACGGAATTTATAAATAAATTAAAAATAAAATTTAATTATGACCTTATTTCAAAAGCACATATTGATGAAAAAACAAAAAATACTCATTTTACATTCGAGCTTTTATCCGAGGCTTACTTTTCGCTTTTTATGACCTTTGTTCAATGGTGGGTAAATACATCTGATGATGTTTCCGCAAATGAAGTTGTAGATATGATTATTGAATTTTTCTCCAAAAAGACACTTGAAATATTAGGCATTAACTTTAATGATTATGATAAAAAAAATTAAAAATACCTGTTCTGAATTTTATAAAATCATTAATTTCAGAACAGGTAAAATCGTACCAATACCTTATTAACCTTTTCTTTTTTCTAATACAGTCATTTACAACTTTTAACCAAATCAGCAGATCCAACACTTATATTGTTTCCTTTGGCAATAAAAAATCAGTAAATCTTATTAAAATCTTTCCAAAGAACTTTGCAGCAAGTCCTACAATAAAAGCAGCTATTACAGTGCCCTCCCTCACACCACTAACTTTATTAAACAGTACAAAGGATATTAAGCAGGCTGTAATTGTCATTGATGCATCAAAACAGACCTTTGTAATTCCAAAATCCGTATTAAATCTATATGTAACAGCCTTCACAAAGGATTCACCCGGAAGCATAACAACATTGGCAATTACTTCAAAATATACGCCTAACGCAAGTATTATACAGCCAACTAATAAAGATAACACCTTTAAACCATAGTTTTCCGGATTTAACCACCAAAGAATCAGCATAGACCAGTCTATAAAATATCCAAATAAAATTGATACGGGAATTTGCAATAAACTTTCTTTTTTGAAGCTTTTACCTAAAATTATAAACTGCAGTATAATTAGAAGCAGACTAAAAAAAATTGTATACTGACCTAATGTCGGCTTAAATCCAAGACTTAATACATAAGGTATGCTAGATATGGGTGAAGTTCCCAAATCCACTTTTGTTATAAAGCTGACACCCAGCGAGCTTATAAATAAGCCAACTAAAAAGATTAAATATCTTTTTATAATTTCCCTTTTACTCATTACTCATTTCCTCCTTAGCTCCCTTTAAGTTTTTATTTACTTTTTCCAAAAAATAAATAAATTTCTCCTTTTCCTCTTTTGAAAAACCATTTAAAGCTATGCATTCAGTGCTCTCAAAAGATTCCGCAACACTTTGTGCTTCTCTTTCCCCATTTTCTGTCAAATACGTACACAAAAACCTCCTGTCCCCCTTTTTCATTCTCCTTTCTACAAGATTATTTTTTTCCATTCTGAATAGAAGGCTTGTAACTGTAGCAGGCTCAATCTGACAGGCACAGGCAATATCCTTCTGTACTGCCCCGTCATGTTCCTTAAGATATTCAAGAATTTTAGGCTGACCCGATGTCAGCTTATGATTTTCCAGCTTTTCAAATAATTTTCTGGAAAATAATGTTTGATTTTCCATCATTAACTTATGATATGACACAATCTCACCTCCATGATAATTAATATTCTAATAGTTAGAATGCTAATTGTCAAGCAAAAAAAGAAAAAGCAACCAAAAGGCAACTTTTTCTTAAAATTGATTTATTTAAAATAAAAATATAGGAATATGGGGTAATTATAACAATCTTCCGTTTTTATATTCCCCTGTTTCTGAAAATTCAATCCATTCACATATATTTTCAGCATGGTCGCCTATTCTCTCAAGATATTTAGCAATCATAAGGAAATTAATATCCATATCAGAGTTTTCAGGATCAATCTGTAAACTCTTTGATATATCCTGCTTAACTCTGTCAAAAAGATCGTCAACAATGTCATCTTTCTTAATAATTTCCTTAGCCGCTTCAATATCTGCATTAACAAAGGCAGCTATTGCACCATGTACCATTGATACGGCAACCTCAGCCATAGCGGGAATATGTTCAATGGCATTATAGTTAAGCTCTGAACTGAAATCAAGAACAAGCTCGGCAATATCTGCCGCCTGATCTCCTATTCTCTCCATATCAGTTACCATTTTCAATGCAGTTGATACTACTCTTAAATCACAGGCAACAGGCTGCTGTCTTAAAATTAATGAAAGGCACTTAGATTCAATATCTTTTTCCATATCATCAATTACTCTGTCCTGGTCAACAACTTCCTTTGCCAGCTTATCATCGTGATTTTTAAAGGCAATTATTGCTGAGTTTATGGCTTTTTCAACAATAGCCCCCATTTTTATTAATTCTACATTGAGATCCTCCAAGGAAGCCTCAAAAGTTTTTCTTGGCATATTCTATCCTCCCGAAATTTTATCAACCGAAACGTCCTGTTATATAATCCTCAGTCCTCTTATCCATTGGCCTTGAGAACAAAATTTCAGTCTTATTCATTTCAACCATTTCACCAACGAGGAAGAAAGCTGTATTATCGGCAATTCTTGTTGCCTGCTGCATATTATGAGTAACAATAACAACAGTGTAGTCTTTCTTTAATTCAGCCATAAGCTCCTCAACCTTTAATGTTGAAATAGGGTCAAGAGCTGATGTGGGTTCATCCATTAAAAGCACATCAGGCTTAACCGCAAGTGCTCTTGCAATACACAATCTCTGCTGCTGACCTCCTGAAAGACCTAATGCAGACTTTTTCAATCTGTCTTTGACTTCGTCAAAAATTGCGGCTCCCCTTAATGATGATTCCACAATTTCATCAAGCTTTGCCTTATTTTTAATACCATGAATTCTCGGACCATAAGCAATATTGTCATAAATACTCATAGGGAAAGGATTCGGCTGCTGAAATACCATACCTACCTTTTTTCTGAGCAATGTAGTATCTACATCACTGCTGTAAATATCCTCACCGTCAAGTAAAACCTTGCCATCAATTCTTACACAGTCAACAAGGTCATTCATTCTGTTTAAAGTCTTTAAAAATGTTGACTTGCCGCAGCCTGACGGTCCTATAAAGGCTGTAACCTCCTGCTTTGGTATTTCCATACTTACATTTTTTAAAGCATGATTACTGCCATAATATAAATTCAAATTTGATACGCTGATTTTTGATTCCATTTTCAAACCTCTTTCTTATTAAGCCTTTTTCATACCGTTAGTAACAACCTTAGTTAATGCATTTATTACAAGTACTATTGCTACAAGAACCAAAGCTATGCCAAAGGCATGGTCGAATTCTCCTCTTTCCATACTAAGATACATTTGAATAGTAAGAGTACCGCCTGACTTCACTGCATGGCTAAGGATATGCTTTGGAAGATAATAACCTGCACCTGCGGTAAATAACAGTGCTGCAGATTCACCTACAATTCTGCCTATACTTAAAATAACTGCTGTCACAATACCCGGCATAGCACTTGGTAAAATTATAGTTCTTATCATATACCACTTTGTTGCACCTATACCAAGAGCACCTGTTCTGTATCCTAAAGGCACCGTCTTTAAGGATTCCTGAGTAGTCCTTATAATAAGCGGAAGTACCATAATTGTAAGAGTTAAGCATCCGCATAAAATTGATGTTCCCAGCTTTAATGAAATTCCGAAAAATGCCATACCAAATAAACCATAAATAATTGATGGAATACCTGCAAGAGTTTCTGTTGTAAACTCTATAGTTTTTACAATTCTTCCCGGCTTTGCATACTCTGTAAGGTATACTGCCGCACCTATGCCAATGGGCGTTGCAATAAGAAGTGATATTACAATAATATAAAGAGTATTTACAATGTTGCCTATAATACCAAAGGTGCCGTTAAGCTCTGATGTTACTGTTGAAAGAAATTCCCAGCTTACCGCACCAACACCTCTGTAAGCTACATAGCCTATGATACCCACAAGTATACCAACTGAAATAAGAGCTGAAAGATAAATGAAAAATTTCAATATATTATCACTTATTCTTATGTGCTTCTGACATATACTATCTCTCATTGCTGCCACCATCCTTTAATATCTTGTTAATTATAATATTAATAATCATAATGAAGGCAAAAAGCACAAGACCTATCGTAAATAAAGCCTGTCTGTGAAGACCTGATGCATAACCCATTTCAGATACAATACCTGTAGTCAAAAATCTTACTGAATTAAATGGCAGCGGAACATTTACCGTATTGCCTGATACAAGTACAATAGCCATTGCCTCACCCACTGCACGGCCTATACCTAAAACTATGGCTGTAATAATACCTGACTTTGCCGCAGGAATTGTTACCTTAAAAATCGTCTGAGTAGGTGTTGCACCTAAAGCAAGACTTGCCTGCCTCATATGCATGGGCACTGCTCTTAAGGCAGTTTCGGAACTGTTGATTACAGTTGGTAAAATCATAATAGCAAGTACTAAAACTGCTGAAATAAGGTTTGCACCGCCGTTCATAACATGAGTCTTGGAATTGGCAAATATTGTCCTTTCCAGATTGCCCATTAAGGGATTAATAAGGAGTAAGCCAAGCAAACCATAAACAATAGAAGGTATACCTGCAAGAAGCTCAACTGCAGGCTTAACAACCCTGGCAACATTCTTAGAAGCAACCTCTGACATAAATACTGCTGTCAAAAGACCAACAGGAACACCAATTACTATAGCTGCCGCCGTACCTAAAACTGACGTAAGTATAATATAAGCTATACCAAAGCTGGGCTCTGCTGCTGTAGGTGCCCATTCCGTACCAAAAAGCATTTCAGCTATACCCACCTTAAATATTGCAGGAACACCTGATATAAGCATATATACTGTAATTGCAATTACTGCTGCAACCGCCGCAAAACCGCATACAGTAAATACACCGCTCATAAAAACCTCAGCAAATGATTTACTTCTGTTGCTTCCCTTTACTGACATATTCCTAACAGCAGTTGAGCTGCCGACTTTACCTTCGACAGCTCCCTTGCTGCTTAAAGAGATTGTTTTTTCCATTGAATCCACCTCAAGCTTTTAAAACAACTTACTTTGTTGTAACTAAACCAATCTTTGTAATAATTTCCTGACCCTTTTCTCCGTCAATGTAGTTAAAGAAATTCTGAACTGTCTGGCTCTGTTCTGAAATTTCACCCTTAGTAGCCATTACAAACGGTCTTTGAATAGCATATGTACCATTCTTAATGTTTTCTGCTGTTGCCTCTACACCTTCAACCTTTAATGTTGAAACCGTATCATCAATAACATCAAGTGATACATAACCGATTGCACCCGGAGTTGACGCTACCTTAGCCATAACCGCACCTGTTGAATTTATTTCCTGAGCATATACACAAGCATCTTCAACACCTAAAATTTCCTCAAAAGCACCTCTTGTACCTGAACCTGCTTCTCTGCCTATTACAACAATAGGTGAATCTGAACCGCCAAGCTCGCTCCAGTTTTTGATTTCTCCCTTGTATACCTTGGCAAGGTCATCCTTTGTAATATCTGTAACAGTGTTTGCCTTGTCAACTACAATACCGATACCGTCTAAAGCTACAATATTTTCAACAAGACCCTGTGCCTTTTCTTCATCCTTTAAAGCTCTGGAAGCATTACCAATATCTACAGTACCTTCAGAAACTGCCTGAATACCTGCACCTGAACCTGTAAACTGTACATCAATTTCAACACCTGTCTCGTTCATATATTCTTCCTTTAAGGTATTGCAAAGCTTTTCCATTGAAGTAGAACCGCTCATTGTGATTACATCATCACTTGATGATGATGCAGCAGTCCCTGTAGCTGGCTCACCGCCTTCTCCTTCTGTAGCCGGAGCAGAACCGCAGCCTGCTAACATAGTCATTGCTAAAACAGCAGATACCATAAATTGAATTGTCTTTTTCATCTTTGTAAAATCTCCTTCAAAATCATATTTATTGTTATTTACAATGATGATTATATATAAATACCAAATATGCATCTATCAGATTTTAGTTATAACTTTGTAAAATCTATGTAATTTACAGAAATTTTACAACAAAAAAGACGGAAAATCTCTTTCCGCCTTTTTATATCATTTAATATTCCTGTTATTCCTTACAATATTACGACATTGATTTAAGCTGTCGCTAAACATAATATTCTCCATATTTAAAAATTCCTCTGATGTTATGATATCAGCCCCAATATTTTTCATATCAGCAATATTTGCTTTTTGTATTTCAGCAGTCTGAGATGAACAGCAATCCTCAATTATAACCACATTGTAATCGAGAGAAATTGCATCATAACAGGTACTTCTGACGCAATTAGGAGTGGTTGTGCCTATAAGTATAACATTTTCTATACCTAAACGACGCAGAATTAAATCAAGCTCAGTCATAAAAAAGGCTGAAAACCTCGGCTTAATTATTACATAGTCACCATCTTCGGGTGAAAGCTCTCCGGGATTTTCACAGCTTAAAAGCTCATCACATTTATTTGACATAGCTTTTCCGCCTTCATACCAGCTTTTAAATCTGGTATGCTCCACATCACTGCCGTCAGGGCGGTATACACGGTTTACAAAAAATACGGGAATATCCTTTTGCCTCGCATAATCAGCAACCCTTGCACAGGCAGGTAATGTAGCCTTTGCCATTTTAATACATTGTGCAGACTCTTCATTTAAAAAACCATTTTCCATATCTATAATTATTAACGCCGTTTTACTCATAATTTAACCTCTTCTGTTTTTGCCTTATTATCCCCTCAAACCAAATGATAGAATTTTAACAAATTTCAAAAGCAAAAATTTATTTTTCCAAGAATTCTATAGCCTTTTTAAGCTGTGTATCATTTACAACATCACATTCCGCTTTGTCACTTGACAAAGTAGTATACTCATAATCACTTGGATTATCTGCTTCAATATCAGGTGCAATACCCACACCGTCAATACAAACTCCATTAGGAGTATAGTACTTAGAAGTAGTCAGCTTAAGGGCACTTCCGTCATTAAGCGGAAAAGTAGTCTGAACAACACCCTTGCCATAAGTATTTTTTCCTATTATTGTTCCCTTTTTTGTATCCTTAATTGCCGCAGTTAAAAGCTCTGAAGCAGATGCACTGTTTTCATTGACTAAAACCACAAGGGGAATATCAATTTCACCCTCAGAAGATTTAATATAATCCCTTTTCCCCTTCTTATCCTCTGTATAAGTTATTGTACCCTCAGGTATAATGTCATCAGCTATTTTGGCAACAATATCAAGAAGTCCTCCCGGGTTATTTCTAAGGTCAATAATAAGACTTGTTATCCCTTTTTTTCTCAGATTTTCATATACTGACTTATATTGATCGTAGGTAACAGCCTCAAAGCCTTCAATTTTAATATAACCAATATTATTATCAAGAACTGTACCCCCAACGGTGGGAACATCAACCTGACCTCTTGTAACAGTTGCATCAAAGGTTTCATTACCTCTTTTTACGGTCAAAATAATAGATGTACCCTCTTCACCTCTTATCATATCAATGGCATCTGAATAATTATCGTATCCGACAACAGTTCCGTCAACCTTTATTATTTTATCTCCTGCTTTAAGTCCTGCATTAGCTGCAGGAGAATTTTCATAAGTTGAAACAATATAAATTGAATAATCCTCTGAATCAATAGATGTTTTAGCTCCAATACCTGCATAATTACCGCTTGTGCTTATTTTATAAGACTCAAAATCCTCTTTAGATATGTAGCGTGAGTATTTATCTGTAGCCAAAGCTACCATGCCCGTAAAGAGTCCCTCGTAAATTTTCTCATCCTCAAGGTCATCAACATATTCCTTTTCCATAAGGTTATATATTGTTTTTGCTTTTGTTTCATAATTAATTTCCTTTTTCACCAAAACTCTGTAACCTATAAAAATGGTATTTACAGCAAGTATTGCCGCAATTGTCATAAGTATTCCAATTAATATACCTTTTTTTGTGTCACTATTCATATTACACTCTCCTTTATATTATTGTATTAGCCCATTTCAATTTAAGAACTCTTGCTTCACTAAAAATCATTTTTATTACCTCTTCAAAATAAACCATTGTAAAGGTAATATAAATAGGCAGTCCTAAAATCATTGATCCCAAAAACGCCATAGGTATACCAATAAACCACACACTTGCCATATCAAGTATAAGTCCTGCAAGAGTATCTCCGCCACTCCTTAATATACCTACAATATTTATATAATTTATATTTTTAACTATTATGCCAACTGCCACAACATAAAGCATATAAAGAGCATATTTCCTGCCTAAGTCATGAATATCAAAAAAACTTACTATTAAAGGAGCTGACAAAGCAAGTATTGAGCCTGATACAATTGAAAACAAAATTGAAAGCTTTTTACCCTTTTTTGAATAATCAATTGCTCTTTCTCTGTCTTTTGCACCCAATGCATTACTAAGTATTATTCCGCAGGCAGCCCCAACACCCATTCCTGCTACTGCAAAAAGATTCTGCACAGAGCTTGAAACCTGTACCGCAGCCTGAGCAATCGTACCGCTGTACTTATAAGCCACATTATACCCTGTTGTGCCCAGCGCCCAGAAAAATTCATTCAAGAACACAGGAAACGCAACAGCAAGATATTTTTTAATAAAGGATCTGTCAATAACAAAATAATCTTTTATATTACCTACTATAGGCAGTTTTCTGCCAAACACAAGAGTCAGCTGTACAATAAGCTCAAGACTTCTTGCACCGATTGTGCCTAATGCGGCACCTTTTACACCTAAGCCCATTTCAAATATAAAAATATAGTTTAATATTACATTTGTTATTAAGGCAATAAAAGTGGTAATCATAGGCTGAGCAGCCTTGCCTATAGCCTTAAGGGAAACATTTACCACATTTACAAATGCCATTATTAAATAACTGAAGGATACAATTGTTATATAGCTCTCACCCAAATCTATAACATCAATATCCTTAGAATAAATACTTAATATTTCCCTTGGAAAAAGTCTGGCACCTATAAAAAATATAACTGCACAGCACTCCACAAGCATTGCAGCCATACCCAATACACGGCGCACTCCCTTAATATCCCTGCTTCCCCAATACTGTGCCATAAATATTGTAGCACCGCTGCATATGCCAAAACAGCATAAATTAAAGAGAAAAAATATCTGATTGCTTAATCCTACTGCAGTTACACTTTCTGCTCCAAGCTTGCCTGTCATAAAAGTATCCATAATATTAATAAGCGAATTTATAAGCTCATTTAACATTATAGGCAATGCCAATCCTGTAATATTCCTTAAAAATACTTTATCTTTAAATAATTCCCTCATACTTTTAATTTCCCCTTGCAAATTTTTATATCATAAGCTATCATAACACTATAGGGATTATTTTGCAACACCAAAATAATATAAAGGAGGAGCATTTATGTTAGGTAATAAAACAGTTTTTGTGACAGGCTCATCACGTGGTATAGGCAAAGCTATTGCAGCTCTTTTTGCCGTAGAAGGATATAATGTTGCTATTATGTGCAGTTCATCAAAAAGAGAGCTTGAAGAAACAGAAAAAGAATTAAAGGTTTACAACCCCAACATACTTGCATTAATGGGGGATTTAGCAGAATATAAAACAGCCAGAAATGCAGTTGAACAAATAGAAAGAGTATTTGGATGTATTGATGTTCTCGTTAATAATGCAGGCATATCATACGTAGGACTTTTTAACACTATGCGTCCCTCTGAATGGAAAAGAGTAATTGATACAAATCTTAATTCCATGCTTAACTGTACCCATGCAGCCGTACAAAATATGATAAGAACTCACAGAGGTAATATTATTAACATATCTTCCATGTGGGGAGAACTTGGTGCCTCCTGCGAAGCAGTTTACTCCGCTACCAAGGGTGCCGTAAACTCATTTACAAAATCTATGGCTAAAGAGCTTGCCCCAAGCAATATAAGAGTAAATGCAATATCCTGTGGTGTAATTGAAACTAAAATGAATTCATTTCTATCCCCATCGGAAAAAATGGCATTAAGGGAAGAAATACCCCTTGGCCGCTTTGGTACACCCGATGAAGTGGCTAAACTTGCTCTGTATCTTGCTGAAAGTGACAGCGCATATATAACAGGACAAATTATAAGTATTGATGGCGGCATGAGTTGATTCCACAACATTGCAGATGAAAAAGGGTTGTAAAATATTTGGTGTGGTTCTGAAAAATCACACCAAATATTTTTATGTAACAATAAAACGGTATAGAATTAAAATAATCTACACCGCCGTAGCTATAATTTTTATCAGCCACACCAGTTGACAAAGAACCATTTTTGAAATTTTGTCTAACTTTTGGGAGCAATTCACAATACCACAGTTTTTATTTAATCTTTTCAAGCTTTCCTCTACATCTTCCGCACACTATCTTGTCAATATAATCAGGAGTCTTAGGAAGCCTGAACCTGTAATACATTTCACCGCAGTTTCTGCACCTTAAAACGTGTTTAGCTTCATTAAATTTGTCATCAGCGTTTTTTTCGATACTGCTTTTACTTGTTGTGTTTACAGTATATCCAAGCTCCGCAGCCTTTACTGCATAGCCTTGAAATTTGGCTCCGTGATTAAAACAGCCCCTTACAGTATGTATAAGCTCATGAGCCATAGTGTTGCTTATAAACTGAATATAGTCAGGCTCCTTAAAGCAATTTTCGCTTATGCTTATATAAAACCTGTAATCACCTAACCTTTTAGACATCCTACAGCTGCCCCATTTTCTCTTGGCTTTGCTTAACTTAACGTAAGGGCTTATATCATTTGAAACAGGGATATTAATGCTTTTTAAGTCAAAATATACTTTTTTAAATATTTCCTTAATTATTTTTTCCTTTTCCATATCTTTTAATATAATAATATAATTACTGATAAATTAATGTTTATAGGGTGAGTTAATTTAGTTTTAGACGCAAATGCCAGCATTTGCCATAACCCCTCAGTCCGGCTCAAAGAGCCGGCCAGCTCCCCTGAAGGGGCGCCGGGAAACTGTACTTTTCACAATAATTGTACTAAAAAGTACACCTGCTTGGCTCCCTTTTAAGGGAGCTGTCACGAAGTGACTGAGGGTTTTTGCGTCGCAGATCAAAATCCGCAGGTTTGCAGCCCCTAAGAATACGGGGCCTGCTTTGCGGAGCAAAGTTGTTTGATAGAATTCACTTCCTACGAGGCTGACCGCAAAACTGCATTTTGTCAATTAAACTATAATTTACAACAACTTCTTCAGATACATTCCCGTATAAGACTCCTCAACATCACAAATTTCCTCAGGTGTACCCTTTGCAACAACGGTACCGCCTCCGTCACCGCCCTCAGGACCCAAGTCAATAATATAATCAGCAGCCTTAATAACATCAAGATTGTGCTCAATTACCACAACAGTATTTCCGCCCTCCGTAAGCTGCTGTAAAATATTAATAAGTCTCCTTACATCATAGCTGTGAAGACCTGTAGTCGGCTCGTCCAGAACATAAATAGTCTTTCCTGTACTTCTTTTACTGAGTTCTGTGGCAAGCTTTACTCTTTGTGCCTCACCGCCGCTTAATGTAGTAGAGCTTTGCCCAAGCCTTACATAGCCTAACCCTACAGCTTTAAGAGTATCCAGTTTATTTTTAATTCTGGGCAGATTTTCAAAGAAAATACAAGCCTCATCAATAGTCATATCGAGAACATCGGCAATAGTCTTGCCCTTGTACTTTACTTCAAGGGTTTCTCTGTTATATCTCTTGCCTCCGCAAACCTCACAGGGAACATAAACATCAGGCAGGAAGTGCATTTCTATTTTTAATATACCGTCACCCTTACAAGCTTCGCATCTGCCTCCCTTAACATTAAAGCTAAATCTTCCTTTACTAAAGCCTCTCACCTTAGATTCGGGAAGCTGTGTATACAAATCTCTTATAAGGTCAAATAAGCCCGTATATGTTGCAGGATTTGAACGGGGTGTTTTGCCTATTGGACTTTGGTCAATATTTATAACCTTGTCCAGATTTTCCATTCCCGCAATTTCATCGTATTTGCCGGGCTTTAATTTTGCTCTGTTTAAATCTCTTGCAAGAGTTTTATACAATACCTCATTTACAAGAGAGCTTTTACCGCTTCCCGATACTCCCGTAACACATACAAAACAGCCTAAAGGAATACTGACATCAATATTTTTAAGATTATTTTCCTTTGCGCCCCTAATTGTCAAAAATTCCCCGCTGCCCTTTCTCCTTTCAACAGGAACCTCTATTTTTTCTCTTCCGCTTAAAAATGCACCTGTTATTGACCTTTCGCATTTAAGAATATCATTATATTCACCGGCAAATATAACCTCTCCTCCGTGTTCTCCGGCATAAGGACCTATATCTACAATATAGTCCGATTCTCTCATTGTATCCTCATCATGTTCAACTACAATAAGAGTATTGCCTAAATCCCTTAAATGTTTCAAAGTTCCCAGCAGCTTGTCATTATCTCTCTGATGCAAACCTATACTTGGTTCATCCAATATATAAAGCACACCTACCAGACCTGAGCCTATCTGTGTTGCAAGCCTTATTCTCTGTGCTTCTCCGCCGCTAAGAGTACCTGCTGTTCTTGCAAGAGTAAGATAATCAAGGCCTACATTCATAAGAAAGCCTATTCTCGCATTTATTTCCTTAAAAATCTGCTGACCGATAGCCTTTTCCGTATCAGTCCACTTTATGTTAAGGAAAAATTGCTGCAAATCCTTAATTGACATTTCCGTAACTTCAGCAATATTCTTGCCTCCGACAGTTACGGCAAGAACCTCCGGTTTTAATCTTCTGCCGCTGCAGGCAGGACACTTAACACTTGTCATATAGGATTCATATTCTTCCTTTGCCGCATCAGACGTGCTTTCTCTGTACCTTCTTTCAAGGCTTGTAATAACGCCTTCAAAAGCAAACGTATAGTATCTTGTCTTTCCTGCCACCTTATAGGGCACTTTAACTTCTTTTCCGTGAGTACCATACATTATGGCATCTCTTGCCTCCTGAGGCAAATCCTTATAAGGCGTATCCATATCAAAGCTGTAAATATTCATCAGAGCATTAACAAGAGAATATGCAGAGGATTCAGGACTTGCAATATTCCCCCATCCCATAGCATTTATTGCACCCTGTCTTAATGACAAATTTTTATTTGGTACAATAATATCCTCATCAATAATCATTTTTACACCTAATCCCATACAGTTGGGACAGGCTCCGCTTGGATTATTAAATGAAAACATAGGCGGCTCTATTTCTTCTATGTTTATTCCGCAATCGGGACAGGCAAAATTCTGACTGAAAACGATTTCATCACCGCCAATAATATCAACAAGTAAAATTCCCCCTGTCAAAGCTGATACAGTTTCAATTGACTCACTTAATCTTTGCTCCATTCCCTCTCTTACAACAAGTCTGTCTACAACAATTTCAATATTGTGCTTTTTATTCTTGTCAAGGTCAATTTTTTCACCCAAATCATATATAATTCCGTCAACTCTGACTCTTACATATCCGCTTCTTTTTGCATCTTCAAGAAGCTTAGTATGTTCTCCCTTTCTGTTCCTTACAACGGGAGCAAGAAGCTGTATTCTTGTGCCTTCCTCAAGCTCAAGAATTTTATCTGTAATCTGGTCAATAGTCTGCTTGTGTATTTCCTTACCGCACTTGGGACAATGAGGAATACCAACCCTGGCATAAAGCAGTCTTAAATAATCATATATTTCCGTAACTGTGCCTACAGTTGAACGGGGATTATTGCTTGTGGTTTTCTGGTCAATGGATATAGCAGGAGATAAACCCTCAATGCTGTCACATTCCGGCTTTTCCATCTGCCCCAAAAACATTCTGGCATAAGAGCTAAGGCTCTCCACATATCTTCTCTGTCCCTCTGCATATATAGTATCAAAGGCAAGACTTGATTTACCGCTGCCGCTTAAACCGGTAAATATTACAAGCTTGTCCCTCGGTATGGTAAGGTCAAAGCCTTTAAGATTATTTGCTCTTGCACCCTTTATTACAATTTCATTTTTCGCCATTTTTATCACCTGTTAAAGTAAAGATAATTTCTTCATTTCAATAATTTTATCTCTGATTTCCGCCGCCTTCTCAAAATCCAAATCAGCAGCAGCCTTTTTCATATTCTTTTCAAGCTTCTTTATTGCAGCCAAAAGCTCTTCTCTTGACATAGATTCAGGGTCTTTGTCCAGAATATCAGTCTTTTTCCTTGTAACTCCTTCTGTTGCCGCAATAATTTCGTGTACCTTTTTCTTAATTGTTTTGGGAACAATATTATTTTCCCTGTTATATTCCTCCTGAATATAACGACGTCTGTTTGTTTCCGTAATTGCCTTTCGCATTGAATCAGTCATGGTATCGGCATACATTATAACGTGACCCTCGGCATTTCTTGCCGCACGTCCTATGGTCTGTATAAGTGATGTTTCACTCCTTAAAAAGCCCTCCTTGTCAGCATCTATTATGGCAACAAGGCTGACCTCGGGAATATCAAGTCCTTCTCTTAAAAGATTTATGCCTACAAGAACATCAAATACATTTAATCTTAAATCCCTTATAATTTCAAGTCTTTCAAGAGTATCAATATCAGAGTGAAGATAATTAACTCTTATACCGCTTTCTTTAAGATACTGAGTTAAATCCTCTGCCATTTTCTTTGTAAGAGTAGTAACAAGAACCTTGTTGCCCTTTGCAACAGTTTTGTTAATTTCACTTATAAGGTCGTCTATCTGTCCTTCAACAGGACGAACCTCCACCTCAGGATCAAGGAGTCCCGTAGGTCTTATAATCTGCTCTACCACCTGCTCTGAATGAGCATTTTCATATTTATTCGGAGTTGCAGACACAAATATCATCTGATTTATTTTGCCCTCAAATTCCTCAAATTTCAAAGGTCTGTTATCAAGAGCCGAAGGAAGTCTGAAACCAAAGTCAACAAGAGTAGTTTTTCTTGATCTGTCACCATTATACATACCTCCAACCTGAGGAATGGTAACATGGCTTTCATCAACAATCATAAGAAAATCCCCGGGAAAATAATCTATAAGGGTATTGGGCATACTTCCAGGCTCTCTTCCGTCAAGATGTCTTGAATAATTCTCAATTCCTGAACAAAAGCCCATTTCCTGCATCATTTCCATATCATAATTTGTTCTCTGCAATATTCTCTGTGCTTCAAGGAGCTTGTCCTGAGATTTAAGCTCTGCATATCGTTCATCAAGCTCAGCACTTATATCCTTTAAAGCTCTTTTTAAATTATCACCTGACGTTACATAATGTGAAGCAGGGAAAATGGAAACGTGATTTCTTCTTCCCTTGATTTCTCCCGTAAGAACATCAATTTCGGTTATTCTGTCAATTTCATCGCCAAAAAATTCAATTCTTATTGCTGTGTCATCATTGCCGGCAGGAATAACCTCCACAACATCTCCCTTTGCCCTGAAAGTACCTCTTTGAAAATCCATTTCATTTCTGGTATACTGAATTTCAACAAGACGCTTTAAAACCTCTTCCCTGCTTTTCTGCATACCCGGTCTTATGGACAGCGTCATTGTGTTATAGTCAATAGGAGCACCTAAACCATAAATACAGCTTACACTGGCAACAACAATAACGTCCTTTCTTTCAAAAAGAGCAGATGTTGCAGAGTGACGCAGCTTATCTATTTCATCATTTACGGAGCTGTCCTTTTCAATGTAAGTATCGGTAGAAGGAACATAGGCCTCCGGCTGATAATAATCGTAATAGGATACAAAATATTCAACGGCATTGTCAGGAAAAAACTCCTTAAACTCATTGTAAAGCTGTGCAGCCAACGTCTTGTTATGGGCAATAACAAGAGTAGGCTTATTTACCTTTTCTATAATATTAGCCATTGTAAAAGTCTTACCGCTTCCCGTAACGCCTAAAAGTGTCTGAAATTTTTTACCCTCTTTCAGTCCATTAACAAGCTTTTCAATAGCCTGAGGCTGGTCACCTGTAGGCTTATATTTTGATACAATTTTAAAGTCACTCATGCAATCAACTCCTATGGAATGAGTATAACACAACAAATTATATAAATCAACAATAATTAGAATTTTTTTTCGATAATTTCTAATTTTCGAACATAATTTTTATCTTTTGAAGATTGAAATATAAAATGTTTTATGCTATAATTCTGATAAATATAAGTTTAATTATAAAATTATTGAAAAGGACTGAATTTCATGAAGGTTAATTTAAGAATGCATCCTAAAAATTCTATAACTCTGTATAAATAATTAAGATGAAACATTATACAGAGTGTATATGCCTTAGTTTCATCAATAAAACTGAATATTGAAAGGATTTTTAATAATGCATAGATTAAATAAACCGGTAATTACAAAAGAAACAATTATGAATATGGAAGATATGAGCTTTTTTACTCATTCATTAATTTTTGATGATTTGCTTATTGTATCCCAAAAAGAAACAAACTGTTTTGTATTAAACTCAAATAAAGGTTTAATTATAATAGATGCAATTTGGCCCTCAAAGTGTGCCTTTGATGCTGTTATCTCAGCCATTGCTGATGTCGGATGGAATCCCAATGAAATAAAAAAACTTGTAATTACACATGGACACGCAGATCATACCGGATGCGGTAAATGGTTTGTCAATACATATAATGTAACTGCTTATCTTTCAAAAGAGGATGATATATTTTGGAAAAATAATCCGGTAAAGCCAAACCGTCCCGAAACATGGAAAGATTATGCTATAGATGTATATATCTCTGATGGTGATACTATTAAACTGGGTGACAAAACTATATTCGTATACGGTACACCGGGACATACACCGGGATGCTTATCTTTTATTTTCCCTGTCCATGAAAACGGAGATATTCACATGGCAGCATTATTCGGCGGTGCAACTCCGCCAAATGATTTATTGGGTATCATACAATATATGAAATCATTAGATTATTTTGTTGAGCAGTCATTAAAACATAACGCAGATGTATTTTTAACCAATCATACAGCAATTGATAATGGACTTCTGCGCATTGAATACTCAAAAAACAGAATGTCCTATATGCCTAATATTTATATATTAGGTCAAAATGACTTTTTAAAATATTGTCAGGTTTTTAGAAATCTTTCATATGATGCTTTAAAAAATATCAATAAATTTTGATAAACGAAACAGGTAATTTTTCATTTAACATTAAAAAGATGGTGTAAAATCTTAACTGATATTACACCATCTTCATTATTACCTAATTTAAGTAGTATTTCTTATACCACTTTGCATACTTTCCAAGTCCTTCCTCCAATGATGTGCAGGGCTTAAATCCAAAATCTTTTACAAGCTCACTGACATCTGCATAGGTTTGGTATACATCACCCGGCTGCATAGGCAAAAGCTCCTTCTCGGCAGGCTTATTAATAATTCCCTCTCTCATAAGACATTTTTCTAATGTTTCCACAAAGTACATAAGGCTTTCAGGCTTATTGTTGCCTATATTATAAACCTTATATTTTACGCCATCTTCATTTTCAGAAGGCACCTTATTCATAACATTCATAACACCTGTAATAATATCATCAATATAGGTAAAGTCACGATACATATCCCCATAATTAAATATCTGTATTTTCTCACATTTGACCAGCTTATTCGTAAAGCCAAAATATGCCATATCAGGTCTGCCCAATGGACCGTAAACCGTAAAAAATCTTAACCCCGTAGACGGAATTCCATATAACTTACTGTATGCATGTGCCAATAATTCATTTGACTTTTTTGTTGCTGCATACAAACTTACAGGATTGTCAACCTTATCATCAGTGCTGTAAGGCACTTTTTTATTACTGCCATAAACACTTGAGGAGCTTGCATATATCAAATGTTCAACTCCTGCACCATAATCATATGAATGGCGGCAAGCCTCCAGTATATTAAAAAATCCTATTAAATTAGATTCTATATATGCTTCCGGATTTGTAATACTGTATCTGACACCTGCCTGTGCCGCCAAATTAACTACAATATCAGGTCTGTGTTCTTTAAATATGGCATCAATCAGCTTTTTGTCTGCCAGATTACCCTTAATAAATTTAAAACTTCCCGTTTCTTCACTGTCGGCCAGTTCTTCAAGAATACGCAGTCTTTCTTCCTTAAGACTTACATCATAGTAATTATTTACGCTGTCAAAACCAATAATATTTACGGATTTGTCATTACCTTCCAAAATTGCCTTGCTCAAATAAAATCCTATAAATCCCGCTGCACCTGTAATTAAAATTGTTTTTCCCGAAAACTTTATTTTATCCTCCATTTTTAATACATATCCCTTCCTAAAGTTTTATTATATAAAATTTTATAAAAAGCCGTAATAACATATTTTTATGTATAGAATTCAATTGTATAAAATAAATCTTTATAATACATATCTATTGTACATCAGTAAAAAAGAAAAAGCAAGTAATAATATAAAACTCATCAACAGGTATAATTACAGTGCATAAGAAAAGCATTTAATATGTAATTACTTTAAATTCAAGCTATGTTTATTTAACACATTCAGAGAATGTTGACAGTATAAATCACACAAATCATGACATCATATATATGAGGTGATTTTATGTCAAAAAATTTAACAGAGCTTTTAATGAAAAGCAGCAGTACAAGAAGCTATTTTGTATCTTTGCCTATTTGGCTGCAATTACTCCTCCACAAAGAACACGAATATATTCATAACGCCTCACAATTGCATTTAACAGCAGACATATTAATTAAACAAAATAAATTATATCGAAAGGATTGATAATGTGCTTTATGATGATACACCTATTGAAGATGACTATGGAGATGATGATATTCCTCCTGTAGATTTACCTCTGCCTGATAATGATAAAAATAATTATTATTGCAAACTTTAAGTTTTATCATAATATTAAAAATTACCCATATCCGAAAATAATATTTAATTTAATTACTTTTCAATTTATGTACAGCATAAAAAAACAAGCAGTCGCTTTTACGTCTGCTTGTTTTTTTACCATAAAATATTATCTCTTAATATCGTAATTCATATTCATAAGATTTCGGATACTCTGTACATCATCAGTAATGTTAGCATCACCATGAATTGTATGTTTAATTACACTGCTTGCTACAGCAAAATTAACCATATCCATAGGTTTGTAATTATTCACCATTGCATAAATTAAACCGCTTGCAAAAGCATCTCCGCCGCCAACACGGTCTAATATATTAAATGTAAACATCTTACTCTCAAATGTATGACCTTCATACCACATAAATGCCTTAAGGCTGTTTTCACTTCCGCTATGAGCATAACGCACATGACGGGCAATACATTTTATATTAGGGTACTTTTCAATAAACTTTCTGAATATTTCATCCTGCTGTTCATAGCTTGGCTGTAACGGTACTCCGTCTTTATAGTCACCTTTACTGTGGTCCTCATCGTCTCTCCATAAATGATATGGCTCAATTCCCAATAATACATCTACATAAGGTAAGCACTGAGTACAAAAATCCCTTGCCTGATTCCATGTCCACAATGCACTTCGGAAATTGCCGTCAAAACTTACAGTCATACCCTTTTCCTTAGCAACCTTAAGTGCATCCAATATTAACTTGGCACAGTTATCACCTAAAGCAGGAGTAATACCGCTTAAATGAAGCCAGTCAAAACCATCCATTAATGCATTTAAATCTACCTTGCTAAAATCATATTCAGTCATTGCTGAATGTTTACGGTCGTAAATAACCTTGCTGGCTCTTATGCCATAGCCAGTTTCAAGATAATAGCTGCCAAGACGATGAGTAGGAGTTTCCTCCGGTGTACTCAAAATAACAGGAGAACAATGTACATCATTACTTCTTAAAAGTCTTACGGCACTTTTGCCTAAGGAATTATTGGGTACAACAGTGAAAAATGTACTGTCAACGCCAAGATTTGCCAGAGCTAAGGCAATATTTGCTTCACTTCCGCCATAGCTGGCTTCAAAACTGCTTGCCATACGAATTTTGTCATAATTCGGAGGAGTAAGTCTAAGCATAATCTCACCAATAGTAAAAAACTTCTGAGGGCTGTTATTTCCCTGTAAAATAGGATTATAGTGTTCCATAATTCTACCTCCTGCTTAAAATTAATATCTAATAATATTATTATATATCATAAAAAAAGGAATATCAATAAGGAACTTTAATCTTTAACAAATTTTTACATAATAAAAGCAAAAAGCACAACCACCTTTGTTGATATGCATATACCATATTTTAAATCACATATTTTTTACTTTAATTAATATTAAATTCTCTTTCTAAATCTATTTACAATATAATAATACTATATTTAAAACCGATTATCTCATTAATTCCATATAAACAAAAAAGCTGTATATCGGATAATTAAAATTACCAATACACAGCTTTTAACTGCCGCTGACCGGACTCGAACCGGTACGAGTTGCCCCGCTTGATTTTGAGTCAAGTGCGTCTGCCAATTCCGCCACAGCGGCAAGCTATACAAACACTAAAGTATTTATACAACATTAATATTTTAATATAAAATCTCATAATTGTCAAGATAATTTTTATTTTTTAAGTATTTTCTCAGCACACCTTACCCCATCAACAGCAGCAGACATTATTCCGCCTGCATAACCACAGCCCTCTCCGCAGGGATAAAGCCCCTCCACATTAGTTGAAATACAGTTTTCTCCCCTTGTTATTCTCACAGGTGAAGAAGAACGGCTTTCAACAGCAGTCATTATTGCATCATCACAGGCAAAGCCTTTTATCCTTTTATCCATTTCATTAAGAGCTAAAACAAAGGACTCATTCATAAACCCGGGAAAAATCTGTCTTATATCCGTATATTTTACACCTGGCTTATAGCTTGGCAAAACACTGCCGTCATTAGTTGAAGCAACATTTCTAAGAAAATCTCCCACCTTCTGTACCGGTGCATTGTAATTACTGCCCCCGGCAACAAAAGCATTGCTCTCAAGCCTTCTTTGCAGCTCAACACCGGCAAGAACATAGTCGGAGCCAAAATCCTCGGTATTTATACCAATAAGCAAAGCTGAATTTGCATTTTCTCTATCTCTCGAATAGTAACTCATACCATTTGTAACAACCCTTTTTTCCTCAGATGCAGCTGCTACAACCACACCTCCGGGACACATACAAAATGTATATGCACTTCTTCCGTTAGGCAAGTGGGCAACAAGCTTATAATCAGCCGCAGGCAAATACTTTGCAAAATCTCCGTACTGTGCCCTGTTTATCATATCCTGCTTATGCTCAATTCTCACACCCATTGCAAAAGGCTTCTGAATAATATGAATACCCTTTTTATAAAGCATTTCAAAAGTATCTCTTGCTGAATGACCTATGGCAAGAATAACATTATCTGTTACATATTCATTATTGTTTACAACAACAGACCTTACCCTGCCCTTTTCAATATTTACATCACTTACATTGCTGTTAAAATAAATTTCTCCTCCAAGGGAAATTATTTCTTTTCTTATATTTCTCACAACATCAATCAGCTTATCCGTACCAATATGAGGCTTAGCATCATATAAAATTTCTTCGGGTGCACCGAACCTTACAAGCTCTTTTAAAACATAGTGACATCGTATATCCTTAATACCCGTTGTAAGCTTGCCGTCTGAGAATGTACCGGCACCGCCCTCGCCAAACTGCACATTTGATTTTGTATCAAGTCTACCTGTTTCCCAAAATGTATCAATAGCCTTTTGCCTTTCCTCTACAGCATAGCCTCTTTCAAATATCAATGGTTTTGCTCCTGCTTTGGCAAGAGTAAGCCCTGCAAGCATACCTGCAGGTCCAAAGCCTATAACAACAGGTCTGTTTTTCAGCTTATTATGCCTTATAATATGGTATTCAAAGCTCTTAGCCTTTGAAACATTTTTTAATTTTAAATATTTGTTCTCATTTTCAACATCAACCTCAACAGACAAAATATACTGCACATCACTTTTGTCCCTCGCATCGATTGATTTTTTCACAAGCCTTACGAAATTAATTTTTTTACACTTTAATATTTTACAGCACTTTTCGGCTAAAAGCTCATCAGTTATTTTATTTTTAACGGATATTTTAATATTGGATATTTTAAGCATAACTACTCCTTTACTGCTGCTGACCTGCCTGCAAGCCTTCCGCTGCTCCAGGCCCACTGTAAATTGTAACCGCCGCAGTCACCATAAATATCAAGGACCTCACCGCAGGCATAAAGCCCCTTAACTATTCTTGATTCCATAGTTTTATAATTAAATTCCTCGGTAATGGCACCGCCTGCCGTCACCTGAGCATTTTGAAAGCCTTTGGTTCCCGTAATTTCAAGTACATATTCCTTAATATGTGATGCCATTGACCACATAACGGAGCTAGTCAAATCACAAACCTTATATGAAAGCTTTTCTATACCGCTGCGTCTTGCAATTAAATTACCGATTCTTTTATTTAAAAGACCAACAAAATAATTCTCCATAGTCAAATGACCCAGACTTTCCTTTCTGCTTTCAAGAATATCATAGACCTGCTTTGGTGAATATTCCGGCATAAAGTCAAGAGCAGCCTTTAAATTTTTCTTAAATGCTGCCTTTGCGGAGAGCTGAAATACAGGGGGACCTGAAATGCCATAATCCGTAAAAAGCACCTCTCCGTATTCTTCACCAATAATCTTATCTCTATGAATAAGACTTACATTTCCCGTAAACTTAATGCCCTGAAGGCTTTTAACCTCCTTTGGATCAGTCTTAAACTGAACAAGAGCAGGTACAGTATCGGATATTTTATGACCCATTTTTTCAAGAAGCCTAAAGCAGGAGCCGTCAGAACCGAGAGCAGGAGAAGCACAGCCACCACCTGCAGCAATTGCTCTTTCAGTAAGAATAACTCTGCCATCCTTTGCCTCAAGCTTAAAAAATTTCTTATTTCTCTTTATATCAACAACCTGAAACCCGCTTATTATTTCCACATTAAGCCTTGCAAGCTCATTTCTCAAAGCATCGGAAACGGCAGACGCCTGCTCGGAAAAGGGATATAATTTGCCGTTTTTTTCCTCTTTAGGAAAAACTCCAAGCTGATTAAAAAAGTTTACCGTATTATTTACATCAAACTCCTCTAAGGCATAGGAAACAAAATTTCTGTCACGTCCATAGTAATTATTTACACAGGCATTAATATTACTGTAATTACAGCGTCCGTTGCCTGTTGCAAGTATTTTCTTCCCCACTCTGTCAAGCCTTTCAAGTATTATTATTTCAATATCCGAATTAGTGCGTGCTGCCTCAATAGCTGCTGCCATACCTGACGCACCGCCCCCTATTATAGCTAATTTCATTATTTTTCTCCAATCCTGATAAATACAGTAAAAATCTATTTTATAGCTTTTAATTTATACGCTTTGTTAAAATTTCTTATTTATTATATTTGTAAATGGCTAGACGGAGGAAACAGCGGCAATTAGCCTAAGAGAGCCCCACAGATGCGAACTGTGGGGCTCTCTTTGTTTGCTTTTTCTTACATAATCATTTTGCCTAACCTTAGTATACCACACCATAATAATTATTTCAACATTTTTTTATAAATATCAATTTAAAACAGCTTTATCAACTGTGATACAACCTTCATTTATTACACAATTCATTAAAAAATCCCTCTGCATAAACTTCGTAAACAGCCAAAAATACATCATAATTTTTCACTGCCAATTCATAATAAATTCCCGCAAGCCTGTCTGCAGATTTATTATTGCATTTAAACAGCTTTTTATATTCACTTAATGTAATAAATTGTTCCCTTTCATCATCACTTAATGACTTGCAGGCACCTTCATATATTTCAATAATCTTGTTATAATTTTCTTCTTTAATTGTATAGTGCTTATATGATAAATGAGGAGGTATTAAAATATCCCTTTCAGAAATAAACAAATCAATTTTATCCTTTTTAGCCTCAATTATATCAAGCAGCTTGTCAGGCAGCTTAACCAGCTGCACTGTATCCGTTCTTCCAAGCAAGTAATCAATGGAACACTCTAAATGGTCCGCTATTTTAGATAAATTTTCTATTTTAGGTATAGAGCCGTTTGTTATATTGGCCATTGTATTTTTGCCCATACCGCACTCTTCAAATAAATTTTTTAATACAATTTTTTTATCCTTAGCCAAATACTTAATTCTCTTAGCTACATTGTCAGAATAACACACAAAAAAAGCCTCCAATTTAGCAAATTCAACAAAATTCTTTAAAATTTAAAGATTTTACTTGATTTTAGTAATTAATAGAGATATAATAGTAATAAATAAAACAAATTTCACTAAATAATATTTAATTTAATAAAACATACTCCCTTTTATTTTAAGCTAAAAGTACATCTTTGTCAACCAAAAGGAAAATCATATTATTTTCGGTAAATAAAAGAAAGGAAAAAACTATGGAGAAAAGCTTACTGAACACAATTTATTTTTCGCTTCTTGAAACAGACAGTATATTAAAATCAGAAGAAAACCTAAAAGAAGAATATGCCTTACTTGATATGATTGGAAAGCTTTACGACGATGGACGTATATCATATAATGAATATTATGATATTTCCTTACAATGTGGCAACGCCCTAGGATATGCAGAAATAAACGGACTTATAAACGGAATAAATCTCTTGCTTAAAATTATGAAGGAACTTAACATATCTCACAAAATAAATATCTGATACAGTAAATATCCCCCGTTTAAATAAAACCGGGGGGATATTTACTATATATCTTATCTATATTCCAAGCTCTACTCTTCATTTATGCCTATTACAACTACAATGTCATGGTTAGAAGCAATTGTACTGTCTACAATAACTTCAGAGCCGGGGAACATTTCCTTAATGGTATTTCCCATACCCTCTGACTTAACAAATATTCGTGTATTATTTGTCTTTTCACCGGTATAAGTACCAATAGATGTAACATTATAGCCATTGTTTAAAAGATTTGACTGTACAGCCGATGCCTTACCGTTTGTATAGCCGCCGTTAAGCACCTGAACATCTAATGTTTTGTCATCAAATGCAGGAGTATCCGCAGTTTCTCCATTAGCCTGAGCTGCCGCAGCTGCTCTTTCAGCCTGAATTTCACTTACAGGTTTGCTGAATATATCATAGCAAAGTGCCTGACTTTCTTCATCATTAATTACATAACCGCCTCTGAAACCATAAAGACTGCCAATATCTCCCGGCATAGTATATGTAACAATATTGTCAGTATTAAAGTCTTTAACAACAGACATATATTTAATAGCATCAGAAAGCTTTACATCAGTTTCAACATATTTAAAGAACGTAGTCAGGTACGCAGAAACATTTTTAAAGAAAGCATCTTTACTGACAAGCTGCTTTATAAGTTCTTTACAGAATTCTTGCTGAGTTGCAACTCTTCCTATATCCTGATTATTATATCCATATCTGAATCTAACAAGTCCCTCTGCCTGCTTACCGTCAAGAGTCTGCAAGCCGGGCTTAAGATGAATACTTAAATCCTGAGTCGGGTCATCATAATCCATCTGCATAGGAACATTAAATTCTACACCGCCAATTGAATCAACCAGGTAATTAAGTGCTTCAAAATGTACCTTACAATAATAGTCAATAGGCACACCTATCATTTCTTCAAGCTCTTCAAAGAGCAATGGAAGTCCATATTTCTCCAGTCCGTAGTGAGTAATCTCATTTATCTTCATTCCCTTTTGACCCGGTTCAGGATATTCTTCATTTAACATCCTGAATGCTTCATCACTCACCTCTACCAATGTATCTCTGGGAACCGATATAATTGTTAACTCATCTAAAGGCTGATTGTAACAGCATACCATAATAGTATCTGTTCTGTCACCATCCTTATCAACACCTAAAATCACAAAAACCGTTCTTTCCTTAAGCTTTGGCTTTACAAACTGTTCAATAAGTCCCGCATTTTCTCTTGTGTTACCAGGTACACTGTTACCGTCTTCTATATAATAGCGATAGCCAAAATAAGCCAGTGCCCCTGCACAGTATATAAATAAAACCAAAGAAAGCACCATAAAAAATTTCGCCTTTAAGCTGCGCCTTTTTTTACGTTTTTTTCCTCTTTTACCGTTGGACGCGGAGCTTTGTCGCTGTCTGCGATTTTCATCATAATCCTCATATACGTCGTATCTGTCTTTACTCATTATATAACCTCCGAGAGGACTTACTTACTAGGCTTAAAAGAACTCTTTAATGACACAATTCTGTTAAACACTAAATTATCCTCTGTACAATGCTTACTGTCTGCAATAAAGTAACCGTTTCTCATAAACTGAAATCTGTCCATAGGCTTTACAGTCCTAATTGACGGCTCAATATAAGCAGTAACAATCTTTAATGAATCCGGATTAAGACTGTAACCATTATCTGATGCTTCATCAGCTACAACAAGATTTTCGTAGAGATTCACCTGTGCATTCACTGCTGTAGCGCAATTTACCCAGTGAATAGTGCCCTTAACCTTTCTTGCAGTAAAATCAAGCCCTGACTTTGTAGCAGGGTCATAAGTGCAGTGAATTTCAGTTATATTGCCATTTTCATCCTTAACAACATCAGTACAGGTCACAAAATATGCACCCTTAAGTCTTACTTCCTTACCCGGAGCAAGTCTGAAGAACTTCTTGGGAGGCTCCTCCATAAAGTCCTCTCTTTCAATATAAAGCTCTCTTGAAAATGGTACCATTCTCTTGCCAAAGCTTTCGTCCTTGGCATGATTTTCAATTTCAAGCATTTCCGTCTGACCTTCAGGATAGTTTGTAATAACAAGCTTAACAGGGTCAAGAACAGCCATAACAACAGGTGTCTTAGGCTGTAAATCCTCTCTTACAAAAAAGTCAAGCTGAGCAAGACTTACAACGGAATTTGCCTTTGAAACACCAACACTTGCACAAAAATTTCTTATAGACTCCGGTGTATATCCTCGTCTTCTGATACCCGAAAGAGTAATAAGCCTTGGATCATCCCAGCCGTCAACCTGATTGGTTTCAACAAGATTTCTTAAATATCTCTTGCCCATTATGGTATCCTCAAGATTAAGCTTTGCAAATTCAACCTGTCTTGGTTTAACTTCAAAATCAATATTGTTCACAACCCAGTCATATAAAGGTCTGTGATCCTCAAACTCCATAGTACAAATTGAATGAGTAATACCCTCAATGGCGTCCTCAACAGGATGAGCATAGTCATACATGGGATATATGCACCACTT
The DNA here is from genome assembly GCA_030524425.1 of Clostridia bacterium. GTDB lineage: Bacteria > Bacillota > Clostridia > Lachnospirales > CAG-274 > Gallispira. The sequence goes on along the minus strand of JAUNGN010000009.1, from coordinate 5,561 downwards.
GTCACCCGTTGCATGATGTGTCATATGAGCAATTCTGTAAATAACAGGATCTCTCATATTTATATTAGGTGATGCCATATCTATTTTAGCTCTTAATGTCTTTTCACCATCAGCAAATTCACCGTTTTTCATTCTCTCAAAAAGCGAAAGATTTTCTTCAATACTTCTGTTTCTGTAAGGACTTTCCTTACCGGGTTCAGTTAATGTGCCTCTTGAAAGTCTTACTTCCTCTGCTGTCATATCACACACAAAGGCAAGTCCCTTTTTAATAAGCTGAACTGCATACTCATACATTTTGTCAAAATAGCTTGAGGCAAAGAAGAGCCTGTCCTCCCAGTCAAATCCAAGCCATTTTATATCATTTTGTATAGAATTTACAAACTCAGTATCTTCCTTTGCAGGATTTGTATCATCAAATCTTAAATTACATTTACCGCCATACTGCTCTGCAAGTCCAAAGTTAAGGCAAATACTTTTTGCGTGACCTAAATGAAGATAGCCGTTAGGCTCAGGCGGAAATCTTGTCACAACCTTAGATGTATCTGCTAAATCCTCTTCAATAATGGTATTTATAAAATTACCATACACTGTTTCCTTATTATCATTACTTCCTTCCATAGTAACCTCCTAAAAGCCCTTAGACTGAAAATCTTTATGATAAAAGCATTTGCCGCAGTGAGGACAAATACCAAAGCGCAAAATACTATCGTCCTTATCATTAGAGAGTGTGTAGTCAAGCATTACCTTAACCTCTTCGTTATTACACAAATGCGTTTGAAAATAATAATTTTTTGTTTCAGCAAAATCGGAGGTTTGTGACACCTCCTTAAGCTTAGATAATAAATCCATAACCTACTCCCTTTTGTAAACATATTTTACAATTTAACCTAATATCTAATTAATTATATAATATTTTTTAAAAATATGCAAGGTTTGATATTATTATTCATAATATTTTTCGTTTTTTTATGACATATTTATAATTCTTCTATGCTTATTGTTATTTTTAACTATTTATGGTATAATGATACACATATCTTTAACTGTAAGGAGATTTAATATGTACAGCTTTTACATAGACGGTGATGACATTAAAAAGTTTATGAACATATTTTTAAAAGAGGATAAGTTTGATAAATTTGAGGTACGAAACTGCCAGCTGACAACACTTGTTACCTTTGAAATTGACTGTAAACTTAACAAGGATTGGTTTGATGGTGAAATAATCAGGGATTACTGCAAATGGAAAGAATTAAAACCATATATTTTTGAGCTTATAAAAGGCAAGAAAAAGCCTAAAAGTATGAAATTTGTTATGGCTCTTTCTGCAAAAGCCGCAGAAAAAATTCACCCAAACGCTCAGGTGTGTTTTATAAATATAGTATTTGAAGAAGACAAGATTGGCGTAGTTACAGGCACTGCTCAAAAGGAATTTAATCTTGATAAATCCCTGGAACTTATTTGGGGCGAAAGAATACGTGAGTTTTTTGAAAAGCTTGAAATTACACAAAATCTGATTTAAGGTGATATTATGGATGATAAAAATCAAAGATTAGCAACAGAAAGCATACCAAAACTTATAATAAGCCTTGCAATACCCTCTATTATTGCACAGCTTGTAACAATGCTCTACAATATGGCAGACAGAATATACATAGGCCATACCACAAACGGTACAACAGCTATGGCAGCCTTAGGAATTACACTTCCCATAATTACCCTCATTAATGCCTTTACCATGCTTTTTGGTATGGGCGGCGCTCCTCTTTGTGCCATCAGCCTGGGTGAAAAAAATCAGAAAAAAGCTGAAAAAATAATGGCAAATTCATTTATATGCCTTATTGCATCTTCAATTATTATTACACTTGCAGTTCTTTTATTCAAAGAGCCTGTACTTTATCTTTTCGGTGCAGACAGTCTTACAATAGAGCCTGCCAAAAGCTATATTTCAATTTATGTATTGGGCACAATATTTATACAGCTTACGATAGGTATGAACGCTTACATCAACACACAGGGTTATACCCAAATAGGTATGAGAACAACTCTCCTTGGTGCAGTGCTTAATATAATACTTGATCCTGTATTTATTTACGGTTTTAATATGGGCATTACCGGTGCAGCCATTGCAACCGTACTGTCACAGTGTACATCATGTATATGGGTGCTTAAATTTCTGACAAGTGAAAAATCAACGGTAAAATTAAGAAAAATCTATTTTAAGCCTGATTTCAAAATTATACTTTCAATATGCAGTCTTGGAATTTCAACATTTATAATGTCAAGTACGGAAAGTCTTTTACAAATTTCATTTAACAACAGACTTTCAATATACGGCGGCACAACTGCCGTAGGCATAATGAGCATAATGAACACATTTTTGCAATGTATATCACTTCCCACACAGGGTATTATGATAGGAACTCAGCCTGTGTTAAGCTATAACTACGGTGCCAAAAATTATAAGAGAGTAAGAGACGGGTTCAAATTTGCAATAAAGCTCACAACAGGTGCTACACTTATTATAGGCTGGTCATTAATTTTATTCTCTGATATATTTGTCAAAATATTTACAACCGACCCTGTATATATTGAATTTTCACGCTGGTCAATTAAGGTATTTCTTTTAGGTATGACTATATTTGGCTTGCAAATATGCTGTCAGCAAAGCTTTATGGCTTTAGGTCAGGCTAAAATTTCACTTTGTATGGCACTTTTGAGAAAGGTAATACTTTTAATACCGCTTATATACATTTTACCCGTTGTGTTCGGTGATTTTCAATTTGCGGCAGCAATGTCAGAGCCAATAGCTAAATTTGTAAGTGATGCTCCAAGAGTATTCCTTGTACTTCTTGCCGAGCCCTTGTCAGATATTATTGCCTGCCTTACTACCACAACACTGTTTATAAGATTTTATAAAAAACATTTGTACAATTAAAAAAATCCCCTCGGGGGATTTTTTTAATTGTACAAAACCTTATATATATTCCAAGAACCTTTAGTATAAAGTTTTTCAAATGCAACATTCTCATTTTCCATATTTTCAAGCTTACTCCATGTAAACACATACTTTACATTATATTTTTCTAAGTCATTTACATTCATATTAATTGAAAACATATCTGCATTTAAAAGCTCAAAATCACTCCTGCCTTCTTTTTTTAATTTTATTACAATATGGGCATACCTATTGTAAACTTCTTCATATTCTCCACTACTATCAATTTTATGCCAAGCTTCAAGATCAGGATATGTAGCGGTATTATTCAGCATATTAATTCCTGCCATAACAGGATAGTTATTTACAGGATATCCTGCACCTTCCACAATCCATAAGCCACTATCCTCTTCATCAATTTTAGCAATTTCATGCAAAACCCCATCATCAAAAACTATATTCAATCCTTTTTCCACAGGATTTACAAATACCAAACTAACTATTCCAATTATACTGCACAAAATAACAATATTTTCAGTGTTCTTTTTAATATGCTGAGTTAATATAAATACGCTAACTATAAGAAACAGCACACAAAATATTACTCGCTTTTCTGCCATATAATCTGGCATATATAAAAAAACAAAATATATACATAATCCCGCGGATACAGCAGAAAGCAAAACAGAAGTCAATAACCTCCATTTGATCTCCTTAAAAGACAATACTCTAAAAAGCAAAAATAAATTTAAAAATCCTATAACCATAGCACATCTGTTAGCCGGAACATTTGACATCAATGTTATTTTAGCATACCATACCGGCATTTTAAATAAAAGCCATATATTAAAAAACAATGCAACTACAAGCATAATAACCGTAAGACCGTCTTTCCTTTTTTCCTTAATAAGCAGCCATAAAGGCAAAATATAACACAGCGGGAAAAAATCAAATGTCATTGCTTCTTCACATACATTTGTTGGTATTCCTACATTATCAAAAGGAAGGAACAAGCTAATAACATATTTAAAAAGAGCAGTTTTCGCAGTTCCTCCTCTTGCTAATCTGCCACCCGGATAAGCTGTATTCATTACTATTTGTATTGTATCCCATGACTTTATAACAACCCTTATAACCATTGCCCCGGTAAATAATACAGCTATTGTCAAAATAACAGCATCTGAAATATTCCATTTTCTCTCTTTTATATTTTTAAATATGTAATAAATTGCTATTGTCGAGAATATATAAGCTAAAGGAATTTGCCATGCAGGATAAAGAGAGAAGCAATATCCTCCGACACAAATTGAAACGCCTATCATTGACATTATTCTAACTTTAAGGTCCTCTGACTTCATATAACTGTTAATAAGCAGTATTGCCAACATTCCAAATATCAGAAGTTCAACAAGGTAATTCACTGCATACCACCATTGAACAACAGGAGAGCCTGTAATCAGTACCGCTAAAGCAAAAGAAAGACCTCTTTTGTCCTCTGTAATTAGTCTGCCAAATTCAAAGCTCACCAAAAAAAGAGTAATCAATCTACCATACCAAAAAAAAGATAATCCACGTTCAGCACCAAGGAGAAGATAACCCCAATGAAATGGTCTGAAAAGAACAGCTATGTCCAATACAGGCTGTCCATAAACCATAAACATATCTGTGACTGTACCTCTTAATACCTCACTAAAATAAGGAAAACCATTTTTGCACTGACTTATCATCAGTGGCAAATTAACTGCATATTCATCACTTCTGATACTTCTTGGAGTTCCAAATACAGTATAAATATTATTACTGTTTTTCCCCCACATAGCTTGACACCATACACCAACCGAAGAACCGCTTAGTTTCAAAATAACCGCAAAAATAAATATAATCCCTGCCAAAACATACCTATATTTAAATATAATATCCGTAAGCTTAGGAAATTTTATATTGTATTGTTCATTTGTATCCATATATTTAATCCTCCTTAATACTTAGCTTATTATTTTTATATCAATACTATTTTATAATTATTAACTAATAATAAATATACCCAATGAAAGCATAATCAAGAAAACAATATTTATAAATGTAAAAACAACAAAATATTTTTTAATATCAGCGCCATCCGTTTTTGAATATATTTTAAATGATATTAAACTTGCAAGAGAAGCAATAAGTGTACCAAGTCCTCCTATATCAGTACCAAGTATAAGCTCTCTGTAGTTATCCGTAAAACCGCTTAGCATTACGGCAGCAGGCACATTACTTATAATTTGACTTGCAAATATAGAAACAGCAAGCTCTCTGCCGTTAATAAGCTTTTTTATAAAGCTGTTTATCAATTCAATTCTTTCCATATTGCCCACAAATATAAAAAAGGCGCAAAATGTAAGCAGCAAAAGCCAATCTACTCTTAAAAATGTTTTTCTGTCAAAAATCAGTATTAATAAAGCCACGGCTGCCACAGCCACTCTGTAATCAAGTAACCTTAAAACTGCTCCAAGTGAAATGACAGCAAGAAAAGCATACACGGCAATATGAAACTTATCCCCTTCTAAACTTTCCTTAGCTATGTTTGATATGTACCCAGAAATCTGGACACATTGATTTATTAGTTATGCTGAACACA
>JAUNGN010000008.1:2688-78101 GCA_030524425.1 Clostridia bacterium | reverse complement strand
GACTGTCCGGGAAAATAGGTGGCCGCCGGATTCAATTAAAAAGAATTCAGTTAATGTGTATGGTAAGGAAAAGTACCGGACAGTCTGACTGTCACGGGAAAATAAGTGTTCAGCACTTTTGCTGACGCAAAAGCCGGCAGAGCCGGCAGAAATCTTTCTGTGCAAACCGCCGGATTCAATTAAAAAATTAGGATGAGATAGTCGAAAGGCTATCAAATTTTAATATATGCCGATGTGGCTCAATTGGCAGAGCAGCTGACTTGTAATCAGCAGGTTAACGGTTCGAGTCCGTTCATCGGCTTTTTGTAATATCTAATTTGTATAAAGCTATTTTGTAGTTTATTTTGAAGAATAAGTTATTGATATTATGAATAAAATATGATATAGTGTATAAGTAAAGTAGTTTGTTCTAATTTGGGTCCTTAGCTCAGCTGGTTAGAGCATCCGGCTCATAACCGGACGGTCCACGGTTCGAGTCCGTGAGGACCCACTTATTTAAAATAATTTATTATATTTGGCTCGGTAGCTCAGCTGGTTAGAGCGCTGGCCTGTCACGCCAGAGGTCGAGGGTTCGAGCCCCTTCCGAGTCGTTAAAAGGAGTATCTCAAAAGAGGTACTCTTTTTGTTATGTAATTTTACAGATCAGCTAAAGGAAAAAGCCTATATTACATAAATGTAGTTTTAAAATATATACAATATATTGATTAAATTTAATTTAAATACAGGAAGAATTTTCATTAAATTACAAAAAAAACTATCAAAAAAAGCTGAAAAATTTAAATAAAAAAAAATAAACAAAAAATAAATTTGGTCAAAATTACTAATAATTTTTAAAAAAATAACTTAATTATCAAATTTAAAATAAAAAAATGTAAAAATAAGTTAAATATATAGTTGTAAAATGGCTTAAATAATACTATATATAGTATTTTGTGAAAATTGTGCAAATTGACTTAAGAAAAATAAAAAAAATAATTTTTAAAATAGAAAGATAATATTAATTTTATATGACTTTTACATTGATTTTTTATTGAAAATAATTTATAATTAATATAACTATAAATGCAGTATCGAAGGGTCTATGCCTGGGTATGTGTATTCTTGTAGGTGCAGCAAGGAGTATGTCAGCTTTAGGAATATGATTTGTAGGTCGAGTATTTGTAGATACTATATTTAGCGCAGGAGAAGTTGTAAACTTTGCAGCGGCTAAATATAAAAAATAAATTAAGGAGGAATTTTTTAATGAAAAAACGACTTTTATCATTGGTATTAGCGGCATCTATGATTTTAGGATCAGTTAATGTTGCTTTTGCTGATGAGGCGAGTGTTCCAGTTGATGCAGAAGTTGTTTCAGAAGCAGCTGAAGATGCTGATGCAGAAGCCGTTATCACTGATGACGTGGAATCAGAAGCCTCTGTTGAAGCAGATGTTAAAGATGCTAAAGCAGAAGCAACAGGTCCTAACTGGAGTACCACATCCCCATGGGAAGCCACAGTTTACGGTGATGCCGGCGGTCAGTCAAGAATTGACAATTTAGGCAATCCTGACTGGTCTGAGTATGTTAAGGTAAATGGCGAAACCGTTTACACATACGATGTAGTTGAGGATGGAAAAAATGTTAATTTGAGAATGGGTGTACCTAATCCTGAAGATTCATCAAATCCATATGACGGACAGGGTAAGATTGCAAGCAATACAGAAGGCAGAGTAATGTACTATCGTGTACTTGATGCCGATGATGATTTCACTCTTACTGCAACAGCTCATGTAAATGGTATTGATATTGGCAGTGATAATGCAAATCAGGTTTCTTTTGGTGCAGCTGTTATTGATGACATTACTCCTGGTATAAATCAGAAAAATACACCAGCTGATTCCGTAAATGCAGGTGTACGTCAGATGAAAAATGGCTCTAGCAATATTAAGAGTATGAATTATGGTTTTATTAGAAGTAATGGAACTGTAAAAGGTTTTACCCCTGATGATGATACTAAGCTTACAATCCCGGCTGTTGGTGATGATATAAAAATTAAGCTTAAGAAATCAGGTACCAGCTATACTGTTCAGTACGGCACAGAGAAGTTTACATTTGACGCAAATGACAATGACTACAATGTAACAATGGAAGGTGACATTTATGTAGGTCTTTATGTTGCAAAGTGTGCAGATATTACATTTAAGAATGTTAATCTTTATGTAGTTGGTGAACCTGTAGAGGTTGGTCCTTGGACTACAGACGGTAATGGTCTTAATGCACAGCCTCAGAAGCAGGATACAACCACCTGTAAGGTAACACAGGATGCTGACGGCAACGATGAAAAGATTGAGCTGTCAGTAACAGGCAATGTAGGTAAGTTTGATAATAACAAGAATACAGAACATTCATATTCTTACAGAGCAATGCAGGCTCCTGCTGGCGTAGACTTTAAGGTTGAGTCAACTATTGATTCAATGTCATTAAATTGTGATTCAGACGGCACACCTAAGCAGGCAGCAGCAGGCTTTATAGTATTTAATGACAAGTATATTAAAGGTGATACAAGAGAAGGATTTAGAACGGGTCAGACCGGCAACTTCTTCTTTGTAGGTATTTTATCAAGCAACGGAACAAGCTGTCAGCTCGTTTATAAGTATAAAAACGGCGATGATGTAGTTACAGAAGATCTTTTGAGCAATGATATTTGTGCTTATGGCGTAAATACAGATCCTATGGATATTTCCATAAGAAAGAGCGGCGACATTATCAAGGTTAAGGTTGGTGACAATGAGGCTGTAGATGTTGCTATACCTGAAGATTTATTTGAAGATAATCAGTACATAGGTTATGCAGTTGCAAGAAACGGTCATATTAATGTATCTAACAACAAGGTTGAAGTAGGAACTAAGAAGGTAAAGAATCTTGAAATAATTTCTATGCCTGAAAAGCTTAATTATTACTCAACTGAGAAGTTTGATTCAACAGGCTTGGTTCTTGAAGCAACTTATGTTGACGGAGAAGTAGAAACTATTACTAATCCGGACAATTATTCACTTACAGGCTTTGATGCAGGAAGATACTTTACAACTCCGGGTAACAGAACTGTATATGTTTCAATGGGCAGCGTAAGCAAGGAAATTCCTGTAAACGTAAGAGCTAGAAAGGTAACTAATCTGAGTGTAGATTATGCACCTATTTATGATACATATTACTCAGGCGGTAAGCTTAATACTGTAGGTTTACAGATTACTGCTACTTATGAAGACGGAACTACAAAGAAGCTTACAAGCAGTGAATATGTTTTAACTATTGGTGATACTGTAATTGAACCTAACAGCACAACTCTTACATCAGATATGGTTGGCGAGGATGTAGCTGTAATGGTTAAGTATACTGATACAGATATTACAATTGATCCTAACAATATTAATAATGCATTCTATATAGCTATTGAGCCGGGTAATTTAACAGGTATTAAGATTTATACAAGAAATTACAAGACAACATACTATGTAGGTGATGAATTAGACACAACTGGTCTTACAATTTATGGTATTTATACTGATGAAAAGGGTACAGTAAACCGTCAGTATATTACTAACGACAAGTATGAAATTGTTGGTTTTGATTCATCAAAGGCTGTTGACAGTCAGACATTAACAGTCAGATTAAAGGAAAACACTTCTTTAACTGACAGCTATACTATTAAGGTATTGGATCCTGCTCCTGTTAAGGTAAATGTTAACAGCTATCCAAGACTTACTTATTCAGTAGATGAAGAATTTGATACATCAGGTATGGAATTTGCTGTTCTTTATACTAATAATGCAAGTACAGTATTATGTGAAGATGTATATTTCTTTAAGAACGGTACTGAATACTTCAAGAAGTACAACAAGGATACAGACGGACACTCAAAGGATGAGGTTGTTTCATCTACAGAAGAAGAAGTTCTTGCAGCTGATTTCTATATTGATTTAACAGATTTTGATAATACAACAGCAGGAACAACTAAGGTTGTATTACATGTTAATTCAAAGTACGGTGTAGCGGCACAAAATCCTGTTGAATGGTCTGTTACTATTGCAGATAAGTCTGAATATGTATGGAAGGCAACATTGTTTGGTGCATCATCATTAGGTGCAAAGGAAGGCGAGGATTCTTCATACATTACAGCAAATTATAAGAATGGCACAAGTGCATTGACTACTGATGGTGCAAGCGGAATTAAGCCTGAGCTTATGGAGGACGGTGTTCTTTCAAATATTGATTCTGTAGATGTAGTATCATGGGGCGGTGCCGGTAAGATTTCAGGCGACCAGGATGGTATTGCTTACTACTACACTAATGTAAATGCTCAGAATAACTTTACAGTATCTGCTGATATTACTGTTAACGGATATATCAGAGATCCAGACGATCTTGGTGATGTAAAGTCTAGTTATGATAAATACTATGCTGAAGCTATAGCAGAGGGTTATTCAGAATCTTCAGCAAATATGATTGCTCTTGATAAAGTACGTTCAGGTCAGGAAGCTTTCGGTATTATGGCAAGGGATATTGTACCTTTTGCAGGAGGTCTTGATAGTGAAGGCAACTACTTAGGCGGTGCCACTAACATGATGACTCCTTATGCTGATAATGCTATTAAGAAGAGCTATGAATTTACTAAGAATAACGGTGATACTGTAACATATGAATCTCCTGTAGATTTATTGGATGCTAAGAATAACAGCATAACTGTTACAGATAAGGATGGTATTACTTATTCAGTAACAAAGAAGAATGTTGAAGCACAGATTTCATCTAACATTGTTATTGCAGGCGGCTGTACAGATGGTACATATCCTACAGATCCTACATCTTCTTCATATTATAGAAAGTCTACAATGAATAGAATCAACATTATGACTCGTAGAGGTGTTGTAGGTACAAGCAGCGCCGGTGAAAGAGTAGGTATTTACTCAACAACCGATAAGGTACCTGAAAAGGGTGAAAAGTATAACATTACATTAACAAAGATGAATACAGGCTATATGATAACAACTTATGATTATCAGACTCAGCAGACTGTAACCAAGTATTCATTTGCAAGTGAAGATGATACAGAAAGCGTACTTGAAATTCAGGATGATGAAAATATTTATGTTGGTTTCTTTGCTTCAAGATTTGCTAATATTACAGTTGAAAATATTGAACTTCATGAAACTAATCCTGATACAGACCCTATTATTACAGGTATAATTGATGAGGCTGTAGCTCCAAAGGTTACTGTTTCAAGTCCTTATTATACAACTGTAACTGACTATTCATTAAGAATGAAGTCAAATTCAACAAAGGGTATGACAGGCGGTATTACTAACATTTCTATGAATGGTAAGACTGTATACAAGGATGTACCTCTTGGCAATAAGGTAGAATCATTTGACGTTGATTTAGTACCTGATTCTGTAAACAGATTTTCTGTTGTATATTATCCAAATACAGCAGATAACTTTACATCTTATGACCCTGTAATCACAAGATTTACAGTAACTCATAAGACAATGAGTGATGTAAGCAAGATTTATGTTGGACCTAACGGTTCTGTTTCCGGTGACGGTTCAAGAGAAAATCCTATTAATCTTGAAACAGCTTTAGGTCTTGTTGGCTTCGGCGGCGAAGTAATTATGCTTGACGGTACTTATAATGTTACTAACAGATATTCTTTAGACATTGATATGCCATCAACATATTCAGGTTACGACGGAGGCAACTTCAAGACTTTAAGAGCTGAAGAAGGTGCTACACCTATTATTGACCTTGAGAAGGAATTTGCAGGCTTTAATGTAGATGCAGATTACTGGTATTTCAAGGGAATTACAATCTGTAACTCAAAGGATAACGAAAAGGCATTTGGTTTAGCAGGTATGCACTGTGTTGTAGAAGATTGTACTTTCTATGACAACGGTACTACAGGTTTCCAGATAAGCCGTATAAACAGCAGTGATGCTAATATTTTATCATGGCCTTCATACAATGTAGTTAAGAGCTGTGAATCATTCAATAACTGTGATCCATCTAAGAATAATGCAGATGGTTTTGCTGCTAAGCTTACAGTAGGCTACGGCAATGTATTTGAAGATTGTATTTCACACCACAATCTTGATGACGGCTGGGATTGTTACACTAAGATTAACTCCGGTGCTATCGGTGCTATAGTTCTTGAAAACTGTATTTCTTACAAGCAGGGCTATCAGTTACTTGAAAACGGCAATGAAACTGACTTCAATGCTACTTCAGGCGGTAACGGTTATAAGCTCGGCGGCGAGGGTATTTATGTTAAGCATTATCTTAAGGATTGTCTTGTATTTAGTAACAAGGCATCAGGTGTTGATACTAACAACAACCCTGCTCTTAAGATAAGAAACTTAGTTGCTTACAATAATCTTGGCTATAACCTTTCATTATATTCAAATACTGCTAATTCACTTGTAGATGCTGAAGGCAACATCAGAGACGAGAATGGCAGAGTTTATAAGTTTGATTATGATATTAAGGGTGCTGTATCTGCAGGTACAGCTGTTGACCAGCTTTCTTCAGTAAATAATGAAGTTAATTTCGGTAATATAAGTTCAACACCAATACTTAGTGAATCTAACTACTTAAAGGTTTGCCCTGAGGGCGTATTCCTTGAAACAAGTGAAGCTAAGAAGGTATTAAATAAGTCAAATTATACTTCTATACCTTCAGGTAACGGCTATGTAAGAGTAGCAGATGAAGAAAAGACTGTAACATTGTCTGATGGTGTTACAAAAGAAAAGTTTACTTATGCTAACTATGAGAATCAGGGTGATGTTTGGAATGAAGCTACAGACTTTAAGTCAACAGATCCTACTGTTTCTATGGTTAATCAGAGATATCAGAGAGCTGAAGACGGTTCATTTATCCATGGTGACTTCCTTGCGAGAACTGTTCCATATACACATGAAGCTGAAGATATCGTAACTTTACCTGACGTTTACGGCGGTAATGGCGGTGTTGGTCTTGGTATCACTACAAGTGAAACTACTACTGAAGCTACAACTAAAGCAGTTACTAAGGGCAGTTCAGGTGCAGGCGGCGGCGGTTCTGTATCTCAGTACAAGCCAAAGACTACTACAACTGAAACTACTACTGTAGTTGAGGATAATACTGAAACTACAACTAAGGATTTAGTACTTACAGATTCTATTTCTGTTAAGGTTGGCGATAAGAATATTACCATTAATGAAGACAGCTATGCTATGGATGTTGCTCCATATATTCAGGCTGATTCTAACTCTACAATGGTTCCATTAAGATTTGTAGCTATTGCTATTGCAGGCGGTAATGTAGAGAATGCTGACAGCAGTAACATTATTACATGGGATGCTGTTACTAAGACTGCTACAATTGCTGCAGGCTCTAAGAGTGTAGTATTTACTGCAGGTGCAGGTACTTACACAGTAAATGGCAATACACTTAATATTTCTAATCAGGCTGTTGCAGAAATAGTTGACGGCAGAATGTTTGTTCCTTTCAGAACTATTGGTGAAGCTTTAGGTGCTGATGTTTCATGGGATGCAGACACTAAGACTGCTATGTATAACTAATACTGAATTTATAATTTAATATTTAGTATACAGCTTATAGCGGCGGGGTCTTTTGACCCCGTCACTTTTTTGTTATGGCATTGGGATTTGTTTATTGAAAATTTTTGTGTTATAATTTAAATGAAGAAAAGGAGTTAGGATAATGGATAATAAAAACTGCTGTGAGTTATGCTCACATTATATATATGACGATGAAATGCAATGTGATTATTGCGAAATAAATATAGATGAGGATGAAATGGCAAGAAGCTATACATATTCTCATTATTCCTGTCCCTATTTTCATTATGATAATGAATATGAAACAGTTAATAAACAGATTTAAGGAGGGATGTAATGAACAGCGCTTTAAAGAAGATTTTTATTATTACAGTATTTGTATTTGCTGATATAGCAATCTTTGCTTTAACGGTAATAGCAGCCTATAGTCTAAAGGGCTATAGCTTTGAAGAAAAGAAAATAACGGCAGAAGAAGCTTTTACTGCTGAAAGTGAAATAACAACAGATGAATGTACTGCATATGTAAACAGAGCCATTGATGAAAAAAGCAGTTCACCTGTGGTTAACCGGATGAGAACCAAGGTGAAAAATATCAGAAAGGAAAACAATCAATAATTTATTCCGTTATTGATATAATATATTTTTTTAATAAATTTTCAGGCAAAATTATACCTATATTTACCAATTTAATACAATCAAATGCTCTATTATAATTTATACAAAAAATATCAATAAATACAAGCCTAAAAGCATATATTTTGTTAAAGTTGCACAATAAAATTTCTTCGAAAATATTTTTTGTTGAATTTGTAAAAAAATAATTAAATTATTTGTACGTATTAGTAGCTGAGAAATTTTTAAAAACAAATTGACATTTTGATAAAAAGAACGTATAATTTTAATTGTATAATATTCTAGCGGGAAATCATGCACATTTCTCAATATGGAATATTTCCTAAATTAAAATTAAAAAAGGAGGAAGTTAAATTGAGAAAATCAATTAAAAGAATTGTAAGTTCCATTCTTGCAGCTAGTATGGTACTTACATCATGTGTTGTGAGCAATTTTGCAACAGTCAGTGCAGCAGCAGATCCATATAAGTATGTTGCAACTGAGGATGTAGCAGCAGATGCAAAAGTTTATACAGATGCAAATGTTGACATAGTTGCAGTAAACAACCTTAAGCTCAACACACTCAGTAACGGTATGACAGACAAGGTTGGAGACAGAGAATACTCAACTTATGTTAAAACACCGGGTTCAAGTGCTAATGTGACATTGGCTATTCCCGGCTTGGATGACGGCAAAGGAAAGGCATATCGATTAGCATTTAAGATTACTGCTAAGAAGGATGCAACTATTGTAGTTGATAACAAGATTGCATCAGGAAAGGCAAATGCCATTTTAAAGGATGTAAATATTACAGGTACAGGTGAAGATGGCAAGCCTTCAGGAACAGCAGCAACTGTAGTATACAAGGAAAATACAGGTGAAAGTTCAATATATGAAACCTTTACAGCAGACCTTAAAGCAGGTGAAACTGTTTGGGTAGCAGGCAAGGGTACTGATATTTGTATTTATGCTATTGATGTAATAGGTGAAGAAGAGCCTACAACAGAAGCAACTACACAGGCTCCAACAACAGAGGCAACTACTGAAGCAACTACAGAGGCTGTAACAGCTGCAGCTGATGAAATTAAGGTTGTTCCATCTGTTAAGTCTATGGCAGACGGTAAGTTGGTTGTAGATTACAATGCTATTATTGGTGAGAACGCTAAGTTCAATAACTACACAATGTTTGTAACATTTAATCCTGATGTACTTACTCCTGTAGATGCAGCTGACGGTGATATTACAGTAGCTGCTATTTCTGCAACAGGTGACCCATTTAATGCTTCTGCATCAAATGCAGAGACTATTAAGGCACAGTTCAGCAATGTTCCTGCAGCAGATAACTCTGACTTTGCAGGTATTGAAGGTCTTGGTACTAAGACTCAGGCTGAATTAGGTAAGGTAAAGATTGCTTACTGTATTTCAGACAACATTAACTTTAATTTAAGTGATGGTTCTCTTCCTGCATTTACACAGGAAGGTACATTATTTACTATCACTTATGATTACACAGGTGAGATTAGTAATGAAACTTTATCTGTAGAGGTTGGTGTTATTAATTCTGTATCTTCTGATTCTACAGTTAATTATACTCCTTCTTCTGTAGAAGGCGGTTCAGTTACTGTTAATCCTTCATCTGAGCCTGATACTGAAATAACAACAGCTGATGATGTTACAGGTTTAGCTCTCGTTGGTGATGAGGTAAATGGTAATTCAGGTAAGGCTACAGTAACATTCAGCTTAAAGAACAATACAGACGGTGTATCAAGCTATACTGTAATTGTTAAGTTTGATACAAAGGATTTGGCTATAACAGGCGGTACAACTCCTAACTTTGACTATGATTCTAATGTGGTAGCTAACCAGATGGCTTATGTACCTGCAGCTGCAGATCCGGATTATACTGCTGCTGGTGTTGTTGCTGATGGTATTAAGTCTGCTGCTGAATTAGGTATTATTAAGCTTGCGGGTATTAATACTGCAGGTACTGTAGCAGGTGATGTTGCTGCATTAACTCTTAACTTTGATGTTAAGAATACAACTGTTGCAGCTAAGTATCCTGTAAACATTGAAGTAATTGAAATAGGCGGTAAGACAGGCGCTGATATAACAGGTAAGGCAGGCTATGTAGTAGTTACAACAACAACTCCTGACGAATCAACCAGCGAGTCAACTACTGATAAGGCAACAGAGGCAACTACTGATAAGGTAACTGAAGCAACTACCGACAAGGCAACAGAGGCAACTACTGCTGAGGCTACTGAAACAACAACAAGAAGAACAAACAACAACAACGGTGGCGGCGGCGGTTCAGGCCACAGAGTAACTACAACTACAACTGAGGCTGCAACTGAAGCTACAACTAAGGCACCTGTTGTTGTTCCTAATGCACCTGATGTAACTATTAAGGTTCCTACTGAGAAGATTCCTAACTTCGAAGGCTTCACTGATATTGATAATTATCCATGGGCTGTGGATTCTATTAATAAGTTAGCTGAATTAGGTATCATCAGCGGTGTTGGTGACAGACTTTACGGTCCTGCTCTTCCATGCAGAAGAGGTGACTTCGCTATCTTAATTAACAGAACTCTTGGCGTAAGTGTTAAGTCTACTCCTAAGAACTTCTATGATAATGAAGATACTAATAAGTACTATTATAATGACGTATTAGTTGGTTATAACGCAGGTATCCTTTCAGGTTACGGCAATAACTACTATAAGCCTGAACAGTACTGTACAAGAGAAGAAATGGCCGTTCTTATTGCTAAGTCATTTGAATGGTTAGGTAACGATGTAACAAGCACAGATCTTGCTGTAAACAACAAGTACTCTGATGTTGAAAATATCTCTTGGTGGTCAGCTCCATATGTAGCTTACTTAACTGACAGAGGTGTATTAAACGGTAATGCTGACGGTACATTATTACCAAAGAACTTCATTAACAGAGCTGAAATGGCTGTAATGATGTCTAAGGTTTATGATTATGCTCTTGACTTATATGAGTCTATGGTAGCTGAGGCTAATGCAAAGGCTACAACAGAAGCAGCAACTGAGGCTGATACAGAAACTACAACTGTAGAAACAACAACAGAAACAACTACTGTTGCTGAAGAGGAATAATCTGATTACTTTAAACAAATAAAATAGCTTTTATGCTGAGGGACTCCACGAAAGTGGAGTCCTTTTTTTACGTGGAGCGGAGTTTTATTTTAAGGTATGAAATGAATTTAATTACTTATTTAAAAAATATTGACTTTAAAATATAAGTGGTCTATAATCACTATAAGGAAATAATGTATTGCTTTAAAGTATTGCAATATTTTATGAAGGAAAGGATATGATTCTTTGGGAAATTACAGCATAAGTATGCCTGCTTATTCAATTGGTGACAGCGTATATTCAAAAATAGGTGATATATGCTTGTCTTATGGTAAAAAAGCAGTGGCAATTGGCGGTAAAAAAGCCATATCGGCAATAAAAGACTGCCTTATAACAGAATCGGAAAAAGCTGATATAGAGATATTGGATTTTATTTGGTACGGCGGTGAAGCGTCTTATGAAAATGTTGAAGCCCTTATGTCAAATGATAAGTTTAAAAGGGCTGATATGATATTTGCAATAGGGGGAGGAAAGGCACTTGATACCTGTAAATGTCTTGGTGTAAAGACCAATACTCCTGTTTTTACATTTCCGACTATAGCTTCAACCTGTGCAGCCTGCACAAGTGTTTCAATTATGTATAATGCAGATGGTACATTTAAGGGTCCTTTTTTCTTTAATGCTCCTCCTGTTCATGCATTTATTAACACGGAGGTTATAGCAAATGCACCTTGCCGGTATATGTGGGCAGGTATGGGAGATACTTACGCTAAATATTTTGAGGCGGAAATGTCCTCAAGAGGTGAAGAACTGCCTCATTATTTTGCAATGGGTCTGAACATAAGTAAAATGTGTGTTGATCCCATTATTAAATATGGAAAAAGGGCACTGGAGCAAAATAAGAAGGGAAAGGCTGCCTATGAAATAGAGCAATGCATACTTGCAATTATCGTCACCACTGCTATGGCATCTATTTTACTTACTGCTGAACATACCGTTCATTATAACAGCGGTCTTGCCCATGCAATATTTTACAGTCTAACCAGGTTCCATCATATTGAAGAAAGACATCTTCACGGAGAGGTAGTTGCTTTTGGCATATTGGTGCTTTTGTGTGTTGATAATAACACTAATTGGCTTGAAACAATGTATAACTTTAATAAGTCTGTTGCCCTGCCTGTAAAGCTTAAGGATATAGAGATTAGCTATGAAGAAATTTGTGAAATACTCTCAGCAATAACAAAGAGGTCAGATATTGAGCATAATCCTTATTTAATAACAGAGGATATGCTTTTAAATGCTTTTAAATTTTTAGAAAATAAAGGAGAATAAACTATGAAATTAAAGAAAATTTTGGGACTTACATTAACAACGGTTATGGTTGCTTTATCGGCAGGCTGCGGCAGCGGAAATAATCATATGGGAGCAGACTCCCCTCAAAGCAGTGCAGATGACGGAGTATTAAAGGTTGGAGTAATTCAGATGGTTGAAAACGGAGCCTTTAATGATATGAGAGAAGGATTTATTCAGGAACTCAGAGATAAGGGATATACTGAGGATAAACTTGAAATTACCTATAAAACTGCTCAGGGTGACGCCACTAATCTTAACACCATATGTCAGTCCATGGTAAGTGAGGGTATGGACCTTGTTTGTACTATTGCTACTCCTGCAACTCAGGCAATGGTAAATCTTGAAAGCGGTATTCCCGTTGTATTTGTTGCAGTTTCAAATCCTGTGGCTGCGGGTGTTATTACAGATATGTCAAAGCCTGATAAGAATGCAACAGGCACTTCAAATGCAATTCCTGTAAGTGATATATTTGCTTTAAGTGACAGACTTACACCGGGCGTTACTAATTATGGTATTTTATACAACACAAGTGAAGTAAACTCTGTTAATACCGTTAAGGATGCAAAGGAGTATCTTGACAGTAAGGGCATCGGCTATACTGAGGCGGTTGTTACCAATTCTTCAGAGGTACAGCAGGCCGCTCAGTCACTTGCCGGCAAGACAGATGCAATATTTGTGCCAAATGACAGTGTAATTCAGGATGCAATGCCTCTTGTAACAGAGGTGGCAAGAGCCGGTAAAATTCCTGTATACGGCAGTTCTGCAGTTATGGTTCAAAGCGGTGCCTTTGCCACCATTGCCGTAAGTGATAAGGAAATTGGCGCAATTTCGGCAGATAAAGCTATTCAGTATTTTGAAGGTACGGCTTTATCAGATATTCCTGCCGAGGTAGTTCCGGCTTCAGATACGGTTGTAAATCAGACAACTGCTGATGCCATTGGTGTGACAATTGCCGATGATGTTAAGGCTTCTGTTACCTTTTTAACTGACGGGGAATAAGTTTTTAATGGAGGCTTAACATGGTTTTGATTTTAGGCTCCCTGCAGCAGGGCTTTATATATGCCTTGCTTGCTTTGGGCATATACATAAGCTTTAGAATACTTAATATACCTGACCTGACAGCAGAGGGGAGTTTTACCTTTGGTTTGGCAGTTTCAGCATCTGTTACGGTTTTAGGACATCCTTTTCTGGGAATAATCCTTTCAATTGCAGCAGGAGCTGCTGCAGGTACAGTTACCGGAATAATACAGACTAAAATAGGTGTCCATCCTGTTTTGGCAGGTATACTTACAATGAGCGGACTTTATTCAATTAATCTTATGGTTATGAATAAAAGCTCTAATTTATCTCTTATTGCAAATGATACAGTATTTAAAATCACAGGCAGGGTACTTAATGTATCATCTGATGATGCCGTAAAGCTTGCAGTATCAATGGCAGTCCTTTTTGCTGTCCTTGTACTTGTTATTGTGTTTTTCAGAATGCAGCTTGGTCTTTGTATCAGAGCAACAGGTGATAATGAGGCTATGGTAAGGGCTTCTTCAATAGATGTAGATAATACAAAGATTTTTGCCCTTGCTTTAAGCAACAGTCTTATTGCTTTGTCAGGCGGTCTTTTGGCACAGTATCAGGGCTTTGCCGATATTAACTCAGGTGTAGGCATACTTGTGGTGGGACTTGCTTCAGTAATTATCGGTGAAGCTGCGGCAGGAAAAAGAGGTGTTGCCTTAGGCTTTGTTTCATCTGTTATAGGCAGTATAGTATATCGTTTTATTGTAGCTTTGGCTATTAATTTTGACATTTTCCCAGCCTTTACATTAAAGCTTGTTTCTGCAGTAATAGTAGGTATTGCACTGTCTGTTCCTGAAATCAGGGCAAAGTATGCCCGTAACAAAATAAGAAGGGAGGGTCTTAAAAATGCTGAAAATTAAAAATGCTGTTAAAATTTTTGCAAAAGACACTCCTAATGAGCACATAGCACTTAATAATCTGAATTTATCCCTTAATACAGGGGACTTTGTTACCATAGTAGGCTCTAACGGTGCAGGCAAGTCAACTCTTTTTAACTCAGTCTGCGGTAATTTTTGGCTTGATAAAGGGCATATTATACTTGATAATGAGGATATTACCTATCTTCCCGAACATAAAAGAGCACTTAAAATAGGCAGAGTATTTCAGGACCCTATGAAAGGTACTGCTCCCAATCTTACCATTGAGGAAAATATTGCCCTTGCTTATTCCAAAAACAAAAAGGGTATGTTTTCCTTTGCCGTAAACAGGAAGGAGAGGGAAATGTTCAGGCAGTCTTTAAGTGAGTTTAATATGGGACTTGAGGACAGAATGAAAACCAAGGTGGGACTTCTTTCGGGAGGTCAGCGCCAGGTTGTAACTTTGCTTATGTGTACCCTTGTTATGCCAAAACTGCTTCTTCTTGATGAGCATACTGCGGCTCTTGACCCTGCAACTGCTGAAAAGGTGATGGATATTACAAACACAATTGTGAAAAAAAATAAATTAACTACTCTTATGATTACTCATAATTTGTCTTCAGCTCTTGTCACAGGCAATAGAACCATAATGATGGACGAAGGCACGATTATACTTGATTTAAGTAATGATGAAAGAAAAAACATGAGTATTGATGATTTGCTTAATATGTACTCCGGTAAGAAAAATAAGAAATTTGATAATGACAGAATGCTGTTAAATTAATATTCCGCCCTGAGATGCTGTTCTCAGGGCGGTTTTATTGTGTATCACTGATTTTTATATAAGTCCCAGGTATTTAAATAATACAATCATTGCAAAAACAGTAAATATAGAAACGATATTACACCATATTACAAGCTGTCTGGCAAGTTCGCCATGGCAATTCATACTTTCTGCCATAATTGCAGAGCTTACGGCTACGGGAGAGCCGTAAAAAGCAATGAGGGCAGGGAAATCTGCCTTAGTAAGGGTAAACATACCCTGATTTGCAAGAAATATAAGTGCAGAAAGGCAAATAACGGGAACAATTATCAAACGCCATAATACGCCAAGAGTGATATCCCTTGCAAGTTCTTTAATTGCCTCAATTTTAAATCTGCCTCCAAGTACCAAAAGTGCAAGAGGTGAGGCTATAGAGCCTACATCCTTAACTGTAGAATAAATAAATGGTATGTCATCCTTTATTGTAAAAGGAACGAAACCTCTTAAAGCAAGACAAACCAAAGCACATACAACACCTATAATAAGAGGATTTTTGCATATGGATTTAAAAATATCCAAAGGCGTTGTTTTTTTACCGCTGTTATCATAGCTGAAAACAGAAAGCACAATTACAGCCAAAATGTTAAATGCAGGAATACCAATGGCTGAAACAACAGCAGCAGTGGCAAGAGCAGGCTCACCGCCCATAGCCTTAGCCAAAGGTATACCGATAATTGCATAATTGGAACGAAAGGCACATTGTATAAGCACTGCTCTTTTACCGCTGTCCTTAGTATAAAGCACAAAAAACAGTGAGGCCAGCCCGCAGGCTATAATAATTAATACCACTGCAGTAATAATAAGGCTCCAGTTTATATCTGAAAGGTTTTCAATATTATAAACACTGTAAAAGAGATAAACAGGTATTGCTGCATTAAATACCAGCTTATTTGCATTAATAAAAAAGCTTTCAGGCACTAAATTAATTTTTTGCAGGTAATAGCCAAGTAAAATTATGAGAATAATGGGCATAACCGCATTAATTGAAAAAATAAGTGTCTCCATTATAAATTATACTCCTTAATAATATTTCCTTCAAAATCCTTAATTGTAAATTTACCGTCTTCATAAATCATATAGCTGTTTGTATTTCCGTTTTTAGGAATTGACACAGAGCCCGGATTAATGTAAATATAACCCTCAGACTGTTCCTCCATAGCCTGAATATGAGTATGACCGTGAATAAGTAAATCACCTTTTTTAAGCATGGGTGGATTTGAAGTATTAAACTTATGACCATGAGTGATAAACCACATTCTGCCTTCCACAAACATTACAGCATATTCAGCCATAACGGGAAACTCCAGAACCATTTGGTCAACTTCAGCCTCGCAGTTGCCTCTTACGGCTAAAATTTCTTTTTTCATATTGTTTAAAAGGGCAATAACTCCTTTTGGGTTATAGTCTTTCGGAAGATCATTTCTTGGTCCGTGATATAATAAATCTCCTAAAAGAATAAGCTTTTCAGCTTTTTCATCCTTGTAAGCAGCGGTTGTTTTTTCCGCATAATAAAGTGAGCCGTGAATATCAGAAGCAAACATTAATTTCATAGCAATTCTCCTTTTTTTTATCATATATAATAATTGTAACAAAAAAAATGTGAGGTGTAAATATGAAAATCAGTAAAATAGTTACTTCAGCTGAGATTATCCTTCTCATAATATTTTTTCTGCTTATTGCAAGACTTATACAGCCAAAATTAAAAAGTGTGTCTGCTGTTGAAAAGCCAAAGGTTGCACTTGTTATTGACGATTTTGGCAATGGCTCTAAAGGCACGGAAGAAATGCTTAAGCTGCCTGTAAAGTTTACGGCAGCAGTAATGCCGTATATGCCTAAAAGTGTTGAAGAAATGGATAGACTTGCGGCAATGAATAAGGAGGTTATACTTCATCAGCCGATGGAAGCACACACAGGTCAAAGGAGCTGGCTTGGAGCAACTCCCATTCTTGAAAATATGTCTATTGATGAGGTCAGGCAGACTTTTATTAAAAATGCGGATCAGCTTAATAAAGCAGTTGGATTTAATAATCACATGGGTTCTCTTATAACTGAGGATAGGGAAAAAATGACAGAAATTCTTAAAATAGCCAAGGACAGGGGATGGTTTTACATAGACAGTGTCACAAGTGCCCGTTCCGTTGCGGGAGATTTGGCTAAGGAACTTGGCGTGCCAAGTGCAAAGAGAGATGTGTTTCTTGACAGCACACAGGATAAAAACAAAATAAAGGAAAACCTGAGAAAAACAATAAATATAGCTAAGGAAAAAGGTAAGGCGCTTGCTATTGGTCATGTGGGAGCAGAGGGAGGAGTAGTAACGGCTGAGGCTATAAGTGAAATTTTGAATGAAGCGGGTGATGAGGTGGATTTTGTGTACGCAAGTGAAATTGTGGAGTAGAAATGGTTTGCACTTTTATTGTTTAAAGGCAGGGGTAAATTATATGGGAATAAATATTAATAATTTGTAAAATTTAAGGGGCATAGTTGATTTTTTGATATATGTAATGTATAATAAAAAACATTAACGGATATATATGGAAGCAAAAAGGCAATTTTGAAATTCCTCCCAATTTCAGCATTGCCTGTCTTGCGTTAATAAGTATAATATCTGTTTAATTTTGCGGATATTGATTCAGCGGACATTATATCTGTTAATAGTTATACGGTATGAGCGTTTATATGCCGTATTTATATTTAGCTTTTGGCTGCATAAAGCCCCTCTTTCCCCCGTTAAAAAAGAGGGGCTTTTTGTTTTGGAAATATAATCATTATTCTCTTATTGTATTAAATACTGTAGTAATATATATTTCCTTAATATGATGCTTTGCTCTTATGTATTTTAAAGCGTTAAGAGCCTTGTCATAGCTTTCAAAGAAACCAAATACCGTAGGACCGCTGCCGCTCATTAATGAGCCGAGAGCGCCATTATCAGTCATAGCTTTTTTTATGTTATTAATAATGGGATAATTTTTAACGGTTACGCTTTCAAGAACATTACACATATTCTCACATATACCTTTTAAATCCTTGTTTTTTATAAGCTCAATCATTTTATCATTGTCGGGATGTTTGTCCACGTTACTTAAGTCAAGGCTTCCAAATACTGCAGCTGTAGATACATTTATGGGAGGCTTTGCTATTAAAAGTATGCTGTCAGGAAAGGGAGGCAGTTTAGTAAGCTTTTCACCTATGCCTTCTGCAAGTGCCGTACCTCTTAGTATACAGTAGGGAACATCTGCACCTAATGTCTTGCCTATAGTCATAAGTTCTTCATCACTTGCATTTATTTTTAATAAATTTCTTATACCGACAAGGGTTGCGGCACAGTCACTGCTTCCTCCTGCCATACCTGCGGCAACAGGTATGTTCTTTTCAAGATGAATGCGTATTCCTTCTTTAATTCCGTATTTTTCTTTCATAAGGGCAGCAGCCTTATATACAAGATTTCTTTCATCACAGGGCAGCCAGTCATAGTTTGATGTCAGCTCTATCATACCGCTGTCATTAATACTAATGGTAAGATTGTCACAAAGGTTGACGCTTTGCATTATCATTGATAAATCGTGATAACCGTCTTCTCTTTTTCTTATTACATCAAGAGTTATATTTATTTTGGCTCTTGCGTTTAATTTTATCTGCTTCATATCTAATTTCCTCCTGTTTTCTTAAGTATACAAATAGAGAGGTAATTAGTCAATATTATTTTTTGTTTTCAATTTGTGCTATAATGTAAGGTAAGGAGCTGAAGTTATTTATTATATAATCTGCACCTGCTTTTTTAAATTTGTCATGAACCTTTTTTCTTGCGGAATTTTTATCCTCATCACTTAAGCTTTCAAACTCAGTAAGAGATAATCCCATTTCTGAGCTGCCGTCAATAACACCTATAGTAGCTACACCTGCATTGATACCCTCTTTAATATCATTTACTGTATCTCCTACCTTAATTACATTATGTACAGAGCCTATGCCCATTTTTTCCATATTTTTAAATATCATATAGGGGTTTGGTCTGCCTTGTCCTTTAACCTGATCGGAATTAATCCAGCAGTCTACGGTAACACCCTTCTTTGCCGCAATATTGGTTAAAAATTCCATCACATCGCTTGAGTAGCTTGTGGTTGAGCCTATTCTTATGCCTGATTCCCTTAAGGTTTCAAGAGTTTTTCTGACATATTCCTTGGGAGCTGAGTATTTTTCCACTTTTTCAAATATTTTTTCTTCAAAGCGTCTGTTTAATTCTCTCACATCTCCTTCATTGGGCTCTATACCCGTGTTTTTATA
Organism: Clostridia bacterium; assembly: GCA_030524425.1. Lineage (GTDB taxonomy): Bacteria > Bacillota > Clostridia > Lachnospirales > CAG-274 > Gallispira. Next base: position 58,415 of record JAUNGN010000008.1, on the reverse strand, counting down.
CCAAAGCTTTGAAACTCTGTCGCTTTCAAGTATGGCTCTTATGTGGTCTACTTTTTCTATGCCCATTTTTGCACGTATTTCTTTTGTTGTAAGCTCAACTCCGAATTCACTGAATATTTCTTTATAATTTTCTTCTGTAGCCATACAGCCGTAGTCTACTATTGTACCTGACCAGTCTAAAATGACTGCATCTATTTTTCTCATTGTAACACATCCTTATATAATTATACTTATTAAAAGTATAGCATAAAAATTATAATTTATCAACAATTTTAAGTAAAATATAATATAAATTCTTGTTTGGAAACTTAAGATTTGTGTTATAAAAAAGCTCAGGCCATGGCCTCTGTTTATAAGCCTCTTTATTTTGAATATTAAAAAACTTGCAATTTGTAAATATATGTTGTATTATATTCATATATAGTAAAATAGCTTGGATTTTGTGTGTACTCGGAATTGGCTTTTAAGGTTAAATGAGTTTAAATACATACCGTGCTGTTACAAATAAACTGTTTTATACAAGGAAATATTGATTCAGTATTTTCATGAAATATTCACAGGGAGGAAAATAAATGACTCCGGAAAAAAAAGCAAGTATGAAAAATAAAAATAATGCGCCTAAAAGGTCTGATGCTGAAAATTTTAAAAATTCTCCTTCTGTTAAGGAAGGCAATATTTCAGATTATAAGGATAAAGGTGTTGTGCAAAGGGAAAACAAGCCTAAGCTTGTTTTAAAATTTAATAATGTTACCAAAAGGTTTGCAGTCAAGACTGCTGTAAAAAATTGCAGTATTACTCTTAACAAGGGAGAAGTTATGGCAGTTATGGCCCCTGAGGGTCATGGCAAGTCAACTCTTGCAAAGCTTGCTGCGGGACTTATCCGTCCAAGTGAGGGCGATGTTTTGGTAAGAGGTGTCAAAGCAGGCAGGGAAACAAATTCAATTGTCAGCTATCAGCCTGACATACCTTATTTTAAGTATGATACGACAGTATCTGAGCTTTTAAATATGTACAGCAGATTTTTTAAGGATTTCAGCTACAGGAAGGCTTATCAGCTGTTAAAACATTTTGATATTTCAAGACGAACCCGCTTTGAAAATCTTTCAACAACAGCGCTCTTTATAGTTCAGGTCATTATGATTTCAAGCAGGAGGGCCAGTCTTTATATATTTGATGATCCTATTGTGCACTGTGACCCTAAGTACAGAGATGATATTATATCAATGATTGACAAATGCAGAAAGTATGGGGGAGTTCTGCTCCTTTCACAGATTGCGGGAGGTCTTGATGACATTACTGATAAAGCGGTGTTTTTAAAGCATGGAGAAATTGCCGGGGAGCCTTATGATGCTGATTCCTTTGAGGCTGAATTTGGCAGCAGCTTATTAAACGATGTTTATAAGGAGGTATTTAAGCATGCTTAATTTATTATATTATGATATGAAAGCCACAGTTAAAAGGAGCTGGTGCTATATTATTATTATTGCACTGCTGGCTGTTCTTGTGCGTTTTTTATGCAGCACTGCTTTTTTATCCTTCTTTACTGATATTAATTTTATATACGGCTATGTTATAAGAGTGGTGGCAGGCGGATTTTTAGCAGCTTTCGGTGTACTTATCACTCTCATAGTAATTGTTTATCAGGCTCAGTGGTTTGACGAAAATATACTTTCATCAGAGGGTCAGCTTACAAATATGCTGCCTGTTTCAAGCTGGCAGATTATTTTAAGTAAAGTGCTGACATCTCTTATATGGAGTGTTATTCTTGTTCTCATGGCAATAGGCGTAGTATGTATAGTTATGGTTGGCACAGAGTATTTTGAGGCTTTTGCAAAGTCTGTTGTGGAAATTGGTGCTGATAATAATGTGGATATAAGTGTTGCAGGGCTTATGACATCTGTCGGGTTTTACGTTGTTACGGGAATTACTTCTTTTGTATCCCTTTGTTTTGTTTCACAGATGATAGGTCAGATTTTTGGTGTTTTAAGAAATGTGATTATTCTTATTTCATTTATCGGTATTCTGGCATTAAGCCTTTTTATGGAGTATAAGGCTGCAATGCTTCTTGGAGTTATTGTGCCTGCGGGAATTGATGCGGGGGATATTGTAAGCTTTTGTATTCAGGCATCTGCAAAGCTTACGGTCATAAATATTTTTTCAACTGTTGTATACTGGCTTATATCTTCATTTATTTTAAAGAAATTTTTATCTGTTGTATAAAAAATACCCCGATTTAAAATCGGGGCTTTTTTGCATTTTTGAGTGCTGTTTGGTGCCGGCAGATATTTCTATCTGTCACATCCGCATCCGCAGCGGCTGTTATTACCGCAGCAGCTGTTGTTGTTGTTATTATTATTGCATCCGCATCCGCAGCCGTTATTATCTTCTCTGCGTTCAGCAGGAATATTACCGCTGATGCCTGCTAAAAACTCTCTTTTCTGTGGCGGTGCAAATATATCCATTGGGAAATCCAAGTCGCCGAAAACATCGCAAGGATTGATATTGGAAATATCCTCACATTCCTTAGGTATGCAGAAGCCCTTTGACTCAACAGAAAGGTTAACTAATCTGTAAAGCTTAATAATTGTGAATAAGCCGATTGTAATATTAACCTGATCAGCATTGTCAACGCCGTCATTACAGCAGCAGCAATTGTTAAATACAAGCTCTGCAGAAAGAGCAACGGCCTTTGACTCTACTAAAACAAATGGCTGTGCATTAGTGTCGAAGCTGTTGCCGCCTGTTGAGAAAAGATCGGTTGAAATTAATGAATCAGTGGTGATTGAGCCAAATAATGTTACCTTCTTGTTAAATAAGCTTTGTGCAGGTACTGTGCAGAGAACACCGCCGTTTACGTTTCTGAATACAAGATCATAGCTGAAAACGTACTTAAGGTCAATGTCCCAGAAGCCTACCTTGAAGGGACTTGGTTCTTTTGATACTATTACAACTCTCTCAACAGAGAAGTTTGATACGGTTACGGCTGCCGCTGTTTCAGGCGGCTTGATTATTTCGCCCTGTTCAAGGCGAAGGTCTGAACAGAAGTTACCGCTTACTGCTGCTCTTGCGGGGCCTATTGTGTCAGGTCTTAGGCAGTCCTGCTGTCTGCAGGCATCATATACCTTTAAAGCAATGATACACTCGTCCTTTACCTTGTCACAGCCTGCTACCGAATTTGTTTCAAAGTTAAAAATCCCCATTTTATTACCTCCTGTTTTTTATATCCCCCTCTGATGTTATATTATGAAATAGGTTTATTTTTGTGAATAAATGTGGTATAATTAAATTAATAAACCGTAACGGGAAAGGAGTATACAATGAAAAAATTATTTTTAATACTTTTATCTTTAACATTGCTTTTAACAGCCTGCAAGGAGGATAGGGCGCCTGATGAATGTATTTCTCAGACAAATCGGTTTGTAGACTGCTTTAAGGCAAAGGATTTTGAAAGTATGTATGAAATGACTGTTTATAAGGACCCCTACCTTGCAGGAACCTATGACGAAAATTCAGTCATAGGACAAAAGCTTTTTAATGCAATGGCTGACAGCTTAAGCTTTGAGATAACGGGAGGCTCAAGGGATGGAAATGATGCCTATGTAAATGCTCATGTTGTAACCGTTAACTTTGGAAGTCTGCTTGATGATGTGGTTACTGAGTATACTGATTTCTGTAAGGCAAATGCTGAAAGCATAACCTCAGACCAAATGGGAGAAGCTCTTGAAAGTATTCTTGATGAGGCTCTTAAAAATCCTCAGCTCTTTGAAAAGGATACAAGCCTTGACTTTGTTAAGCAGGACGGCAAATGGGTTATTGAGGATAATGTAGGTATATATGATGATTTATCAGGGGGATATCTTACCTATTGCTTTGGTGTGAATTCTGCCATAGGCAATATAGACGGCAAGGAATAGATTTGTATAAAATTATATAAAAATTAATAAAATTTTGCCTTTATTATATTGCAATTTTCGACCTGAAATTATATAATAAAATTATATAATTATAAACAAATACAAGGGGGTTTCTCAATGAAGAAGAGAGTTTTATGTGCCGGTATGGCTCTTGCCATGACCCTTTCCTCTATTGGTGCAGTTCCTGCATTTGCGGCAATTGACACCAGCTGGATTGTGGATTGGACAGGCAAGGACGGCAGCAATAATTTTAATGTAACTACAACTGCTGACAACAGAGTTGTCATGGAAAACACTAAGGTTAACAACGGTAAGTTTTCTGACGGTGAGGACAGTATTATTTATTATGCAAAGGAATTTGAAATTGGAGATGATTTCGAAATAAGTGCAAAGGTTACTATTGATGAGTACAACACAATGGACGAAAGCAGTAATCCTCAGCAAGGATCTGTAGGCATTGCTGTTTTAGACTCCCTTTATCACAAGACAGATTCTGTTTCCTATGATGACGGTGTTTTCTTAGGCACTTATGCGGAAAGTAAAAATGATGATTTAACCTTCAGAGCTGTTTCAAGAAATTCCTCTGATAAAAAGGAGGTCGGAGATGCTCTTTCTGACCCTATTTCAAATACAGGCAGTAATTTAGGCACTTACACTCTTTCAATCAAGAAAGTCGGTAATGCCTATACCCTTACCTGCGGAGATAAGAGTCAGGTTGTGGAAATGACTTCTCTTGAGGATACAATTTACCCTTGTTTATATATAGCCAGAAATGTTAAGGCAACCTTTTCCAATGTAAAGGCGGAGAAAGCATCCAAAAAGCCTGCTTCAATGAAGATTGAGGGCAGCTTAAAGACTGATTACACCTATGGTGACAGTCTTGACCTTACAGGTGCCAAGGTTGTTGTTACTTATAATGACGGTACTTCAGAGGAAGTTAAGGATTATCTTGTAAAGGGCTACAATCCTAAAAGGATTGGAAAGCAGACAGTCACTCTTGTAAAGGGTAATGCAAAAACCGATTTTACTGTTGAGGTTAAAAATTTAGAGGTTAAGTCTATTGATGCGGATTATCTGCCTTTAAAGAGTACTTATGCAAAGGGAGATATTTTTAAAACGGAAGGTATGCAGATTAGCTGTTCTTATGCTGATGGAACAAGTGAAATTCTTGATTCTGACAAATATATATTAAAGATTGACGGCAAGGTTATAGAGGACGGCACCCCCCTCAGTAATGCAGGCAAAAAACAGGTTAAGGTTTACAGAGCTGATGAAGAGGGAATTTCTTCTAAGGTAACAGGTAACTTCTATATTAACATTAATAAAAATTCTGTTGACAGCCTTAGTATAAAGGAGCCTTTAAAGAAGATTTATTATTTAGGTGATGAGCTTGATACTACAGGTATGGTAATTACATCAAGCTATGTTGATAATACGGGCAAAACCGTTACTGAAATTTTAAAGCCTTGTGATTATACTGTTTCAGGTTTTGACAGTGAAAAAACAGGGGATAAGACAGTTATAGTCACATCTGCGGCAAATCCTGAGATATCTGCAGGCTTTAAGGTAAATGTTTTTGAAAGACAGGCTGAAAGGATTGAAGTTTCTGAATATCCCAGAACCACTTATGGATTAGGTCAGGAGTTTAATCCTGCTGATATGGTTGTTTCTGTTGTTTATGACAATGGAGATGTTGAAGCAACAGATAATTATACAGTGGACACTTCTGATTTTAATACAAGTGTACCGGGAACTACCTCTGTAACAATTAGTGCTGAGGGTTTTGAAAGTGTTACTCTTCCCATTACCGTAGTATCTGAAATGAAAAATGTGTGGAGAAGTGCAACCTTTGGTCAGAGCTCAGGCTATGACAAGGGTCCTGAGTCAGTAGGTGTAACTGCTGAAAATTATGGCACCGTTACAGGCAGTATTAATGTTAAGGCATGGGATGGTGCAGGTAAAATCACAAATGACCACGACGGCATGACATATTACTTTACACAGATTAACGGAAACAGTGATTTTAAGCTGAGCGCCGATATTACCGTTGACAAATATCTTGAGCATAATAATGATGATACCAAGAGAAACGGACAGGAAGCCTTTGGTATTATGGCTAAGGATGTTGTGCCTTTGGAGGCTGAGGACGGAAGTATTACAATTGACCCCGATAATGCAAAGATAGATGCCGAGGGTGTTGTTGTTCCTATGAATAATAACAAGGTTTTTGCTTCAAATATGGTACTTTTGGGCGGATATTCAGGCACAGGCTGGCCAAGTGACCCAAATGCGGCTTCTTATGAAAAGAATACCAATATTAACAGAATTAATCTTCTTGTAAGAGATGGTGTTACGGCTGCAGACGGAGGCGGAACAAGAAAGGGACCTTACGCCCTAAGCTCTGATTTTCCTAAGGAAGGAAATAAATACAGAATTACCCTTGAAAGATTAAATGGCGGTTTAATGGCTAAGTGCTATAATTACCAGACTGAGGAAGCTAAGGAATACTATTACTATGATGACAGTTTCCTTACCACTCAGAATGCAGATGTTGCCTATGTAGGTTTCTTTGCTTCAAGATGGGCTGAAATTACAGTTGAAAATGTTGATTTCTATGAAAGCAGCAAGGCAACTGACAGAACTATTGCAAGCAATGAAAAGCCTGCTGAAACTGCAGAACTTTTATTCAGGGATAATCCATATTCAACTAAGCCTGTATATGAATTTGACCTTGATCTTGACAATGCAAAGGGTACTGTTACAGTTAAGATGAATGATAAGGTAGTCGCTCAGGACAGACCTATTTCGGATATTGAACATTTTAAAGCTAATTTAAACACTAATACGGTTAATAAGCTTGTTGCCGTATTTACTCCTGATGACAGCCTTAATTTAACAAGCTATGAGCCTATTGTTATAAGAGAAAACATTTATCATAAGAGTATAAATACCGCTGTTACTACTGTTTATGCAAGTCCCGAGGGAAGCTTCAAGGGTAACGGCACAGAGGGCAATCCTTATGATATTTATACGGCTATAGGTTTTCTTCAGCCCGGTCAGACTCTTATTCTGAAAGGCGGTACCTATAAGCTTACAAAGCCTATTGAAATTTTAAACGGCGTTAACGGTACTGCAGGCAATATGATGACAGTTCAGGCTAAGAAGGGTGAAAAGGTTGTTATTGACGGTCAGAATATGACAGCCGGAGTTATTCTTGGCGGTGATTACTGGCATATTAAGGATATAGAGTTTACTAATTGTGCTGAGAATCAGAAGTGCTTCCACTTGGGCGGCAGCCACAATATTATTGAAAACTGTATTTTCTCCAATAACAGGGATATGGGTTTGCAGATTAGCAGAATCAGCGGAAAAACTCAGCCTGATTTTGACACATGGCCTTCATATAATTTAATTTTAAACTGTGAGTCTTATAACAACTGTGATCCGTCTATGATTAATGCTGACGGATTTGGTGCAAAGCTTACTGTTGGAGCAGGCAATGTGTTTAGAGGCTGTAAGTCACATCATAATGTTGATGACGGATGGGATTTATATACCAAGGTTAATACAGGAGCTATTGGCTCAGTAACTCTTGAAAACTGTGAATCTTACAGAAACGGCTGGAGATTAAATGAGGACGGAACAGAAACTCCTTATAATGCAGGAGGTAATAACGGCTTTAAGTGCGGCGGTGAAAATGTTGCGGTTCAGCATTCTTTAATTAACTGTACAGCGTGGGGAAACGGAAATAACGGTGTTACAACCAATTCCAACCCTGCTCTTAAGCTTGTTAATGTTACGGCTTATGACAATAACGGTGCTAACATAAGACTTTACAGTGATAAGCCCGAAGAATATAATTATGATGTTCAGGGTGTTCGCTCTGCTGACGGCGGCGAGCCTGATGTTGTTGCAACCATTACTCAGAATACGGAATATAAAAATGCAAGTGAAACTCCTCTTGCAAGTGAAATTAACTATTGGTGCGGTTCTGATAAGACCGGTGTAAACTCTGCCGGCGATACTTTCACAAAGAGTCAGCTTTTAAAGAAGTAGTTAAAAAAATATATTTTGACCTCCCTTTTGTTTAAGAGGGAGGTCTTTATTAAGGAAGAAATATTATGGCATTTAACGGTTTTAATGAATATACAAATGAATATCTTGTTGGTATTAAGTACAATAACAATAAGCCATGGTTTCAGGAGCATAAGGAAATGTACACTGAAAATGTTCATAACCCTGCTGTTGCTCTTGCCAATGAGCTTTGCATCAAAATGACTGAGCTTGATCCCGGCTTTACCGAGAAACCAAAGGTTTCAAGAGCAAACAGGGATATACGCTTTTCAAAAAATAAAGAACCTTATAAGGTACACAAATGGTTTTTTCTTAAAAATGAATTTACAAGGGGCAGTATGCCTCATAATGCACCGGGATATTTTTTTGAAATGTCTGCCGACTGGTGGAGCTACGGGCTTTTTTATGGTGACAATCCCCGTGAAATGGAAATGTTCAGAGCTAAGATTGCAGCTGACAGAGCTAAATGTGAAAGAATGCTTAAAATAGCCGGCAAGTCAAGGTTTGACCTTGATGGTGAGGATTATAAGCGTATTTTTAATAGGGATTTAGACCCCTATATCAACACATGGGCACAGAAAAAGTGGATAAGCTATGTCCGTTATGAGGACTATGATAATATGGATTTTTATTCTCCTGAGCTTGTAAATACTGTTTTTGAAGGTTTTAAGGAGATTTATGAGGTTTATAAGTATTTCAAGAAGTGAATTTTTACAATAAGGTTTTCACGCCGGGACTGTAAGGGTGCTTAGGTACTGTTCCCTTTGCAGTCCCCTTTTGTAAAAATCACCATACGGAAAACTGTTTATTACGCTGAACATTAATAATGAGGAGTAACTATGGATTACGAAAAATATATGGATATGGCACTGGAACAGGCACAAATTGCTTTTGATAACAATGAGGTACCTATTGGCTGTGTTATCGTATATGAGGATAAAGTTATTGGAAAAGGTGCCAATATGAGAGTTACAAAGGGAAATGTACTTGCTCATGCCGAAATTATAGCTATTAATGAAGCCTGTGGCTTTATGGGCGACTGGCGGCTTGAAGAATGTACTTTGTTTGTGACTGTTGAGCCTTGCCCTATGTGTGCGGGAGCTATTTTGCAGGCAAGGATTAAGGAAGTGGTTTTTGGTACAAGGAATCCTAAGGCAGGCTGTGTTGGCTCTGTTTACAATATTTTGAAGGAAGACAGATTTAATCATCAGGCAGAGGTTTCAGAAGGTGTTAAGCAAAAGGAATGCTCTGATTTGATGAAGGCTTTTTTTAAGCGATTCAGATAGTTTTTTGCAGGGTATTTGGAGGATAGTAAGGAGTAATTTATACTTAAAAGGAGTATTATGAAAGCGGTAATTTTTGATTTTGACGGTACAATAGCAGACAGTACCTATGTATGGAAAAAGGTGGATGAGGATTTTTTCAGGGCAAGGGGAATGGCTGTTCCCCGGGACTATGTAGATGCCATAAGTACCATGAGCTTTGTAAACGGTGCGGTTTATACCAAGGAAAAGTATAATTTGCCTGAAACTGTTGAGGATATTATGGCTGAGTGGAATGTTCACGCCCTTGAGGAATATGCAAATAATGTAAGGCTTAAGCCCTATGCAAGAGAGTACATAGCAAGCATAAAAAACAGGGGAATGAAAATAGGTCTTGCAACGGCTTCAAGTCCTGAGTTTTATCTGCCTGTACTGGAACGGGAGGGCATAGTGAGCTGGTTTGACGCCTTTGCAGACGGCACAAGCGGTGTAAGAAATAAGGATTTCCCCGATATTTATTTGCTTTGTGCCGAAAAGCTGGGTATTGGGCCTGAGCACTGTATGGTGTATGAGGATATTATAAAAGGTATTAAGTCAGCCAAAGCCGCAGGAATGAAGGTTACTGCCGTATATGATGAAGGCAGTAAGAGCAAATGGCCTGAAACAAAGGCTTGTGCCGATCATTTTTTGTTGAGCTTTGGAGAAATTCTTAATTAAGTTTTTATTGACTTTTGTATGAATAAATAGTAAAATAAAATAGTCCTGTGCTAGTCGGGGAGGCAGCGGTGCCCTGTAGTCTGCAATCCGCTTTAGCAGAGATTATGTCCGTATTGAGGCTTTAGTTTGTGGGGTCAGCCTGCAGAATTTTAATGCTGACGGTTGAGTCTTGCACAACGGGAAACTGTGAACCGTGTCAGATCCGGAAGGAAGCAGCACTAAGCAGCCCCTCTCGTGTGTTGCAAGGTTGCTTAATCTGAGTTGAAACCTGCAGTAACGCCCGGAGGCTGATGTCGAGGCCGGATGCACAGGATTTAAATAATATATTTGTGCAGGAACTATGTATTTATAATTACCTGATAATTATCTGAGGAGGGTGCTGAACACCCTCCCTTTTATTTTAAATTTATTCCGACAACACCGCCAAGTCCGCCTCCTGCCACGGCAAGCATAAGGCTTACAATAAGCTTGGATGTAATGGAATAATCAGGAAGCAGGAGATAGCCTACAATACACATTATTATGACATAGCTTATTCCTGATATTATGCCCCATATCAAGCCTCCTTTATTTGCTGAGCCTGCAGTAATAAATCCGCTGAGTATGCATACAATAGCAGTAGTTATCCTTATTACCGTTCCGATGTGTTTTTCGCTTATGTCAGTGTAGGTTATCAGCAGTGCAAATATAATAAATACAAGCATTGTAATTATGTAGCTTATTAATATGCCTTTAAACAAAGCGATTACAGGTGAGCTTTTTGATTTAAACATTGAAATACCTCCTCTATTACACAATGAGATTGTTTGGAGGTTTTGTTTAAGTATAAGAAAACTCCCCCAACATCCTTTTATATTTAGATATTCGGGGAGACTTTATTTTATTACTGTTTTTTTAATTTATCTGCAAGATACCTTAGTTCCCTGCATGCAGAGGTTATATCCTCCTGTGCAAATATGGCGGAAACCACTGCGGCTCCGCTTACTCCATAGCCTGATAAAGCCGAAATATTATCTCTGTTAATACCTCCTATGGCAACAGTTGGTATATTAACCTTATTGTTTATGGCATTTGCAAGCTCCTTTGTCATGTGAGTGGTGCCTTCTTTTGTGGAGGTATTAAAAACCGCACCTATGCCCAGGTAGTCAGCACCTTCATTACAGGCAATTATGGCTCTTTCAAGGGTTCTTGCCGTACCTCCTACAATTTTATCTCTTCCCAATAGTTCCCTTGCTTTTTTAACTGACATATCATCAGCACCTACATGTACGCCGTCGGCATTTATTTCCATACAAAGCTTAACATTGTCATTTATAACAAAGGGTATATTATATTTATCTGTTACTGCCTTTACTTCCAGGGCAATTTTTTTGAATTCCTCATAGGAGGCATTCTTTTCCCTCAGCTGTATAAAGGTTGCACCGCCCTTTATTGCTTCTTCTGCTGCTTGTGCAAGAGTTTTGTCCTTTAACCATTGTCTGTCTGTTACGGCATATAGTATCAGGCTGTCTTTTGTAAATTTCATATTGTCATCTCCGTGATTTTTAATACAGATTTATATTATTATCATATCACTATACCTGATTTTTAGCAACCTTTTTTAATTTGGATGCAGTTTCTTAAGTCTTTCTATTTCTTTTTTCAGTTTTTCTACTTCATTTTCATTATTGCATGGTATGATGGGACATAATCTTACTTCATAGGGAAAGCTGCAGTCTGTTAATAGCTCTGAAGCAACAAAATTATCGGCAATCTGTCTTGTGTAGTCGGCAAATACGGACTTATTAAATACAAATTGGTCAGCGTTTTCCATACGTTTAAAGCTTATACCCATATCATAGGAGGTAAATCGGCAGTTACCCTTTGCTGTATTTATCAGAATTATTATTTTACTGTTTTCTATTGAGATATGGCATCCCTTAACTCCTCCCTCAAAAAGTATTTTTGCTTTTGATATACCGCTGTTATCCTTTTTTAAATATATAAGCTTACTTGTTCTTGCAGTGCTTATTACTGCCGTAAGGTGTATTTCTTCCTCTGTTACGGCAAGAGAATAGTCCTGTATTTTGTAGCCTGTGGCGTAAAGCATTTTAAATTCCCTTATGCCAAAGGGGCTTATTTCCCTGTAGCCTATTTGCTGCTCAGGTACTTTTTTGGAATAAAAAAGAATATAGTTGCTGCCTAAGCTTACAAGCCTTGTCATTTTGTCATCGGGTATATAGCTGTCAAGTGTAATGGGATTTGACCAGCTTCCGTCATCCCGTCTGTGCTGTTCGGTAAGATAGCTTTCATTCAGATAATCTCTGTTATAGAAAAGTCTTATTGTGTTATCTCTTATTATTCCGTCAATATGTAAAATTGTTTTTGGTTCAGAATTATTTCTGAGTACCATTTTATGGGGCTTATCCCTGTTTGCAAGCATAAGGTTTCCGTCTTTATCCCGGTATAATATGAGAGGCTCTCCCTTATTATTGCGCATAAGGGAAAAACTGCCCTTTGTGTTTATGGCGATGGTTTTAGCTTTGCCCCATTTGCAGTCAGTCCACTCTCTTTCATAAATACAATTGTTTTCACCATATACCGAATATATACCCTCATGGTTTTTTATTATGTAGCTGTTCATTTTATCACTTCTCCTTTCTATTCTTTATTTTATGTCAGGATAAAAAATTAAGTACAAAAAGCCGTTTTTCTATTTTCAATTTAATATCTTTGTGATATAATCTAAATGAATGCTTAAAAAAGGAAGGACGTATTATGGAAAAGAAAATTGATTTTAATAGAGCAATTTATTTAATTATGGCTGTTTTACTTGTTGTAATTATTTTAACTGCAGTCTTTATAGCTGTAAGTAACGGTAAAGGAGCTGATTCAGCAGGTGAAGGAGCAACGGACACAAACAGATTTGTAACGGAATTTAATAAAAATACCGAGGCAAAAATTTCAGAAATTGAAAAAGGTGATTTGCCTTCACCTGAGGAGCTTAACAGCGTCAGTCTTGATAATGTTATGCAGACAGACAGCATAAATGAACAGTTTAATCTCAGTAATTACCAAATTAATGACGGCAGTATTAAGTATAATTACCTTGCAAATGCCGTAACCAGCGGCGAAAGGCTTTCAGTTACAGCTAAGGCTATGACAGAGGAAGAGTATAATGAAATGCTGCCTAAGCAGAGAGGAGAATCTAATACTATAGATGATATATCTGTGGTTTATAACGACAGAAGCCTTTATTATACAACAGAAGGGGGAGAACTGCCTTCCAATATTTCAGAGTCTGAGGAAAAAGGCACTGTTGTTGTAAGATACGGAAATTCCCTGTCTGAGCTTCTGCCAATGCAGCAAATGATGTGGTATGCCGATGGTATTGGTTATACTTTGGAGTCAATTGGCAGAAACTATACTTATGATGATATGGCAAAGCTTACAGAGGACTTTTTTAATAAAGTAAAATAAATAATTTTTAAGGGGATAGATTTAATGTTACTTAAGGATTTTAACAAAATTCATTTTATTGGTATCGGCGGTATAAGTATGTCAAGCCTTGCGGAAATACTTTTGCACAAGGGCAAGACTATTTCAGGCTCAGACGGTGTGCAGACTGCGGTTACAGACAGTCTTGAGGAAAAGGGAATTAAGGTTGCCATAGGGCAGAGGGCGGAAAATATAACCGATGATATAGAACTGGTTGTATATACCGCTGCCGTAAGTGAGGAAAATCCTGAGCTTAAGGCTGCAAGAGCATCTAAGGCTTGTGTTATTGACAGGGCAGAGCTTGTAGGTATGCTTATGCTTGAATATAAGCATCCTATTTCCGTTGCAGGCACTCACGGCAAAACTACTACATCATCACTTGTTACGGAAATTCTGCTTTCAGCTCAGGCTGAGCCTACTGTTTCCATTGGGGGCATGCTGCCAAGCATAGGAGGCAACTACAAGGTAGGCAGTGATGATTACTTTGTGCTTGAAACCTGTGAATATTGTGACAGTTTTTTAAAGTTTAATCCGCATTCAGCCATTATTTTAAACGTGGATAAGGACCATATTGACTATTTTAAAAATCTGGATAATATTTATAAGTCTTTTAATAAGTTTGCAAAAAGAATACCGTCAGACGGATTTTTAATAATTAATAATGAAATACCAAGATTGGGAGAGGTTACAGAGGGAATAGTGTGTCCTTATGAAACCTATGGCAGTGACAGCAGTGCCGACTGGTATCCCATGGATATAAGCTATGATTCAATGGGCCATGGTGCTTATACCGTTAATTATAAGGGGAATGAAATTGCAAGAGTTAATCTTTCAATACCGGGCGGGCATAATGTGTATAACTCTCTTTCTGCCTTTGCTCTTTGCTATAAATACGGTATATCTGTTGATGCTATTGTAAAGGGTATTAACAATTATCACGGAACAGACAGACGTTTTCAGTATAAAGGAAGCTTCAAGGGTGTTAAGGTAATTGATGACTATGCTCATCATCCCACTGAAATTGCCGCAACAATTAACAGTGCAAGAGCCAATGACATTAACAGCCTTTGCATTGTTTTTCAGCCTCATACCTACAGCAGGACCTACGAGCTTTTAGACGAGTTTGCGCAGGTGCTTTCAAAGGCTGATAAGGTTGTGCTTGTGGATATTTATGCTTCAAGAGAAAAGGATACAGGGCTTGTCAGCAGCAGGGATTTAGCCGGGAAGATTGTCGAACATGGAGGCAATGCGGAGTATTGCGGAACCTTCGAAAATGCTGAAACTTATGTTCTTAATAATTGTAATCCACAGGATATGTTGATAACTATGGGTGCGGGAGATATTGTAAAACTTGGGGAAAAGCTTGTATCTATGGAGTAATTCACAAAGTTATCCCGGTTATCCACAATGCGGGAACATATTTTCATGTGGAAAAGGCTTATTTATCCACATAAGATGCAAAAATCGAAAAAATATCGAACATTGTTACAGTCTGATTACAAATATTACAATCAGATTACACCATGTTTTATAAAAAATATGGTGCTAAATAAAAATTTGTATTGCTTTTTTTGTCAATATAGGGTAATATAAAATATATAATTATGTTTATGACTATTAAGGAGGAATAATTTTATGATTTCTGCCGGTGAATTTAGAAACGGTGTTACTATGGAATATGAGGGCAATATTTACCAGATTATTGAATTCCAGCATGTTAAGCCTGGTAAGGGTGCTGCCTTTGTCAGAACTAAGTTAAAGAATCTTGTGTCAGGAGCTGTTGTTGAAAAGACTTTCAGACCTACTGAAAAAATGCCTAAGGCTCATATCGACAGAAAGGATATGTCATATCTTTATAACGACGGTGAGCTTTACTACTTTATGGATGTTGAAACTTATGACCAGATTCCTATTCCTGCAAGTGAAGTAGGAGATACTCTTAAGTTTGTTAAGGAAAATGAAGCTGTTAAGGTTCTCAGCTATCAGGGTAAGGTATTTGGCATTGAGCCTCCTATTGCTGTTGAGCTTGAGGTTACGGATACTGAGCCTGGCTTTAAGGGTGATACAGCCACAGGAGCTACCAAGCCTGCTACAGTTGAAACAGGAGCTACGGTTAATGTGCCTTTATTTATTAATCAGGGCGAAATTATCAAGGTTGACACAGCTACAGGCGAGTATTTGGGCAGAGTAAATAAGTAATTTTAAAAAGGGGTGTGGGGACACGCCCTTTTTTATTATAAGGAGTGGTAAGAATGAATATAAGCTGGGATGCAGACAGGTATTCTGAGGACTTTCAGTTTGTACATAAATATGGTGAGGACGTTATGGAGCTTTTGCACTCACCTGCAGGCAGCAGGGTTGTTGACTTAGGCTGCGGAAACGGTAATCTGACGGTTAAGCTGGCAGAAAGAGGCTATAATGTGACGGGTATAGACGATTCTGAAGAAATGCTTGAAACTGCGAAAAGGAAATACAGTGATATTGAATTTATAAAAGGAAATGCTCTTGATTTTAAAATTGAGCCCTGTGACGCCATATTTTCAAATGCTGTTCTCCATTGGATAGATAAGGAAAAGCATCAGAGTCTTTTAAATAACATTGCCTCAAATATTAAAAAGGGCGGAGAGTTTGTCTGTGAATTCGGCGGATATGGCTGTGCTGAAAGGGTACACACTGCCTTAAGGGAAATATTTGAGGAAAGAGGGCATAAATATAGAAAGAATTTCTATTTTCCCTCTATTGGAGAGTATGGACCTCTTCTTGAAAATGCAGGCTTAAGGGTTAAGTTTGCCTGTCTTTTTGACAGACCTACACTGCAGCAGGGTGATAATGGTCTTGAGGGCTGGATAAGAATGTTTAATCTTGCACCCTTTGAGGGCTTGGGTGAAGAGGAAACCCGTAATATTATTGATGAAGCCTGCAGACGGCTTAAGCCTGTTTTGTGCAGGGAGGGCAAGTGGTTTGTGGATTACGTAAGAATAAGATTCAGATGTATAAAACTTTGATTTGCGGGGCACAGAGGCAGTATTCTCTGTGCCTTATGAAATTTACAAATCCCAAACTTTATTATTGTATGAATCCTTCAATTATGCTATAATAAAATTTGTAATATATTGAATATCGGGAGAAAACACAATGAGAGAAATAGATGTATCGAAAATTACAAATGCAATAAAGGATATGTGTATTAAGGCAAACTGCTGTCTTAACTCCGATGTATATGAGGCACTTGAAAAGGCGGAAAGGGAGGAAAGCTCTGAAATAGGCAGGAATATTTTATCACAGCTTATTGAGAATGCGGACCTTGCAGGATGTAAAATGAAGCCTATATGCCAGGATACGGGTATGGCAGTTATTTTTATGGAAATAGGTCAGGATGTGCATTTTACGGGAGGCAGTCTGACAGATGCCGTAAATGAAGGTGTGCGCCGGGGTTACACAGAGGGATATTTGAGAAAGTCTGTAGTTTCAGACCCTCTTATAAGAGTCAACACTAAGGATAATACTCCTGCAATTGTTCACTATGATATTATAGAAGGGGATAAAGTACATATTGAGGTAGCACCTAAGGGCTTTGGCAGCGAAAACATGAGCAGGGTTTATATGCTTAAGCCGTCAGACGGTACTGAAGGTGTTAAGGATGCAATTATTGACTGTATTGAAAAGGCAGGCCCTAACCCCTGTCCTCCAATGGTAGTAGGTGTAGGCATCGGAGGCAACTTTGAAATGTGTACAAAGCTTGCGAAAAAGGCTTTGCTTCGCCCCATAGGCTCCAAATCCCATAAGGAGCATATAAGAGCAATGGAAGAGGAGCTTTTGGCAAGGGCAAACAATTTAGGCATAGGCCCTCAGGGACTTGGAGGAAATACCACAATATTGGGTCTTAACATTGAAACCTATGCAACTCACATTGCAGGTCTGCCCTTAGCAGTAAATATAAGCTGTCATGTTACAAGGCACAGTGAAGTGACCCTATAGGCATCAGGAGGAAAAAATAATGAGCAAAAAAAATACAAAGAAAAATAAAAAGGCTGATAAACCAAACATAAAGACGATTATTTCCGTCATATCAATTGCTGCGGCAGCCTTGACAGTTATTTATTATATGCTTGGGCCTTCCGAGGGATATCTTCATTCGGACTGTGTTGATACAATGACGTGGGCACAGGCGACCATTGACAGCGGTAAGCTTTTCAGCACCACATTCTGCTATCCTTATCTTTTGCCCTTTGGTGCAACATTTTTGGTTTATCCTTTTATGCTGTTTTTTGGTTTTACAATGTTTGCCTACCGTTTTGCAATGCTTGTTTTTATGCTTTTGTTCGGTCTTGGTATTTATTTTACGGCAAGGGGCTTGGGCTGGAGCAGGAACAGCGGATTAATTGCCGCTGCCTTTGAGCTTATTACGGTTTCATCAAGCGGTAAGCTCAGAGAGCTTTTTTGGGAGCATATTATTCATTACAGCTTAGGTGCTTTTTTAGCCTTTGTTTTGCTTGCCTTAACCTTTGCATTTATTAAGCATTTTAAGGCAAACAATTATTCTTTTAACAATAACAGGAAAGCAGTTGTGTTAATGCTGTGTATGGCATTGTGGTCATTTTTCAGTGCCTTTGACGGACTTACTACACTTACTCTTTCTTCAATTCCCGTTATGGGAAGTCTTTTGCTGGTTTCCGTTTTTGACTTAAAGAATAAAATCATTTCCAAGGCAAATAAGGATACGGCGGTTTCTGCCCTTATTATATTTGTGGCTGCAGCTTTGGGCGGTATATTTTTAAGTATTGCAGCCAAGGATATTGGCGCAGGCTATGGAAGTGCTTATTCCAATATAGTTGACAAATCAGAGTGGAGCGGAAATTTAATGAAGTTTTTAGAGCAATGGACCTCGCTTTTGGGTGCTGATTACGAGTTTGGCGGTTCTATTACCAAGGCAAGGAATGTTTTTGCCGCCGTTAAAATGGCAGGAAGTCTTGTATTGTTTTTTGTTCCTGTTTATGCTGTATTCATATTTGGCAGATTTAACAGAAATGAGAGAATTTTTATTATTTTCCATTGGCTGATGACAGGCTTTATACTTTACGGCTATGTTTTCGGCAGTCTGTCAAGTGTAAACTGGAGACTTTCCCCAATTATATGCTCAGCTATAATTGTCAATATTATTGTATGGAAATATTTGTGGAGCAGAGTTGATTTAAAGAGAGGGGCTGTTCTTGTTTCTTCTCTTGTTGTATTATCCTGTGTGGTTACGGTTTGTCAGATTTGGGCAATGCCGGGGGACTACGGCAGAGATAATGACCATCACAAGGCAATTGAACTCCTTGAAAGAAACGGCCTTGACTATGGCTATGCTACATACTGGAATGCCAATATACTTACACTGCTTTCAAGCAGTAAGGTAAAGGTAAGGGATGTAAACATTGATGAAAGCTATCCGAGAACAGGCTGGCTTAACAGTGATAATTTGTGGTTTGAGGATCAGCCCGGTCAGGACAAATACTTTTTCCTTCTTACAAACAGTGAATATGAAGATGCTGTTGACAGAGATCATGTTATTTTGGAGGATGCCATTCAGGTTATAAGAGAAGG
Source organism: Clostridia bacterium (assembly GCA_030524425.1). Taxonomy (GTDB): domain Bacteria; phylum Bacillota; class Clostridia; order Lachnospirales; family CAG-274; genus Gallispira. Next base: position 39,385 of record JAUNGN010000008.1, on the reverse strand, counting down.
AAACTGGGTTGTTATTGTTAAGGACAGAAATATTTTCTAACAGGAGGTCGGTCTGATATGAATATAAACTTGACTACACCTGTTACCGTAGAAAAAGCAAGGGAATTAAAGGCAGGAGATTTGGTAACAATAAGCGGTGTAATATATACGGCAAGAGATGCGGCACATAAGAGAATGCTTGAAAATTTAAAAAAGGGCATAGCTTTGCCTTTTGACATTAAGAATCAGGCTATTTATTTTGCAGGCCCTGCACCTGCAAAGCCCGGCGAGCCTATAGGCTCGGCAGGGCCTACAACAAGCTACAGAATGGATGCTTATTCCCCCGAAACAATAAAGCTTGGACTTACCTGCATGATAGGTAAGGGGGCAAGAAATAAAGCAGTTGTGGATGCAATGAAAAAATACGGTGCAGTTTATATAGGTGCTGTTGGCGGTGCGGGAGCACTCCTCAGCACATGCGTTAAGAAGTGTGAAGTTGTGGCTTATGAGGACTTAGGCTCAGAGGCTGTACACAGACTTGAGGTGGAGAATTTCCCGGGTATTGTTATTATTGACAGTGAGGGAAATAATTTGTATGAAACAGAGCCTCAGAAGTATAGAAAATAGTAAGCTATTCATAAGTGTTTTAAGGCTGCCGGTCTTTACGGCAGCCTCAATGATGCTTAAAAACCATAATCTGCATCCCTAGTCTAATGGATAGAACGCTTGGCTCCGGACTGAGAAATAGGGGTTCGATTCCCCTGGGATGCATTTTGTCTGTGGTTTTTCCACAGCCTGTGGTGTGGTTTTCAGAACCACACCCGATATTATACAAACGAAATAAAATAATATCAGCATAGGGAATTTTAAATTTACCCTTAAATTCAGACTTTACAGCCTTGAAGTTTAAGCTTTGGGGCTGTTTTTTTGCAAAAAAAATCGCCATATTTAGACAATTTATACATAAATTTATTAATTTTTTTGAGTAATTTGTATATTACAACTTATATAATCGAAGTGTTATAATTATTATAATATATAGGCTTTAAAGGAGGAGCAAATTATGTTAAAAAGAATTATATGTATTATATTAAATCTTTGCATCTTGTTTGGGGCATTTAATTTGTTTACGGCTGAAGCAAGTGCCGAGGATGCAACTCTAGTCAGTATTCAAAGATATTTACATGTATATCAATCCAGTACAACCAATTCAACACCAAGTTCCGTTGACTTTGATTCAAGCTATGATATATCGTCGTATGCAAATTATGGCTCTAATAGTTATACCAGTGCGGAGAATAAAAATTGTAAGGTTATTAGTCACAGGTTTATATTTAATGTTAAGATGCCTCCATATACACAGTGTACTGTATATCCGACTGTTGAGGGCTCTATGCAGAAGGTTCAAAGCTCCAGCGGTACCAATAGAGCATGGTGCGGTATAGGAGAAAATAGGTCAAGCTTCCTTGTGCCTTCATCAGCTTCTACCAGTACTCCGAGCTATTATAATATAGGTTATGCAACAACGCAAAAGCAGGGAGTACTCAGTGTGAAAAACGATAGCAGTTATTACTTTACACTTACCAATAATACAGCTGGTACTGTTACAAAGGGTTATCATATATTTGTTGTTTTCGGTGCAAGAAATGCAACTCAATATAAGTTCTCAATTAAAACATATAGTGTAAATGCAAGTGTTAATAAAATAGTAACAACTCAATTGCACAGATCAAATCATAATGTATCTTTAGATTGTGAAGGAGTTGGTTCAGATAACATATGGGTTAGTAATGACGGTGATAAAGAGTATTGCTATATTTCGCGAGATACTAGTACGAATTATTATGATGGTATTTTTACACCATTTGTAAATAATAAAAAAAATGTTTGTCTTAATGGGCACTCTTATACATTTTCAAATTCTAATAACGCTACATGGCCAAGAGGTCGAACTATAACAATTCCCGAGGGAAATACTTTAAATATATGCGATTGTATGAATACAGGTTCTATACAATCGGCTGTTATTGTTAATAATGGTACTCTTAATATATACGGCGGTACTATTAATACAGACTGGTACAAAGCTGTTGAAAACTACGGAGAATTGAATATATACGGCGGAGCAATACAAAGCAGCGGTAATGTTACTGTAGTTGACACTGAGAATGGTCAAAAGGTTACCACAGCACCAAGCAGAGCTGTTGAAAATTACGGAGTAATGAATGTATATGGCGGCAAAATTTCTGGACTGGATACAGGCATTTATAATCAGGGTACTCTTAATATAAGCGGTAAACCTGTAATAAATGGCGGTACAACAGATATTTATTTATGCAAGGATAAAATAATCAATATAGGTGAAGAGGGCTTTGAAAGTGATTCACCTGTTGTTGTAGATGTTGAGAGCGAGCCTATGCTTGGAAGAGGTTTGGATATTACAAACCAAAATGAAACGGATTATTTAAGTGTATTTAAAAATAATAATTCTGAGTATAATATGTTAAATAATAACGGAGTAATTCAGCTTGTTATTAATGATGCATTGCCTGCAGTATCTCATGCCTCCTTTGTTGCTGAAAGCAATGAGGGTGAAAATGCAGAGCCTTTTGCAAAATCCCATATGGCATCAGGTGATGAAATTATAGAGCAGGATAATACGGGAGGTATAAACGGCAGTACTGTTGCAACAGTATTTGAATCAACTGTGACAGGTGAGGAAGAGCCTCAATATCTTGCATGGTTTGTAAGCATACCTACGGAAAACACATATATTAAAAGCACTGACGGCACATCAGGCTATGACAATATTGTACTTGGTGACACTCCTGTTGTTACTGACAGTGATAATGTTACTCAGGGAAAAGGAAGTATATATTCTGCAGAAGGCAGTGACGAGGGCTTTAATTTAAGGTATAAGTATACTGTTGATTCTCCTCAGACCAATGCCGATAATCAGTATGTATTCAGCTTAATTATTGATAATATCTATTCACCTTATGCAAATGCACAGTTAAAGGTGTGTACCGCAGAGGAATATAACGCTCTTACACAATATGAGGATATTACAAACAAATAAGAGGGGGATAAAGCTATGAAATATATTAAGCCCGAATTAAGTATATGGACTTATAGCAGTCAGACAGCCATTGCCTTAAGTAATATAACTGCTGTTACTCAGTCTGAAAAATATTTGAAATATAATTACGGAACTGTTAATGTTAAAAATATTAATATGTAAATAACTGCAAAAGCTTCTGCAGACAACCTGTTTGCAGAAGCTTTCTTTTTGCAAAAAAATCGCCATATTTAGACAATTTATACATATATTTATTAATTTTTTTGAGTAATTTGTATATTACAACCCATATAATCGAAGTGTTATAATTATTATAATATATAAGCTTTAAAGGAGGAGCAAACTATGCTAAAAAGAACTATATGTATTATTTTAAATCTTTGCATCCTGTTTGGGGCATTTAATTTGTTTGCTGTTGAAGCAATTGCCGAAAATAATGTCAATATATCGGTTTCAAGTGAGGTGAAAGTATTTGAAGGTACATCCTCAACCTCAAATCCTTCATCCTTTTCCTATGACAGCACTACATATTTAAAGGGGACTTATAGCAATTTAAGCGAAATAAGCTATCCAAGCGGCGGAAGTAAATACTTTAAATGTATTGTTTATAAATTTACATATAAAGTTTACATACCTGCTTATATGAGTGTAGAATTTGACCCTGCGGGAAGTGTTATTGCCGCAAATACAGGCAGCGGATCAAGTAAGGTTTGGACCGGTGTAAATACAAGCGGTACGGTTTATATTCCGGCTTCGGGTAATGATAGTGTAAAGTCATACTATTTAGGTGACTCTTATGTGTCTACCTCAAAAAAGAATACTGAAATTACAGGACAAACTTTAGGAGATACTTTATTTACTTATACAAACAAAACAGCTAACCCCGTAACTACTACACATTCGGTTTATTATATTTGCGGAATCAGACAGAATGCATCTTTCAAAAGTGTGCTTAAAACCAAAGGTGCGAATGCTATAGTTTATAATTTGAAAGTCTATCAGCATCATAATTTGACTGTAACAGGATTAGATGATCATAAATTTAAGGGAGTATCATCATATAATTATTTATATACTTGTACGGGAAGCTATTACCTTCTTAATAGTTTTACATGCAGTCATTATTCTACTGATGGCGGAGATACTGTAATAGATCTTTGTCTTAACGGTTTTGACCTTCAATGCGAAAGAATATGGGTTATGCCCGGTGCAACATTGAATATATGTGATTGTACGGGAAAAGGCTCTATATCGGCTGTAAGTATTGTTAATGACGGCACTCTTAATATTTACAGCGGTAATATTGCAGGTTCAGGCAGCGGTAATGTTATTAAAAACAATGGAACAGTAAATGTATACGGAGGAAGCATAACAGGCGGTGACATAGGCATTTATAACAATGGAGTTTGTAATATAAGCGGAAGAAGCGGTAATCCTAATATTAATGCTTATCCTGAAATAAGCGGAAACAGTACGGCAGATATATATCTGTGTAAGGGTAAAGTAATTGATATAGGTTATGGAGGATTTAAAAGTGATACACCGGCTAATGTATTGACTGAGGCTGAACCTACAATTAAATCCAGAGTAAATATTACAAATGCAAACAGTGCTGAATATTTGACTGAGAGTGCATTTGCAAATGCAAATTCTGATTATGAAATGATAAATAATAACGGAGTGCTTCAGCTTATTGTTAACGGGGATTATGGTAATCCTGCAGAAACCCATGCCTCCTTTGTTGCTGAAAGCAATGAGGGTGGAAATGCAGAGCCTTTTGCAAAATCCCATATGGCATCAGGTGATGAAATTATAGAGCAGGATAATACGGGAGGTATAAACGGCAGTACTGTTGCAACAGTATTTGAATCAACTGTGACAGGTGAGGAAGAGCCTCAATATCTTGCATGGTTTGTAAGCATACCTACGGAAAACACATATATTAAAAGCACTGACGGCACATCAGGCTATGACAATATTGTACTTGGTGACACTCCTGTTGTTACTGACAGTGATAATGTTACTCAGGGAAAAGGAAGTATATATTCTGCAGAAGGCAGTGACGAGGGCTTTAATTTAAGGTATAAGTATACTGTTGATTCTCCTCAGACCAATGCCGATAATCAGTATGTATTCAGCTTAATTATTGATAATATCTATTCACCTTATGCAAATGCACAGTTAAAGGTGTGTACCGCAGAGGAATATAACGCTCTTACACAATATGAGGATATTACAAACAAATAAGAGGGGGATAAAGCTATGAAATATATTAAGCCCGAATTAAGTATATGGACTTATAGCAGTCAGACAGCCATTGCCTTAAGTAATATAACTGCTGTTACTCAGTCTGAAAAATATTTGAAATATAATTACGGAACTGTTAATATTAAAAATATTAATATGTAAATAACTGCAAAAGCTTCTGCAGACGGGTTATCTGCAGAAGCTTTCTTTTTGTATTATTATAATTATAGCAGTCCCAGCCTTTGTGCCGTAACATAGAAAACCGTTACGGGTATCATAAGCTGTGCAAAGCTTTTAGTTCCCGCATTTCCCTGTATAAGGCTGTCCTCCTCAATTCTTTTGTCAAAGCTTACGCCTGCCGCCTTATAGCTCATTACATATTTAAGTGTAGGCAGACCTGCTTTAATATATTCCTCATCACCGCTTAATTCATAGGCTATTGCAAGGGCCTCAAGTATAAGGGGATTATTCCCCGGTCTTTTTAAGCTTGGCAGCTCTTTGTAATAGAAAAGACCGTTTTCAAGCCTTGCATTGTCACATAAATCCTTTACTGCTCTTAATATCATTTCCTTTGTTTTTTCACGGGGACAAACTCTGTAGTATCTCATAAGACTGCCTGCGGCAACGGAAATCATAAACACTGCTCTTATGGCTGTATTGTCGGTGTAGGGTGCAAGCCAAAGACCGTATTTATTTTCCCATTCCTCAAAGTGGCCTGCAATACGGTCACATTTTTCAAGCCATTTTGTGTCATTTGTTTCCAAATAGAGGGCTGTCAGTGTCCTGAGTGCCCAGCCTGTTTCTCTTGCGTTTGCTTCTCCGGGATTTTTAAACATGGGCGTTTCAAGCAGTCTTATTACATTTTCGCCAATGCCTATTGCAGTGTTGTATGCCTCAATATTTCCCGTAAAATGATAGTAGTCCAGAAGTCCTTCCACCCATTCATGGGAGCAGGCTATGTTTCCGCCTAAAATATGACCCCATGTGTGCTCATACTGCCCACCGAAAATAAGAGGGTCCTTGCTGTAATGGCATACGTCTGCATCCATCCAGTGTTCCGCACTTACAATAACATAGTCTAAAAATCTTCTTGTTCCTGTCCTTGCGTATTGAAGAGCACAGGCATGAGGGAAGTCATATTCATTGTTTGTCCATACAAGAGCGCCTCCCCCTCTGCCCTGAGCGGTGTAACCCATATCAGGAGAATCCCCCCAGTTCATCATGCCGTAGGCACGGGAGTGTTCGTCTGCCTTTGACGTAATAAACATCTCTATGTCATAGTTATACCCGTCTGCAAATACATCGGGGAAAACATCTGCATCTCTGAAAACCTGAGGTTTTACACAAGCCTTGTCAGGCATCTGATAAATTATTGTTCTGTTGTTTATACTCTGTATATCCTCTTTTGCATCATGTAAAAAATACTTTACCTTCTGTTCCCTTGCCATGCCCCTTTCCATTTTAACATTGCCTGTATCTTCGGGAACAAGGAGCACTTCCATTTTGTTCTCAGCCACTCTTATTGCCTTGGGAAAATTCTGATGTGCCTGATATACTGCTGCGGTTATGCCCTTTTCATCGTCTGTAAGGTCACCGAAAAAGGTGCCGTAAAATACCTCCGGGTTGTGCTCGTTTGACTCGTATTTAAGCATTTCGGCGTCAATATATGTAAATATTTCCTCACCTGTGCTTTGCGTAAGCCTTGTTTTGTAGTTGGAAATACCTGTGACACATTTTACATTGCCCTTGGTTTCAATTTCTGAGGGTATTACAAGGCTTTTTATGTCAAGCCTTTCATCTGTAGTATTTATGAGTCTGTAGCCAAGCTCAAACTCACTTTTGTTTCTGTTGAAAGTAAGCTTAATTTCAAATTCGTAAACACTTTCGTTGCTTAAAATGTGACTGCCCCTGCATTTTATAATTGTGCAGAGTTTTCCCTCTTCAATAACTTCACGGCTTTTAACAACAGGTGTGTATTCATTTCCCTTTTTATCCTTTAATATAGGCATTTTTACTATATCTGCATATTTTTTGCCCCTGTATTCAACGTAATCAAAAAGTCTGCTGTCTTTGCCGAATTTAACTTTTATACTCCCCGTATCAACTATATCCTCCTTAAGGCTTATTCCATCAAACTCAGCGGGGCATCTGTCTGTATGGAGCAGATATTCGGCGCCTTTGTTTGCCTTAATATCTGCCTCAAAGCGTGTAAAAAGCCATTTTACACTGCCGTCATCCCAAAGGGCGGCCGCCTTTGACTGTGAGGCATATTCCCTGTTGTTACAGTCTGTTACGGAAACCGTTGCCTTACTTTTAAGTTCACCCTTTTTAAAAGGTAATCCTATATAACAGTTTTCTTTGATTCTGTCTGTTGAGTAAATTTTCTCAAAGCTTAAATTTATCATTTTTTATTTATCCTCCCTTTTTCTGCTTACGGTTTACATACATATATTTTACAGCAAGAATAATGTATTTACCTTTAATAGTTTGTGTGATATAATTAAATTACAGATATTTTTAGGTGGTGAGAGTATGACGGGCAGGGGTTATAATGATATTGAGGTTGGTACGGACAGGCAGGGAAAGTATTATAATATGCCCAATGCACATTTCCACCCTGTCTATGAAATATATTATCTTATTTCGGGTACACGCAGGTTTTTTATAGAAAGTGATATTTACAATATTTCAAAGGGTACTTTGGTTTTATTAAATAAAAATGTTATGCACCGTACCGTTTACAGCTCGGATAAGATAAACGAAAGAACCTATATACTTTTTAATGATAAGCATATTAAGAGCATTACCGATTTGTACGGACGTGAGGAAATAGACAGATGCTTTGAGCAGAGGGTTTTTTCTGTTCCCATACACCGCAGGGAATATGTAGAGGGTCTTATTGCACAGCTTTATAATGAGTATAGAAATAAGGATGAGTTTTCCGATAAGCTTATGGAGTGCTGTCTTAGCGAGCTTATGATTTTTCTTATTCGCTATAACAGAAATTTTTCTGTTGACGGCAGGGATATGGATCTGCTTAATGATATAAAGAATCTTAGCAGCTGTGATTTGAGTATTCAGACTGCAGCAAGATTTATTGTGGAAAACTACAGCAGTAATCTCACTCTTAACCATGTGGCAGATTATGTAAACATGAGCAGTACCTATTTTTCAAAGAAGTTTAAAGAGGTAACAGGCTTCGGCTTTAAAGAATATCTTCTGAATCTCAGGATTAAAAAGGCCTGTGAGCTTTTGCTTGAAACTAAAAATTCCATTACTGAAATTGCCTATGAATCAGGCTTTAATGACAGCAATTATTTTGGTGACGTATTTAAGAAGAATAAGGGTATTTCACCACTGCGGTACAGGAAAAACAGAGAATTTATATAATATTATAATATAAGGAGGCTTTTTTATGAAACTTAAAAACATTATTTCATTTGCCGTCACAGCAGTACTGACAATGTCCTTTCCTGCTTTTGCACAGGCTGAAACAGGATTTAAGGCAGTGACATATAACTTTACAGCTCAGTATATTAAGGGCGCAAAGTCAGTGAGCAGTGTCAGGGAGTATGACTATGACAGGGGTTACGGCTTTGTAAATACCACAACGGCAATGCCCCAAAGAACTGTAAATATGTCAAAAATAAATGCGGGGGACAATGGATTTACGGTAACGGAGCAAAGTGTGCCCATGTTTGATACAGTTGATAAGGATGGCAATAAGCTTGATATTAACAAGGCTACCTGTTACAATTACGGCGGTATGGTGTTCAGAATAAAAGCGCCTGCAGGCGGTTATCATATTGAAGCAGAGGTTGAGGGAGGAGAAAACAATGCTCTTTTAAGTGTAAGTGCAATGCAGACTTACAGACTTGAAAATTCGCCTTACTGGGACGCAGCTAAAAAGGTGCCTAATCTTCATCCCGCAAAGTGGAAGGGTGATGTGTGGAGCTTTGACTATGCAAACGGCAGGGATTTTATAGATATTGAAATTGAGGCAAGGGAAATTAATAAGCCCGTTACATTAAAAACAATTAAAATAACGCCTGTTGAAAATAAAACAAGTGATAAGCCTTCGGTTTATCTTCTTGGTGATTCCACATTAAAGTCTTATCTCTTTGAAGAAGCTCCAATGTGCGGATGGGGTCAGGTTTTTGACAGACTTTTTGATAATGATAAGGTTAATATTGTTAATTATTCCATGGGCGGACGTTCCGTCAAGCAGATGTATCAGGAGGGCAGACTTAATGATATACTTATGACAGGCAGTGAAGGAGATTTTATACTTATACAGTCAGGTCATAATGATGAGAAAAAGGGCAGTGATATTGGTACCGCATCAGATTCCTCCGCCCGTTTCGGAGTCGGCTCAACTGAGGCAATGTACAGAGAATATCTTGAAAAGTGCTATATTCCGGCAATCAGGGCAAGGGGCATGGTCCCTGTCCTTGTAACTCCAATGACAAGAGCAAGCAAATATGAAAACGGAGAATTTAAAAACAGCTTTACTTCCAAAGACAGAGAATTTCCAAAGGTAATGAGAGAAGCTGCCGCAGAAATGGATGTCCCTCTTGTTGACTTAAATAAATTAAGCTGTGAATATTTAACTGAAATAGGTTATGATGCCGCCATGGCTCTTGTTATGAGTCTTGAAGCAGGTGAAACCCCCGGCAAGACTAACAGCGGAAGCTATGCAAACGGTCATCCCGACAATAAAATTGATACAACTCATATGAAAGAGGCTCTTGCAAAACAGTATGCATTAATAGTTGCCGATGAAATAAAGACTCTTTCAAACAGCTTCAGTCAGCTTAAGCCTATGGCCGAATCAATGACTGAGGATGTAAAGGAAGGAAATATTGAGAAGATTTACCCTGAAATCTGCAAAGATGTAACGGGGGAAAATGCCTATTACAGAAACCAGATTGAAAAGATTGTTCAGCTTGGCTTAATGTCTAAGGACAGTGACGGCTGCTTTAATCCAAAGGCGGAAATGACTGTTGAAGAGTATGCCGATGCCATGGAAAAGCTTTATGGCAGTGACAGGTTTGACAGCTCCTTGTATGGCAGGGGTGTGCTTACAAGGGAGGTTATGGCAAAAATTAATCTTGATGCCTATAATGCAAGGTATAGTGAAAAGCCTAAGTATATGACTGATTATAACGGTACTAACATTTCTCCCGATGATCCTGAATATGACCCTAACCTTGTTGGAGAAGAGGCTCAGTATTATCCTCTTGCAGGCTACGGCAACATCAGTGATAAGGATAAAATATCAGAAGAGTATAAGGAAACAACTGAGAAGGCCTATGAACTTGGTTTAATCCGCAGTGAGGACGTTGAAAGAGGTAAAATGGAAAACGGCTGTACTCTTGACCCTCAGGGGGCTGTAACAAGAGAAAAAGCTGCCAAGTATTTATATTTTATGTATGTTTTAGGTTCTGATATTAACAGTGAGAATGATATAGTATGGGAATAAGGTGAATTTATGTTAAAAGATATTATTAATTCTGCCTTGGGAAATGAAAAGGCGGATTTGGTTTTAAAAAACGGAAAAATAATAGATGTGCTGAATCATAAAATAACAGAGGGCAATGTAGGAATTAAGGAAGGCATTATTATTGGCATAGGTGACTACGAGGGTGCTGAGGAAGTTGATGTTAAGGGTGCATATATTGCTCCCGGCTTTGTAGACAGTCATGTCCATATTGAATCTGCCATGGTTACTCCGTCACAATATGCAGCGGCAGTTATGCCCAAAGGGGTTACAACAATTATTGCCGACCCTCACGAGATTGCCAATGTTAAGGGTGAAGAGGGTCTTGCCTTTATGATTGAGGACAGCAGGTCTGTACCTTTGGAAGTGCATTATATGCTGCCGTCCTGTGTGCCGGCAACGCCCTTTGACCATGGGGGCTGTGTTATAGACGGCGAAAAAACACGGGAGCTTTTGAAAAAATACAGCTTTTTAGGCTTGGGAGAAATGATGAATTATCCGGGGGTAATAGGCTGTGTGCCCGATGTTATGAAAAAGCTAGAGTCAGCGGAGTATATTGACGGTCATGCACCTATGATAGGGGGAAAAGGATTAAATGCCTATGCCTGCGGAGGAATAAGAAATGACCATGAGTGCGGAAGTGCCCAAGAGGCACTGGAAAAGGTAAGCAATGGCTTTGACATTTTTGTAAGAGAGGGTACGGGAGCAAAAAATTTAGAGGAGCTTATGAAGGCTGTTACTCCTTATAATCTGCGTCACTTTGCCTTTTGTACCGATGATAAGCATCCTGCCGAAATTTTGAGGGAAGGTACAATTTCTCACTGTGTGGATAAGGCAATCAGCCTTGGCTATGACCCTATAGATGCTTATACTATGGCATGCTATAATTCCTGCGTAAGCTATAATCTTGGCAGAAAGGGAGCTGTAGCAAGCGGTTTTGAGGCAGACATTGTTGTTACAAGGGATATTAATGCAACTCAGATTGAAAGAGTTTATAAAAAGGGTGTTTTGGCGGCCGAAAAGGGTAAGGCACTTTTTGAACCCCCGTGTTCGGATATTTCATCTGTTGAAAATACGGTAAATATTGATAAAGTAACGGCAGAAGATTTATATATGCCCTTTGACAAAAATAAAACGGTTATCTCTCTTGACAAAGGCAGTCTTATAACCCATGGTGTGTACTGTGAAAGCGGAGAGGGTCTGTCACTTTGTGCCAATATTGAAAGACATAATAAGACGGGCAATATTGGCAAATGCTATGTTAAGGGACTTGATATTACAAATGGTGCCATTGCACAGACCATAGGTCATGATTCCCACAACATAAGTGTTATAGGAAGTGACAGCAAAAATATGGCGGCTGCCGTAAATGCTCTTGGCAGGCAGGGCGGAATTGCCGTTGTTAAAAACTGTGAGGTCACTGCCAAAATGGAGCTTCCCGTCGGAGGCATAATGTCTTATAAAAGCGCTGAGCGTGTGGCTGAGGAGCATGAAAGGATTGTTGAAAAGGCTAAGACTCTGTCACCAAGCGGAAGTAATGAAACTCTTATGATTCTTGGATTTATTTCCCTCCTTGTTATTCCTCATTTTAAGCTGGGAGATAAGGGTGTGTTTAACGTGGACGAATTCAGATATATTTAAAATTTTAATGTAAGGGAGCTGTTTTGCAGATAAACGGTTCCCTTATTTTCTTTTTAATATAATTTTTTACTTTGTAATTTAACTGTAAATATTAATTTATTGTATTGGAATTTATTTTGTGTTATAATCCTAATGAGTTAGTGTAATTTATACGAAATGGAGATTGTATAATGAATAAAAGAATTTTGAAAAGGCTTATGGGTTGTGTATTAAGCAGTACTTTAGTCTTTAGCTCCTTGGGTATTGCGGAAGTATATGCCGATGATACCGTTGTTTTATATGAAAAAAAGGATAAACAGACAATAGCTCAGGGTTTAACCTATGAAAAAAGCACAAGAATGTACAAGTCAGGCTGGCTTGATGTTTATGTGCTTACAATGGATGCCGATGAGAGTGATTTAGCCTTTGAAGTCATTGAAACAGTGGATAAGTACGGAGGAAAGGCAACTGTTGAAAAGCTTGCAAAGGACAACGGCGTTGTAGCCGCTGTTAACGGTGACTTTTTTGGTTCCGGCACTTTGAAGTCAAGTATGGGCCAGGTAGCGGGAAACGGAGATATGATTGCTGCACAGAATTACTATAACGGCAGTGAAAACCGTTATGCAGGTTTTTTTATTGACAATTACGGGACTCCTTTTATTGACTATGTTAAGTCAAGTATGAGCTTTTACAGTATGAATGATACCAAAACCGAGCTTGGAGGCAAAAATAAGGTAACGGATTTTTCAAAGCCTGTTTACTTTGACAGGAGAGCAATAGCTTCAACAGCCGTACTTGATGCCTATTTTAAAAATCTTACTAAAATTGTGGTACAGGACAGTAAGGTTACATATATTTCAAATCCGGGTGAAACTGTTGACGTACCTGAAAAGGGCTATATTATTGTAATGAGTAATGCTTCAAGACAGACGGAAATAGGCAAATACTCTGTAGGTATGACCGTTGGTTTTGCAGAAAACGAAAAGTTTGTTTTCAGAGAAGGCAAATCCATAAGTGATATTTCCGTTGGTTTAAGCGGCGGCGGTGAGCTTTTAAGAAACGGTGAGATTGTAAATAATGGTCTTATTATAGGTGAAAAGGCCAATAATCCAAGAACCATGCTTGGCGTTAATCAGGATAAGTCAAAAATATATATTGTCTGTATAGACGGCAGAAAAAACGGTAAGGGTGCAACTCATAATGAGGCTGCCGCAATAATGAAGGAGTATGGTGCCTATGATGCCATACACCTTGACGGAGGCGGTTCCACAACCATGGCTGTGCAGACTAAGGGCACAAACACACCCTCAGTTGTAAATGTTCCAAGTGAAGGCTCACAAAGAGCCGTTGCCAATGGTGTGGGTATTAAGGTAAACGGTGAGGCAGGTGTGCCTAAAAGAGTTGAGCCTTATGTTGCTGACAGTGATGAAAACATTATGTTTAAGGATTTTGAAAGCAAAATTTATGTTAATGTTTATGACGGTCAGCTCTCTGAAATGACTGTTGATTTAGGCAAGCTTACTTTTAGCTCTTCTATTGAAGGAACATGGGAGGATAATGCCTTTACTCCGTCAGAAACGGGTACGGGTACCATAACCGTAGGCTATGGTGATATTTCGGGAACTGTTGATGTAACTGTCTTAAAGGGTGCCGCAGCCTTACGTGTGGGAGCTGAAAAGTATTCTCTTGGAGAGGGAGAGTCCTCATTGTTAACTGCTCAGGTAATCAATAGGGACGGTTATTCTCTTGATATAAAGTCAGAGGATGTAAGCTGGAGTGTAAGTGATTCTTCTGTAGGTCATATTGAAGACGGCTATTTTGTTGCCGATGGTGAGGGTACCTGTGTTGTAACGGGTAATGCCTATGATGTAAGCGCCAAAATGACTGTTTCTGTTGGCAAAAAATATGTTGCCATAAACAGCTTTGAAGCTCCGAGAGATATTGTTATGTATTATTATCCAACTGATACGGGAGTTGAGGGCACGGCAGAAACAGATAAGGATGCTGCCTATGACGGTACATCTTCAATAAGAATTGATTATAAGTTCCTGCCTGATCAGACAACAACACAGTCTGTCTATGCAAGCCTTGAAAAAAATGAAATTCCTTTCCCTGACGGAGTATCGGATTTTGAAATATGGTATAAGGGCGATGGCAGTGATAATCTGCTTAAGGCAGTTATTAATTATGGCTCAGGTCAGTCAACTGATGTAGTTATAGCTGAAAATTTAAACAGCAAGGAATGGCAGAAGGCTAAAGTCAGTCTGCCTGAGGGAGTTACTGAGCCTGTTTATTTAAATAAGCTTTATGTTTCTTCGTTAAATACAACAGATGAAAATACGGAGGGCAGTGTTTATGTGGACTACTTAACGGCACAGGCGCCTGCAGTCAGCGGCGGCGGTGCTAATAATACCAATATTAATGATTATATGGAGGCTGATTTATCAAGCCTTACGGGAGATTACACTGTAGTTACAGCCTTTGGCAATACAAAGGATATTGGTTCAGCAGGCGTTAATATTATTAAAAAGATGTCTGCCGATGCTTCAACAATGGCATTTTTGGGCGAAACGGGAATAACTAACAGCAGTTCCGTTCCTTCTGTTATTAATCAGAACACTTATGCCACAAGTGAGAATGAGAATTTTTCATTTGTCACTCTTGCTGTAAGCAACGGAAGTCTCAGAAGTGCCAACGGTGACCAGTGGAGATATTTAAATGACTATGTAAACAGACTGAGCAAAAAGAATATTATAATTATGATGAATCCTTATACATGGACAGGAATTACAGACACCAGAGAGAGAAATGCTTTACATGATATTTTAAAGACTGCCTCAAGAAACAGTGATAAAAATATTGTTGTTCTTTCTTCTGTAGGCGAGAGTAATTATGTTGAGATTAAGGATGGCATAAGATATATTAATCTTGCAGGTGTTAAGGCTGCCGGCAGTCAGCAGTTTATAAAGTTTAAGGGCAGCAGTGATGAGCTTTATTATGAATTTTGTGATGTGGATTAAAAGGTGAAAATATGTCGGACAATTCAAAGGGCGTAATGGCAAAGGATACAATTATATATATGATTGCAAAGGGCATTGAAGGTGTTGTGGGCATTGTTACAATGTCTGTTATGACCTATCTTTTTGCTGCGGCACAAATAGGTTATTACTCAACGGTCAACATAGCTGTAACTACTGTAGGTATGGTGGCTATTCAGTGGCTTGTGCAGTCAGTCCTCAGATATATTAATAAGTATGATATTGCAGGAAGACAGGAGGAATTTTATTCAACCGTATTTACCGCATGGCTTAAGGTTAATGTGACGGTTGGCGGTGCTGCCGTTTTAGTCCTTTTATTTTTAATGTTTGGCATTGGCAGGCTTGAGGCTGTTCAAAGCTTTACATCAGTTTATAACTACAGGGTGTTTGTCTGCGGTATATTGTGGTTTGTTACTTACAATACTTCACAGCTTATGATTTCAATGCTTGCAGCAGTAAGGGAGGCAAAGCTTAATTTGCTTCTTTCAATGATTACTGTCTGCGGCAGGCTTATGTTTATGGTTGTTTTCTGTAAGCTGTGGGCAAGCAAAATTGAATGGATATTTCTAAGCTATTTTGTTACTGATGCCATTGTTTCATTTATTGGCATGAAACGGCTTAAAATTTTAAGCTATCTTAAGGGAAAGCCCGATAAGGGAATTCTTAAGGAGCTTAGGGATTACGGTATGCCTTTAATGGGCAATCAGCTTGCAACCTCTGTACTTAACAAATCTGATATTTATATTATTACAATAGCTTTAGGTGCAAGTGCCGCAGGTATTTATCAGACTAACTATTCTCTTATTGCAACTGCTTTTACTCTTTTAAATGCTTCTGTTATGCGTGGATGCTACCCTACTATTTTAAGGGCATGGTCTGAGGGTAAAAAGAATGACGTTCAAAGGCTTTTAAATGAGGCAGTCAGAATGTATATGCTTGTTGCCATACCTGCCGTTGCAGGCGTGCTTGCGGTAAGTGATTCGGCGGCTTTTGCTCTTTTTGAAAGTGAGTATGTTGAAGGTCATGTTGTTATGTTTTGGGTAGCTCTTGGTATGATGTTTTTAGGTTTGACTGAATATTCAATTAAGCATTGGGAGTTAAACGCAGATACCAATGCCATATTTAAGAGAAGTCTTATAGGCGGTGCCGTTAATGTGGGTCTTAACTTAATTTTGGTCAAGCTGACAGGAAGCTATTTTATAGCAGCAGTTACTACATTTATTGGCTTTTTTGTTTATTTTGTTCTTGCAAGATATGGCACAAGAAATTATCTTAAGTGGACAATTAAGCCTAGAAAGCTTGTAAACATACTTGTTTCTGCCTTTACGATGGTTGTTGTTATCGAAATATTGAAAAGAATGCTGCCTAACAGTAAATTATGTTTGGCATTGTTCATAATTTGTGGTATTATAGTATATGGAGCGATGCTTGTCCTTACAGGTGAAATAAGGGAGGAGCTTGCTCTTATAAAGAAAAAATTGAAGAAACAGTAAAGGGACAGAAAATAATTGTCCTGATATATTCTTAGGGATTAAGTAAAACGGTGGATTATTTTATGAAAAAGGTATTAATTATAGCAAATCAGTTTCCGCCCATGGGCGGCTCAGGAGTACAGAGAAGTGTAAAGTTTGTTAAGAATTTAAGGGCATTTGATTATGAGCCTGTGGTGCTTACAAGAGAGGAAGAAAATATGCCTCTTAAGGATGAAACTCTTTTAAAGGATATTCCTGTGGGAGCTCAGGTTTACAGAACAAAGGCTTATGAGCTGCCTGAACTTCAGGGAAGGTTAAGAATACCGGGAAAGATTTTAGGTAAGTTTATTATTCCGGATACTGCTTATTTCTGGTACAAAAAAACAAGAAAAGAAGCGTTGAGGATTATAAAGGATGGACAGATTAACCTTATTTATACTACCTCAGCACCATACAGTGACCACCTTTTGGGTCTTTATATCAAAAAGAAAAGACCTGATATAAAATGGGTGGCTGATTTCAGAGATGAGTGGACCAACAATCCTTATACCCTCGACAATCCCTATAATCCAATAAGAACCCGTATTGAAAAAAATATGGAGCACAAGGTTGTTGCTTCTGCTGATATGCTTATTACAAATACTCCCGTAATGAGGGAAAACTTTATAAGAAACAATAATATAAGCGGGGATAATTTTGTTGTTATTCCAAACGGCTACGACAAGGCCGACTTTGAAGGATTTGACAGCAGTGTTAAGCCTCACAATGACAGATTTACAATGGTTTATACCGGAGCCCTTTATGGCAGAAGAAAGCCTGATACTTTTTTTAAGGCTCTTAAGGAACTTAAATCAGAGGGTAAAATTGATGGTAATAAATTTATGGTTAAGCTTATCGGAAACTATCATAAGGATAAACTTCAGGCTCAGATTGACAGCTTTGGTTTAACGGACAGCTTTGAAATTGTAGGCTATGTGCCTCATAATGTCTGTATAGAGCATCAGGTGGGAGCTGATGTGCTTGTTCTTATTGAAGGAAGCGGAAGAGGAGCTAATGCTTTTTACACAGGCAAGATATTTGAATATATGAATACCAACAGACCTGTCCTTGCTGTTTTGCCTGAGGGCTGTGCTGCAGATTTGGTTAAGGAAAGCAAAATCGGTATTGTTGCCAACACTGATGACATTTCACAGATTAAGGCAAATATTAAGGAATATTATGACAGGTGGTGTAACGGCACTCTTGACTTTGAGCCTGACAGAGGTGTAATTGAGGGCTTTGAAAGAAAGAGGCTTACTGAAAAGCTGGCTCAGGTTTTTGATAAAATATATGAAAATTAATTAATCGGAATTTTTTTAAATAAACGGTGAATTATTATGAAAATACTGCACTTCATAAGCGGAGGAGATACAGGGGGAGCTAAAACCCATGTACTCACTTTACTTGAAAATTTATTAAAACTTAATATTGATGTAGAGCTTCTTTGCATTATGGAGGGTATATTTACTGAGGAGGCAAGGGAGCTTGGTATTCCCGTAACCATTATTCCTCAGAGCAGGAGGTATGACCTGTCCGTAAACAGGAAAATATGCAGTTATATTAACAGCAGCGGCTGTGATTTGGTGCATTGTCACGGTGCAAGGGCAAATTATATTTCACTTTTTATTATGCATAGGGTTAAGGTACCTATGATAACTACTCTTCACAGTGATTATAAGCTTGACTTTAAGGATAATGCAAGAAAGCAGATGGTGTACACTCCTATAAATTCCTTTGCTTTAAGGCGTTTTAATCATGTTCTTTGTGTAACAAATGCATTTAAGAATATGCTTGTTCAAAGAGGCTTTAAGGAAGAGAGAATTGAAGTTATATATAACGGTATTGACTTTAAGCCGGAGCTTGAGGTTGTTTCAAAGGAAGCCTTTTATGACAGACTTCACATAAAATACAATGCCGATAAAAAATATGTAGGCATTGCGGCAAGACTTTTTGCCGTTAAGGGAGTTGATGTTTTTCTAAGGGCGGCAAATGTTATTGCAAAGAGATGTGATAACATTGACTTTATTGTGCTTGGTGACGGTGAAATGTGGGAAAGCTGTGAAAAGTATGTTGAAGAAGAGGGACTTAAGGACAGAGTTCATATGGCAGGTCAGATTATGAATTCTGTTGTAATGAACAGCTTTTACAAATACATTGATGTAAATACCTTAAGCTCTTATTCGGAAAGCTTCCCTTATGCACTTTTAGAGGGAGCAAGAATGAGTAAGGCAACGGTGGCAACGGCAGTAGGAGGTATACCGGAAATGATTGAGGACGGCAAAAGCGGTTATTTGGTGCCGTCGGGAGATTATGATGCCTTTGCTGACAGACTTGAAAAACTTTGCAGCAATGATGAACTGAGATTAAAAATGGGTAATGAGTTTTATAACAGGGCTATAAATAATTTTTCTGTTGAATCTATGGCTAATACCCATATTAATATATACAAAAAAATCATAAAGGAGTGCAGATAAATGAAGCTTATTGATGAAAAAGGTAAATTGTTTGGTAAATTGAATATTGTTGACTTAGTTGTTGTGGTTTTAATTGCAGCTATTGCTGCCGCAGTAGTTGTTCGTTTCACATCATCTAAGCTTAATGCAAACGGGCTTACTCCTGCAAGTGAGGACCAGTACTGCTATGTTACTGCCTTTGCAAGTTTACAGGTGCCTGAAGTTGCAGATGCATTAAAGGCTGGTGACCATATTGCCGCAGGCGGAAAATTTACCGATGCTGAAATTGTAGATGTTAAGGTTGAGCCGGCAGCTTACATTGGCGTTAACTCTGAGGGTAAAGCTGTTTACAGTGAGCATCCTCTTTGGAAAGACGTTACCGTTGTTATTAAGGAAAAGATTGACCCCTCCAATATTACCATTAAGGTTGGCGGTCAGGAGGCAAGAGTAGGCTACAGTTATATTGTTAAGACTCAGACTGTTGAGGCCAATGCCAAAATCAGAGGTATTGAGTTTAAGGCAGAATAAATAGCCTGCCTAAGGGAATGAAGGACTGTTCATATTTTTGAGGATAAGTTAATGAGAGGTTTTAAAAAGCCTCCCGTTTAGTTATTAAAGTTTAAAGGAGTGACTTTATGAGCTTAATAAATGCTTTTAAGGAAAGCCTTATAATTACTGCAGTTACAAATGTTTTTAAGTCATTTATAACAGGGTATGAAAACAGCAGGGTGAAATCTGCGGTTAATGCCGTCACTGTGTGCTTTAAGGACAGCAAGACATATAGTGTGTTATCACGCTATGCCAATAAAAAGCCTTATTACAGACAAAGTCTTATTTACAGACTTATAATGGCAATAGCAGGACTTTTTGACAGGCTTTTTGGTTCTGTTAACAGTATTGGTTCAAAATGGCTTGAGGGCAGTGCTTTTTCCGCAAAGGTTTATAAGGCAATTAAATCCCCTGCCGAGTTAAAGCTGTATGGTTTTGGAATTTTGTTTATGAGTATTCCTGTTGGCAGTATTATTTCTCTTATTCTGACAGGCGGAGTTTCTCCTGTTAATATGGCAATATGCTGGGGTGTATTTGTCGTTGGTTTTGTATTTGTGGCGGCTGCCTCCTGCGGCTCTTATGTTAAAAGCAGTGCATTATTTAAGGTAATATCAGGTTTTATTGATTTAATCAGATAGTTGGTGGTTTTTTGAATAACAAGAATGTTGTTTTAATTGTATTAATAGGTTTGCTGTTAGGTCTTGGCTGCGGAACTCTTGGTCCTGCTGCCCCTCTTGCTCTTGTGGCAGTGGCGGCTGGAGTATGTGTTGTGCTGTCAAGGTATGAGGCTGCGGTATTTGTGCTTGCTGCCTTTGGTGTGATTGATACACTGCTTAGGGTATTCAGCGGTTTTTTGGGCAGTGTGTGGGACGAGCTTTTTCTGATATTGCTTGTTATGCTGTGGATATTTAAGTGGATTACAAACCGTAAGGATCAGGGCTTTAAGACCTCTCCAATGGATATTCCTCTTTTCATTTTTATAGCGGCTATGTTAATTTGCCTTATTATTAATTCTCCGGATTTCAGCATTGCTCTTGAAGGATTCAGAGCAATTGTGCAGTATATGCTGTGGTATTTTGTAGTACTGCAGATTTTAAGGGGAGAGAAAAGTGCAAAGACTGTAACTGCATTTTTTGTGATTGTAACGGGACTTCTTGCTTTACATGGCATATATCAGTATATTATCGGTGTTGAAATGCCTTCAGGATGGGTTGACCAAAATGAGGCAGGCGTAAGGACAAGAGTATATTCAATTTTCACAAGTCCCAATGTTTTCGGTTCTTTGCTTACTCTTGCAATACCTATGGCAGTTTCTCTTGCTGTTGTTAATGAAAATAAGAAGAGGAAGGCTTTGTTTGCGCTTATTGCACTTTTAATGATGGCGAGTCTTGTGTTCACTTCCTCAAGAGGTGCATGGATAGGCTTTGCCCTTGCAATAGGTATTTATGTTCTTTTAAAGGATAAAAGGCTTATTGTGCCTTGTATTATAGGTGCAGTTATACTGGTTGCCGCAGTGCCCAGCGTAGGCAGCAGAATAAGTTATATGTTAAGTCCGGAATATATTGAGTCCTCATTAAGGGGCGGACGTCTTGTGAGATGGATTACAGGACTTAAAATATTTGCAAATCAGCCTGTATTTGGTATTGGCTTAGGTCATTTCGGCGGTGCGGTTGCAATGAATCATAATTTGCAGACAGTTGTGGATACAGAGGTAGTCAAAACCTTCTATATGGATAATTATATGCTAAAGACTGCCGTTGAATCGGGTATTGCAGGCTTTTCTGCCTTTGCCGTGCTTATTTATTCTGTTATTGTAAACGGTTTCAGGACAATTAAGATAGCTTCTACAAAATTGTCAAGAGAGCTTACTACAGGTATTATGGCAGGTCTTTGCGGTGTAATTGCCCATAATTTTGTTGAAAATGTTTTTGAAGTGCCTATGATGACAAGTCTTTTCTGGACATTTGCTGCTGTGGTTATGAATATTTGGTACTATGAATTTAATAAAGTAAATAATTAATCCAATATTAATTGGAGGTAAGGTTATGATTAAGCTGTTAATAGCAGGCTATCATGGCTTTGGAAACTGTGGTGATGAGGCAATACTTAAGGCAATGACTACTAATATAAGGTGTCTTGCGGGAGATATTGACATTACTGCTCTTAGTCACAAGCCTGAATTTACAAAAACTGAATATGGTATAAAGTCTGTTCAACGCTTTAATGTTTTTCAGGTAGTGTCTGCTATTAAAAATAGTGATATTATGTTAAGCGGGGGAGGTACTCTTTTGCAGAATGGTACAAGCACCCGTTCACTGATTTACTATTTGAGTATTATAAAGCTTGCAAAACTTTTCGGGAAAAGGGTTATGCTCTATGCTAACGGTATTGGTCCTGTTACGGGAAAATTTAATCAGAGTCTTGTGCGTACTGTTATTAATACCGTTGATGTTATTACTCTCAGAGAAAAGCTTTCTGAGGCGGATTTAAGAAGTCTTGGCGTAAGCAATCCCAATGTAACTGTTACTGCTGATGCTGCCTTTAAGCTTCAGAGTATAACCGATGAAAGAGCTGAGGAACTTCTCAGGGCTGAGGGATTTGAGGAAAGAGGCAGGAAAAGAGTGGGAATATCCGTAAGGGCATGGTCAAAGGCTAAATTTGGGGAGGATTATATCTCAAAGCTTGCAAAGGCCTGTGATAATATTGCCGATACGGGCAAGGAAATAATTTTTATTCCTATGCAGTTCCCCGGTGATATTGCAATTTCTAAAAAAGTTTCTTCAATGATGAAGAATAAGTCATATATTCTGACAAGCAGATATACACCTGCCGAAATTTTAGGTATTGTAGGCAGAGTTGATGCCATGGTCAGTATGAGACTGCACACACTTATTTTTGCCGCTGTTAAGAATATTCCTATGGTGGGCATTATTTACGACCCTAAGATTGAGTATTATCTTAAGGAGCTTGATATGCCTGAAGGTGGAGATGTAAGGAAGGAAAAGCTTGACAGTGATAAAATAACGTCCATTACAATGGATATATTTGAAAATATGAATAGATACAAAGGTGTATTAAAGAGTAAGGCTGATATGATGACAAGTAAGGCTGATGAGAATGATATACTTCTTGCACAGCTGATTGACACTATCAGAAAAGAAAAGGAGAGAAAAAGAAAATGAAAAGATTTCTGATTGGTTTATTAAGTGTTATTGCAAGTGTAGTTATGGTAATGGGCAGTGTTTATGCTGCCGACGCAGGCTCTGAGTCTGATCCTCTTGTTTCAAAGAGCTATGTTGATGATAAGATTGAACAGGTTTTGGCTAAGATTGGTCAGAGTTCTTCAGGCAGTGCATCTGTATCTGCCGGTGCATCATTTACACCTGTAAGTGTTGCTGTGGGCAAGACTATTATAGGCGGTGAAGGTACTGAAATGATATTAAGAGCAGGCAAGGCAAATGTTGTTTTAAGCGGCAGCGAGGGCATTACTGATGCTACCACCGGTCAGGCACTTTATAATGGACATAGTGCAGCTCTTAACCATCTTGCAATTATACCGAGAGATGACGGCAGAGGTTTTAAGGTAACGGAAGCGGCATGGTTTTTGGTTAAGGGAAGCTATACAATACAATAGATTTAATTATGTTATGCGGTTTTAATGAGGTAGTTTTATGAGTATATGTAAAATTCTGGGAGTGCCCTTTGCTGACATAACTCCTGAGGAGGCTGTCGACAGAGGTGTTTCTTATTTGAATAATAACGGAAAGTCAATGATATTTACGCCTAATCCTGAAATGGTTATGGAGGCAAGGAAAGACAGAGAGTTTATGGAGGTTCTAAACTCAAGCACAATGAATATACCTGACGGAATAGGTATTATATATGGTTCAAAGTTTACATCCAATCCTATTAAGTACAGAGTTGCAGGCTGTGACCTTATACAGGAGCTTTTTGACAGAATGAAGGACATGGACAAGACTGCCTATTTCTTCGGCAGTGCTCCGGGAGTGGCTGATGAGGCAAAAAAGGCTATGGAGGCTAAGTATAAGGGACTTAAAATAACAGGTACCGCAAACGGATATTTTGATAAGGAAAGAGAGAAAGAAATAATTGCTGAAATAAATGAGCTTAAGCCTGACCTTCTTCTTGTGGGAATAGGATTTCCAAGGCAGGAAAAGTGGATTTATAACCATATAAGGGAGCTTAACATAAAGCTGGCTATTGGTGTAGGCGGCAGCCTTGATGTTTTAAGCGGAAGTGTTAAGCGTGCACCGGACTTCTTTATTAATCATAATTTGGAGTGGTTTTACAGACTTATAACACAGCCTTCCAGGTTTGTAAGAATGCTGCAGCTGCCTCTTTTTATGCTTGTGGTTATAAGAAATAAACTATTCGGCAAATAAAAATTTCCCCGGCATTTTATGCCGGGGTTTTGATTTTACGGGAATAAATTATGTTTCAGCTTAACTTAAGTTCAATGCTGTTGTCATAATCATTTCTTGCAATACTGCCGAAGGCCGCAAGGGAGTCAAAGGCAACAAACATTCTGCCGTCACCGTTTACTGATTTGCTGTAAGCCGTGTTGCTGCCGCATATAACATTTATTGAGGTAGGATTAACCACATAAGCTATTTTACCCTCAGGATAGGCTGTAACATTATTTGGCGTAACCTCCTTGGAGCTGTTTCTTGATATGTTTACAAGGGAGCTTGTTTCATTTCTTGTAAAGCTTGCATCAAAGCCGTAATTATTTAAGTCATTGCAAAGAACATAAATTTCGTTATTATAGGAATAGAGCTGTATTTTTTCACCGTTAATTTTAGCCTCTTTATTTGTGTAAGATATATAGCCCTTACAGCTTAGAGTATAGGAGGCGCTTTTATAACCGTTGGTTACAGTAATTACGGCTGTACCTATGCCTTTAGCTGTTACCATTCCCGTTGAGCTGTCAACTGTGGCAACATTGGTATTGCTTGATGACCATTTAAGAGCTGCACTCTGATTATTTGATACGGCATCAGCTGCAAAACTTTCGCCTACAGTCATTTGGGGCATTGTGTGCATAAGATATACGTTATTTCTGTTTGGATCAGGCTTTGCCGGGGCTGAAGAGCTTGAAGCGGAAGAAGATGAGCCTGATGAACTGCCTGAATAACCTCCTGCATATGGGCATACTCCGTTAGTGTGGAGATGAGCGGGGTGTCCGCCGCAGTGGTAGTGGTAATATCCTAAACCGCTGGCATTTTTGTTGTCACGATGACCTCCTCTGCTGTCTGTTCTGCCTGAGTGTCCGTAGACGGGGCAGGCACACATTAAAAGAGCCATAGCTATTGACAATATTTTTTTGAGTTTCATATAAAAACCTCCCTTTTGTAGTTTATATATTAATGATAATTTAGTCAGAGGCGGTATTCAACGGCATTTCGGCGACAAAATAGGATATAAAACGACACAATGGTTTTTGAAGCAAAAGGGTTAATAATATGATAGAGTTTATAGGATATGAATTTTGGGGAGAGTAAATGTTAATTATCTGCATTAAAAAAACTCCTTTCAGGAGTTTTTTTAATACCATAATTTATACATTTTTTCTTGCCTGTCATTTTTAACGGGAAAATTTTTTCTGTATTGTGCCGTATCGTTATTTATTTCAGCAGTAATACTGCCTTCGATATCACTAAGCATTTCAATTATATCACCGTTAGGGTTAATTACACAGCTGTCACCGCTGTAATCAAGTCCTCCCGTATTTCCCACACAGTTTACGGCAAGAATATAGCACATATTCTCAATTGCCCTTGCTCTAAGAAGAGTTTTCCAGTGTTCTTTTCTTTTTTCGGGCCAGTTAGCGGCTACAGTTATAATATCAGCCCTTTTAGATGCTATTTGAAATATTTCGGGAAATCTTAAATCGTAGCATATAAAACTGCATATATTAAAGTCCATATATTTAAATATATTAATACAGTTCCCCCTTTTAAAATAGTTATCTTCACCGCTGAAGCTAAATGGATGAATTTTAACATAGTCCGATAAAACTTCTCCCTTGCTGTTTAAAAAGGTATAGTGATTCTCGGCTTTTCCGCTGCTTTTATATACCCAGCCGAAGCCTGCGGTTTTGTTATATTTTACTGCAAGGTTTTTTATAAAGCTTACGGTAAAGCCGTCATTTTCTCCTGTAATGTCTGTATTCATGGAAAAGCCTGTAAAGCTCATTTCAGGAAAAAGTATAATATCTGCACTGCTGTTTTCCATTATTTTTTCAGCCTTTGAGAGGTTGGCGTTTTTATCCTCCCAAATTATGTTAGTCTGGCAAAGCTCTATTTTCATTAAATCACCTTCTTTTTATAAGTATAGTTTATTTTATAAGAATTGTAAATATTGAATAGTATTAAAATATAAATGTAAAATATAAAATATTGACAATTTATCAATTTACCCTTACAATTTAAGTATATATTACAATGAGGTGAAAAACATGGAAAAGTTTGATTATATTGAAAGGCTGCTGCTTTTAGCTAAAATGAACTTTGAATATATTAATATTGATGCCATTTTTTCTGATGAGACTGAAAATTACAGAACTCCTGTTTCACCTGAAATAAATGAGAGGGTAGCTGTCAGAATCAGGACAGGTAAAGGTGATTTGGATGGTGTATCCGTTTTTTATGAGGGAGAAAGCTATCCCATGAAGGTGATTAAGTCAGAGGGATATTTTGATTACTATGAGGGTGTCTTTAACTGTGGTGAAAATAAGGGGAATTATTATTTCAGACTTGATAAAAGGGACAGAGTTTATTATTATAACAAGCAGGGTATTGTAAAAGAAGTAAACGGCGAATACAACTTTACACTTATTCCGGGGTTTAAAACTCCTGACTGGGCAAAGGGTGCTGTAATGTACCAAATTTATGTTGACCGTTTCTATAACGGAGATAAGACCAATGATGTTGTTGATAATGAATATGCTTATTTGGGAGTGACATCAAAGGCTGTGAAGGACTGGAATGCTCCCGTTGAAAATTTGGATGTATGCAATTTTTACGGCGGTGACTTAAAGGGCGTAATGGAAAAAATGAGTTACCTTAAGGATTTGGGAGTAGAAGTTATTTATTTTAATCCTGTGTTTGTATCTCCAAGTAATCATAAGTATGATATTCAGGATTATGACAGTATTGACCCTCACTACGGCGTTATTATAAATGACGGCGGCAAGCCTCTTGAGGAGGGCAAGAAGGACAATGCAGAGGCTACAATGTATATGATAAGGACTACCGACAGGGAAAATCTTGAAGCCAGCAATAAACTTATGGCAGACTTAATCGCCCTTGCACACAAAAATGGTATAAGGGTTATTTTAGACGGCGTGTTTAATCATTGCGGTGCTTTTAACAAGTGGCTTGACAGAGAGGGATTTTATAAGAAAAACGGTTATCCCGAAGGCGCATTTATGAGCGAAAGAAGTCCTTATCATGATTTTTTCAGCTGGCACGGAGGACACTGGCCGGGCAATGAGAGCTATGACGGCTGGTGGGGACATTCAAATCATCCCAAACTTAATTTTGAAGGCTCCAAAGAGCTTTACGACTATATTATAGGTATCGGCAAAAAATGGGTGTCGCCTCCTTATAATGCAGACGGATGGCGTCTTGACGTTGCTGCCGATTTGTGCACAAGTAAGGAATATAATATGCAGTTTTGGAGAGATTTCAGAAGGGCGGTTAAGAAGGCAAATCCCAATGCCATTATTCTTGCAGAGCATTACGGAGATCCCAAGGACTGGCTTAGCGGTGACCAATGGGATACGGTTATGAACTATGATGCCTTTATGGAACCTATTACATGGTTTTTAACGGGTATGGAAAAGCATAGTGAGCAATGTTCATGGGATAAGTACAATAACTCAGGTGAATTTGAAGCAAAAATGAGATATTTTATGGCACGATTCAGTTTTGAAAGTCTTTCTGTTGCAATGAATGAGCTTTCAAATCACGACCATTCCAGATTTTTAACAAGAACCAATAAAAAGGTGGGAAGGCTTCACACAATGGGCTCTCACGAGGCTGATACAGGCATAAATATGGATATTATGAGGGAGGCTGTTACCTTTCAGATGACGTGGATTGGTGCTCCTACCATTTATTACGGAGATGAGGCAGGCTTAACGGGCTGGACTGATCCCGACAACAGAAGAACCTATCCATGGGGACATGAAGATGCGGATTTAATTGAGTATTACAAAGCTCTGATTAAAATACACAAAAAATACAGAGCCTTTTCTCACGGCTCCCTTGATTATCTTTATATGAGTTATGGCATTATGTGTTATGGAAGATGGAGTTCAGAGGAAAAGATTATTGTTGTAATTAATAACAATGATACCCCGCGGGAGGTTATTGTGCCTGCATGGAGGATTGAAGTGCCCAACGGTACTGTGTTTAACAAGGTTGTACAGTCAGGGGAAGGAAGCTGGGATATGGAATCTGAAACCTATGTTGTTAAAGAGGGCTGTATAAAGGTTAAGTGCAGGGCACAGGGAAGCTGTGTAATTGCGGCTGAAATATAGTGTTTGTCTAAATAACTTGACTATATTTATGATATTTGGTAAAATAAAATAAATAAATATGTATAGGAGAGATTAACTAATGAATTTATTATTGTCTTTATTAACAGGGTCACCGGTTGTTGTTATGGATGGTGCAGAAGAAGCCGCTACTCAGGCTGCCGAAGCCGTTACTCAGACTGCTCAGGCTTCAGGAGGAAGTATGGGCTTTGGTACTATAGGCATGATTATTTATATTTTGGCTCTTGTTGCTATATTCTATTTTCTTGCAATCAGACCATCAAGAAAGAGAGATAAGGAATTAAAGGCGATGCAGGCTGCCATTCAGGTTGGTGATGATGTTATGACTTCATCAGGTTTTTACGGCAAGGTTGTTGAAATCAATGAGCAGGTTGTTGTTGTTGAATTCGGTACTAACAGAGGTGTAAGAATCCCTGTTAAAAAGAGTGAAATTCTTGGTAATAAGGCACCTAACGTAAGCTCTGAAACTAAGTAATAAGGTTAAATAATAGGTGTGGGCATTGCTCACACCTTATTTATTGCAGGATTGTTTATTTTTTAAATTTACTGACAGAAAGGTGAAAAATATGCTGGATGTTGCGTTGCTGGGTACAGGGGGTATGATGCCTTTGCCCGACAGATTTTTAACCGGTCTGATGCTGAGACTTGAGGGAAGAATGATGGTCATTGACTGCGGAGAAGGAGCTCAGGTCACAATGAAACAGCTTGGCTGGGGTTTTAAAAATATAGATGTTATATGCTTTACTCACTATCATGCCGATCATATTTCAGGCTTGCCGGGCCTTCTTTTAACAATCGGCAATTCGGCAAGGACAGAGCCCCTTACAATGATTGGCCCCAAGGGTCTTATAAAGGTTTACGAAGGACTTAAAACAATTTGTCCCGAACTGCCCTTTCCTGTTGAGCTTGTTGAGCTTGAGCCTGGCGGTGAAATAAAGGTTAGTGTATTTAATATAAAAAGTCTTAAAGTAAATCATAAAATTACCTGCTATGCTTATAGGGTTGATGTTAAGAGAGCCGGCAGATTTAACGTGGAAAAAGCCATTGCTCTCAATGTTCCAAAAAGGGTTTGGTCTTTGCTTCAGAAACAGCCCGATGCAGAGTTTGAGGGGAAAACGTATACCTCAGATATGGTGCTTGGTGATGACAGAAGAGGATTAAGTGTGTCATATTGTACTGACACAAGACCTGTTGATGCTCTTCCTGATTTTGTGAGAGAGTCGGATTTGTTTGTTTGTGAAGGCATGTACGGCGAGAATGAAAAAGCCGATAAGGCTAAGGAATATAAGCACATGCTCTTTTCTGAGGCGGCAGCCGTAGCCAAGGCGGCCAATGTTAAGGAAATGTGGCTTACTCATTTTAGTCCTGCAATGCCTTTTCCCGAAATGTTTATTAATAATGCAAGAAGTATATTTGAAAATACAAAGCTGGGAAAGGACAGAAAAAGCGTTACACTTATGTTTGATAATGAGTAGGTTAAATTATAGTTATTTATATGGAGTGAGAAAAATGGATAAGGATATTACAATACTTGCAATAGAAAGCTCCTGTGATGAAACCTCAGCTGCTGTTGTCAGAAACGGAAGAGAAGTGCTTTCAAACATAATTTCATCACAGATAGCTACTCATAAGCTTTATGGCGGTGTTGTGCCTGAAATAGCTTCAAGACAGCATATTGAAGCTATTGACAGTGTAATTGATGCCGCACTTTATGAAGCCGGTACAGATAAGAAGGATATTGATGCAATTGCCGTCACATATGGTCCGGGACTTGTAGGTGCGGTGCTTGTAGGCCTTTCTGAGGCAAAGGCATTGGCTTTTGCTCTTAATAAGCCCTTAATCCCCGTTCACCATATTGAGGGTCATATTGCCGCAAATTATATACAGAATAAGGACTGGGAGCCTCCCTTTGTGTGTGAAGTTATAAGCGGAGGACATACTCATCTGGTGCATATTAAGGACTATGATGATTTTGAAATTTTAGGACATACAAGAGATGATGCTGCAGGTGAGGCTTATGATAAGGTTGCAAGGGTTTTGGGTTTGACTTATCCGGGAGGGCCTCAGATAGACAGGCTTTCAAAGCTTGGTAATCCCGATGCCGTCAAATTTCCAAGGGTTGTGCTTGAAAATGACACCTATGACTTTAGTTTCAGCGGTTTAAAATCAGCTGTACTGAATTATATTAATAAAGCCAAAATGAAGGGTGAGGAGTTTAAAAATGAGGATATTGCCGCCAGTTTTCAGCAGGCAGTTGTAGATGTTCTTGTTGAAAAGGCTGTAAGAGCCTGCAGGGAGCTAAAGCTTAATAAACTTGCTCTTGCAGGCGGAGTTTCAGCAAATTCTCATTTAAGAGAAGAAATGCAGAAGGCCTGTGATAAGGAGGGCATTGAGCTTTGTGTGCCTGACCTTGTGCTTTGTACAGATAATGCTGCCATGATTGGCGCAGCAGGCTATTATGAATACTTAAAGGGAAATGTGGCTGATATGTCACTTAATGCTTACCCAAGCTTAAAGCTTGGAGAAAGATAGGAAGGGCTGGATATGGAATTTTCAAATAAATTTGGCAACATAAAGGAAAATATACTTGTAGAGCTTGATACAATGAGTAAGGACATGCTTTCAAGGGGTGAAGAGGTTATTAACCTTTCAATAGGCACACCTGACATTCCTCCTGCAGGCTATGTGGTGAAGGCTGTAAGTGAGGCATTTAAAAAACCTGAAAATTATAAGTATGGCATAACTGAAAGTAAAGAGCTTTTGGACGCAGTGGTTTACTGGTACAGGAACAGATACGGTGTTGAGCTTAAGCATGAGAATATTGTGGCAGTTAACGGCTCACAGGAGGGTATAGCTCATATTGCTTTCCCTATATGTAATCCGGGAGATGTGGTTCTTGTGCCTGACCCCTGTTATCAGATTTTTGGCTTTGGTCCTTCAATGGCTGATGTTGAACTGCATTATATGCCTCTTTTAAAGGAGAATAATTACATAATAGATTTAGATGCAATTTCAGAGGATGTGGCTGAAAAGGCAAAAATGATGATAGTTTCTTATCCCAACAATCCTACTGCCGCAACCGCACCAAGAGATTTTTATGAAAAACTTGTTGCATTTGCAAAGAAATATAACATTATAGTTGTTCACGACAATGCTTATTCCGAACTCGTTTATGATGATGAGCCGGGAATTTCCTTTCTTGAAATAGACGGAGCTGCAGATGTAGGTGTTGAATTTAATTCTCTTTCAAAGTCTTATAACCTGACGGGATTAAGACTTTCATTTGCTGTTGGCAATGCTGAAATTTTAAAGAAATTCAGAACTTTTCGTTCTCAAATAGATTATGGTATGTGTATGGGTGTGCAGATAGGGGCAATTACGGCTCTTACGGGAGATCAAAGCTATGTTTCTGATGTAAGAGATGAGTACAGGAGGAGAAGAGATACATTTATAGAGGGGCTTAATAAAATAGGCTGGAGAGTGCCTAAAACTGCTTCAACAATGTTTACATGGCTTCCTGTTCCGCCAAAATTTAAATCCTCTCTTGAATTTTCCCTCAGGCTTTTGGAAAGAGCAGGTGTTCTTATTGTCCCGGGAGCTTCCTTTGGAAGGCTTGGAGAGGGATATGTGAGGGCTGCTTTGGTACAGCCCTGTCAGGGACTTGAAAGAGCTGTTGACAAGATTAAGAAAAGCGGTATTTTGGAATAAATTGTATTTTTTAAGGCGGGTATTGACCGCCTTAATTTTTTTGTAAAAATGGTGTTTAAAAGTTATAAAATTCGTTTTAATATAAATGTATAATAATTTAATATGTGTTATTTTTAATTTACATAAAAGTCCTTTTTTGGAATATCAAACAAAAATAAATTTGTGTTTTTGTGCATATTAAATAAAAACAATAGCTTGTGCAAAAAAAAGGTTGAAAAAAATTCACAATATGATATAATAAAATCATATTATAGCCTAATAATGTGCCTGGTTTTATGCAGATAAAAAGAGGTATAAATATTAGACTAAAAGAGTAGCGAAAGCTATAACATTTTTAAAGGAGGAATTTTAACATGAAAAATGGTTCCAAGAGAACAATTAGTCGTGTGTTGGCATTTGTTATGTTGGTAACAAGTATGTTTGCTAATATAGTTAGTGCTAATACAGACAATGGAAATGCATCTGTTCTTGATGATGTTATCTCTTCAGCATCTGCTGTTATAGAGGACATTGTTGATTTAGGTGCTCCTATAAGCGGTGATATTTATTGGACTGCAGATGATTTAGCTGATGCAAATCCATTAACAGAATCACCTGCTTTAGATGCCGGTGGTGTATTTACATATACTATTATAGATGGCAAGTCTAAAGTAAACCAAAATGGAAAAATTTTCAGCGATGGTACTGAGTTTGCAAAAAGATTGCAGGCCGGCGGTACAGGCAAGGTTGATACAAAGGCGGGTGCTTTTACACTTAATGCTCCTTCTGCCGGTATATTAACTGTATATGCTATTACAGGTACTAATGATGTTTCAAGAACAGTTGAAGTTTATGATGCTTCAGGTGCACCGGTTGGCGAAGTGTACCGTACAGGCGGTTGGGACACAACTCCTACATCTGATCAGTTAATTCCTATGACAGTGGAAATTCCTGCTGCAGGAGAGTATACAATAGTTGGTACCGGAGGTGCTATTAACTACTATGGTATGTCATTCTCAGCTTCAGGCTCAGAGGATATTACTGAGGAATCTACAACAGAAGAAACTACTACAGAGGTAACTACTTCTAATCAGGGTGATACTCCTGCAGGAGAAGCTGTGAACTTTGAATTATGGCTTGATGACGAGGCTGTAGATGGTGTAGTCAGTACAGGTGTTCGTACATATGGCGGAAGCACTTTACAATTAAACGGTGCATCAAGCAACGGAGAAGAAGTGCAGTTCACAATTGCAAGAAGTGAATATCAGAATATTGTCAGAGCAGGTAAAACTGTAAATGCTTATCAGGCAGGTGCAAGATATGGCACCCCTAACGATATTGCTGTAATTCCTAAGGCAGGCGAGGGCTCCTGTGTAGTATTTACTCCTGCCGCAACAGGTATGTTTAATGCATATGTATATACTACGAGAACAATGAGAGTATGGGATTTTGACACGGCAAGCGGTGAACGTATTATTCATGATAATGCCTGGTATATAGAAGCAGCTGCAGGAGAATCTCCTTTGGAGTTTGCTGCATTTAAGGCTGAAGCAGGACATACTTATGTTCTTTCCACTACAGGTTCTACAAGTAATTTAGGTTATGCAGGCTTTGAATATGTTGTAGATGAACCTATTACAGTTGGTGTAAGCTATAACAATATTGATGCGGAAGAAGCTGCTGTTAACAGCCTTCAGGTTTATTTAACTGATGCTGCTTTAGGTACAGTTGCAGCTTCTGTTACAAAGGATACTGCAACTATAAACATTGAAAAAGGACATACTTATATAGTTTCTACAAATGATGGCGGTGTTGAGGCTACTATCAATGGCAGTGATACATATGTTGCTGCAGATGAATCTCCTGTTACAATTGATTTAAGGAATATTCCTGATGTTACTCTTACAGGTAAATTTACCGGTACTCCGGCAGGTACTGTAACAAGTGTTACATTTACTAATATGGTAAATGGCAATGTAGTTGAGGGTACAGTTAACGGTGAGGATTATACTGCAGTTATGAAGCCGGGTGAGTACAATACTTCTGTTGTAACCAGCAATGGCGGTGTTACTTATGACCGAGTTTCTGTTAAATCGGATACTGAAAATGTAAATGAGGTTTATGTTGAGCTGCCTGAGGACGGCGGTTCTGTTACATATAATCCTTCTGATTTAGATAAGCTTGAATACACAGAAGGTTTAGTTACAGCAAGAGCCAATGACATTACTGCAAAGCCGGGTGCAGCAATTACTGTTCCTGTAAAGGGTTCAGCAGTTGTTACGGTATCAGCTTATTATGCAGCTCACTTTACTATTAATGGCGGTGAAGTAATTGATGTTACTTCAGGAAGCACAAATCAGATTGACAGCTTCTCTGTAACTACAGGAAGCGGTGATACATCTGTAGTTATCGGATTTGTTGGTGAAGAAACATCATATCTTACTTCTATTTCTGTAGTACCAATTGTAGAATTCAAAACTGAGATTAATGTTCCGGGTGACTATGATACACTTGCAGATGCTGTTACAGCTATCAAGGGAATGACAAGACCTGAAGGTGAAGAGGGCAGAGTAACAATTAATCTTACTGCTGATATTCAGGAACAGATTGTATTTGATGCACCTTATATCACATTAAATGGTAAGGGTCATGAAATTTCATGGTATTATGGTATAGGAACAAACTATTATTCTATTGATTCTGCTACAGGTCTTTACAGTGAAAGACTTTTCAGAGATAAATACTCTGCAACAGGAGCAAATGAAAATCTCTGGGGTGGTGTAGCAATTATAAGAGGCGATAACTTTATTGCAGTTGACACTACATTTAAGAATACTTATAACTATTATGTGACTGATAAGGAACTTGAGGATGTTGCTTCCACTACACTTGTTGCAAGAACAAAGGATGCAGATGTAGCTCAGTATGCAGCTAAGGAAAGATCTAATGCTTTCTATATTGATGCTGATAATATTGAAGTTTATAATTGTAATATCCTTTCTTCTCAGGATACTTTAGGCAGAAACGGTTCTGCTAATAATGGCTATCACACTTATTTCAAGGATTGTGTAATAGGCGGTAATGTTGATTATATCTGCGGTGAATTTACTGCAGTATTTGATAATTGTGAACTTCAGTGGAAGAGCTTTACTAACGATACAAGTAATAATAATGCTAAGATTGGTTATATAGCTGCTCCTAAGACCAGCCCATATATTTTCAGAAATTGTACTGTAACAACTGACAGTGATGTTAAGGTTTCAGGTTTATACGGAAGAACCTGGGGTGCTGACTCTTTAGCTTACTTTATTAATACTGAAACCAATGGTACAATTAAGGACGAAGGCTGGGGCGAAATGAATTCAGGTGATGCTCTTACAGCTAAGTTCTATGAGCATAACAATACCTATTATGGTCTTGAATTTGGTACTACAACAAATGGTTTGGCAATGACTGACGAAGATATTGCCAAATATATTGATAATGATGTAAATACAGCTGTTGAAACAGCACTTAACGGCTGGACTCCTGTACACTATGAGTACAAGTTAAATCCTGTTGTTGTAAGAAAGATTTGGGGTAATGTTGATGGTGACAAGAGCTTAACAGTTCTTGATGCTGCTATGGTTCTCCAGTATACATTAAAGCCTGAAACTGTTACAGGATTTGATGCAAGTGTTGCAGATGTAAGCGATAACGGCACAATCGACTCTGAGGATGTTGCATTAATTTTACAGAAGGTTCTTAACAGTCAATTTAAGTTCCCTATAGAAGAAAACGGCAAGATTCCTCCTGTAGCAGATGTTTCAAGTGAAACTACAACTGAGGCAACAACTGATGCTCCGACAGAGACAACTACAACTGAGCCTGTTGCTGCACCTGCAGTTTATGTTTTAGGTGATTCAACTGCTTGTGATTATGCTGAAACTGAGGATACTTCTTATTTCTATAAGAGAGTAGGCTTCGGTACAATGTTAAAGGATTACTTTGATGCAGATACTACTGTTGTAAATCTTGCATTATCAGGCAGATCTTCTAAGAGCTTTGCTGCGGGAATCAATGAAAACGGTGCAGCTGATGCTTCTGCTGAAGCTAATTATGCACAGTTTAAGAATGATATAAAGGCAGGAGATTATGTAATTATTGCTTTTGGTCATAATGACGAAAAAACTGATGCTTACAGAGGTACAACTCCGGCTAAGACTGCAGGTGACTATACTGAGGAAGGCTCTTTTGAAAAGTCATTATATGATAATTATATTAAGGTTGCTTTAGATGCAGGCGCTACTCCTATTCTTTGTACTTCTACAGTAAGAAGACAGGCATCTATAACAACAGATGAAGATAAGCAATATACAGGTATTCTGTGGGGTAACAATGATATTCATGTGACTGCTGCAGGTGACTATCCGGCTGCAGTTAAGGCTTTAGCTGCCGCATTAAATCTTGA
>JAUNGN010000008.1:0-2588 GCA_030524425.1 Clostridia bacterium | reverse complement strand
CTGCAGGTGACTATCCGGCTGCAGTTAAGGCTTTAGCTGCCGCATTAAATCTTGAGGTTATTGATTAATCTTGAAAACACAAAGACTCTTTATGAGTCATTAACTCCGGGTAATGCAGCTACTGCTGAGAAGGGAGCTACAGGTGCTGCCGCATTACATGCTGCAGGCGTTGAAATGGCAGTTGATAACACACATCTTAACAAGTATGGTGCTTCTTATGTAGCTAGTATGATGGCTAGAGATATTAAGAATAATGCTAACTTAGCAGATTTAGCTAAACATATTGTTAGTACTGATGCCCCTGATGCCGATAAGGCACATGAAATGAGCTTAAATCCTGATTGGGCTCCATTTGATGAAAGCATATATGTTCCTAGTTCACTTTGGCATACATCAGGTGATTGGGCAGGTGCTGTATTTGGCCAGAGTACAGGTGCTGAATCTTTAACTGAGGATTCTCATCCAAACCATCAGATTAATGAGATTACACCGGGTTCTGAGGTTAACTTGGTTTGTACCGGCAGTAAGGGTAAGATTCAGTCATCAAGTGACGGATTAGTAATGTACTTTAAGGAAATTCCTGCTAACCAGAACTTTACATTAACAGCAACTGCAGTTGTTAATGCATATACTCCTACTCAGCAGACAGGATTTGGTCTTATCTGCAGAGATAATGTATTTACAGGTTCTTCAAGTGCAACAAAGACTGATTGGGCTGCTGTAGGATGCTTCCCGCAGAGTCTTAATAGTGTTGTAACACCTCTTACTGCTTTGGCAAGAAAGAGTGGTACACTTGACAGAAGTATGGCTGTGGCTGACCCTGTTCCTGCTACAGGAACAACAGTTGAGCTTAAGATGACAAGAACTGACGGTGTTTATACTGTTCAGTATGGGGATGATGCTGCACAGACTATTGTAGATGTAGATACTAATGTTTGTAATGTAAACAGCGATTTTGTTGGTGTATGCGTTACAAGAGATGCTGATGTAACATTTAAGAATATTAATTTAACTTTAAACTAATTTGAGTTTAATTAAAATAATGTTATAAAATAGTTTGAGAGCTGTACGAATGATTTACTTATTAGTCATTTGTACAGCTCCTTTTTTCAAGGAAAAAAGGAATGTATAGTTAAAGAAAAGGCTTATATTTTATAAACCAATAAATATTTTTATACAATAGCATAAAAATTTCATTAAAGTAATTTACATTTTAATAAAAATGAGATATACTAAGGTTATAAATATTTATGCTTCCGTGGCTCAGCTGGCAGAGCAATTGATTCGTAATCAATAGGCCGAGGGTTCGAATCCCTTCGGAAGCTTTATGCTAAAAGCCTCATAAAATGGGGCTTTTTTTATGTTTGTGATAAAAGTTTAAGCCCCTTGAATGGGGCTTATTTTAGTGTCTGATGTTTATCTGATGTTCATTTAAAAAATTATTTAACTTTTAACATATCCTCTGTTGTATCAGAAGCAGCATCATCAAATTTTTTGAAGCTGTGAGCGTATATTAAATAATCTGAAAATATAGGGAATGCAGAAACTTGCAGGGGAACATGTAAACAACTAACAATAAGATGTAAATATTGAGCTTGCAGGGATATCAGTATAGGGGTAAACAGTATTAAATACCTTAATATTTTTAAGTTTACCAAACTATTCACCTTTTATATAAGGTTTAACATTTATTATACCCTGATAATGCACATTACTTATTGTCATTTTCAATAGCTCTATTTACAAGGCTGTTTATACTTTTATCTTTGGTGCTTCCGGTGTCTAAATTTTCCGAATATTCATCAATATAGCTAAAAGATATCCTATAGGATTATTTCTTGGTTTTGTGAGCTGTAATAATCGTATAACTATATGCATTTACTGTTAGCTTGCAATTATCTATCGTTATATACCAATTTTTACCTATACGTTCTATTGACGCATCTTTGTCTAAAATTCGTGCCTTGCACCACTGTACAACATCTTCTGTTTCAATTTGCAAGTTCCTTTTTATACGTTCTATCCCTAATTTTGTAGTATGAAGTTTATCGATATTTTCAATTAAGCTGTTCATTCAATTCCCTCACAGTTCCGGTTTATTTTTAACATACTCATTTACGGCTTTACTTTGAGCTTTACTGACAGCCATATTTTACACTATTTCTTGACTTTTTCAATAAAATGTGCTATTATAAAAACACAGGAGGGAACAACTAAGCGTGTTGTACCTCATACATTGTTAAGTTAATTTAACCGCTCTATGTACCAGATAGGGCGGTTATTTCTTTATTAGAATAATTATTATAATTAATAAAGTCAAATAAATGATTTCATCACTCATAATATCAGTCCCCCTTTCTTTTCAGAAGACCAGTGAAAAAGTCCCTAATTGTTTTTTAGAAAATCCACAAAATATTATTTTTAGGCGAAATTTATGCCAAACAAATTCATTTTACCTTGTTTATGGATCAAAAAATGGGATTGCATTTTCAAATTTCTCAAAAAATTGACTTTTTCAGCGGTCTCTCTTTTCAGAGAGGGCACTGAAAAAGCATTGACTTTTTTGAATAAATAATTACAATATAAAC
>JAUNGN010000037.1 GCA_030524425.1 Clostridia bacterium | reverse complement strand
TTAAACGAAAATAGTCGTAGAGTTAAAATTGCGATTTTTGATAGTTTCAGTAAAATAGTTATGAGAAATGCACTTAGGAATTTAGTTAATGTTCAAAGGAAAAGGAGTTGGTTCTAACAGAAAACTTATACTATTTATTTGAAAATGAAAGTAGGGAGGATATGTATCCCTCGGAATATATTATTTCTGACAAACATGGACACAAGTGTTTAATTACTACAGAATGGCTGTATCAGGCAATACTTAGTTTGTCCGAAAAATATAGGGAAATATTAATTCTGGAATTTTGGTGCGGCTATACAAAGCGTGAGATTGCTGAGTCATTTAATGTAACCGAAAGGACAATATATAACCGAAAACAAAAAGCATTTAAATCTATAAGAAATTACTATGAAAGGAAGGCATAATGGAAAACAAGGAACTTGAATATAAAACAGTTTGTATGGCTATTCATGGTGACCACGAAGCACAGACAGAGTTATTAAAATATTATGACAGTTACATAAATAAGTTGGCGACTGTAGAGGAAACAGATGAAAACGGTAACTTACGGTTTCGGGTTGATGAAGATATAAAGGCAGAGATACAACTTAAATATCTTGAGGCAATTCCAAAATGCAAGGTGATAGAATAATGTTAATTACGGATTTATTTAATTTTGCCTATGTGCCTGATTGGTACGGGCAGCTTGAGGGACTTAAGGATATGGCATTAACGGAGTCGTGGCAGTTTAAAAGGAATGTTTATGATACAAAGAATACGGATACTCCAATTTTAGAGCGTTATATACATATTGTGTTTCGCAAGCAAAGCATTGATTATAACACAGCCGAAAATGCAGAAACGGCAGATACATATTTTCATATTGAAAATGAGTGTGCCTGTTTTCATACAGGTCTTTATACAAAGAGGTATAAAGGTATATATGCATATTTTACAAGAAACAAAAATCAGGAGTCTATGCGGGATTGGTATTTTCAGTGCTTTTGTGATGAACTTTCACCGAAGCTAAAATACATTGAACCGTTGCCTAAGAAACCGAACTATCAAATGATGTATACAGGAACCAATTTTAATCCCGAGTGGTCAATCAGAATAAATGTTGAACATATTCTTGGTGATGAGGAAAATTTGGAACGAATACCTTCAAAAATCAGAAAAGCAAAAAATCTTCCGCTATTGTTGGAAACGGGTGTTGAACTGGCAAGACGAAAGGCAATTGTTGAACCTGGTATAATAGTGCCTCAGGGTTATCAGGGGAAAATACAGTTTTTAATACCTGTTTGCCTTACAAATATGAAAAAGCCGGACCTTGCAATGACGTTGTCGGTTATGGACGGATACTATCTGGGAAATACATGTCTTACACCGGAAATGGCATATTTGAATGCAAGAATCTTTTCAAGACCTGTCGCACCATGGCTGACGGATTTAGTTAAATAAATATATACAAGCCTGACGAATTATTTTTTTGTCAGGCTATTTTTTTAAATAAATTTGTAGTATTAAAGGAGATATTTTACATATATGTGCATATTATAAAAATATGAATGTCAAATTATTTCAAAAACTTTTTTAAAGGTGCAAAAACCTTGCACCTTTAACTGTTATTATACATCTGCAAAGCAAAACGAGGGGAGGTGAGCAAGTGTGAAAAGAATTACTCCAAGTGAAAGACGCAAGGAAATATTAAATATTTTATGCAAAAAGCGTTTTGAAAAAATTGAAAACTTGGCTAATGAATTCGGTGTTTCGGTCCGGACCATAAAATATGACATCGAAGAACTTACACTTGCTTATCCTCTTGAAACAGTAAGGGGAAGGTATGGTGGAGGAGTTAAGGTGACAGATGGATATTACATAGGGCGTAATTATCTTAAGCCATGT
This sequence comes from Clostridia bacterium, assembly GCA_030524425.1. Taxonomy (GTDB): domain Bacteria; phylum Bacillota; class Clostridia; order Lachnospirales; family CAG-274; genus Gallispira. The sequence continues at coordinate 19,508 of JAUNGN010000037.1, read as the reverse complement.
CAGCAGGAATTATTAAAGAAACTTGCTGAAAACCTTACGGGCTCTGATTTAGCTGTTGTGAACAGCATACTTTCAGATTTTGCTTTGACATAATTAAGTTTTTGAAAGGATAATGCTTTATGAAAAATGAGTATTTAAGGTTAGCGGAAAGCTATGAAAGTCTTGCAAAAAGCTATCGCAGCTTAGCAAAAGCGGACAATAATGATGTGCCTTGGAAAGAGGAAAGCTCAAATCAGGAGAAAGAGGCTGTTGTTGATATTACAGCAGTCAGAAAGGTTTTAGCGGAGAAAACGCAGTCAGGCAAGAGTGATGCCGTAAAGGCTTTACTTTTGAAGTATGGAGCAAACAAGCTCTCTGCCATTGCACCTGAAAACTTTAAGAACCTTTTACAGGAAGCGGAGGAATTGTAATGCACGCACGATTCAGTCCATCTGCGAGCAAAAGACATTTAACCTGTACGCCGTCATTGCTTTTGGAGGAGCAGTTTCCCGATAGCGTTTCAACTTATGCCGAGGAAGGAACTGCAGGACATGCCCTTGCAGAGCACCTTATAAAGAAATATATGAAAATACGCACAAAAAGACCGACATCAGATTTTTATACTGATGAATTGGTGGAGGCGGTTGAGGATTATGTTTCTTATGTTGTGGAGCAGCTTGAAAAAGTAAAAACTGATTATCCTATGTATATTGCGGCAGTTGAACAGAAGGTTGACATATCAGGCTATGTTGCAGGCTGCTTTGGTACTGCCGATATGGTTATAGCATCTCCCGATAAGCTTCACATCATTGATTTGAAGTTGGGAAAGGGTGTGCCCGTATATGCTGAAAATAATACGCAGCTTATGATATATGCTCTCGGTGTTCTTAAAACGGTAGAACCGATATTTGATATTGAAACAGCAGAGCTTACCATACATCAGCCAAGATTGCAAAATGTAAATACTTGGGAGCTTAGTATTCCGGATTTGAAGGTTTGGGGCGAGGAAGTTTTAAAGCATAGAGGAGCTATGGCTCTTGCAGGCGGAGGTGAGTTTGTGGCAGGTGAGCATTGCAGGTTTTGCAAGGCAAAAAATCAATGTAGGGCAAGGGCTGATGAAATGCTTAAGCTGGCACGGCTTGAGTTCAAGGCAGCACCGTTACTTACCGATGCTGAGATTGCGGAGGTGCTTTCAAAGGCAGATGAGCTTGCCAAATGGGCATCTGATATTTATACATATGCACAGGAGAAAGCTGTCTCTGACGGTAAAGTGTGGACAGGCTATAAGCTTGTTCGTGGCAAAACCAATAGAAAATATACCGATGAGGCTGATGTTATAGAAGCGGCAAAGGCTAATGGTTATAAGGATATTTTCAAAACAAGCCTTATCGGCATAACCGAAATGGAAAAGCTGATGGGAAAGAAAAAGTTTAATGATATTTTAGGCAGTTTGGTATATAAGCCTGAGGGCAAGCTAACCCTTGTTCCCGAAACGGACAAACGTGAAGCGGTATATATATCAACACTGAGTGAAGATTTTAAGGAGGAAAATTTATGAGTGTAAAAGTTATTGTACCCTGCAGATTTAGTTTTTTACATTGTTGGGAGCCTGTAGGAATTGAGGGCAGCGAACCTAAGTACAGTGTTTCAGCCATCATTCCGAAAAGCGATAAAGCAACAATAAATAAAATAAAGGCTGCCATTGAACAGGTGAAAAAGGAAAGTGTTTCGGTTTGGGGAGGTAAGGTCCCTAACAATCTTAAACTTCCGCTTCGTGACGGTGATACAGACAGACCCGACGACGAGGCTTATGCTGACAGCTATTTCTTTAATGCCAATTCAAAGCAGAAGCCACAGGTTGTTGATAATAAAGTAGAGCCAATATTAGACCAAAGCGAGGTTTACAGCGGTTGCTACGGCAATATTTCTGTCAATTTCTATGCATATTCCGCAAACGGCAATAAGGGTATTGCGGCAGGTCTTGGCAATATTCAGAAGCTGAAGGACGGCGAGTCACTTAGTGGCAGAACAACAGCGGCAGAGGATTTTGATACCGTTGAGGTTGATGATTTTTTGGCTTAAATATTTAAGGCGGCAGAGTTTAAAAGCTCTGCTGCCTGTTTTGAAAGGAAAATGCCTATGAAAAACTTAAGTATAGATATTGAAACCTACAGCAGTACGGACCTTTCAAAATGTGGTGTTTATAAATATACAGAGGCAGAGGATTTTGAAATTCTGCTCTTTGGATATTCAGTTGATGGCGGAGAAGCAAAAGTTATTGATTTGGCGCAGGGTGAGAGAATACCTGCGGAAATCATAAATGCACTCACCAATGATAACATTACCAAATGGGCTTTTAATGCGAATTTTGAGAGAGTCTGTTTATCGGCATATCTTAGAAAATATTACTCACCTGTATTCGTGAACTATAGCATTGATGAGGATACTGTTAATAATTATCTTGCCCCGTCTGCTTGGAAGTGCTCTATGGTGTGGTCGGCATATATGGGATTGCCGCTGTCACTTAAAGGTGTCGGTGCAGTGCTTAAACTTGATGAACAGAAGCTTGATGAGGGTAAGGCATTAATCAGATATTTTTGTGTTCCCTGTAAACCTACAAAGGCAAACGGGGGCAGAACAAGGAATATGCCACATCACAATTCTGCAAAATGGGATATGTTTAAGTCCTATAACAAGCGTGATGTTGAGGTAGAAATAAACATACAGAAGAAGTTGAAAAACTTTCCCGTTCCCGAGTTTGTATGGGATGAATATCATCTCGACCAAGAGATAAATGACAGAGGTATTGCTCTTGATATGAGGTTTGTGGAAAATGCCATAGCCTTTGACTCGCTTATAAAAGAAGAACATATAAAAACTATGGGCGAATTGACACAGCTTGAAATTGAAAATCCAAACTCCGTACAGCAAATGAAGGATTGGCTTGTTAAAAACGGTCTTGAGGTTGACTCTCTTGATAAAAAAGCAGTAACAGAGCTTTTAAAGACAGCTCCGCCCAAACTTGCAAGTGTACTTGAATTAAGACAGCAGCTTGCCAAATCCTCCGTAAAGAAATATCAGGCAATGCAGAATGCTGTGTGCTTGGACAGTCGTGCGAGAGGTATGTTTCAGTTTTATGGTGCTAATCGCTCGGGGCGATTTTCGGGGAGATTGATACAATTACAAAATCTTCCGCAGAACCATATTCCAGACCTAAAAGAAGCAAGAACTATTGTAAAAAATGGTGATTTTGAAAGTATGGATACACTTTATGACAACATTCCAAATGTTTTATCTGAACTTATAAGAACGTCATTTGTGCCAAAGCAAGGTTATAAGTTTATTGTGTCCGACTTTTCTGCCATTGAGGCTCGTGTTATTGCCTGGCTTGCAGGGGAGCAGTGGCGGCTTGATGTTTTTGAAAACGGCGGAGATATATACTGTGCATCTGCCGGTCAGATGTTTGGTGTTCCCGTTGAGAAAAATAGAACAAACGGACACCTCAGACAAAAGGGTAAAATTGCCGAATTGGCTCTTGGTTATGGTGGCTCGGTTGGCGCCTTAAAGTCAATGGGTGCTGTTGATATGGGAATACAGGAAGAGGAGCTCCCCTCACTTGTATCCGCTTGGAGAAATGCAAATCCTCATATAACAAAATTGTGGTGGGATGTTGATGATGCCGTCAAAAAGGTTGTCAGAGAAAAAACATCAGCAGAAGTAAAGTGCGTTAAAATCTTTTACAAAAGCGGTATGCTTTTTATTACACTTCCATCAGGAAGAAGTCTTGCTTATGTTAAGCCTGCAATAGGAGAAAACCGCTTCGGAGGAGAGTCTGTAACATACGAGGGTGTCGGAGCAACTAAAAAATGGGAGCGTATTGAAAGTTACGGTCCAAAATTTGTAGAAAATATAGTGCAGGCAATAGCAAGAGATATTTTGCTTTACGCCATGAAAACTCTGTGTTGCTTTCGCATTGTTGCTCATGTACATGATGAAATAATTATTGAAGCAGACAAGAGAATGTCACTTGATGCCGTTTGTGAGCAGATGGGAAGAACACCGCCTTGGGCTAATGGACTAAAGCTAAGAGCGGACGGGTACGAATGCGAATTTTACAGGAAGGACTGATACTATGAATATTTATAAGGAAAAGATAAGAGGAGGAACGGTCAATGGCAATAAGTAAATATAACTCCGAGGGCTATTATGATCCTACTGCTTATGAAGCGTTATCAAGGGTTGAAGCTGAGGAAAGAAAAGCAAGATACAGACCTTTAGTATATATTTGCTCACCCTACAGCGGTAATGTTGAATTCAATGTTACAAATGCCCGTATTTATTGTAGATTTGCTTTAGACAATAACTGTATTCCCATCGCTCCCCACTTGCTTTTTCCTCAGTTTATGAATGATGAAAAGCCTGCTGACAGAGAGCTTGCAATGTTTATGAATATGGTTATTCTCGGTAAGTGTGATGAGCTTTGGGTGTTTGGAAATGTTGTATCCAAGGGCATGGGGCAGGAGATTGAAAAGGCTGAAAAGAGAAAAATGAAAATAAGGTATTTTCAATATGAGCTTAGGGAGGTTGAGGGATTATGAAAATATCGGTAGGCAACTCCAGAATGGATAAGCATTGGAACTTACAGGATATAAGCCTTGGGGATTTTGTAAGAAAATTATCTCAGACCAAAAGAACTGCTGAAACAGTAGAGCAGTTTAAGAAAATGAGTAAAGCTCAGCAGGATAATATTAAGGATGTGGGTGGTTTTGTTGCAGGTGAGCTTAAAGACGGCAGACGAAAAAAGGACTGTGTTATAAGCCGTTCCGCATTAACTCTTGATGCGGATTATGCTACTATGGATTTGCCTGATATGGTGGAGATGTTCTTTGATTTTCGCTGCATCATATATTCAACACACAAACACACATCTGACAAACCAAGATTAAGGCTTATCATTCCGCTTTCAAGAAATATTACTCCCGATGAATACATAGCCGTTTCAAGAAAGATTGCCGAGGATATTGGTATGGAGTATTTTGACGATACTACCTACGAGCCAAGCAGACTTATGTATTGGGCTAGTACCTCTGCTGACGGAGAGTTTTATTTTAAGGATATAGATGGTGAACTTTTAAATCCCGATACCGTTTTAAGCAGATATAAAGATTGGCATAATGTATCAGAGCTTCCTGTTTCAAAAAGACAGCAGACTATTATTCAAAGGGAAATCAAAAAACAGGCAGATCCATTGGAGAAGAAAGGCATTGTAGGTGCTTTCTGTCGTACTTATACGATTACGGAGGCAATAGACAAATTTATATCCGATACATATAGTCCGTCTGTAATGCCGGGCAGATATGATTATGTTCCTGCCGATTCAAGTGCAGGTGTTGTTATCTATGAAGATAAATTTGCGTACTCACATCACGCAACAGACCCGGCTTGCGGTAAGCTGATGAATGCCTTTGATGTAGTCAGACTTCATAAGTTCGGTGAACTTGATGATAATACTGATGAAAATACAGAACCTGGCAAGTTGCCATCTTTTAAGGCTATGCAGGAGTTTGCCGTAAATGATGACGAGGTAAAACAGCAACTTGCAAAAGAGCGAGAATTGCAGGCAAAGCTTGAATTTAAAGAAAACGACAATTCAGATTGGCAGACTATGCTTGAGGTTGATAAAAATGGCAAGGTAAAAGACAGCCTTTCAAACATTGCAGCTATTATCAGATATGACGAAAGGCTTAAACCTATCGTATATAATCAGCTTAAAGGCACGTTTGATGTTATAGGTGAGCTGCCGTGGACTCAGGTTAAACGAGGCTGGGGTGATGCTGATTTGGCAAATGCAAAGCTGTATTTTGAAAAGGTCTATGGTATATGGTCGCCTACAAAGTTTAAGGATGCTTTGCTTGGAGTTGTATCGTCGGAGAGAATATATCATCCCATAAAAGAGTATTTTGCAACTTTGAAATGGGACGGTGTTGAAAGACTTGATACACTGCTGATTGACTATTTGGGTGCAGAGGACAGCACCTATGTAAGAATGGTCACAAGAAAAACACTTGTGGCTGCGGTAGCGAGAGTTTACGAACCGGGCATAAAATTTGATACCGTACTTGTCTTAAACGGAAAGCAGGGAATAGGAAAATCAACGCTTTTTTCAAAGCTTGGAAAGGAATGGTTTTCTGACAGCCTGAGTATTTCTGATATGAAGGATAAATCGGCGGCAGAAAAGCTTCAGGGTTATTGGATACTTGAAATAGGAGAACTGACAGGCATTAAAAAGGTTGACGTTGAAGTTGTTAAATCCTTTGTTACAAGAACAGATGATAAATTCAGACAGAGCTATGGAGCTGTTGTGGAAAGTCATCCGAGAAGCTGTATTATTGTAGGAAGTACCAATGCTGAAGGCGGTTTTTTGAGAGATATTACGGGCAACAGAAGATTTTTGCCTGTTAATGTCTATGGAAATGGAAAGTATAAGCCTTGGGAACTTGAAGATGTAGATCAGATTTGGGCAGAAGCTATTGTTAAATATAATAACGGTGAAAAACTCTATCTTGAAGGCGAGCTTGTTTTAGAGGCTATTAATAAACAGCAAGAGGCTATGGAATCTGATGACAGAGAGGGAATTATAAGGGAATACCTCAATACTTTGCTTCCGGAGGATTGGGGTAAAATGGATATTTATGAAAGACGTTCATTTTTAGGACAGAGTGAATTTGATGGCAGCAAAAAGAGAGGTACTGTTGTCAGAGATAAATTCTGCCTTATGGAAATATGGGTGGAGCTTTTCGGCAAGGACAGGTCAACCCTTAAAAGAACAGATGCGTATGAGCTTGAATCCATTATAAACAAAATGGGTGGCTGGAAAAGATACGAAGGAACAAAAACAGGAAAAGTCAGACTTCCGATTTACGGTGTGCAGAGGGTATTTGAAAGAGTGCCGACAGGCAAGTAAATTTGTTGCCGATTGTTTCCTAAAAGCTTATAGGCACAATATGTAGGCAAAGGTCAAAAGTGTAGTTTTTACGGTAGTTTGAAAATAACCTTTGCCGATGTGCCTTAAATTACTATATTGATTACTAAAATATATAAATATATAGAAAACAGGCACATATATGCGCGTAAGGAAGTTTTAGATATATCGGCAACAGCTTTAGGCACAGGAGGTAAACTGAATGAATGAAAAATACATAGAGAAGCGATTAACAACTGAAGTTAAAAAACGAGGTGGGATGTGTCCCAAGTTTGTATCTCCGGGATTGGCGGGTGTTCCTGACCGTTTGGTACTTTTCAAGGGTGGGTTGTTGGCTTTTGTTGAATTGAAAGCACCAAATCAAAAACCCAGACCAATACAGGTAAGGAGAATGGAGCAACTTAGGCAGTTAGGATTTAAGGTATATGTAATCGACAATGTTGAAATGATTGGAGGTGTTCTTGATGAAATACAAGGTCAAATGTGATTGGTGCGGAAAAGAGATAGAACGATATAAATGTAATATTAAAAAACATAATTTCTGCTGTAAAAATTGTTTGGCAAACTTTAGTAATAAAACAAAAAATCCGAACGGATATAATAAACTAAAAGATTATTCAAATATGTCTAAACACTTTACGCAATTAAATCGGCAGTTGAATCCTACGAGAATGACTTCTGATGTTAAATTTAAACTAAGATGCATAAATCTTGGCAAAGGTGAAGGCAAAACATATAAAAAGCTATTTGGCAGACATGAACATCGTGTAATAGCGGAAAAAATACTTGGCAGACCGTTAAAATCAGAAGAAGTTGTTCACCATATTGATGGAAACAAAACAAATAATTCTGAATCTAATTTAAAGATTTTTCCGTCTCAAGCCGAGCATGCAAGATTTCATTTGGAAGTAAGGAATACATTATTGTTATTAGAACCGGAGGAGGTGATGCCTAAAATGAAGTTCATACCACATAATTACCAATTTTATGCAATCGAACACATTATTAATAATAATGCGGCAGGTTTATTTTTGGATATGGGCTTGGGTCGGCAAAACGATTATAACCTTAACAGCGTTATGGGAGCTTGCTTATGATTATTTTGATATAGCAAAAGTTCTTGTAATAGCTCCCAAAAGAGTGGCTGAGTCAACTTGGAAAGCCGAGATTGAAAAATGGGAACACTTGAAAGATATTACATACTCCATCGTTCTTGGCAGTAAGGAGAAAAGGGAAGAAGCCTTAAACAAAAAAGCTCTGCTGTATATCATAAACAGAGAAAATGTATCTTGGTTCATAGAAAATCACAAATGGGATTTTGATACGGTTGTGATTGATGAGCTTAGCAGCTTTAAGTCAAACAAAGCACAACGGTTTAAGGTTCTGAAAAAAGTTAGACCAAAACTAAAAAGAATTATAGGTTTGACAGGTACTCCTGCGCCAAATTCTCTTATGGATTTATGGTCTGAAATATATCTTCTTGATATGGGTGAAAGACTTGGAAGATATATCGGCGGTTTCAGAGAAAGATTTTTCGTTCCGGATAAAAGAAATCGTGAGGTGATATTTTCATATAAGCCGAGAGTGGGTGCAGAGGATAAGATATATGAATTGATTTCGGATATTTGTGTATCAATGAAAGCCCTTGACCATATAAAAATGCCTGAGCTTATTACAAATAATGTTGAGGTTGAAATGAATAAAAAAGAAAAAGCTCTGTATGATAGGTTTAAATCGGATATGGTTATAGATTTAAACGATGATTGCATTGACGCAGTTAATGCCGCCGCACTTTCAAACAAACTGCTGCAGACGGCAAACGGTGCTCTCTATGATGATAACAAAGCTGTTATTGAAATACATAATAAAAAGTTGGATGCTTTGGAGGATTTAATTGAGGCAGCAAACGGTAAGCCTGTACTTATAGCTTATTGGTACAAGCATGACAAGGACAGGATTATGAAAAGGTTTCAGGCAGAGAAAATAAACACATCTTCAGATATTGACAAGTGGAACAGAGGTGAAATGCCCGTTGCATTAATCCACCCTGCATCAGCAGGACATGGCTTAAATTTACAGCAAGGCGGAAGTATAATCATATGGTTTGGTCTGACTTGGAGTTTAGAGTTATATCAACAGTTAAATGCAAGGCTATATAGACAGGGGCAGAAAAACACAGTTATTATTCATCACATAATAACCAAGGGAACAATTGACGAAGACGTCATTAAGGCTCTTGAAAGAAAGGACGCAGGGCAAAATTCCTTGATTGAGGTTGTGAAATGGAGGTTGATGGAATGAACGCAGAGTACGCTTTTAATAATTATAAAAATTGGGTTGTCAGAAAAAATATATTGTATGTGCAGTTGAAAAACTTTGTTGGTATAACGGAAAGAGAGTATATAGAAAGTCTTACTTTTTTTCAGCCACAGGATGAACGGGTACAAACAAGTGGTATTTCTGACAAAACATCAAAAATTGCTTTGAATTATAAAGACAAACTAAAAAATGAAAATGAGGATTTACTTAAATATCTGAGTGAAGAATATAGATTGATTTGCAGGGAAATGGATTTTTTAGAATATGGTATTTCAACCCTCAGCGGATATATGCCAAGCCTCATTAATGATATGGTTGTAAAAGGGATGAAGTGGGATGAACTGATGGCAAAATATCATATAAGTCATTCGATGGTAGCAAAATACAGGAGGAAGGCAATAAAAGAACTGGATGTCCTGTATTCAGAACGAAACAGGCTTGATATTGAATATATGTTAAGTTGATTTTCCAAAGGTGTACTAAGTGGTGTACTGACCGGTGTATTGATTTGTTAAATAATCTGTGTTATTATTATACTGCAAGGATTAGAGAGAGGCAAAAGTGCTTCTCTTTTTCTTTTGTCCGACACAGTCTTTACTCCTTTCACTGTGTCGGTTTTCGTAAAGGGCATACGGTTTATTTATACAGTTGTTGAATCAGGTAATCAATATCTGTTGAATAAAGTGGATGATTACCTGAAGCGTATGAATTTAAATATGATTGACATTCGTCAACAATCTGTTTAGTATTTTTATCGATTATAGATTGAATTAAAATTGCAAAATTATTTCCCTCGGTTCTGTATCTTATAAGATATTGCTTTGTTACGGGAAACATTTTTATGTAATGAATACCGTGTCTGTTTTTAGGTCGAGTACTCGGTCTTGGAGGTAAAGGAAAATATTGATTTTTAGGAGCTGCTGCAGGTATATTTGAACGTATCGGAACTGCAAAATCATAGTTATGATTTTTGTAAGATAAGCGGATTACTAAAACATATGGACGCTTAGACTTTGTTAATATTTCAGAGTCGGCTTTATATAATTCAAATAAATCGGTGTTAATTGATACAAGTTTCATAATGCTCCATCCTTTGCATAAAAGAGGAGCCTACCGGAAGCAAGCCCCTCTACAGGTAAGTGATATTCTACGCTTTACAGCACCCCGTCACTTTCGGAGGTTAAACATACACGTTCATTATATTCTGACCGTAATGACCGGTAAGCATCTCTGCTCACTTATATTATATACAAAAAACAGAAATTTAGCAAGCATTTTAAATAAATTTTTAGTAAAGGAGAGTGACAGAAATGCCTAAAAGACCAAACATACCTTGTAAGCACCCAGGTTGTCCTAAGTTGGTTGCTTACGGAAATAAATATTGTGATGATCATAAATTTTTACATACTGATGAAGTGCGAAGTGCTTTTACAAGAGGCTACAATAGACAATGGCAGAAAGCAAGCAAGGCTTTTCTAAATTCTCACCCACTTTGTGAGAAATGCAAAGCTAAAGGAAGATATACCAAAGCAACAGTTGTTGACCACATCATTCCTCACAGAGGTGACAGAGAGCTGTTTTGGAACAGAGATAACTGGCAATCACTCTGCAAGCATTGTCATGATGTAAAGACAATGACCGAGGATAGGAATATTGAATATAAATACTAATGGGAGGGGGTATCGAAATCTCTAAAAGTGGTTTAAATGCTGACCGCAGCCCCCTCAAACGTAAATTTTCGCAGAATTAAATAAGGGGGATACCCCAAACATATAAAATTTAATATTAAAATTTTTTGAAACGCTGATAAATACAGCGTTTTTTTGCTGCCGTAATTACTGCATTTTCGCTAAAAAGTTTATGAAATGAGGTGTTTTTATGACCGATTTACAGAAAAAACAAATATTAAATATGCGAAAAAACGGTGACGGTTATAAAGCCATTGCTTCTGCTTTGGGTTTGACACGAGATACCGTCAGAAATTTTTGTAAGAAAAACGATATGACAGGCTACGGCAAAGTATCGGCTATGAATACTGATGAAAAAATCAGCGGAGGCAAGATATGCGCCAACTGCTGCAAGCCAATTGAACAATCAAATAAAGGCAGACAAAAACGATTCTGCTCTGAGAAATGCAGACGAGAATGGTGGAAACTCCACCCTGAGAAAATTAACAAAAAAGATACCGCTTTATATCACCTAAAGTGTGTTTATTGCGGCAGGGATTTTGTATCCTACGGCAATAAGAACAGGAAATATTGCTGTCATAACTGCTACATACACGACAGATTTTGGAAGAAGGAGGAAAGCATAGAATGAAAAAGACATCTGTTTTAAAAACTATATCTATAGAATTGCTTAAACCTGCGGAGTACAATCCAAGAAAACAGCTTAAGCCGGGCGACAAGGAATACGAAAAAATCAAGAACTCAATAACTGAGTTTGGATTTGCCGACCCTTTGGTTGTCAACTCAGATATGACAATCATTGGCGGACATCAAAGACTAACCGTAGCCAAAGATTTAGGTTATACGGAAGTACCCTGCGCCGTAGTTGACCTTGACAAAACAAAGGAAAAGGCTCTTAATATTGCTTTGAATAAAATCACAGGCGCTTGGAACGAACAGCTTCTCGCAGACCTTATTGTGGATTTGCAATGTGTAGATTTTAATGTAGATTTTACAGGATTTGAACCGCCTGAAATTGAGCAGCTTATGTCAAAGGTACATAACAAGGAAATAAAAGAGGATGATTTTGACGTTGAAGCGGAGCTTGAAAAACCGCCCGTAACTAAAAGCGGAGATGTGTGGCTGCTTGGCAGACACAGGCTTGTATGCGGCGACTCCACCTTGCCCGAAACATATGCTGTTCTTATGGACGGCAAAAAGGCGAACCTTGTTGTTACAGACCCGCCTTATAATGTCAATGTTGAGGAAACAGCGGGCAAAATCAAAAATGACAATATGCTCGATGAGGATTTTTACAAATTCCTTTTCGCTGCGTTTGTCAATGTGGAGCAAAATATGGAAAGCGACGCATCAATATATGTTTTTCACGCAGACACACAAGGATATAACTTCCGCAAGGCTTTTCAAGACGCAGGCTTTTATTTAAGCGGCTGCTGTATTTGGAAAAAGAACTGTCTTGTTCTTGGCAGAAGTCCTTATCAATGGCAGCACGAGCCTTGCCTTTTCGGTTGGAAAAGAAATGGTAAACATAAATGGTATTCGGACAGAAAGCAAACAACCATTTGGGAGTTTGACAAGCCAAAGAAAAACGGCGACCACCCCACGATGAAGCCTGTTCCGCTTATCGCTTACCCAATAAAAAATTCAAGTATGACAAACTGCATAGTGCTTGACCCTTTTGGTGGTAGTGGAAGTACACTTATAGCATGTGAACAGACAAACCGTATATGCCACAGCATTGAGCTTGATGAAAAATACTGCGATGTAATTGTTAAGAGATATATTGAGCAGGTAGGCTCTGCTGAAAATGTTTTGGTAATCAGAAACGGAGAAACCATTAAGTTTGACGATTTGGAGGTATCTGTCGATGAGGAATAAACAATTAACGCTTGGCAGTTTATTTTCGGGTTCGGGAGGTTTTGAGCTTGGCGGTTTGATTTCGGGCATTACTCCAATATGGGCGAGTGAAATTGAGCCGTTCCCTATCAGAGTAACAACAAAGCGTCTGCCATTTGTTAAACATTTGGAAATATAAATAAAATTGATGACGCAGAAATAGAGCCTGTTGACATAATCACGTTTGGTTCGCCTTGTCAGGATATGTCAATAGCAGGCAAAAGAAACGGCTTGGACGGAGAGCGTTCAAGTCTTTTTTATGAAGCGATAAGAATTATAAAAGAAATGAGGGATAAAACCAATGGCAAATATCCAAGATTTATGGTGTGGGAAAACGTCCCCGGCGCATTCTCGTCAAACAAAGGGCAAGATTTCAAAGCAGTCCTCGAATCAATCTGCAAAATCAAGCAAAGTGATATTTTAATTCCTCAGCCTGCAAAGTGGGCGAATGCAGGACGCATCATGGGAGATGATTTCGACATTGCTTGGAGAATATTCAACGCTTCAGGTTGGGGAGTCCCACAACGAAGGCGAAGGATATACCTTGTCGCAGATTTTGCAGGCAAATGCGCCGGAAAAATATTATTTGAGTCAGAAGGCTTGTTTAGGTATCCTCCGCAGAGCTTCTGCCCGCGGCAAGGAACTGCCGCCGATTTTGAAAAAAGCTTTGGAACAACAGGCGAAAATCGTGTGATTGTTTTAGGCGATCAGGGCGGAAACTGTATGGATATTACGGAAGATATGACTTGCACATTAAGAGCAAGAGCTAATCATCTGGCACCGCAAAGAAGTGCGGACGCCGTAGGCGGCTTTTGCGAAGCAAAAGTGCTGACACCTTGTGTTATGGAGTCGGCTGGCTTTTGCACGGAACATTCAGCCAACAGCCGAGGGATAGGTTTTGAAAAAGAAAAATCCCCAACGCTTCGAGCAGGTACTGTTCCTGCGGCAGTCTATGAAAATAAATGCTTTGACGTCAGATTTACCTCCGAAAACACTAAAAATGCAAGGCACAATTGCTATGAAACTGAAACCTCTCGAACCATAGATACAGGCGGAAACACACCTGACTCCAATCAAGGAGGGGTTGCTGTCGTCGCCGTTCAAGGCTCTATGATAGGTAGAAAAGACGAAAACGGTCCTTTGGGGAATGGTTTTAATGAGAGTGTCGAATATACATTAAACACAACTGACCGCCATGCAGTCGCCTACGGAATAGACAGAGCAGCCTTTAATCAGGGGCAAAACGCAAAGTTTAATATTTCCGTTGATGCGGAAGTAGAACCGCCTATTGTTGCGAGAGGTCCAAACGCTGTGGCTCACCCCACATATTCTTCAAGCAAAGTATCGTTTTTCTGCAATGCTGAAAAAGAGGCTGCGAACACACTTGTGGCTTCGGATTACAAAGAACCACCTATGGTAAACGACACCGATAAGGATATGAAATACATAGTCCGCAGGCTTACTCCTACTGAGTGCGCAAGGCTGCAGGGATTTCCCGATTGGTGGTGTCAAAACCTCGAAACGAAAAATCCTACCGATGATGAGATTGCTTGGTGGAGAGATGTGTTTAATAATTATGCGGTTGCAATAGGTAAAAGCACAAAACCCAAAACCGATAACCAAATAAGAAAATGGCTGCAAAATCCTCACAGTGATTCAGCCGAATATAAACTTTGGGGCAATGGTATATGCTTGAACATTGTAGTTTTCATAATGTCGGCTATTGCGTATTGGGCAGAGCGAAAATGAATATTTACAAATTAAACAAACAGAAAAAACGTATGTTGTACATTATGCAGAATGTGCGGTTTTTCAGCTTATTCCCTTGACTTTTGCCCTTTGTTGAGTGATATATGTAGTACTGAAAAACAAAGGAGGTACTCAAAAAATGAAGATTGTATTTAATAAAACAGGAACAGAGCGAAAGGCTCTTGTCAAAGCAATGGGTGAGATTTTGGAAGTCAAGCCAAAATACCTTGGTATGCCGACAGCGGCTTATGAAGTTGATTATTTTACTGTTGACCGCAACGGAACGGTAGAGTTTGATGACAGAGCAGACAGCAAGAAAATTGAAAATTTGCTTGAAAGGCTTGCTAAGAGAGGTTTTGTTGCAGAGAACACACAAGAGGAACCGACAGAAGTTGACAACTCCGAAACAACGGCAAATGCAGACAGCAAAGCTACCGAAGAAATCGGCTTGACTTTTTCAATTCCTATTGAGAATGTGGCTGTTGGAAATCTCACAGCTTTGCTTGAAGTCAAAGGTGAACTTATTAAAAAAGCGTTGAGGGTTGAAAAATTACCCATTGAAGTTTTAGAGGACAGTTAATAGCAGGGTCTTTATGGTCTTTTGTATCTTGTTGAAAAATTACCCATTGAAGTTTTAGAGGACAGAGTTTCATTTCCGTGGTTTGCTGATTTGCCCGATGCGGATACGTCGAAAGCGTACACACATTTTATTTCTGCCCTTTGCAAAATGAGCAAGGAGCGAAAAAGAATAAATGCGGTTGACAGACCTATTGAAAACGACAAATACGCTTTTAGGTGTTTCCTGCTTCGTTTAGGATTCATAGGCAAGGAATATAAATTCGAGAGAAAAATATTGCTCAAAAATCTGACAGGCTCATCAGCTTTTAAGAATGGAGGTGAAAACAGTGAAAACTCCGAACAGAGAGATTGTTGAAAAAGTAAGTTTCAAACACTTTATGCGGTTTGCCATGTTCGTAACCCGGCTTTTTCGGATGCACAATAGAAAACAATTTCATCTCCGTATTCATATATTTATGAATGGTTGTCGAACTGTAATGATATCCTCGGCGTGCCAAATAAACCGTCATGCTCCGGTATCCATCCACGCCCTTGTGTTCATGGTAAATATCCCGGATCTGCGCCTGTACCTTTGATTTTTGGGTATCATAAGCTGCCTTCCGGTGTTTCCGGTAGTTATAATAAGCGTTCGGACAGATCCCAAGCCGCCTGAGCAGCCAGCGCAAGCCGAAAATATCGTGAAATTGTTCAATAAATCGATAAGCCTCTAATCGATTTCCTTTGCAAAGAATGCCGCCGCTTTTTTTAAGAAAAGATTCTCTTTTTTCGCTTCCTCCAATTCTTTCCGAAGGCGAAGATTCTCTTTCATTAACTCTGCTTCATTAGGAGTCTTGGGATTTAAAACGGTTTTTGTCTGGCATTCTTTGCTGAACTCAGCACACCATTTGGAGATACTGGCTTTGGATACGCCATACTCAGCGGTGATGCTTTTGTAAGTACGTCCTTCCTCCAGATGGAGACGGACAATCTTCTTTTTTAATTCAGGTGTGTAACTTTGTGGCATAATTCATTCCTCTTTTCTTGATGAGATTAATTATATCTTATTAGCCACTCCTGTTACAACTTTATTATAGCACTTCAGGGAGAGGACGAGCCACAGAGCGACTTAGCAAGTTGGATAAAATCTATGGAGATTCAAGGCAAAACTTATAAGGCGGTAGGTACTATTGCAAATAAGGACTGTAAGCATTATGTTTACTTTAATCAAAACGGCATTGACTTAAATGGAGAAGCAATCAACGCTGTTAAGTATCTGCCAAGCCTGCTCGGAATTGTGGCTTCCTGCAACGTTACGAAAGGCTGCACCAACTTCCTTTGCTCTGATTTATCTGAAGTAACCGAGGTTGAGGATATCGATACGGCGGTTTCAAACGGTCAGCTTGTTTTGACAAATGACATCGGCGGAGTGCGCATTGTAACAGGAATAAACAGCCTTGTGACGTTGAATGGAAATACTGCCACCGAAGATATGCAGTACATAGAAACGGTAGAGGCTATGGACTTAATTCGTGACGACATCAGGACTGTATTCAAAAACACCTATCAAGGCAGGTTTAAGAATAAATACAAGTATCAGCTTTTATTCATCGGGGCAGTTAATCAGTATTATTCACAGCTTGCCGCCGAAGATATTTTGGACGATGAATTTGCAAACAAAGCTGATATTGACGTTACGGAACAACGCTCCGCTTGGCTTGGAACAGGCAAAAGCGAAGCCGCCGATTGGGACGATGATAAGGTTAAAAGAATGGCTTTCAAAAGGTCTGTATTCCTTGCAAGTAACATTAAAGTCCTTAATTGTATGGAAAACCTGAAGTTTACGGTCACTTTGGAATAATTGGAGGTGTAATCTATGTTTGATGATAATAAATTCTTAAAAGGCACAAGCGGTGAGGTGTTTTTAAACAACACTAATCTTTTCGAGATTAACAAAATCAACATTAAAATGACTGGGCAATATGAGGACTTTTCGCCTGTGGGTGACTATTGCAGCCATCACGTTTATGTAGGCTATGACGGCGAAGGTACGCTTGAAGGCGCAAGAATAAACACAATGATAGACGCAGATTTAATCTCAGCTTATCAAAACGGCATTACTCCCGATTATAAGATTGTAGCCAACCTTACAAACCCAAACACAGGCAAGACGGAAAGCTATATGGTTACGGGAGTACAGTTTACGGAAATTTCGCCTATGGATTGGGAAGCCAAGAAGTTAGTAACAAGAAGTATGCCCTTTACCTTTACTGAAATAAAGGTGCTTTCAATAATTTAAGCCTATGGACAGCTACATTGAACTTGCGAAGGAAATTCACAGCCGAAATAATAAAAAGACTATCGGTGTTTGCGTGGGTGAGGTGACGAGCCTCACTCCCGTAAACATCCGCATTTATTACAACAGTGAGCCACTGAACTTTACGGAATTTTTTAATTTTGAGGGCTTAATAAATGGCGGTACAGGAGTAACGACAGGAGAGCTTTATGTTAAAGAATATCCTGTCAACATAGGTGATAAATTCATCTGTATCGCAGGAAATGACAATCAAAGCCTTTATGTACTTGGTAAATATGAGAGCATAGGCAGAGAGAGCGACGGAACTAAAAATGAACTCTATATTTATCTTGAGGAGGGATAACGCTGTGTTTCCTAATATATTTATAGAAGAAACTAATACAGTAAACGAAACTGAAAATGTCGGCTGTGATTTTGTATTTGATTACGAAAGCGGTCAACATTTATTTAATAACTCTTCTCTTGTGGAATGTTCCGAGCTTCAAACCGCAAAGCAATATATTCAAAATGTGCTGAGAACGCAGGTAAACGCTTATAAGGTTTATACTGAGGGCGAAGCGGACTCCTTCGGCATAAGCATTTATGACTATCTCGGCACAAGAAAGCTGCCTATGGGATATTTAAACAGCGAACTAAAGCGAGAGGTTACAGAGCAGCTTTTAAGACATCCTTTTATAGCTTCTGTTACAAATTGGACAGGCAAGAGGGAAAGAAACGGTCTGCATATATATTTTATTGTTACGCTTAAAGACGGAACTGTAATTGAAGAAGGTGATTTGATTGTATAAGATTATGCTATATAAAGAAAATCAAGGAACAGACATTACAAACCTTGTCAGCGACCTTTCTTGGAGTGAAAATCTTGATACGGTGGGAGTCAGCCTTTCTTTTTCCGTTCCCGATGTTGAGGACAGATATATAACAAGGCTGCTTATTATGGCAGGAGATACAATAACCTTAAATAATGACGAGGGAGAACTTATAAGAGCCGTTGTCACAAGCGTTACGAGAAGTTATCCAAAGAGAACTGTCAAAGCTTGTGATTATGGATTTTATCTTAACAAAAACGAAACTATCATACAATTCAAAGATAAAAGTGTATCGGATTGTTTAAAGGTGCTTTTCGGCAAGGTGGGCATATCCATAGGAAATATCTGCGATATGCCTGCCAAAGTCAACAGCGTTTATATAAAAAATGTTAATGAAATCATAAAGGAGCTTATAAAAATACAGGAAGGCAACGACGGCAAAAGATATTATTATGAGCTTCGGGGCAAAGATATTTATGTGTTTCAGCTTCCAACGGAGCCTATACCATATATTTTCAAGCCAACAACAAATGTAGCGGCTTTCGATGTAACGGACAAAAGCGCTCACAGCAGAGGGAAATATACTCATTCAATCGAAAATATGAAAAACGCAGTAATCGCAGAGGTCAATTCCAAGAAAAGCGGCGAAATGCCCGAAAAGCAGTTTATTGCAAGAGATGAGGCGAGCATACAAAAATACGGTTTACTTGCCGAAAACTTCAGCGTTAATTCAGACGAAGCCGACAACATTCAGCACCTTGCAGAAACAGAGTTAAAAGAGAAAAATACTCTAAAACGGGAACTATCTATGGACTTCATAGGTCACGACAGCGCAAGACCGGGCCGGGTTATGCGAATAGCTGATGAGTATCTCGGCATTGACGGTAACTACAGAATACAATCGGTAACGCATAAAGTAAACGGCAATATTCACACAATGAGCTGCATTTTGGAGAGCCTGTGAGGTGAATTATGCTAAAACTTATAAACAAAATTTACAGAAAAGATAACGTCACTCTTGATATAATAAATGCTTTAACCGTCAAGCTCATATCGGCAGAAAACAAAATCAATGACCTTTATAAGCAGATTTTCCTTGATTATGCCGATTGGTACTTGGAATTCAAAGAAAAGGAAATGGCTATCAACAAAAAGCCTGATTGTTGAGGTACAATAGATAGGTAACAAAAGAAATAAAAAAGTAAGGTTCAACT
>JAUNGN010000003.1 GCA_030524425.1 Clostridia bacterium | reverse complement strand
CCCGGCAAGCGTACGGACGCTTGACCCCGGTAGGTTATTTTTTTCTTTTTTTACTCTCTACTTCATTGACTATAGTTCATCGGAAACTTTATAATAATATCCTTTATGTGTACCTTCTTTATCAATTTCTTTTGTCTTTTCTTGTAATTTACTGAATGTTCCCATTTTATCACCCGTTTTTCTTTTATTATTACACATTGAGCTTTTTTATAAATCGGTAAATTACAATTATATTTATAAATTAGATTGACATGTTTATACCCAAAATTCAAAAATAAGTGATATTATGAAGTTACCTAATGGTTACGGCAACATAACAAAACTATCAGGCAGAAGACGTAAGCCCTGGAGAGTAAGAAAGACAATAGGCTGGGAAATAGTCCCTGAAACAGAAAAGCTCAGGCAAAAATATATTAACATAGGTTATTACGCAACCAAATCTGAAGCTCTTGCGGCACTCGCAGCATACAATCAGAATCCTTATGATGTCGATGCAGCCAAAACAACTTTTTCTGAGCTATACGAACTGTGGTCGGAACAGCATTTTCAAAAAATTTCAGAATCAAATATTGTTGGTGTAAAATCAGCCTATAAAATATATGAGAGTACATACAACAGAAAATTTGCAGAGCTTAAACTTTCAGATTACCAGTATATATTTGATAACTCTGGCAAAAACGCACCTATGCTTAAAAAGCTACGCACAGTTTTAAATCTTATGTATGACTATGCAATTAAGCATGAAATTGTACCTGAAAGTAAGAAGAATATTATTGCCGCAATAGATATAAAATCAGGAAATCCAAATAAAATTGAACACACAGCATTTTCAAAAACTGAAATTGATTTACTTTGGAAATACAGCAATGACAGGCTTGTACAAATGGCATTAATGCTTATATATGGCGGTTACAGGATAAGTGAATTCTGCGGAATAGAAAAAGAACAGGTAAAACTTAATGAACAAAGTGTAAATATACTTGACAGTAAAACATCAAATGGTATCAGAGTTGTACCCATTGCAGATAAGGTACTTCCCTTCTATAAATCTTTTATGCAAGAGGAGGGTAAATATCTTGTTTCAAACACTAAGAGACAAATAATAAATTATGAAAACTATTACCGAAGATACTGGAACCCTCTTATGAATAATCTTTCTAAAGAAGGTATGTCAAAACACAGAGTACACGACACCAGACATACTACAATTACGCTGCTTACAGAAGCAGGAGTTGATGAAAGATTTATTGCAAAAATTGTAGGCCATAGTCAAAGGTCACTTGCACAAAAAGTCTATTCTCACGTTTCTAATGAGGTCCTTCTTTCTGAAATTAACAAGATATAATTTGTGTCTTAATTGTGACCTACTTGTGTCATACAATTAAAATTTCATAGTATTTTATACATGCCCACACAAACAAAAAACCTAGTAAACAAGCCAAACACAGCTCATTTACTAGGTTTAAAATATGTCACTTTTTATTTCTGAACAAGATGTACAGCAAAGCCGCCGAACTCTTCCTTTAAGTAAATAGAAGTAATCTTGCCATTCTTTTCAACAGCAGTTTCATAATCAAACTCGCCGCCCATTGTCTCAATATACTTAATAGCTCTATCCATATAGTTAGTTGCTATAGCAATGTGACCATTCTTGCCTAAGAACATCTGCTTTCTAACCTCAATGCCCTTAGATGCAAATACTGCAGAATTGTGGTTATCGATTGGGAAGTTAAATAACTTGTTAAATCTTTCAGCAAGAGCCATAGCAGTAGATTCGTCCTCAGTATTGATACCAACATGTACCATTTCAAGTCCAAGCATTGTAGCAACAGCTTCCTTACAGAGAGCAACAATTTCATCAAACTTACCCTCATCAATTAACTTACCGGGTACCATCCAGCTTCCGCCGCAGCAGATAATCTTATTATACTCTAAGTAGCTGTTTAAGTTAGCAGCACTGATACCGCCTGTAGGCATAAACTTAAGAGAAGTGTAAGCAGCAGCCATAGACTTAATCATCTTTAAACCGCCTGCAGCTTCAGCAGGGAAGAACTTAACAACCTCAAGTCCAAGCTTAACAGCATGGTTAAGATCAGAAGGATTAGCTGTACCGGGAGTAATAAGGTAACCCTTTTCATTACAATACTCAACGATTTCAGGATCCAAACCCGGAGATACTAAGAACTGAGAACCTGCAGCAATAGCTCTGTCAGCCTGGTCCTTTGTTAATACTGTACCTGCACCAACGATTAATTCAGGAACCTCCTGAGCCATTCTTCTGATAGCCTCTTCAGCAGCAGCAGTTCTGAAAGTAACCTCTGCACATGGTATACCGCCTTCAACTAAAGCCTTAGCTAAAGGTACTGCCTTATCAGCATCATTGATAACAACAACAGGAACGATACCAATTGCACTTAATTTCTGTAAAACTTCATTCATTTTAAAAAACCATCCTTTCTAAATTTCGAAGCTTATTCGCTTACAATTATTGTAACACACTTGTAATATAAAGTCAATATACAAGGAATTTTTTGAAAGGATTTTTTGTTGAAAATGTCCTAAAACTTAATCATTTCCGCAATCATAATAACTAAAGGCAGACTTAATGCAGACAGCAATGTTGACACAACGTAAAGCTCGGAAGCATAAACAGCATTTCTGTTATATCTTATTGCAAACATTGTGCCTGATGCTCCTACAGGACAGGCAATTTCAATAATAGATGTCATTGTAAGTACATTGTCAGCCTTAAAAAGTTTTAAAGCAACCGCACATATCACAGGAATAACTATAAGTTTTAAAAGACATACGTAATAAAGCCTTATATTTTTAAGTGCCTTTAATATATCTGACTGTGCCATAGTTACACCTGCTACAATCATAGCCATAGGTGTATTCATATCGCAAATATGTTGAAATGCCTCCGATGCTTCTTTAAATATCTGTATTTTAAAACAAAAGCACAAAATACCTAACATTGCTGCAATAACACATGGCGAAAATATTCCCTTAACAATAACTTTTTTATCAGTTTTGCCTGTCATAAGCATATAGCCCTGTGTCCACAAAAGTACATTAAACACAGCTATATATGATGCCAAATAAAATACGCCCTCCTGTCCAAAAAGTGCATTAATAATAGGTATGCCTATAAATCCACAGTTTGAATAAATAGCAGATATTCTCTCAATTTCATAATCCTTAATTTTTTTGCCAATTGCTATGTAAGAAATTATAATTGCTATAATATGGCATATTATAGCAAAACCAATGGACATCCACAATCTTACAAAAAGCTCATGAGTATAATCCATTTGGAAACCCATAAAAATAACAAAAGGATTTACTACAAGCAAAAGTACATTTGATAATGTGGAATTACCTTCCTTTGTAACAAGTTTAGTCTTATATGCAATGATACCAATAATTAATATGATAAACATTACTATCATTTTTCTAAATGAAATTATTGCCAGATCCATTATATTTCTCCTTAGTTAAAAATAATTTCTTCAAATTTACCCTTCACAACATTTACAAGGTCATAAGGGTTAAGTATAATCTGTGAACCTATTCTTCCGCCGCTTATTATAATTTTATCCCACTTTTCAGCACTGCTGTCCACAACAGTTACATACTGTTTTTTCATTCCTAAAGGTGTACATCCGCCTCTTATGTATCCTGTTATTTTGTTAATATCCTTAACGTGTATCATTTCAACAGACTTTTCCCCTACAGCCTTGGCAGCCTTTTTAAGATCAAGCTCTTCAGCAATAGGAATTACAAAAACATAATAATTTTTGCTTTTTCCCTCTGTAACAAGGGTTTTATATGACTGTTCCGGGTTTTGACTGTTGT
Source organism: Clostridia bacterium (assembly GCA_030524425.1). GTDB lineage: Bacteria > Bacillota > Clostridia > Lachnospirales > CAG-274 > Gallispira. The sequence goes on along the minus strand of JAUNGN010000003.1, from coordinate 171,331 downwards.
GCTTTGCAACAGTCAAACCATCTATAAATTCATCACATTCGTAGGTATTTACCTCAAAATTTATTTTATTGCTTTCAAGTATTCTCATAGCATTAGTCTTAATATCCTTATCCTTTGACTTAGCCATTTTTTATGCTTCCTTTCCTTACAGTAATTTTTGTCCGTTTACAACTAATCTGAATCTTAAATTCAGCTTTTCTGCCGCCTTTTTGCAGAGAAGCATTCTCCCTATGAATATTTCAAAATAATCCATAACAGAGCAAAATTCAGTATCAATAACAATGGATAAAAGTATTTCTTTTTTATCTTCCGATATTATCATATCAGACTCCTTAACAGAAAAATTAACTCTGTCGTGAATATCAAATGTTGCAAAATCCCTGTTTCTTACTCTCGTATACCTTACATCACATTTATCAGCCAATATCAGTGCCGCCGCAATAGGATTAACCGGAAAGGCAGTACTTTCATCATGGTTTCCTATTGCTGCTATTATGTCAGCAATATCCTCTGCATCTGCTCCAAGCCTGTCAAGTATACGAAATGCCATTACAGCACCGCTTTGTGCATGGTCAATTCTATTGACAACATTACCTATATCATGCATATAGCCTGCAATTTTGCAAAGCTCACATTCCCTTTCACTGTATCCTAAAGTACTCAGTATATACTCCGCCTGTTTAGCTACCTTAGTAACATGGGCAAAGCTGTGCTCTGTAAAACCAAGTGCACCAAGACTTTCATCCGCCTTTTTAATATAGGTATTTAATTCTTCACATTTCTTGACATTCTCAAAGGTTATCATTTTTTATCCTCTCCGTTATCTGCTGACATTTTTCATACACAAGACGAGGTTCAGAACCTATGTTAAATTCTCCATATTCATAAAGAATTTTACCTCTTACCATTGTCATAATAATATTTTCCTTGCTTCCGCTGTAGACAATGTTTTTTACAATGTTATTTATTGGCTGCATATTGGGTCTTTTTAAATCCAGCATTATAATATCTGCATTTTTACCCTCTCTAAGACAATCGCTGTTTATACCCATAGCCTTTGCACCTGTTGAACAAGCCATTTCAAGCACCCTTTCGGCAGGAGCAGATGCAGCGTCCTTATTTACCAGCTTTTGCAGTACAGTAACAAGATACATTTCTCTGAACATATCAAGAGCATTGTTGCTTGCAGGTCCGTCTGTGCCTATGGCAACATTAATATTCTCATCAATAAGCCTTGCTATAGGTGCAACACCGCTTGCAAGTTTACAGTTTGATGCAGGATTTGTAACTACATAAATATTATTTGCCTTTATTATTTCAATATCCCTGTCACTTAAAAAATTACAGTGAAAAAGAGAACCGCCGTAACTAAACAAACCTAAATCATAAAAAAGCTCCACAGGAGTTTTGCCATGTCGTTCAATACATTCCTTAACCTCCTTTTCTGTTTCAGCACAGTGAGCGGAAACAGGAGCTTTAAGCCTTTGTGAAATTTCAGCAATCTTATTTAATATTTGAATATCAGTGGTGTACTCTGCATGAAAGCCAAGCTGATGGGAAATATTTTCACCATAATTGTTATAAAATCTATAATCTTCTTCAAGTTCCTCAGGACTGCTTACAAAATTATTGACAGCTCCGCATATAACAGAATTAAAGCCTGTTTCTTCTGATGCCTTTGCAATGGATTCAGGAAGAAAATACATATCAAAGGCTGATGAAATACCGCTTGTTAAATACTCCATAATCGCAAGTTTACCAAGCCATACTCCGTCGTCTTCATTAAGTTTTGCCTCCATAGGAAAAACAGCCTCATTAAGCCACTTATCAAGAGGTAAATCATCGGCATAGGACCGCAAAAAAGTCATTGGTGAATGAGCATGGGCATTTTTAAATGAGGGCATAATTAAGTTGCCCTGACAGTTAATTTCCCTTTCAAAACTGCCTTCTTTTTCCTCTCCTATATAAAAAATTTTATCATTTTCTACCCATAATTCATTATTTTCAGTTATGTCATAACTGTTATCAAGGGTCAGAATTTTACAGTTATAAAATCTTATCATTAGTATACCCCTTTTAATTTAATTTTGTGCTTTATTATATATTTTTAGTAATTTCCTTTATAAGTTTTTTAAATACAGGAGCAATTCTGTCTGCACACTCCTGTACCTCCTTATGGTCAAGAGGATTTTCAGTTACACCGCTTGCCATATTTGATATACATGAAATACCGCATACCTTGAAACCACAGTGATTGGCAACAATAGCCTCACATACAGTACTCATTCCTACAGCATCAGCCCCCGTAGCCCTGAGCATTTTAATTTCAGCAGGAGATTCGTAGCTTGGACCTGTCAGCTGGGCATAGACACCCTCCTTAAGATTAATATTGTTTTCCTTTGCAATTTTTTTAACCTTTTCACGAATTTCCTTATTATAAATATCTGACATATCAGGAAAACGAGGTCCAAATTCATCAATATTTCTCCCTATTAACGGGTTTGGCACAAATGCTGAAATATGGTCGCTGATAAGCATTAAATCACCGCATTTAAAATCGAAATTAATTCCTCCTGCCGCATTGGTAAGTATAAGCTTTTCTGCTCCCATCATTTTCATAAGCCTTATAGGAAGGGTTGCCTTTTCCATTGAATAGCCTTCATAATAATGTACTCTGCCCTGCATAATGACTACAGGTACTTTATATATATAACCAAAAACAAATCTTCCCTTGTGTCCCTGAACAGTAGATACAGGAAAGTCAGGTATTTCATTGTAATTGACTATAGCCTTTGTATCTGTTTCATCAGCCAAAGCACCAAGCCCTGAGCCTAAAATAATTGCCGTTTCAGGCTTGAAATCAGTTTTTTCTCTTACAGCGCTTAACATTATTTCATAATCCCTGTATTCCATAAACAATCTCCTTTACAATAATTATTTAGCAAATCAGCTTTTCAGCATAGGGGACAGTCCCCTATGCTTTCATAATTACTCCTTTCTCAATAACATACATTAAAATTATCTATTAACTTCCGGATTATCTGTCACACCTAACATATAATCTATTGATACATCAAAATATTGTTGTAATTTTAATAAAGCTTCGGCATTTGGCAATTTTCCGCTTTTCCAATGCCCTGTATATGATGTATTTATGTCTAACTTTTTAAGTATTGTTGTTATTCTTTCACCTCTCATATCAGCAAGCAACTTAATCCGTTCATAAAACATACTATTAAACCTCCTATGTTATTACAAAACCTAATATTAAATCCATCTATTATTTTTTTGAGTATCTAATATTATTTTATAAAAAGCTATTGACAACTTAAATATTTAAGTGTATACTATTGTTACACGCTTAAATATTTAAGTCTATAACAACCTTTATTGTAACTTTATATTATAACAAAAAACTGGCATTATTTCAATTATTTTGAAAGGACATAGGTGACTCATCCCCTATGTTGTAAAATTAGAAAGGAATATTTTATGGCTGTAATCAAAATACAATTTTCATTAAGAATATACCCTGAGGTCTATGCCAAATTAAAGGTAATAGCCAAAAAAGACACCCGTTCGGTATCAAATCTAATTGATAGTTTAATTATGCGGAAAATAGATGACTTTGAAGCAAAAAACGGCGAAATAAAGCTCACATATGAAGATATTTACTCACAATAGCAGTATGAATTGGCTCAAAGAATAAATCTTATGGGATATGGCATTACCCACTTAATAATATCCAAAACTGAAAAATCAGCATTATGTATGTAATATGGAGCTTTTTATTTTTGCACAAGCTCTTAATGCTTCCATAGAACTGTTATGCAGTGAAGAAAGCTAATATCTCCCTTTCGTATAAGGAATAAATATTCTCACCAATAAAACTATAATTAATTTTCTGTAAATTTATCCCTCACTTTCATTTGAAAATGAGGGGTATTGACATTTAATCCATTTTTATTTTTAGTGCTGCACTTTCAATTATAACTCAAGCTGTCCCCTATGCTGTCAGATTAATTTAAATACATATCCTTCATATATTTTTTACCTGTCATCGTCTTAAATATACTTTCATATACCCTCTCAACGGCAGCCCTGCTTTCATTGTCCTCATATATATTAACTATAAAATCCGCCTCAACCAAAATCTGATAATCCATACCTTCAATATTTTTATATGTATGATGATGTCCCACAAGAAAACAGACTCTTTCAATAGTATCCTTATCAACACCCAAATCAGTAAGAAGCCTTTCAGTCTCCCCCGGTCCCTCTGTTTCCTGATACTTGCCTGCAGAACTGCCGTACTTTTCTTCACTTGGCTTAATACCAATATCATGAACTATAGCAGCAATTTCAAGTATATTTTGGGTTTTGCTGTCAAGTCCCTCTTCCTCGCCTATAGCCTTGGCAAAAGCATAGACTTTCATAAAATGATTAATTCTTTTTACATCGCCTTTGTAATAATTTGTCATAGCTGTAACTATTTTTCCTGTCATACAACCACCTCCGTATTGAATAAATATATATTTAGTATAAACCACAACTCAAATTAAATCAATATTATAAAAAACAATTTATATGCTTGACTTTTACTTATCTTTGACTTATAATATCTATAATATTTAAGTTATTTAGGTATAAAGACGTACTTTGCCGGGCAGGGTACGTCTTTTTTATTTATCAGTTTTTATAAAGGAGGAAGCACTATGGAGCATTTACGAGAACAAAAAGAACGTGTAAATGAAACTCTGGACAGATATGGTGTTAAATTCAGTCTGTACAAAAACGGTCAGTTTATTGAACAGCTTTTCCCATTTGACGCCATACCCAGAATTATTAAGGCAAAGGATTTTCAAAAACTTGAAAAAGGACTTATACAACGCTCTCATGCATTAAATCTGTTTTTAAATGATATATATTCAGATAAGGGATATATATTAAGAGATAAAATTGTGCCTGAGGAATATGTGTATAATGCCCCCGGATTTTTACCCGAATGTATGAATATTAAGCCGCCCCAAGGTGTTTATAATCATATTTCAGGAATTGACTTGGTTGAGGCACCCGATGACTGGTACATACTTGAGGACAATTTAAGAGTTCCCTCAGGTGCATCATATCCAATGATAGCAAGAGATATTACAAGGCGTATTTCACCTGAAACCTTTGAAATTAACAAGATAGTAGACAACAGAAATTATCCTCAGCTTTTAAAATCTATGTTTGATGATGTAAACTGCGGAGGTATAACCGTTGTACTTACTCCGGGCAGATATAATTCAGCATTTTTTGAACACTCATATCTTGCTGAAAAAACAGGCTCCGTACTTGCTTTTCCAGAGGATTTAGAGGTTATAGACAGCAAAGTTTATTACAAGACATTTAATTCCACACACCAGAGAGTCGGTGCCATTTACAGGAGGGTATCAGATGATTACATTGACCCTATGACCTTTGTTCAGGATTCGGTAATCGGTGTGCCTCACCTTATGGAGGCATACAGCAAAGGAAATGTTGCCATTATTAATGCTCCCGGCAACGGTGTTGCCGATGACAAGGGTATTTATTACTTTGTACCTGCAATGATTAAATATTATTTAGGCGAAGAGCCTATATTAAAGAATGCCCCTACATACATTCCTTATTATGATAATGACAAAAAATATATTCTTGACAATATTGAAAACCTTGTAATTAAGGATGTCAGCGAGGCAGGCGGATATGGTGTTATATTCGGAAGAGATTTAACAAATGAAAAACTTGAAGAACTTAAAAACATTATTAATGAAAACCCAAGAAGATTTATTGCACAGGAAATTATTAATTTCCTTGACTTACAGGTACTTAGCGACGATGGTCAGACTACTGTACCAAGAAAGGCAGATTTAAGAGCATTTGTTATCCACGGCAAGGATGTAAAGGTATGGAACAGCGGACTTACAAGATTTTCACGCAATCCTGATTCATTCGTGGTTAACTCATCACAGGGAGGAGGCTTTAAGGACACATGGATAATGTATCAGTAAACAAGGCAAACTGCTTATACTGGCTTGGAAGATATACGGAAAGAGCCTATAAGCTATCACACATAATAACAGAATTTTATGACAGAATGGTAGACTATGACAGTACAGCTTACAAGGAATTTTGTTCAAGACTTGGAATTACTCTTGATGTAGCAGATAAGGAATCATTTTTAAAAACAATTATAAGCGATGAAAACTGTCCCTCAAGTATTAAAACATCAATGTCTAAGGCTTATGACAACTCTATTATTTTAAGAGAACAAATTGACACCGAAACAGTTGCTTATATTCAGCTGGCTTATAACAATGTTATGAGATTATTCAGTGATAATCATTGCAGAATATATGATTTACAGCAGGTAGTAGATAATCTTATGAGCTTCTGGGGTGCCGTTGATGACTACATAATTGACGACTATGTAAGAGATACAATTAAAGCAGGCAAATACGTTGAAAGAATTGATATATTTACACGCTTTGACAGAAGTGAATACAAAATTAAAGGCTGCAAAAACAGACTAAAAAGATATATTCATCACCTTGACACAGACCATATATGCTATGATTTAGATGAAATACTTGAAAGCAGTGTAGCAACACCTGATGACATAGCAGCCTGTGTAGGTAAACTTTTTAAATAGGGAGGCTTTGTTATGAAAACTTATGATTTTGAATTTACTACTAAAATTGATTTCAGTCTTCCTGTAATAAACCATAACTTTGTGCTTAAATGTATTCCTCACAACAGTTTTTGCCAAATGATATATGATGAAAAACTTACTGTTGAGCCTGATGCAAATTTTACAACAGGTAAGGATTCCTACGGCAACATAACCGTAAACGGCACAATTTTACCGGAACACACAAGCTTTATGTTTTCTGTTAAGGGCAAGGCAGGTCTTGGAAAATATAAAATTATGGAGGAGCTTAACAGAGTATATCTCTACCCCAGCTCTTCTGCCAAATTAAGCGACAATATGATTGCATTTTTAAAAAAGCTCAGCATTCCCGAAGGCACTGAAAATACTGTTAAGTTTATTTCCGAAACAGTATATAATTATATGACATATACAAAAGGAGTTACGGATATTAACACAACAGCAGCAGAAGCCTTTGAATTAAAGCAGGGAGTATGTCAGGACTATGCACATATTGTAATTGCTTTTTTAAGAGAGCTTAAAATTCCTGCAAGATATGCCGCAGGATTTATTGAAGGCGACGGCGAAACCCACGCCTGGGTAGAATATTATCATAATGGTGCATGGTATGCCATTGACCCTACTAACAACAATATTGTTGACTATGGCTATATTAAGCTTTCACAGGGGCTTGACAGTCTGGGATGCAGTGTTGAAAGAGGCTGTTTTGTCTCAAATCAAGGTATTGTTAATCAGACTGCAAATGTAACGGTTAAGGTTGGTGAAATCAAATGATTAAAAAAGTTGAAGTAATTTCATCAACAAAATTACCTATTGATGAAACTCTTGAAATAAAACGCTGCCGATATCAGAATGAAGTTAAGAGAGGACAAAAAAGATTATCCGTAGTAACAGGAACTCACGGTGATGAGCTTGAAGGACAGTATGTGGCATATATGATAGCAGAAAGGATTCAGGCACATCCTGAATACCTTAACGGTATTGTAGATATATACCCTGCTACAAATCCCTTAGGCATAGACTGTATCGAAAGAGGTATCCCCTCTTTCGATATGGATATGAACAGAGTTTTCCCCGGTGACAGCCATGGCACAATGGTGGATATTGTGGCAAGAGATATTATAGAAAGTCTTGAAGGCTCTGACCTTGTACTTGACATTCACGCATCAAATATATTTTTAACCGAAATACCACAGGCTAGAATTAATGTAACCATGGGAGACAAGCTTCTTCCAATTGCAGAAAAACTTAACCTGGATTTTTTATGGGTACATGACAATGCAACTGTGCTGGAGTCCACACTCTGCTATTCATTAAATATAAGAAACACGCCATGTATTGTTATTGAAGCAGGTGTAGGTATGCGAATTACAAAGGACTACTGCATACAAATTGCTGACGGTATATTCAACATTATGAAGGAAATGGGTATGTGGCTTGGTGATGATATATTTAAAAGTAAAATTCACCATCCTGTTACAACATCAGAGGAAAATGAAGTATACTTCATTAATGCAGAGGCATCGGGAATATTTGTACAAAGTGCAAAGCATTCTTCAATACTAAAAAAAGGTGATATTGTAGGCAATATTGTAGACCCACTTACAGGAACTGTCAAAAGCGAAATAAAATCACCCTGTGACGGACTTCTGTTTACAATAAGAGAATATCCCGTTGTATATTCAGGCTCATTAATAGCAAGAATTTTGGGAGGTGTTAAGTAAAATGAAAAAAGAAATTATATTTGAACTGCCCTCTCCCTACAGAGATACCATGAGAATAACAGCCTTTCGTTTCGGTGATACAGACAATAAGGACTGTGAAAAAAGTCTTGCCATAGTAGGTGCAACAAGAGGCAATGAGCATCAGCAGATGTATAACTGCTCCCAGATTATAGCGAGGCTTAAGGTTCTTGAAGAAGAAGGAAAAATTGAAAAAGGCAAATCCATTGTAGTTATACCTACAGTAAACAACTTTTCAATCAATGTTGAAAAACGCTTCTGGGCTATGGATAATACTGACATTAACAGAATGTTCCCCGGATATAACTTAGGTGAGACCACACAGAGAATAGCTCATTATGTTTTTGAATATGTTAAGGACTATGAATTTGGTATTCATTTTACAAGCCATTACAGGGCAGGCAAATTCATACCTCACGTCAGAATGATGCACACAGGCTATGAGGATACTGAAACAGCAAAGGACTTTGGTCTGCCCTATGTATATGTAAGAAACTCAAAGCCTTATGATACAACTACACTTAATTATAACTGGCAGATTTGGAACACAAAGGCTTTTTCCCTTTACATAGGAGCTACGGCAAGGATTAATGAGGACGCAGGCAAAGAAGCTGTTGCTGCAGTTATACGATTTGCCCTTAAACAGGGTATATTAAAGAATATTGATATTCCAAATGGAAGTGAAAGTACCGTAATTGCATCTAAAAATGTTCATTCCGTAAGAAATTCACAGGCAGGTGTACTTTGCAAATGTGCCCACGTAAATGACTACGTTAAAAGCGGTGAACTACTGGGTTATATTCTTGACCCCTATGAAGGTACCGTAAGGCAAAAACTAACTGCTCCTATAAACGGAAGAGTATTCTTTACATCATACGGGCCTAATGAGTATGAGGGATCCCTTATATTCAGAATGGTAGAAGAAGTGTAAATTAATGTTTAATTGACCAAAATGCAGTTTTGTAACCATCCTCGGAGGAAGTAAATTCTATCAAACAACTTTGCTACGCAAAGCAAGGTCCGTATTCTTTAGGGCTGCAAACCTGCGGATTTTAGTCTGCAGCGCAAAACCCTCAGTCACTTCGTGACAGCTCCCTTAAAAGGGAGCCAAGCAGGCATTCTTTTTGGTACAGCAGTTGGCAAAAGAACAGTTACTTGGCGCCCCTGCAGGGGAGCTGGCCGGCTCTTTGAGCCGGACTGAGGGGTTATAGCAAAAGCTCGCATTTGCGTCTAAAACTAAATTAACCAGCCCTATAAACATTAATTTATAAAATCAGCTACCCTATAATTCACCCCTCTGCTAACATAATACAAAATTTCAGGCTGAAAAAATCAGCCTGAAATTTTAAGGTACGAGCAGTAACAATGTTCCAATCACAATCAAAATCAGTCCCAACAAAGATTTTTTTGTCAGCCTTTCTTTAAACACTATATATGAAAAAAGTATTGTTACAAGTATACTTAGCTTATCTATAGGCACTACAACGCTTGCAGGTCCTCCTTGAAGTGCCCTGTAATAACAAAGCCATGAACAGCCTGTTGCAATGCCTGATAATACAATAAACAAAATACTTTTTACATCTATATGCCTTAAATCATATGCTTTTCCTTTTACAAAAACAACAATCCACGCCATAATAAGCACAACAAATGTCCTTATGGCAGTTCCAAGATTTGAGTCAATATTTTCAATTCCCACCTTACCCAAAATTGATGTAAGAGCAGCAAAAAATGCAGATGCCAGAGCAAATAGCAGCCAGCTGCTTTTGTAATTGGTATTTTGTGATACTTGTTTTTTCTCAATCATCATATATGTACCAGCAGCAATTAAAACTATTGAAACCGCCTTTAAAGCAGTCAAGGCTTCATTTAAAAATATAATAGCTAAAATCATGGTAATAATAGCACTTGATTTATCAATAGGAGCTACCTTATTAATATCTCCCTGCTGTAAAGCCTTAAAATAGCAAAGCCAGGATGCACCCGTTGCCATACCAGACAATATAAGAAATACCCAGGTTTTAAACGAAACGGAACTTATATCAGTATTTCCGCCTGTCACAAAAACCATTATCCATGAAAAAATCAGTACAATTATTGTTCTAAGCGCCGTAGCCACGTCAGAATCTACATTTTCAACTCCGCATTTAGCCAAAACAGCAGTTATTCCCGCAAAAAAAGCCGAACCAAAGGCAAACAATATCCACATAATATTACCTCTTTATAATTTATTTTAACTAAACCCTGAAACGGTATCCCGCGCCCCAAACCGTTTCAATATAACGGGGATTTGCAGAATCCTCTTCAATTTTTTCTCTCAGCCTGTTGATATGTACAGCAACAGTTGCAATATCTCCCAAGGCATCATAACCCCATATTTTTTCATACAAAGCCTCTTTACTGAATACCATATCAGCATTTGTCACAAGAAAAAGAAGAAGCTCATATTCCCTGTTTTTTAAAAAAATCTCTTTATTATTCACAAAAACCCTGTGAGACCTTTGATTTATCCTCAATGTACCTATGGTGATTTCTGGCTTAACATTAGTACTGCTGCCCTTTATACGCCTGTATGCCCCAATATTTGCTTCAACTCTTGCCACAAGCTCACCGGGAGAAAAAGGCTTTACAACATAATCATCTGCCCCAAGACCTAAACCCCGTATTTTATCAATATCTTCTTTCTTTGCCGTTACCATAATAATAGGTATATCAAGTTCCTCTCTGAGCTTTCTGCATATATTAAAGCCATCCATATTAGGGAGCATAACATCAAGAAGAATAAGACTATATTTTCCTTCCATTGCTTTATTCATTCCCCTTATGCCATCATTTTCAATTTCGACATTAAATCCCTTAATTTCGAGATAATCTCTTTCAATTTCAGCAATGGAAATATCATCTTCAATTATCAGAATACTTTCCGACATATTATTTTTCCCCCTTTTTAGGAAGTTTAAAAATTATTCTCAAGCCCTTAGGCTTTACATTTTCAGCACCTATACTTCCCCCAAGACATTCAAGAATTTTTTTGGTAATAGCAAGTCCCAAACCACTGCCCTTATTAGGATTATTTCTAGATGGATCATTTCTGTAAAATACATCAAAAAGCTTATCAAGAGCTTCCTCATTTACTCCGGGACCGTTATCTTCAATTATTATTTTAACATATTCATCTGAGTCAAGACATTTAATATTTACGGTTACAATATCATTATCCTTATATTTAAGACTGTTTTCAAGAATATTTATAATTGCATTTCTGAACTGTACAGTATCGGCATATACCTTAAGCCTTTCAGGAATATTTTCAACAACAATATTCATGCCCTGTTTTAAATATTCGTTTTTACATTCCTCCAAAATTGCATTAATTTCATCATTAACATCAATTTCTTCAATATAAAATGGATACTCACCCAAATCAAGCTTTGAAAACATAAAAAACTTATCTACCATTTTATCGATATCGTTAGCCTTTTGCTGAATTATTTTCATATATTTCTTCTGCATATCGGGTGTAACTGCAACTCCGTCCAGAAGTCCTTCTATATAAGCCTTAATTGATGTAAGTGGAGTTCTTATGTCATGAGAAATTCCCGCAATAAGCTCCTTACGGTTCTGTTCCTGTTTTTGAGTGTTTTCAACAGATTGCCTCAGACGATCTGACATTTCATTAAAATCCTGACATACAGGCAAAAATTCATCATTTTCCGAATATTCTATTTTAAAATCCAAATTACCGTCCCTTATTTGATTTACACCATCAACAAGAATATCAATAGGCTTTTCAATCTTTTTAAATACAAACCTTATCAAAAAACGGTTAGTCAAAAATATTGAACCGGCTACTAAAACAAATACGATAAAACACATATATGCTATTAATACCTGATCCTTTCTGTCCTCCAAATCCTTTGGCAGGTTATATTTATTGTAAATCCTATATTTTTCATCAAGAAACTCCTTTGTTTGTTCAGTCATATTTTCTTCCAAATAATAACTGCTGCTTTTTTCATTAAGCTCTGCCATAAACTGTCTGTATATAACGCCTTTACAGCTTTCAGCTGCACCTATGGCTGCTGTAATTCCCACAATGGCAGGAATTACAATCATAAGAATATTAGATATAAAAAGTCGCTTTTTAATTTTCATTTTATCACCTTTTATGCTTTCATAATTTAATTATATCACTACACTGAAAATAGTCAATATGGGACATTGCTGTCATACAAATTATTTACGGTATTTTTCAACGAAAGAATTTTCATTAGCTGCATTCCTGTTATAACTGCGCCTCCAATTACAAAAAATACTAAACTGAAGGTATTCATTGAAAGCTGCGGCTGTGGATTATCAAGAGTTGTTGGACCCATAATAACCGCATATAATGAACCTATCATTAACCCTAAAATTAAGTATATTGTTGCCCCTCTGTATTTTTCAAGTGCCTTCTTTATTATTTTAATTACTGATACAACACCTGTAATCACACCAATTCCGAATACTGCTATAATAGGCAAAGAACTGAAATCCAAGCTTAAAATACTCTTTATGCCTGTCATAACAGGTAAATACAAACCAAATATCAGCAGAAGCGTAGAGCCTGAAATTCCGGGCAGTATCATTGCGCATATTGATATTGCTCCTGCCGCAAAAACATATAAATACATGAAAACACCGGGATTTGCTAAGTCAAATCCATTGTTACTGTTTACGGGATTAAAATAGGTAATGGCAGTTACAACTAATATTCCGACAATAACAAAAAAGGATTTATTTAAATTAGCTTTAAGGCAATTTTTTTCATCATAAATCACTAAGGGTATTGCAAATATAATAAACCCGATAAAAAGAGACGAAACTCTGTAAATATTCGCTTCAAACAAGTTTGAAAGTATAACCACGGCAAGACCAAATCCCGTAATCCAGCCTATGCCAAGCTTAAACAAATAACCAACGGCACTTTTTTTCTGTTCAATATTTCCTGATATAATATCATTCAATGCACCTATAAAATTATCGTAAAATCCCATAAGAAATGCAACGGTACCTCCCGAAACTCCCGGTACACTGTCAGCAAGTGCCATACAAAATCCGTTTATAAATATCATTATTTTATTCATATGTTTTTCCTCCTTAAACCTTTTATATAAGCATAATACCAATCCTTTAATTTCTTATAAATTTAGGTTTAACCGTAATTAAAATAAATATAAACATTTTATAAACGGATATAAATACTATTCCTTATAGCAATAAACAAAAAACAGACAAATCAACTAAAAAAATTAATTTTGTCTGTCTTTTATTATTATATATATTTTTTACCTATGCCCGCCAACAACGGCAAAGAACTTTAAATCCTCACTGCTGTCATTAATAAGACTATGCTCCTGCCCCATAGGACAATAATGAACATCTCCTGCCCTTAAAGGCAAATATTCACCATTATACAGCACCTTACCCTTTCCCTCTTGTATAAGAATAATTTCACTGTTACCTGAATGAGTATGTAAACCAATGGATGCCCCGGGCTCAAGTCTGCCCATCATAATTTTATTGTTTTCATCAGTAAACATTTTAACATTAAATATTTTTTCTCCGCCCTTGAAGTCAGAAATAGCCTTTTCTTCAATTTTACCATAATCAATTATCATTAATTTACCTGCTTTCTGTAATCCTTTTCGTGAGGATACAACACCTTATCATTATCCACAATTGCTGTTCCGCTGCCGAAAACAGTAAAGAACTCTAAAAGCACACTATGTTCAATGGAGCCATCTACAATATGTACTCTGTGAACACCGTTTGTAATGGCATCTACAGCACATATCAGCTTATTTAAGGTAGCAACATCAAGTGTTGCATTTTCTATAATTTCCTTAGCCTCATCAACAGTTATCATAGCCTTAGGCACCTCACTGTCACCCATAGGATAAATTCCGTCCTCTCTTGCAAGGAAAAGAAGCTTTTCGGCTTTTAAAGCCTTTGCAACAGCACCTGCAACATCATCAGCCTTCAAATTGTAGCTTTCAAAATCATCGCTTATACCAATTGATGAAATTACAGGTATAAAATCTCTTTCAAGAAGGTCATCAATTAACTCTGTATTTATACTCTCTATCTTACCAAAATAGCCAATATCCTTACCCTTAACCTGTTTTTTGCTTACTCTTATTGTACCGCTGTCCTTACCGCATATACCTACAGCCTTAGCACCATGCTTTTCAATCATCTGTACCAGGTCTTTATTTATTTTTCCAAGTACCATTTCAACTATTTCAATAGTTTCCTTGTCGGTTACTCTGCTGTTGTCATAATATTCAATATCCTTGCCGATAGCCTTAAGCCACCTGTTAATTTCATTGCTTCCGCTGTGTACAATAACAGGCTGCATACCAATAAGCTTCAAAAGCACAATATCCTCCATTACGCTTTCGGCAACATTTTTATCCTTTAATACCTGACTTCCGTATTTAATAACAACCTTCTTATTATGGAAATCTCTTATATATGGCAAAGCCTCTGTCAATATTTCCGCCTTATCTACAATTTTATCAAGTTCACTCATTTTTTTCACCTCTTTATGGCAGAAGATAGCCCTTTTCAACGCTCTCCTCCAACAAATCCATTACAAATTTTCTTATTCTTTCATCCACATTTCTTGTTTTCCATTTACCCTTATCAATAACCTGTGAAACATGTACCTTATTTTCCTTCCACTTGGCACCTTTGGTAAGATAATTCAGCAAAAGCGGCTGCATTCTGTCAAGGGTATTGGCAAACTGAGATTCAAGAGTCTCATTAGCCTCAAATTCATACCACAGTTTTTTAAGCTCTTCTCCCTGTTCACCAAGAATTGCATAAAGCTTATCTGCTGCTGCCTGTTCTCTTTCTTCCTTATCCTCATATCCCTTTTCATCATACAAATAAGTATCCCCTGCATATATTTCAACAAGGTCATGAATAAGCATCATTTTAATACACTTTGAAATATCTGTACCCTTTGGTGCATATTCCTCCAGAACCATAGCATACATACACATATGCCAGCTGTGCTCTGCGTCATTTTCTCTTTTAAGTCTGCCATCCTCAAAATATACGGACTGTCGGTATATACTTTTCATTTTGGAAATTTCTATGAGAAAATCCATTTGTTTTTTTAATTTATCCATACATCCACCTATGCAAAAAGCGGGAGTTTAAGGCTCCCGCTAAAAATTACTTATCCAAAAGCTTTACAGCTTTTTCAACCACATTGTCAACAGTAAATCCGTAATGCTTGAACAATACTGAATAAGGTGCTGACTGACCAAATTCAGTCATACCTATAATTTCACCCTCCAAGCCTATATATCTGTACCATGACATATCAAAAGAAGCCTCAACAACTATTCTCTTTCCTACATTCTTAGGAAGTACGGAGTTTTTATATTCCTCAGACTGCTTTTCAAACACCTCGACACAAGGCATACTTACTACCTGTGCTGAAATACCCTTTTCCTTTAATACATCATAAGCGTCATATACAAGACCGACCTCAGAACCTGTTGCAATAAGAATAATATCAGGAGTTTCTTTAAATGACCTTCTTATTACATAGCCGCCCTTCAAGGCCTCTCTGCCGTCAATTCCAATATTCTTTGTAGTCTGTCTTGTAAATACAAGAGCAGTAGGCGTTGACTTTTCTGTAGCTGCACTATACCATGCAGCAGCAGACTCATTTATATCACAAGGTCTCCATACATTAAAGTTAGGAGTGCTTCTGTAAGCAGACAACTGTTCAACAGGCTGATGTGTGGGACCGTCCTCACCAACACCGATACTGTCGTGAGTAAGAATGCTTATAACAGGTAAGCCTGAAATAGCTGATACTCTTAACGCAGGCTTCATATAGTCACTGAAAACAAAGAAACTTGCAATATAAGGTCTTACACCGCCGTGGTAATACATACCATTTGCAATAGCTGTCATAGCAAGCTCTCTTATACCAAAGTGCATATTTGATCCAAGTCTGTTATTCTTTGTGAAGAACTCTCTGTCCTTCATTTCAGACTTATTAGACGGTGAAAGGTCTGCTGAACCTCCGAAAAGATTAGGCATTTTCTTTGAAAGCATATTTAAAATCTTTTCTGAACAGGCTCTTGTAGCCATATCACCTTCATTTAACCAAAAGCTGTCATCCTCTATTAAATCTTCTGCAAAATCATCAGCAATCCATTCCTCGTATTCCTTTGCAAGCTCAGGATGCTTTGCCTTATATTCAGCATAAAGTTTATCCCATTTGTCACCTTCATTTTTAAGGTTAGCCTTAATTTCTTCCATATTAGCCTTAACTTCATCAGGCACAAAGAAATCCTCATCATAATTCCAGCCAAGATTTGCCTTTGTTGCCTTAACCTCATCAGCACCTAAAGGCGCACCATGAGATGAATTGCTTCCTGCCTTGTTAGGTGATCCATGACCTATTACAGTCTTTATTTCAATAAGTGAAGGCTTGTCAGTTACAGTCTTAGCCTCCTCAATAGCTTTGCCTATAGCATCAATATCTGTACCGTCCTCAACATAAAGAGTATGCCAGTTAAGAGCCTCAAATCTTGCCTTTACATCTTCGGTAAATGTTAAATCCGTATTCCCCTCAATAGTAATATTGTTTGAATCATATAATACAATAAGTTTTCCCAAGCCAAGTGTACCGGCAAGAGAGGCTGCCTCATAGGAAATACCCTCCATCATACAGCCGTCACCACATAATGCATAAGAATAATGGTCAACAATTTTATAATCTTCCGTGTTAAATTTAGCTGCAAGATGAGCCTCCGCCATAGCCATACCAACAGCATTTGCAAAGCCCTGGCCTAAAGGTCCTGTACTTGCATCAACACCGGCAGTATGATTAAATTCCGGATGACCCGGTGTATTAGAACCAAACTGGCGGAAATTCTTAATATCATCAATAGTTAAACCATATCCGAAAAGATGTAAAAGAGAATATAAAAGCATTGAACCATGACCTGCAGATAACACAAATCTGTCTCTGTCTGCCCAGTCAGGCTTTTCAGGATTATGCTTTAAATGCTTAGCCCAAAGCTCATAAGCCATTGGTGCTGCACCCATAGTAATACCCGGATGACCTGACTTAGCTTTTTCAATGGCCTCAGCACTAAGTATTCTCATACAATTTATTGTTAATAATTCTTGAGAATTCATTTTTAAAACCTCCGAAATTAATATTTCCAAAAATTCTATTTTTTTGCATAAAAACGCATTATGGTTAGTATACACCAAAATTTTTGTCATTACAAGCCTAAAAATATTTTTTTTACATTTATTTTAAATACCACTTTCTTTTTTATTGCTTTTGTGGTATTATTAGTTTAAAGAAAATATACTATTTTGAGGGGGTGCTTTTATGTATGTACATGAAAGAATGACAAGAAGACCAACTGTAGTTATGCCAGATTATTCCGTTGCAAAGGCTTATCAGCTTATGAAGGAAGGCAGATTTTCACAACTGCCTGTTGTAGACAGTGACAACAAGCTTATTGGTCTTGTTACAGAAAAACTTCTCGCTGAGGTTAATCCGTCAAGTGCAACTTCTCTCAGCGTTTATGAGATTAATTATTTGCTTAGTAAAACAAAAGTTAAGGATATAATGAAGACAGGTATTTTTAAGATAAATAAAAATGCTTTGCTTGAAGACGCTGCCCTTGTTATGAAAGAAAACAGAATAAGCTCACTGCCTGTTACTGACGGCGAATATCTTGTAGGCATTATTACAAGAACAGATATATTCCGGGCTTTTATTGATATTATGGGTGTTAAGGCTGAAGGTACAAGAGTTGCAATTTCAGCAGCAGATAAAACAGGTGTATTTGCAGAAATTACACAGATTTTTGCCTCTTATGGTATTGATATAAGAAATATCAGTAACATTAATGAGAACGGCAGACTTGAAATGGTAGTTAAGGTTCGTTCCTTTGATGTTGAGAAGGCTATAGAAGATATTAAGGCTAAGGGTTACATAATTGAATCTGTTCAGGAAGTAAGATAAAGAGTGTGCTGCCAATGCAGCACACTCTCACTCTTTTTATAACACTACTTTATAGTGTATCCCCCTTCACTGTCAATTTCTATTTTTACAACATCTCCCACATCAGCAGTGTTACCCTCAATATTAAATTTTCTGGTTCCTCCCGGAACTTTTACTCTTATATATTTATCAGTACTTTCCACAACCTCAAGATTGTCATATTCCTTAATTTCATTTATGGTTTTTAAAGCAGCTATTGTGTTTTTGTTCACTATTGCACTTATTTCGTTTTTACTGCTTAAATTTTCATTACCTTCATAATAAGTAATACCTAAATCCGTAATAAGAAAATTATCTCCGAGGCTTTTGCATTGTGACTTGTCAGCATATATTTTAAGCTCCTGTGTCTTAAGCTTTTCGGTATTCATATCCCTTTCAAATGCAGATACCCATATATTGTAAGGTATAGGCTTGTCCTTGTCCTCCTGTGCATACTGAAGCTTTACCTTATTATCAGGCTTCAGCTTGTCCAGCAAAAACTGAGCCTGCCTTAAAGACAAATATTCATCCGGAGCAAAATGCTCGCTGTCAACACCTGCAATTAAATTAGCGGTAAAAGCAGCATTTATATACTTGTCATACCATTTGCTTATATCAGTATCCTGAAATGTTATTTTCCTCTCCATAGCATTTATCTCTTCAATACCATAACTGTTAAGAGATACCATTCTTGCGGCTTCAGCCCTTGTTATAGGCTCATTTTCACCTACTATACCGATTTGTGTATTATTTATGGATTCCTTGCCGCATCCGACTAACGCAAGTACAATTAAAACAATAAAAAAATTTCTGAACATATCACTACCTCCTAAAAGTATATATATGCACAGAAATTTATTTTATGTTATTTAAATTTCATTTTTATTTCAGGACTGACTTCACCTATCCTTGGATATGGCACACCGCTTTTATTTCTTATTATATCCTTAAGCTTTATATTTATAGTACGTGACTCCAGTTTATCAGACTTACTCAGCAAAACCACCTCATAATAACACTCCTCACCTATATCCAAAAGACCTTTAACCGTATTATCTTCTGTATGCGGGCCTCTCATTTCCATAAATCTCGGAGTATATTCAGTAAACGGACTTGCAGGCAGCTTATAAAATCTATAGCTTTGACAAATAATTACAGGGGTCTGAAAAATATTAGTAATATAAACATGGAGATTATCAAGTGTCATATTTTCTTTAACCTCCAAATTAAACCATAAATCATTTTCCGCATCGGTTATTCGCAAATTGTAAACATCAAATTCAGGCTCATATGCATTTAAAATCTTAAATCTTCCATCCTCGTAATTACCTATTGCAGCATCCAAAATATCCTCTGCCTTCATATTTTTAAATATATATGGTATTTTATCTTCATATTCAATTTCAAAATAATCAGAACCTAACTTAGAAAGCTTATACATAGTACACGGAGAATACACAGCTGAATCAATAATAGTTTCTTCCTTGAACACTTTATTTGTTTCTACAGCATTTATCAAAAACATCATTTCATCATAAAAAGAAAATTCATACATATATGTTGTATCTATAAATCTGAAATAATAGCTGAAAGGAGTTAAGAACCACTTATCAAGTATTATTCCTCTTGCATAAGTCTTTGCTGTTATAAGCCTTTCCATTTCATCCATATCTTCAATTAATATTGAATCAGAAATTTCTAAGGCAATTTCGCCATAAGCCTCCTCAAATATTTTATCAATAGGCTCAGGATTTTTAAGCCACTCCCTTATCACGGACTCAGTAACAATATAATTTTCCCCCATAAAATCATCACTCAAAAAGCTTGCCGAAATCTTGATTGCAGCCTCAGTAAGTTTAATAAGCAAATCTTTATTGCTAATGCTGTCAAGCTCATCAGCTGTTCCTGTTGTACAGTACATTGACACGCCTACTGAAGGCATTTTTTCAATATATCCCAAATCCATGCCAAGCATAAACAGATAAGTTATATAGTTTGAGTCATAATTTGTAATATTGTCAATTTTTTTTATATCACAGAAATCCATTTTAAAGTCAGCATCCAAGGCGATTCCATTCTTAAAATTCTCAACTAGGCCTCTGAAATCAAAGCAAATAGGGTGATTATCTAAACTGTATTTTATATTGCTTATATTAAGGCTTCCAATTCTGTTTATAGTTTTACTCTTTATAACGGGATAAACATATTCCGCTCCTGCTCCGTACTCTGCAATACAATTGGGAGTAATAATTGTATCTTCAATCAATGCTGAATAGTACCATTTTCTGAAAAAAGCTGAAATATACTCTATAAGGCAGCCTTTCCCCTTAATCCTAATACTCTTATATATACTTTCAAACTCCATTAAAAAACTTTTATTTAACACATCTATAATACTATTTTCAACTATATCATATTTAAACATATAACACCTCTTATTTATTTAATCCCAAAGGAAACAAATATTACTTTCCTCTGATAATTTATAATATCCATTAACAATATATTGTAAACTACTTTTTTAATTAAGTCAAACACAATATATAAAATAATTTAATAACAGCCAAATATTTTTATAAAAAAAATTAAATTTGTGGTTTACTATTTCGCCAAAACTTGTTATAATATTATTAGAATATTTTGCAACCTGCATTATATTTATTCACAAAGGGTTAACCACCCTCAATTAATAATTCTTAATTAAGGAGGATTTTACAATGTCAAAGGTTATGCAAACTATGGATGGTAATCAGGCAGCCGCTACAGTATCCTATGCGTTTACTGAAGTTGCCGGTATTTACCCTATTACACCATCCTCTCCAATGGCTGAATACGTAGATGAATGGGCAGCCAGAGGTAAAAAGAATATTTTTGGTCAGACAGTAAAGGTTGTTGAAATGCAGTCTGAGGCAGGTGCTGCCGGTACAGTTCACGGTTCATTGGCATCCGGTGCTTTAACTACTACATACACTGCATCTCAGGGCTTACTCCTTATGATCCCTAATATGTATAAGATTGCAGGTGAGTTGCTTCCATGTGTACTTCATGTAAGTGCTCGTTGTGTAGCAAGCCATGCTCTTAACATCTTTGGTGACCATTCTGACGTTATGGCTTGTCGTCAGACAGGTTTTGCTATGTTAGCTTCTTCATCTGTTCAGGAGGTTATGGACTTAGGTGCTGTTGCACACCTTTCTACCATTAAGGCTAAGGTTCCTTTCCTTCACTTCTTTGATGGTTTCAGAACTTCTCACGAAATTCAGAAGATTGAAGTTCTTGACTATGATGATTTAGCTAAGCTTGTTGATATGGACAAGGTTAAGGAATTTAAGGAGCATGCTCTTAATCCTGAGCATCCATGTACAAGAGGTACAGCTCAGAATCCCGATATCTTCTTCCAGGCTCGTGAGGCTTGTAATCCTTACTACGATGCAACTCCTGCTATCGTTGAGGAATATATGGCTGAAATCAGCAAGCTTACAGGAAGAGATTACAAGTTATTTAATTACTACGGTGCTCCTGATGCTGAAAAGGTTATCGTTGCTATGGGTTCTATCTGTGATACAATTACAGGTACTATTGACTACCTTGCAGCTAAGGGCGAAAAGGTTGGTCTTGTAAATGTTCATTTATACAGACCATTTGTTCCTGAAAAATTATTAGAGGCTATTCCTGCTTCTGCCAAGAAGATTGCTGTTCTTGACAGAACTAAGGAACCGGGTTCTCTTGGTGAGCCTTTATACCAGGATGTATGTACTGCATTCTTTAACAGTGACAGAAAGCCTGTTATCGTTGGCGGCAGATTTGGTCTTGGTTCAAAGGATACTACTCCTGCTGATATTATTGCAGTTTATGAGAATCTTGATTTAGACGCTCCAAAGAATGGCTTTACATTAGCTATCAATGACGATGTAACAGGTCTTTCATTAAAGAGAGGCGAAGTTGTAGACGTTACTCCTGAGGGAACTACTAACTGCTTATTCTGGGGTCTTGGTTCTGATGGTACTGTAGGTGCTAACAAGAACTCTATTAAGATTATCGGTGACCACACTGATATGTATGCTCAGGCATACTTTGCTTATGACTCTAAGAAGTCAGGCGGTATTACTAATTCTCACTTAAGATTTGGTAAGAGTCCTATCCGTTCACCATATCTTATTGATACGGCTGACTTTGTTGCTTGTCATCAGCAGTCTTACTTAAATAAATATGATATGACATCTAACTTAAAGGATGGCGGCAGCTTCTTATTAAACACTATTTGGTCAGATGAAGAATTAGATACTCATTTACCTGCTAATGTTAAGAGAGATTTAGCTAACAAGAATATTAATTTCTATACTATTAACGCTGTTGAAATCGGTAAGGAAATCGGTCTTGGCAGTAAGTTCAATATGGTATTACAGTCTGCATTCTTTATGATTACTGAAATCATTCCAAAGGATGATGCTATTAAGTACATGAAGGAATTCATCGTTAAGTCTTACGGCAAGAAGGGTGAAAAGATTGTAAATATGAACTATGCAGCTGTTGACAGAGGTGCAGAAGGTTTCCATAAGGTAGAAATTCCTGCAAGCTGGGCTGATGCTGAAGATGTTGCTGCTGCAACAAGCGAAAGACCTGATTTTATTAAGAATATTGTTGACGTAATGAACGCTCAGAAGGGTGATACTCTTCCTGTATCTGCATTCAAGGGCATTGAAGACGGTACATTTGAGCACGGTACTGCTGCTTATGAAAAGAGAGGTATCGCTATTAATGTTCCTACTTGGGATCCAACAAGCTGTATACAGTGTAACCAGTGTGCATTTGTATGTCCACACGCTTGTATCAGACCATTCCTTTTAACTGAGGATGAAGCCGGCAAGGCTCCTGCCACAGTTAAGGCTGTAGACGGCAAGGGTAAGGAAGCAGGTTATAAGTATGTAATGCAGGTTGACATTATGGACTGTACAGGCTGTGGTAACTGTATCGCATCTTGTCCGTTAGCCGGCAAGTCTGACCCGCTTAAGATGGTTCCTATTGATGACGCAAGAGATCAGGTTGAAGCTTGGGACTACGTTATCGCTCTTGATCCTAAGGATAATCCTGAGGACAAGTACTCTGTAAAGGGTTCTCAGTTCGAACAGCCATTACTTGAATTCTCCGGTTCTTGCGGCGGCTGTGCTGAAACTGCTTATGCCAGATTAATTACACAGTTATTTGGTGACAGAATGTATATTGCCAATGCAACAGGTTGTTCTTCAATTTGGGGCGGCTCTGCTCCTTCTACTCCATATACTACTAATGCTAAGGGACAGGGTCCTGCTTGGTGTAACTCATTATTTGAGGATAATGCTGAGTTTGGCTACGGTATGTATACAGGTGTTAAGCAGCAGAGAGAGTTACTTGCTGAAAAGGTAACCAATATTGTTAATAATGCTCCTGAAGGAGATGTTAAGACAGCTGCACAGGCTTGGTTAGATACTATGAACAAGGGCGAAGAGTCTAAGGCTACTTCTGCTGCTTTAGTTTCTGCTATTGAAGCTGCCGGTGCTGACTGTGATGACTGCAAGTATGTTCTTGCTCATAAGGATATGCTCGTTAAGAAGAGCCAGTGGATCTTTGGTGGTGACGGCTGGGCTTATGATATCGGTTTCGGCGGTGTTGACCACGTATTGGCTTCCGGTGAAGATGTAAACGTATTTGTATTTGATACAGAAGTTTATTCTAACACAGGCGGTCAGGCTTCTAAGGCTACTCCAACTGCTGCTATTGCTAAGTTTGCTGCTGCAGGTAAGAGAGTACGTAAGAAGGACTTAGGTATGATTGCTAAGAGCTACGGTTATGTTTACGTTGCTCAGGTTTGTATGGGTGCTGATAAGGCTCAGTTAATGAAGGCTCTTAAGGAAGCTGAAGCTTACGATGGTCCATCATTAATTATTGCTTACGCTCCATGTATCAACCATGGTTTAAGAACTAACTTCCATATTGAGGCTAAGAAGGCTGTAGATTGTGGTTACTGGCAGTTATACAGATATAATCCTGTTGGTGAAGTATTCACATTAGATTCTAAGGAACCTACTGCTGACTTTAAGGAATTCATTAAGGGCGAAGTAAGATATACTTCACTTGTTAAGGCATTCCCTGATGTAGCTGAGGAGTTATTTGACAAGTGTGCTGAAGACGCTAAGAGAAGACTTGAAGGTTACAAGAAGTTAGCGGCTAACAACTAATATTAATTTTATTTGTTATCATTAAGTTTTAATTTAGGGGGACTGTTGCAAAACAGTCCTCTTTATCTTTATTATTTTAAATATTTTCTACGGAGGCTTATATGAATAAAGGAAAGATAAAAAAAGCATTTAAGGCTGCCTTTCCTCATACAATTCCAATTTTTGCAGGCTTTTGGTTTTTGGGACTTACTTATGGCATATATATGAATATTTCAGGCTTTAATTTCCTCTACCCTATGTTAATGAGCCTTACAATATTTGCAGGCTCTGTTGAATTTATAGCAGTAAATCTGCTTCTAGGTTCATTTAACCCTATTCAGGCTCTTGTTATGGCTCTTATGATTAATGCAAGACACTTGTTTTATGGTATTGCTATGCTTGATAAGTACAAAGGAACAGGCTGGAAAAAATTCTATCTCATCTTTGGTATGTGTGATGAAAGCTTTTCCATTAATTACACTGCTGATATAGCTGAAGATATTGATAAGAGCTGGTTCATGTTTTTTGTTACCCTTTTAAACCACTTTTATTGGTTTTCGGGAGCAACATTAGGCGGTATTTTCGGTTCATTTATTAATTTCAATACTGAAGGACTTGACTTTGTAATGACAGCAATGTTTGTCGTCATATTTATGGAACAGTGGCTTAAAGACACAAAACACATTAATTCCCTGCTGGGACTTTCAATATCAATATTATGCCTTATTGCCTTTGGTGCAGATAATTTTATAATACCTTCTATGCTTGGCATTATAGCTATGCTTACATTAATCAGAAAGCCCATGGAAAGGGAGGCAGAAAAACTATGACATTAATACAGCAGATTATAACTGCAGCTATGGTTGTTATCGGCACTATGATTACAAGATTTCTCCCATTTATAATATTCCCTGCAGGAAAGCCTACACCTAAATACATACAGTACCTCGGTAATGTTCTGCCCGGTGCAGTATTTGGTATGCTTGTAATATACTGTTTAAAAAACATAAGTATTTTTACCGGCAGTCATGGTATTCCTGAAGTTATTTCAATTATTTTTGTTATTATACTCCATTTATTTAAAAGGCAAATGCTTTTGTCTATTGCCGGAGGAACAATTCTATATATGCTGTTAGTACAGTTTATATTTTAAAAGCAGCTGCCAATCAGCAGCTGCTTTCTCATTATTTAACAATATATATTTAAATATTATTGTATGTATAAATTTATATACTTACACTTTATTCTACTACCTTAATCGGCCTGCACTGCTTCAATATTATATATTCTTATTCCTCCCTTTTTAGATCTTATATAAATATCAGCAGGATTTCCTGTATATTCAAATGTTGCTGTTCTCAATGTGCTATCAACATTCATTTCACCGATAACACACCCAAAACCGTCTATCACCTGTAAAACTCTTTCTTCTGTTATACATCTTGCAGACAATGTTATATGTGTATTGCCATTTACGCGGAAAGAAACCTCTCTATTCTTCTTGCTTCCCTTACCCTTTAAGTCAAGATATCTTACATAATCATTACCGTTTAAATTTTCATTTCTATTAACAATTTCCACATCAGGATATAATTTTAATCCGTCAATGCTCGTCTTTGAAGTAACTTCTCCAATATCTGCAAATTTGTCATCAGAAAAATTCCAATTTCCATTTTCAAAATCTGATTCAGGTTCTGCATTGCTTCTTAAAGTAATATTAATTAATCTAATACCATCACCTGCTATTTTTATCCTTTGTGCATCACCTGCATATTTAACAACCTGCACATTAGCCTCTGTTGTATATGTTAAGCTTCCTCCGGATAAAACAGTATCATCACCAGAAATAAGAGTTAAAGGCTTTTCTCCTGAGCTTGAACGGGCTGTAATGTATATATCTGTATCACCGTCAACATCAAATTCCACAGCTCCGCCCAATGAAAGATAATGAGTATATTCATCTCTGTTATTTATTGTTGTATTACCTTTCTTTATTTCCATATTAGAATCATCAGGCTTTAAAGTTAAACCATCTACAGTTATATCAGATGTAATATTTCCTAATGTATTAAACTGATCTCTGCTAAAATTCCATGTCTTTAAACTGCCAATTGCAGCATCAGCTGAAGGATACATCTCCTCTGCCTTTTCCATTGCAGCCTCAACATTTAAAACACCCTCTGATGCAACAAAATAATCTCCTGCAAGTCCCGGTGTTTTTGTTACAGTTGATAATATGCAATCCTTAATTTCATCATTTGTCATTTCAGGCTTAAAGGATTTTAATAATGCAACTGCACCTACTACGTGAGGCACTGCCATAGATGTTCCGCACTCACTTACATATTCATTAGTACCGCTTTTACAGCTCCAAATATTTACTGCCGGCGCTGTAAGATCAACAGTAGAGGCACCAAAGTTGAAAACATCATACTCAGGACCACCGATTCTGTTTGAACCTGATACAGAAATAATGTTATCACAGTCATAAGCCGCAGGATAATTTGCATGGAAACCTTCTCCGTCATTTCCTGAAGATGCAACAAAAATACCATTATAGTTTTCAATAGCTGCTTTAAATATTTCACTGAATGCCTCGTCACGATCAGGAATAGCATTATAACTTTCACTATAACTGTTATTAGTTACAGGAATATTCATAGCATTTGCATAATCCAAGGCCTCAATAACAGCTGAGAAGCTATACTCAGAATATTTATACCTTCCTTCAGGGTCACTTGCTACTCTGAGTGCAGCAATCTTACAATTCTTTGCTACACCATAAACACCCATGTTGTTTGCACCGCTTGCAGCAGCAGTACCTGCTACATGAGTTCCATGTCCGTCTAAATCATTTATTTCATTTGTATCATAATAAAAATTCCAACCATTTACATCGTCAACATAACCATTGCCGTCATCATCAATACCATTGTTTGCTAATTCACCGTTTTCACCCCATTCACCCATATTAATCCACATATTATCAGCTAAATCAGGATGATTGAAGTCAACTCCGGAGTCAACAATACCAATTGTTACATCCGGCGAACCTGAGCAATATTCCCAAGCCTGAGGTCCCTTTACATATTCCAAACCCCACATATTAAGTACAGCATCAGCCTCTTCATCTTCATAAAAATAATCATCGGCTTTTGGTGATTCCATTTTAAATACATAATTTGGTGAAGCATATTCTATTTCAGGATATGCCTCAAGTGCTTCAATTGCCTCAGATATATCCAGTTGCTCATCACTTAATTTTAATAAATATATTTTTTTCTTTTCTTCCTCTTCTGCGGCACTTCTCAGCTTAGTTGGTCTCTGTGCCTTTGTAAGATCCTTAATTTCTGATACAATACCGGAACTATTTACACTTCTTGCCCTGCTGTTATTAAACAAAGTATTTAAATAATCTATGGAGTAATTTCCATCAAGACAAATTATTACCTCCCCGGGAATATATTCCTGATTTTCCATATCTGAAACTTCTAAGTCCTCTGCAATATCATATGACGATGCAGCACTTTCTTTAGTACCATCATTAGCAAAAGCGACTGTAATGTTTGCTGTAATCATTGATAATGATAACATAAACGCCATGTACATTTTACTTTTCTTTAATCTTTTCATTAATGTACCCCCTTGTAATATTAAAATTCTGTACAACTATTTTCTGCCAAACCAATTTTCACATATTCCTCACCACAAAATATGTTTACTACAATAATGCATATAGTTTAAGAATAGCTATCCTCTATATAAGTATATATCTATTTCTCGTGTTTAGTCAAGCATTTTATACACAATTTATCATAATTATTTTCGAACTATTTCGACGTATTTAAAAGAACAGAAACAATATTTCTGTTTCTGTCCTTTAATTATACTAAAAATTAATATGTATCATAGGATACAAGTTCATTTAATGGAATACGGTCAGTTTTTCTTCCATTTACATCTTCTCCATAACCTATTGCCAAAATGTTGATTGGTTCAACTGATTTTGGAATTTTAAATTCTTTTTTAATTATTTCAGGTTTAAAATAACAAATCCATACTGAACCAAGTCCAAGCTCTGTTGCCTCAAGCATCATGTGGTCAGTAAGTATTGAAGCATCAATATCTGTTGTTTTCTTTCCATCAAAAGGACGAGTCCATGCTTTAGTATGGTCAGCACAAACAATAATAGCTAATGGTGCATTATATATATCAGCTCCCTTAGAAAGACGCCTTAATCCGTCTTCTTCCTGAACTACTATTAAATGTATGGGCTGTAAATTTGCCGCAGTAGGTGCAGCATTGGCCGCCTCTAAAATCTTTTTAAGCTTTTCCTTCTCCACCCTATTATTTTTATAATCTCTGACAGAATGGCGTGATTTTGCAATATTTAAAAAACTCATATAAATCCTCCTAATTTTTAATTGATATTTAAGCCGGCTTATGCTATTATTATATCCTAAACAGTTTATAAGTCAAGAACGCACAATTTAGGTATATACTATCTAAAAAGTTAGTTAGGAGAAATTTTATGAATAAAAAATGCAGTAATGAATATATATGTCCTGTTGAAGCCACTATTCAATTAATAGGAGGAAAATATAAAGCAGTAATATTATGGCATTTAAAAGATAAAACAGTATTACGCTATAGTCAGTTACATAAACTAATGCCAAAAGCAACTGATAAAATGCTGGCACAGCAGCTAAGAGAACTTGAAAAAGACGGACTTATAAATAGAGTTGTTTATCCTGTTGTCCCGCCCAAAACAGAATACTCATTAACAGACCTTGGTAAAAGCCTTACATCAATATTAGACGAACTTTGTAACTGGGGCAGAAATTATTTAGAAAATAAATAATACTTTTATATTATTCATAAATCAGTAACAAAAAAGAACTGCCCCAACGAACAGTTCCTTAAGAAAAACACTTATTTACCGCTGCTTCCAAGCTTACCGCTTCCTCTTTCAGATGGTATAGCCTTAAGCTCATCATAGCTTATTTCTTTTCTTTCAAGCTCATTATGTACATTATGTACTATACCCTGAAACAGTGCCTTAGTATATGGATATACAATATAAGCCTTTTCAATAACTTCTCTTACACTTACAGGCAGACTATCCAAATCCAGCTTACTGATAATAACAGGCTTATCATTTGTATTTGTTGTTGCTAAAAACCACTCACCTCTGTAGCTTGAATCAATTACACCTGCACTGTATTTAATGCCCTTACTGCCTGAAGAACCTCTTTCATGTATCTGAATATAATAATCAACAGGAACAGCACTGGCAATACCTGCAGGCACCAAAGCAGTACTGTGAGGAGGTATAATCATATAATCCTCATCAAAGCATGGATATATATCTATACCTGCATTCCAAATATCTCTTTCAGGTATTTTAGCGTCAGGTCTTACTTTTGCAAAATAAATTTTATTATCTTCCATATCTTTGTATCAGTCCTCAAAAAGGACTACTTCACCTTTCTTTAATGTGGCCGGCACATCAATAATCCTCTGATTGCTTGAGCCTTTCCAATGTAAAAGATTATCCTTTAATTCCTCAACAAACTTGCCGTCAACCAGTACATCTATATAATTAACTACCTCAAGATTGCTGATTTGCTCCCAAAGATAACCCGTATAAAGCCATATATTTTTTTCGGGAAACTTTTCCTTAATCTTTTTTGCAAGCCCGGTAATTTCGGCTCTGTTTTCAATGTGGAGAGGATCTCCTCCGCTGAATGTAACTCCTGAAATATATCCCGGAGCAAGACATTCAAAAAGCTCTCTCTCTGCATTCTCATCAAAAAGCAGACCACCATTAATATCCCAGGTAACAGGATTTTGGCAATTAGCACAATGATGATCGCATCCGCTAACCCAAAGTACTGTTCTTAATCCCTCACCGTTAAGCATATCATCGTGAGTTATATTATGGTATCTCATATCTATTTCTCCATTTCAATAAATCAAGTACGCCAAAGCGTACTTGATTTATGTTTGTTTATTTCATTAGTTTTTATACTTACATAGATTTTCTGTCAGCAATTTCAGCCATTTTTGCTTCATTAAGTCTTGTATCTCCGCTTACTCTTGAATAACTCAAATAGCCATTCATTCTTTCAATCTTAGTAAGGTTTTTGCTGCCGCATTTAGGGCATACGTCCATGTCAAGCTCCTGATGACCGCAATCATCACAATAAGAAAGGCTTAAATTTACACCTTCATAGAAGCCCATATCCATAGCTCTTTCAATAAGAGTAACTATAGCCTCTTTATTGTAAGAAATAGGATACTTAACATACTGTATCTTACCACCATTCATTAAGTTCCAAAATCTCTTTTCAAGATTCTGCTTCTGTATAGGAGTTATATCCTCCTTTACATGGCAATGGAAGCTGTTTGAAACATATTCTCTGTCAGAAACATTGGCAATAATACCGAACTTTCTTCTGAACTGCTTAACCTGCAATCCGCAAAGACTCTCTGCCGGTGTGCCATAAAGGGCATATAAAATGCCGTCCTCTTTCTTATACTGGTCAACCTTCTTGTTAATATATTCCATTACCTCAATGGCAAACTGTCCGTCCTCAACAAGACTCTTCTGATTATAAAGCTGCTGAAGTTCATTAAGGGCAGTAATGCCAAAACTTATAGTACAGGATTTTAACAATGGCTTAATCTTATCATTAGGCTTTAAATGACCGCCGTAGAATCCTCCTTCACAATAAGCAACAGGATTAGTTGATGCTTTCATTTCACCTAAATAATCAATTGTCTTCTTATGAAGAGTTCTAATCATTTCAAGATAGTAATCAAGCACTTCATAGAAATCTCTGCTTTCTGAACGCGCCTTAGCAAGTATCATAGGCAAATGCAAGCTTATTGCACCAAGGTTAAATCTGCCGACTGTTATAGCCTTGTCATTTTCATCTGCAGGCTTCACACCTCCTCTTTCAAACCAAAGAGAAAGAAAAGCTCTGCATCCCATAGGACTTATAACAACACCATATTTCTTATAAGCCTCCGCAACATAACTGTCACCTGAAAGACTTAACCAATCGGGGTACATAGTCTTAGCTGAACATTCCACACCTGCAAGAAATACATCATGTAATTCCTTGCCTTCACCATGAAGCTCTTTATCATAAAGAAAAACAATTTTAGGAAATAGTACAGGCTTCTTATTATCCTTTTTACCCTGACCTTCTCTATGAACATCTAAAGCTGTAATTGCAGCCATTTTGCCAAATCTGTCCTTAGCAAGTCCTAATGTAATTGTAATAAAAGGATAATCTCCTCTTGATGAGCCTACTGAATTAAGCTTATACTCAATTCCCTGAAAGCCCTGTTCAAATTCACGTCTTACCTTCCTGCAGGCAACTTCATCAATGTACTTAAGGTCATCAACCGTAAGCTCGTCAGTTTCCTTAATATCCTTCATATAACTTTTTAATTCCCTGCAATATCTGGCATAGCTCTTTTCTGCGTATGGAGCTAAAATTTTGTCAATTTCAGGTACGGTAAAGCCGCCATACTGCTGACTTGCTGTTGATAAAACCACATCACCTATTACATCAAAAGCAACAGGAAGTGAATTAGGCTCATTATACCAAAGGTTGCCCATTTCAAAACCGCCTTTAAGTACAGCTCCCATATCAAATAAACAGCAGTTCATAGTATCACGTCTTGCAGACATATCATGTATATAAATATATCCGTCCTTACAAGCCTGCTTTTCCTCAGTTGTAAGGAAGAATTTTTGATAAAGCTCTTTATTTAAATGATTATATATAAGACTTCTTTTAGTGGCTACTAAGGCAGAATCAGTATTTGAATTCTCCTTGTCTCCAATGTACATAATGCTCTGTGCCTTTTGGTACACATCATCAAGCATATGAACAAAATCCTTTTTATAATTACGATAATCCTTATAGCTTTTGGCAACTTTAGGCTCAATAGCTTCTAAAGCACTTTCTACTAAATTATGCATAGTCTGAATCGGAATATTTCTTGCTCCGCTTTCCAATATATGAGATTCTACCCAGTTTACAACTTCTTCATATTGCTCCTGAGTAAATGCAAACATTACCCTGTTAGCAGATTTAGTTATAGCAGCCACAATCTTGGTAGCGTCAAAAGGCTCTAAAGTGCCATCTTTTTTAATAATAAATATATTCTTTATATCATCATCCACCACACACACCTCCTATATTTAGTGGTTAGGATTATTTTACACCACTATATCTAGTATGTCAACAACTTCTAAAAACAATTTTTGCACAAATAACCCCCATTATTTTTAGGCATTTTTTTACTTGACATTTAAAACCGCTCAAAACAAGCCATTTGAGTTTGTTACATAACTGTAATATTAATTGTACATTTTTACCATTGATTTTTATGGAAATTACGCTAAAAATTTATAAATTGCACTACTAAGTCCATTATTTTCTACATCATCGGTTACAAAATCAGAGCATTTTAAAAGATTTTTACTTGAATTTCCCATAGCAATGCCTGCATTGGCAAAGTTTAACATCTCTATATCATTATCGCCGTCACCTATAGCAATAGTATCCTCAATACTGCCGCCATAAAAATCAATGACCTTTTTAATCCCCTTAGCCTTGGTAACGCCCTTTATATTAATTTCTCCGCTGTTTCTGCCGAATTCTTTTATTGTATAGGGAACAATTGTATATTTTTCTCCCAGCTTACCACGCATATCATCAATTACAATTTCCGTATCATAGTACAATATCTTATTAACACCCTGTATATCTTCAAAGCTTTCAACTCCGGTCATCATATTATAAAATAAGTCTGTGTCCGTATCTCTTCCCAAATCTATAAAAACCTGCTTTAAAAATTCCTGAGTTTTTTTATTGTTAAATACATTATCATCCGTTTCAACAGAAAATTTTATATTATTTTTCTCCAGCAGTTGAATTATTCTGTCTGATTCCCTTTTAGTCATAGTATTACGTTCTATAACCCTGCCTTCAACCTCAACATATCCTCCTGCTGCACCTACAATGCCGTCAAAGCCAATATCAAGAATATAATCAAATATTTCACACTTAGACCTGCCTGTGGCAAGAAATACCTTATGACCCCTTTCTCTTGCCCATTTTATTGCCTTAATCGCACTAAATGGCACCTTACCATGTCTGTCTGTTAAAGTGCCATCTATATCAATAAATATATATTTACGACAAATCATCTGTTGTCAATCTTTTCAGGATAAAGGTCGTGGTTAGCAAGTCTGTTCCATGCAACCTCTTCCCATTTAGTACCTTTCATACCATAGTTGCAGTAAGGGTCAATTGAAATACCGCCTCTTGGTGTAAATTTGCCCCAAACCTCAATATACTTTGGGTTCATAAGCTTAATCAAATCTTTCATTATAATGTTCATACAGTCCTCATGAAAATCACCGTGATTTCTGAAGCTGAATAAATAAAGCTTTAAGCTCTTGCTTTCAACCATTTTTTCATTAGGTACATAGCTTATATATATAGCAGCAAAATCCGGCTGTCCTGTTATGGGACAAAGGCTTGTAAATTCAGGACAATTAAACTTAACAAAATAATCATTTTCAGGGTGCTTATTAATAAAGGTTTCAAGTACCTCGGGAGCATAGTCACTTTTGTAAGCTATACCCTTGTTTCCCAGTAATGTTACACCATCTAATTCTTCTTTGTTTCTTCCACTCATATTATACCTCCAATAACAGCATAGGGGACAGTCCCCTATGCTGTTCAAATTTACACCTACAACAAAATCGGGTCCTTAACCCCATTTTTTTCAAATGCCGCCATTCTGTCTATACAGGTACCGCATTTGCAGCAAGGCCTGTCATGTCCCTCGTAACAGCTCCATGTAAGCTCATAAGGCACACCAAGTTCAAGACCAAGCTTAACTACACCTGCCTTATTCATTCCGACAAACGGAGCTTCTATTGATAACTGCTTTCCGCTTCCCTCGTACACGGCAGTATTCATTGCATCGTTAAAAGCTTTACTGCAGTCAGGGTAAGCATTTCCTGCACTATCATCAGCATGTGCACCATACAATATTTTACTGCATCCCTTTGAAAGTGCAATACTTGCAGCCCCGGCTATAAACAAACCATTTCTAAAGGGAACATAAGTCGACACAGGTGTACCGTCAGTTTTCTTTATTTGTTCTGCATAGCTTTCCTTGGGTATCTCTTTATCGGAATGAGAAAGAAGAGAACAGTCACTGTATTCAAACATCTTACTTAAATCAAGCTTAATATGCTCAACACTATAATAATCTGCAACAGAATCGGCAGCCTTAATTTCCTTATCATGTTTCTGTCCGTAATATATGGATAAGGCAACAACATTTTCTCTTCCATACTGATTTACAGCCATGCCTAAACAGGTGGATGAATCAACGCCGCCGCTTGACAAAACAAGTACTTTCATATTATTACCTCCTTATTCTCATCTGAAGCATAGCCTCATTTTCAAAACGGCCTCTTAAAGTTTCCGTATATGTCTTTGAAGCGTTTTTCTTAATGCCCCTTGCAGTCATACAGCTGTGACAGCCCTCAATCATAACTGCAATGTCCTCTGAGCCTGTCACCTTTGAAATAATTTCCGCAATATCATTACCAAGTCTTTCCTGTAACTGCAGTCTTTTAGCTGCCATATCACAAATTCTTGCAATCTTACTTAAACCTACAACCCTGCCTTTAGGAATATAAGCAACAGATACTTTCATATCATACATTAAAGCCATATGATGCTCACAGTAACTAAACACCTCTATATCCTTAACAACTACAACATCATTGGAAACGGAACGAAAATCCTCACTGAAAGTCTTGTCAAACATTACAGCAATTTCATCATTACTGTAATTCATACCTTCAAAAACTTCTTCATACATTTTAGCCACTCTTTCAGGTGTTTCCTTTAATCCTTCTCTGTCAGGATTATCACCTAAAGCAACTATTATACCTCTTATATGTTCCTCTATTGCCTTAGTATCTATAGCCATATTTTACACTCCTTTCTCATCGGGACTCCAAATGTACTTATGCATTTGAAGCTGCATATTTACACCATTCATATTGTTATCCTTCATAAAATTTACAATTGACTCAAGTTTAATACTGCCAAATACAGGACTTACGTAAACTGCACATTTATTTACCAAATCAAAACAATCAATAATTTCTTTAGCCTTAATTAAATCCTCATAAGAACCGCATACAAACTTAACCGTATCTTTACTTTCTATATATCCATAATTTTCCATGAGCATTTTATCACACATACCGCTTGAAGGAGATTTAAAATCCATTGTAAGGCTTGGTGAATTTTTAATATTCTTAACCCATCCAATATTAACACTTCCGTTAGTTTCAATCTCAACATAAAGACTCTTATCTTCTGAAAGTATTTTTAAAAGCCTGTCCATATCCTTTTGCAATAAAGGCTCACCGCCTGTCAGGGTTACATTATTAACCTTAGTGGATTTAATATATGCATAAATTTCATCAGGCGACATTTCATCAGCAGGGCATTCATTTGTATTAGCCCATTTGGTATCACAATAACTGCAATTAAGATTACATCCTCTGAATCTTACAAACACAGCAAGCTGACCCGCTCTTCTGCTTTCACCGTTTATACTTACAAATTTTTCAACAACATACATTTCTTACACCTCGGAATAAGCCGCACAGTTATTTGGAGTTTCATATACAACAGCCTCTTTAACCTTATAACCCAGCTCTGTAAATTTATCATAAAAATATTTAGCAAAATTCTCAGCTGTAGGTCTGAAATCCACTTCTATTATTTTAAAATTCTCTTCTTTTAAAGCATCTACCGTTTTTTGCTTTAATGTGTTTTTTTCTATGATAAGAGCGTGGTCAAAAGCATCTGCCTCAGCTTTTACCTGTTCCTTTAATATACCAAAATCTACAATCATACCTCTGGTCTGCCCCCTGCCGTCTACAAAATCTCTGCAAACTTCAATTATTACTCTCCATCTGTGACCATGAATATTACTGCACTTGCCTTCATATCCGCTTAAAAAGTGAGCAGAATCAAAACTGTGCTCTGTTTTCAAACTATACATACCTTCACCCCTCATATAAGTTTAGTACCCTCAATAAAATAAAAAAGGACGCACTACGTCCTTATAAAAAAGACCTAGTTTTGTTTAAAGACAGGAGGGTTTCGAACTGTCCTATTAAATTATCGTTGGTATTATAACATAAAACATATATAAAATCAACCTTAGAAATTATTTTCCTGCAATAAAAACAAAGCAAAGATATTTTGCTGAAATTTTGTAAATATGTATCATAGTGAATTTTGTTTTTTAATCCTCTTGCAGGTGCTATTAAATTATCAAAACGGTCATCTTTTTAATCTTTTACAATATTAATAAGCTAATTTATGTTACAAATACGCCTTTATTAATATATAATATCTAATTAATCCATTTATATTTAAAAATTAAATCCAAAATATATTTATAAAATCCGATAAAATATCTATTCCTATATTTTAAAGCCTGCACAGCTCAACCATAAACCTTAACCCTTATACAGCTCAAATACAATGTTACTTTCTTCAAGCATCTGCTTTCCCATATCATCAGGATACATTTCTTTAGCTACTATTCTGACAATACCTGCATTTATTAACTGCTTTGTACACATAGTACAGGGACTTGCGGTAACATAAAGCGTACCGCCTTTACAGCTTACTCCATTAACGGCACATTGAGTAATTGCATTATTTTCAGCATGAACAGCTCTGCAAAGCTCATGCCTTTCTCCGCTTGGTATACCCATTTTCCGTCTTAAACACTCCCCTAAATCACAACAGTTTGCAAGACCCTTAGGCGCACCGTTATAACCTGTAGATAAAATCTGATTATCCTTGACGATAACTGCACCGACCTGACGCCTTAAACAGGTAGAACGCCTGCTTGCAAGCTCAGCCATACTCATAAAATATTCATCCCAGCTTATTCTATTCATATTAATCACCTAACCTCTGGCGCACAGCCTCATAAATCAAAATCCCTGCTGCAATTCCCGCATTCATACTTTCAGCCTTACCCGGCATTGGTATTTTAACAAGTCTTTCAGCCTCATAACTAAGTTCATCACTTAGTCCGTTTGCCTCATTGCCAATTATTATTGCACAGCCCTTTTTCAAATTAACATTATACAAAGCTGTATCTCCCTTTAAATGGGCAGCCAAAGTGGTAATTCCCTCATCCCTCAGCTTTTTTACAACCTCAATGGCATTTACATTTCTGTATATCGGCAAATGGAAAACAGACCCCATTGTTGACCTTATTACCTTTGGATTATATATATCCACACATCCCTTGCTAAGGAAAATGCCGTCAACGCCTGCCGCATCCGCAGTTCTGATTATGGTACCCATATTTCCGGGATCCATTACATTTTCAAGTATTACATAAAAAGGATTTTGACCATATTCAATATTGCTTAACTTATATTCATTTATACCGCAAACTGCCATTATTCCCTGAGGATTAACAGTATCGGAAATTTTTTCAAAAAGACTGTCAGACATATTATAAATACATTCGCAATATGCCCTTTTACCCCTATAGCTTTCAGCGGCTGCAATATACTTTATTTCCCAATCCGGAGGAATTTCAGATATAAGTCTTTCACCCTCAAGAATAAACAGACCCCTTTTATCTCTTTCCTTTTTATTTTTAAGTGCATTTATTTCTTTTATAGCCTTATTATGAACACTGTCTATATATTGTTCCATATTTTCACCTAACTGTATCTCTGAATTTGCTTGCTTTCACCAATAATTACAAGCACATGATTAGCCTTAATAACAGTGGTTGGCACCGGCGAAACAATAACCTCGTCACCCTCTTTAATAGCAACCACATTAAATCCGTATTTTGCTCTTATATTCGCCTCTATAAGACTTTTGTTTTCCCACTCCTTTAAGGGTGTAATTTCAGCCATAGCATATTTTTCGGAGAAGCTTATATACTCAATTACATTTGTGGTTATAAGACTTATTGCAAGTCTCCTGCCCGAATCCATTTCAGGCATAACAACCTTGTCAGCACCTATTTTTTCAAGAATTTTCTTCTCTGCAATATTCTGAGCCTTAACAATAATCGTCTTAACCCCTGCCTCTTTTGCATACATGGCAGCCATAACACTTGATTCAAGACTGTCGCCTATAGCAATAATAACTACATCAAAATTATTTAACCCAAGGGAAGTAACCGCATTTTCCTGCATTACATCTATCTGCATAGCCTTTGTAACATAAGGCTCCATTTGCTTAACAATTGACATATCCTTGTCACAGCACAAAACGTCAAAGCCGTTATCAACAAGAGTTCTGGTAACTGCCCTTCCAAATCTGCCCAAACCAATAACAGCAAACTGTTTATTTTTAACCATTCTTATCCTCCTAGCCAACTATTACCTTACCCTCAGGGTAATGCACAAGATTTTTTGTTCCGTTATTTTTTACGGATAAAGCCAATGCAAGAGATATAGGGCCTACTCTTCCCACATACATACATATTGAAATAACAACCTTTCCAGCCTCTGACAATAAGGGCGTAATACCTGTAGTAAGTCCTACCGTACCGATAGCGGAAACCACCTCATACACTATATCCAAAAGCTCAAACTCTCCGCCGTTTGCAGCAAGAAGTCCTGCCTCCGTAGCAGACAAAACAATAACAGCGGTAATAACTACAGCTATCATCATTATAACAACAGAAAGAGCTTTTTGCAACATATCAAGACCAATATTTCTCTTAAAAGCATTTATTTCATTATTGCCTCTTACCAAAGACATCACGGCAATTAACAGTATTGCAACCGTAACAGTCTTTGCTCCGCCTGCCGTACCGGCA
Source organism: Clostridia bacterium (assembly GCA_030524425.1). Lineage (GTDB taxonomy): Bacteria > Bacillota > Clostridia > Lachnospirales > CAG-274 > Gallispira. Next base: position 131,689 of record JAUNGN010000003.1, on the reverse strand, counting down.
GGAGAACCGCCGATGAACATACAAACCAGGCTTATTATCTTTGTTGAATATTCCATTGCACCCTGATCAATTGTCGCAAAGCCTGCTGTCCTCAGTGTAACGGACTGAAAAAGAGCAGCCATTATTTTTTCCAAAATTCCCATATTCCCCATAGTTTCGATGTTATCATATTCAAAAAGAAGTATGAAAGCAAAAGCCGCTGTTATAAGAAAAGCAGTTGCAGAAACCGCAACTTTTGACTGCAGTTTCAATCTTCCCAATGAAAATCTGAAGGAAAATCTTTTTACAAATATATTTCCAAACATTTCAACTATATCCTGAACAACGGGAAAGCCTAAACCGCCAATTACAATAAGAGCCATAATTGTAAAGTTAATTATAACATCACCTGAATAATCCATAAGACTTGACGGTCCCAAAATATCAAATCCCGCATTACAAAAGGCTGATACACTGTGAAATATACCCCTGTAAATACCTCCCGGAAAACCAAATTCAGGTATAAAACGAAAAGCAAGCACAAATGCCCCTGCAAGCTCAACAGCTATGGTAAATTTAAAAATATATTTTGCAAATCTTATAAGTCCGTTATGCTGATTAAGATTGAAAGCCTCCTGTATAACAGTTCTTTCACGCATTGTAATACGCTTGCCCATTGCAATAAATATCATTGTAACAAGGCTCATAAATCCCAATCCGCCGATTTGAATAAGGGCTAATATTATCCACTGACCTGCCGCTGACCAATGCTCTGCCGTAGTTACCACAGAAAGACCGGTAATACAAACGGCAGATGTTGAAGTAAAAAGAGCATCAATAAAGCCTGTCCATTCACCTCTTTTAGAAGCAAAGGGAAATGTAAGCAATACTGCCCCAATTAAAATAGTTATCAAAAAGCCCAGCATTATAATCTGAGTTGCTCTAAGCTTACCTAAAAATGTTTTCACACTATAATCTCCTTAAATATGCAAAAAAATGTTGTAAAAATACAAAAAAGATGATAAAATAAAAATTGTTTATATTTAATTATAGTATAATATTATTTTAAAAATATTTCAACAAAAATCAGAGGTGAAAAAAATGTCAGGTTCAACCTATGGCAATATTTTCAAAATCACTACCTGGGGCGAATCTCACGGAAAAGGCTTAGGTGTGGTTATTGACGGATGTCCTGCAGGTATTTTCCTGAATGAAGAGGATATACAGGCAGATATGGACAGACGTAAGCCGGGCGTCAACAAATACGGCACTAAAAGGCAGGAGGGTGATAAGGTTGAAATAATGTCAGGTGTGTTTGAAGGCAAAACAACAGGTACACCAATTTCATTAGTTATTTTCAATCAGGATCAACGCTCCAAAGATTATTCAAATATATGTGATGTGTTCAGACCGGGACACGCTGACTATGGCTTTGAAGCAAAATACTGTTTCAGAGATTACAGAGGGGGCGGACGTTCCTCAGGCAGAGAAACATCGGCAAGAGTTGCTGCAGGTGCAGTTGCAAGGAAACTGTTAAAGGAATTGGGAATTGATATTAACGCTTATACAATGGCAATAGGTAATGTTAAGGCAGAAAACATTGATATGACAGAACGCTTTAATAATCCTCTATATATGCCTGATAAAGCCGCTGCCGAGAAAGCATCCGCACTTTTGGATGAAGCAATTAAAAATTGTGATTCCATAGGAGGTATTGTGGAATGTAAGGTAACAGGCTTGCCTGCCGGTATCGGTGAGCCTGTATTTGACAAACTGGACTCTTCACTTGCAAAAGCAATTATGTCAATAGGAGCAACAAAAGGAATCGAATTTGGAGATGGCTTTATAGCTGCTGAAAGCTGCGGTTCTTATAATAATGATAATTTTTATATGTCAGACGGTATTATAAAAAAAGAAACAAACCACTCAGGCGGTGTATTGGGAGGTTTTTCTGATGGTGCAGACCTTGTATTCAGAGCAGCTTTCAAACCTACTCCATCTATTGCACAGCCTCAGAAAACAGTCAATAACAAGGGTGAGGACATCGAAATTTCTATAAAAGGACGCCATGACCCTATCGTTGTGCCAAGAGCAGTAGTTGTAGTTGAGGCGATGACAGCTCTGACAATAACCGATTTAATACTTATGAATATGTCAGCAAGAATTGACAGTATTAAAAAATTTTATTCATAAAAACACAAATGAAAGGAAAAACAAAAATGGGAAAAATTAACACTAAGGTAACAGATTCAGTAAACTTCTTTATGGGCAACAAGCCTGCTGATTTAACTGCAAAGTATGGCAGTCCCCTTTATGTCTATAATGAAAAGATTTTAAGAGAAAGATGCAGAGATATTAAAAACCTTGTAACCTACCCTCATTTCAGCATTAACTATTCAGCTAAGGCTAACAGCAATTTAGCTTTTCTTGAAATTGTAAGAGAAGAAGGCTTGAATGTAGATGCAATGAGTCCCGGTGAAATCTTTGTTGAATTAAAGGCAGGTTTTAAGCCTGAGCAGATTTTCTACATCAGTAATAATGTATCAAAAGAGGAAATGCAGTTTGCAATAGACCATAACATAACAATAAGCGTTGACTCTCTTTCTCAGTTAGAGCAGTACGGTCAGCTTAATCCTGGCGGCAAGGTTGCAGCAAGATTTAACGGCGGTATTGGTGCAGGTCATCATGAAAAGGTGGTAACAGCAGGCAAAAAGACTAAGTTTGCCATAAACCCTGAAAACATTCCTGAATTTAAGGAAATTTTAAAGAAGTATGACCTTAAACTGGTAGGTATTAATCAGCACATAGGTTCATTATTTATGGACGGCAGCAAATATGTTGAGGGCGTTAAGGCTATTTTACACATTGCAAAGGAATTTGATAACCTAGAATTTGTGGATTTAGGCGGCGGCTTTGGAATTCCTTATGAAAAGCTTAATGACCAGCCAAGACTTGACCTTGCTTCTCTTGGTAAAGAGCTTGACGAGGTATTTAAGGAATTTGCTGCTGAATACGGCAGGGAAATTACATTTAAGGTTGAACCCGGCAGATATATTTCTGCTGAATGCTCCGTACTTTTAGGTACTGTTCATGCAATTAAGCATAATCATGAGGATAAGTACGCAGGTACTGACATAGGCTTTAATGTACTTCAAAGACCGATTATGTATGATTCACATCACGATATTGAGGTTTATAATGACAGTGAAAAGATTGAGGATATTACAGTTGTAGGTAATATCTGTGAGTCAGGTGACATTATTGCAAAGCACAGAATGTGCCCTGAAATGCATGTTGGTGACACTATCGGTGTTCTTGATGCAGGTGCTTACGGCTACTGTATGGCATCTAACTACAACAACAGATTACGCCCGGCTGAGGTTTTAATCAGAGAAAACGGCGAAGTACAGTTAATCAGAGAAAAAGATAAGCTTGAGGACCTTTTAAAGGGAATGAAAGGCTTAAATGATTAATATTTAAGGGGGAGAGCTAATCTCCCCTTATTTTTAAAGGGAGGAATTTTTTTATGACACCATTACAAGGCTATAACAAATTATTGGCAGAAAGAACGATTGAAGGACTTGAAAAAAGAAATATGCAGGGCTTTTATGCCGAAACAAAGGAAGAAGCAGTAAAGCTTGCCCTCTCCCTTATTCCCGAAAAAAGTATTGTAAGCTGGGGAGGCTCTGCAACATTATACGAAACAGGTCTTTTAAATGAATTAAAAAACGGAGATTACAAATGTCTTGACAGAAATGATGTGGAAACAAGAGAAGAAAAAGAAGAAATTGCACATCAGGCACTTAATGCAGACTATTACCTTATGAGTACAAACGCTATGACAATAGACGGTCAGCTTATAAATATAGACGGTAACGGCAACAGAGCTGCAGCCCTCATTTACGGTCCTAAGAATGTTGTTATATTGGCAGGCATTAATAAAATATGCGATACCTATGAAGCCGCCCTTGACAGAGCAAGAAATAAAGCGTCTATACCAAATGTAATAAGATTTGACTGTGGCACACCTTGTCAGAAAACAGGCAAATGTATGGATTGTTTAAACCCTGCAACAGTATGCTGTCAGTTTGTACATACCAGATTTTCAAGAATTAAAAACAGGATTAAGGTAATTATCATAGGCGAAAATTTAGGCTTTTAACCTTTTGTAAAAATATCGGCAAATAAAAAAGTTGTGTAACTGCTAAAAAACAGAAACACAACTTTTTTACTTAAAAGCAATTATGAAATAAATTAATAATACTAATATTAATATAATAATATTAATTATAAATCAGTAATTTGTTCCTCTTCATAATGAATATTTTCCATTATGACATTTGGAAGTTCCTCTTCATCTGTTCCATATAAATTATCCTGAGAACCGGTTACTTCATCTGCAACATCATTCATATTTTCTTTGTCATTAATAACATCGGTGTTTTCAGTAATCTGTGTTGATTCAGTATTCTCTGTATCAGTAACTTCTTCTGATACAATTTCAGTATAATTTTCAGATAAAACCTCGCCTGAAGTAATTTCGGCAGCCTCCTCCGTTAAAGCTTCATTTGATGTAACCTCTGTTGTTTCTTCCTGTAAAATATCATCTAACAAATACGGAGACACCGCATTGTTACTAATATTTACAGCATATATACCATTAGAGTTTGTAGTATACAGATATAGATTTCTTGCATAACCCGTATATGCAAATCTTACATTGGAAGTTTTACTAATAGAGCACTCCTCAATAATACTATATTCATCTGCTAAAACTAACTTTCCGTTTCCCGAACAAATACAATCTATATATGTAGTATTATTAACACTGTTATAAACATAAAATTTAATTGAACGGTTTTCAACATGAGACGGATTTGGCTCATAAAATCTTAAAGCTCTGTTATAAGTTACAGAATTATATTCTATTGGAGCAGAAACTATATTAACATACCTTTCAGGAGCTGCCAATATAGTAAATACTCCCGCACTTTGATTGCTATAATATGATGCTGTACTGTTAAATTTATCGTCAATAATTAATGATGCATTGTTTTCTCCTGATGCTTTGTTTTTATATACAACAGAAATTCTGTAAAGCTTTATAGCATTGTCTAAAGAGTGAAGAAGTATTTTGCCTCCATCGCCATTATAAGTTAATTTATATGTTTTAATTTGATTTGTAACATTTATAATATTTGTATCCTCACCATCTACCGAATCAATTACGTCCTCTCCAAACTGCCCTCTTACATTTAATTTTCTTATTTCACTTGCACCTCCTGAATGGGCAGCAGTGATATAAATATCCATATCCTTTTTAACATCAAATATAATTTGACGTTTTCCATATCTTGATTCTCCTGCGAGATTAATAGCCTGATAATATTTAAATCCGTTTTTACGATTTGTTGTTCTTACCATATACATAGGATATTCTTCAGATGCCTTAATAATTAATCCATCTGATGTAGTTATATCATTGGTAATATAATCACTCCCGCTGTATGAGGCAAGCTCTTCACTGTCAAAGGTCCAGTCCTTGTTGTCATCGTCAGTAGTTTGAACAGATTCAACATTATTCCTCTTATAACCAATGGTATAAATATTAATACCATTATGCTGAGAATACAGGTACAATGTATCGGCACCGCCTGTATATGTTAACTTATAGCAATCAACATTATTAACAGGCTGTACATTAACCAATCCATTACTGTTTGCAAGAATTAAATTTCTGGTTTCTTTTACATTACCTGATTTTGCAACAACATAAATATCAACACTTCCGCTAACATCAAAGGAAAGATTTCTATAATTTTCATTTCCTTTTCCGTTTAAACTTAAATATCTGTCATATCGTGTATCATTTATCCTTAATGTTGAATTAACTATATTCATATCTTTTTCAGATGTAGCATTAAAGGTTAATCCGTTAATTGATGTATTGCCTGTTATATGACTTAAAGAATCAAATTTATCTTCTGAAAAATTCCAAAACATTTCGTCAGGTATAATATTTTGTGTATGTATCTTTAAAATTAATCTTCCTGTATTGCTTACATTGGTATTACTTTTAATAGAAGCTATATTTGATGCATATACTCCTGTATTTTCATTACCTCTTATATAGGAAGGACAAACAGGAATAGTTCTGTTATCAGAAGCATTATAAACCTCCATACCAACCCAAAATGTATCGCCTGTAATGCTAACGGGCTCAGCCAGTTCAAATGTATGATAACCCATATTACTTACACAAACGCCGTTTGAACCTGCACCTTTAAGAGATACTTCACGCATATCTGCCTGATCGCCTGTGGTACTTATATATAATTTATAATATGAATTAGGCACGGTACAATATGTTGAAACAGCGCTTATCACTTCACCGGCGGCATTATTTTGTGAGGTGTATTTTTCCGCAAAGGCATTTTTTGTACTACTCAGATTATAGAATGTACCGGAATCACTTTCTTCAATTAAACGTGTTTCATGTTCGTAAATATTGTCATATTTATCTCTGCTTTCCACACCTGATACTGCACTGCATGGACCAAACCTGCTTACCATATCATAAGACAGATAAAAACAACGAATGCCTCTGTCGCCAATTTCTCTGCTGTCAACAGCAACAAAAGCACCTGAACTGCTTGGCTTAACACTTCCGAAATTTGATGTTGAATATGTATTATCCCATCCAACCAGTGTTACCTGATTATCCTCATCTTCCTCTATACTGCCATTATTGTAATAGGCTGTATAGGTGGTGTTAAAGGCATCCTCCGTAAAAGGAACGGAAACATAAACTCCGCCGTAATCCATTATCATATTCTTTATACTTGCTATTCTTGTACCGGTACCGGTATCTGCACTTCTTGATAATGATGACAATGTAACAGTATTACTAACCAAATAATCAGCTTTATTCATACTATTTAAATCAGCCATTGTATATGCACCTGTGTATGTAAACATATTATATGGCAAAATATTTTCAAATACAGGACCGCTAAGTGTACCTCTTGTCCAATAGCTAAGAGCCATATTGAAATTTCCTGTTTCACTCGCACTTCTCGGGTATCCGAATTCTTCTGAAATATCATTAGAGGTACTGTATCTTAAGTGTTCCTCCGATAAATCAACAATATTATTACCATTACTATTCATAATATTAGCTTCCAATACTGCATTAGCCGCAAAAGTCCAGCCTGTATCCATATAACCTTTATTTTGAAAGTATGATACGTGCTGAGGAGCCAAAGAATTATTATAAGTACTTGGCAGACTTGCCCTTTCTGAAGTGCTATATGCACTTATTCCCTCATCATCAGAAACATATTCTTCATTGTAGGAATACTTTGATGGAGCATTTGCCAGTTTTGCTTTTCTTTCATCTTCAGGCAAATCCTTAATATCTTCAATAAATTCACCATATTTAGGATTATAAAACTCCGCAGATGTATCTGTTTCCTCTGCAATATCAGATATCTGACTTTCACTTTCTGATATATTTTCATTTCCGTAAGCCATAGACATACAACCTGATACAATGGAAACCGATAATAACAGACTTAAAAATTTTTTCATAAAATACCCTTCTTTCATTAATTATTTTGATGAATTACTGTTAATTATATTTTTTCTTCCTCCCCTCCACAGTAAAACATCTTTTATAGTGGTTTATTTTTATACTATTTTGCTTTAAAATTATATTTATCCTCATAATTTAATAATATATTTTATATAACAATTTGTCAATTTATAAAGAATTCTTTTTTTCGACAAAACCCTAATATACCTGCAGATTAAAGTCTGCAACGTTTTTATTGAATTTACAGTATTATAAAAAATTAGTTTTTTGACAATCCAGTATAATAAATTTACATATTTTTAGCATATGCAAATTTATAAATAAAAAAAAGGCAAACAGATTACTGTTTACCCTCAGACTGTCAAAAAAGCCCGGTAATACGGACTTTTTTGACAATAAACCTAAATTTTATACTCTTAAATCAAAAAAATTCAAGCTAATATTATATTAATTATCAAAAAGAACTTTTTCTGCAATGCGTGCCGCATCTTTAATGCAATCTTCACAGGGGCGAAGAATCTTTCCTGTTTCAGTTCCCTTTAATTCCTTGCATATTACAGAACCATTTTGTTCTTTAAATTTATCCAGTATTTCCCTTGAAAGTTTATATGTTTTTCCTTTACTGTTAGGTAATTCCAAATTTCCGCTGCTGTTCTTCAGTCCTGCCAAAATACAGACACCTGAAACTGCTCCGCAGGTACCTTCCATATTTCCCATTCCTGCACCTAATGCTTCTGTAAGCTTAAATATGGTTTCCTCATCTAAACCAACCAAATCAGAATATGTACAGGCAACTGCCTGTGCACAGTTGTATCCCTTATCATGTTTCTTTATCGTTTCATCTATACGTGTTTTCATATTATTCCTCCATTATATTTATGTTAAAAAAACAGGTGTTCAATTAATATCTTAGTGCCGATTATAACAAGTACACAACCCCCGACTCTTTCAGCATAAGTCTGAAAAACACCGCTTATCTTCTTGCCAAGCATTACACCAATGTAAGACAATACAAAGGCAACAATACCGATAATACTGCAAGAAAACCATATATTACCGCTGTCCACAAGAGCAAATGTTACACCAACAGCCAAAGCATCAATACTTGTTGCAACAGCAAGAACAGTAAGATTTTTAAAAGACATAATATTAGACTGTGTTGTTTCAACATCCTCTTCTTCCGAAAAGCTTTCCTTAATCATATTGCCGCCAATAAGTGCCAGTAATATAAAGGCAATCCAGTGGTCAAAAGCTGTAATATATTTACTAAATCCGCTTGCCAGCATATATCCGATTAATGGCATGACAAACTGAAACACACCAAAAAAAGCACCAAAAGTAACAGCGTGTCTTTTTTTTATTTTAGGAAGCATAAGACCATTCGATACAGATACAGCAAAGGCATCCATGGCAAGACTAACTGAAATTACAAATAATTCTATAAAGCTCATTATTTATTCCTCCAGGCCTGATATGTAATTAATAAACTGCTGTGCGGTTCTTCCTGAAATGCCTCCGTGACTTAATTCCCACTTATTTGCTTCTCTGCATAAGTCTTCATCTGACATCTTTATATTTGCTTTATGCGCTAATCCTTTGACAATTTCAAAATATTCCTTTTGATTAGGCTTAGAATAGTTAATTGTTACGCCAAATCTCTTAACAAGCGAAAGCTTTTCCTCCATTGTGTCAGAACGGTGCATACCATTGCCATGCTCCATATCATTTCTGTCATTCCAGTTTTCTTTAATTAAATGACGTCTGTTAGATGTAGCATAAATAAGAATATTGTCAGGCTTAGTTTCTACACCGCCTTCAATAACAGCCTTTAAAAACTTATATTCAATTTCAAATTCCTCAAATGAAAGGTCATCCATGTAAATAATAAACTTATAATTTCTGTTCTTAATCTGTGCAATAATATTAGACAAATCCTTAAACTGGTGCTTATATATTTCAATCATCCTAAGCCCCTTATCATAAAATTCATTTACAATTGCTTTAATACTTGTAGATTTTCCTGTACCGCTGTCACCGAACAACAACACATTGTTAGCTTTTCTGCCCTCAACAAAGGCCTTTGTATTGTCTACAAGCTTCTTTTTCTGTATTTCGTAACCGATAAGATCATCAAGCATTACCTTATCCATATTGTTAATTGGATTAAGTATCACCTGACTCTCACTTGATGACGCAATTCTGAATGCCTTGTTAAGACCAAACATACCTACACCATAATCCTTATAAAAAACTGTTACAGCATCGAAAATATCATTTTCATCTTCTGCCTTTTCAAGTTTTTCACTAAGCATTTGTACCTTTTCGCTTACATTTTTGTTGTACATAAGTTCCTTTTTGCCAATAGCCATGTAATCTGAAATTCTGCTGAAACAGTCAATACCCAATGCGTATTCAATTTCAGAAAAATCATAATTAAAAAGTTCAAAAAAAGCCCTGAAATCATTTTTGGCAAAATAATTTACACTACCTTCATTGGCACCGATTTTTTCACAGGTAATACTAAAAGGATTTTCATTTGTAATAAGTAAAAATGTAAGATAATTGTGCCATAAATTCTTATCAAAACCATAGTCAGTAGCCACTTCAAGAATTCTTTTTATCTGAGTATATATTCTTACTGTAAGCTCATCTTCCGACTGTGTTTTCATCTGATAATTCTTAAAAATATCACCTAATTCCATTAATATGGAATCTTTTGGCATACCTCCGTATATTAAAAGCCTTGAAATAATATGATTCATGATTTATTCCTCCAATCAATTAATACAATAATAATACGGAGTCTTTTATTTGTCAACTTTATTTAATAAAGTTATAAAATTATTCTAAATAAAAACAAATATGGCTGCAATTATAAGCAAAATATAAGTAATCCTCAAAAAAGTCTGCTGATTTATTTTATCATATAATATATTCCCAATCTTTATTGATAAAACAAGAGGTACTATACTTATAAATATGAGTATTAAATTTTCACTTGTATACAGTCCTGATTTATAATGTGAATACATTAGTATAAGTCCAAGCACAACCCACACAGGCGCAACAGTTGCCCTGAATTTATCTTTTTCAGGCAATGCCCATACAGCATATATAACAAGCAGTGCCCCTCCGGAAACAAACATACCATGAATAACACCCGCAAAAAACAGAATAATTATCATTAATTCTTTAGGAAGTTTTATTTGATTTTTAGTAAACAGCTTTTTTACAGCAATACATAAAATCATTATACCATAAATATATGACAATATTTGTAAATTAAAACACTTTATAATGTTAATTCCCACAGCCATTCCTATAAGCATAAAAAAACACATTTTAAACAGGACTCTCCACTGTATATTTTTTCTATTCTTATATGTAATCCATACACAAGCCGCTAAAGTAAAAATATTCAATACAGTCTTTGAACTCTCATATCCGACTAAAATCATTGAAGGCGGCATGGCAAGCATATTACCTGCAAATCCTGTAATTATCTGAATTGTATTGGCTAAAAAAAGCACTATCATAAAAATAATTTTGTTTAACATTACAATACCTCTAAAAAAGGATATTACATAACTGCAATATCCATAAACAATTTACTATACTTCACTTGTTTTCAATGCACTGTTCTGTGCATTAATAATATTAAGTATTTCTTCTCTTATATGCATATATTCAGGTGAGTACTTTGCAGCCTCTTCATTTGCACCGCCCAAATCATAAGTAAATTCCGTGTTAAATTCCTTTACAATTCTGCCGGGTCTTGATGACATTACTATTACTCTTGTTGCAAGTGCAAGTGCTTCATCAACGTCGTGAGTTATAAGGAATATTGTATTCCCTGTTTTATTCCATATTTCTCTTACTAAAGTCTGCATGTTTTGTCTTGTCAAAGCATCAAGAGCACCAAAAGGCTCATCCATAAGTATCATACTCGGATTATTTACCAAAACTCTTGCAAGAGATGCCCTTTGCCTCATACCGCCTGAAAGCTCATAAGGTTTCTGCTTTGCAAAATCTTTTAAACCTACCAGTTCAAGATACTTTGTTACATCTTCTTTTATTTTCTCCTTTGGTATTTTTCTCATTTTAGGTCCGAATTCCACATTCTGATAAATATTCATCCATGGATAAAGTGTAGGTGCCTGAAAAACTACGCCTCTTTCCCAATCAGGTCCCTTAATGGGAGTGATTCCTCCCATTAAGGCTTCGCCCTCAGTAGGCTGATGAAAACCCGCAATAATCTTTAATAATGTTGACTTACCACAGCCGGAGGGGCCTAATACACATATAAATTCACCCTTTTTTATATCAAGATTTATATTTTCAAGAGCAGTAACACTTCCCCTTTCACCTGCATATTTCAAATAGGCATTCTTAATTGATACAACTGTATCATTAGTCTTTAACAATTCTTCCATATAATCCCCTCATTTCATAGTCTTACTTTAAAGCTGCCTCAATATAGCTTGGATTTACAGCAGCCTCAAATATCTCCCGGGCAGGCACTTCCTGAATTGAGCCCTGACTCTTTAAGAATTCGGCAGTATCCATAAGATTCTTTACAACTGCACCCTTTGCTTCGCTTGTACCCAAATAATCTGCACCTGTCTGTTCCTCAGCCGTAAGCCATTTTGAACCTGCCATTTGGAATTCAGCATCACTTTCCTCTAACTGCATTGATGAGGAAATAGCTGAAACTGCGGCAGACTTATCTGAATTATATAGCTTAACCGCCTTGTCAAGAGCTCTAATGTAGCCTGCTACAATTTCAGGATTAGCATCGGCAAATTCTTTTCTGACAACCTCAACATTAGCTGTCATATAACCCTTATCTGCCATATCCTCACTTGTTAAAATAACAGTCTGATCCTTTAATTCAGCAAGGGTTGGCTGCCATATATAAGCCGCATCAATATCACCGTTTTCCCATGAAGCATAAATTTTATCTGTTGCAAGGTCAAGAATCTCAACATCTTCAGCTGTCATTCCTGCGTCCTCAATAGCCTTAAGCAAGGAAAAATGAGCTGTTGACGCAAAAGGAACCGCTACCTTTTTGCCCTTTAAATCAGCAACGGCAGTAATGCCTGTTTCATTTCTTGCAACTAAAGATTCAACACTGCCTAAAACCTCATGAATCCATATAAATTCAACTCCTAAATCCTGTGCTATAGCAAGAGATGCGGGACAAGTACCCATAAGACCAAAATCAATACTTCCTGAAGCTATTGCCGTATTAACATCCTTGCCTGAATCAAACTTCTTAAGCTCAACATCTACCCCCATTTCATCCTTAAAGTAATCAAGCGCCTTTGAAATACCCTCATCATTTGGCATCTCCTGAGTACCTATGATTACCTTTGTAACTTCACTGCCATCATTAGAAACCTCTCCTGCACCATCACCTTGTGATGTACTTCCGCAGCCTGTAAAAGCCGAAAAACTTAAAACCAACGCCGTTATTCCTGCTAAAAATTTCTTCATCTTCATAATAATTATCTCCTTTTCTTTTTATACTTAATGATTATCAATCTTTACCACTCCAAGGCACTATCCTTTTTTCTATAAACTTTAATATAAAATCGATAAACAAACCTGTAATACCCATTACAATAATGCCTACAAAAATAATGTCATTTCTGAACCAATTACCTGCGTCAAGCACCATCCAGCCTATACCTGATGTAGCTGCGACCATTTCGGCCGCAACAAGAGTGGTATAAGCCACACCTATAGCCGTTCTCAAACCTACAAACATATCTGCAAGACAGGATGGGAAAATAACATACCAGAACACCTGTACCTTATTTGCACCAACTGTATATGCAGATAATATGTAATCCTGCTTAATTCTTGCAACTGCTGATACACAAGACACATATATGGGAGCAAAACAAGCTAAAAACAGCAACGCTATCTTTGATTCATTCTCAATACCAAGCGCCAATGTTAAAAGTGTATAATATGCAAGGGGAGGCAATGGTCTGTAAAACTCAATAATTGGCTCAAGGGCTGCCCTTACCTTTGAACTGAAACCGCTTATAAGTCCAAGAGGTACAGCTATTACAAAGGCCCAAAAGAAAGCTATAAAGAGTCTTTCCATACTTGCTCCTATATGCTGCAGCAATGTATGTCCCTTATAGCCTTTGCTTAAAACCTCCGCAAAAGCCGCAAAAGTTTTTTCAGGCGTGGGGATAAGCTTTTCATTTGTCCAGCCCATATGAGTTGCTACCCACCAAAAAACAAGTATTATTATAACGGCAGCTATTGAGATAATTTTCTCAGAAGAGATTTTGCCTTTTTTCTTTACCATAATAATTACATCCTTTCATAAAATTTATAATATAAAAAGGAGCATAAGAAAACATTTTTCCTAAGCTCCTTTGCTTATATTAATTATTAATTTTACCGGTTCTTACACTGTATGTATTGGTAACAGGTGAAACAAACACCTTACCATCCCCCGGTTCACCGGTATGATTTACATCCATAATTTTTTGTATGACCATATCGGCCTTTTCATCTTCAACTATTATTATAAAAAATCTCTTTGAAATAAGCTGCGTTTTAATAAGAGAGCCGTCTTCCAAGTGAATCTTAACAGTTTTTTTGCCTCTGCCCATAACCTTCTGACATGTATATCCGGGACAGCCGGCTTCAATTAAGGCCTTTTTAGTTGCCTGTGTTTTATTTGGACGTACTATTGCTATTATTTCAACCATAGTAAAGCACCTCCTATTATAGACCCTCTGACTTTGAGCTTATTGTATAAGCTTTTTCTATTGTAGTTACGAAAATTCTGCCATCACCAAAATTACCTGAGCCTGTCTTTGCATTTTCGGTAATAATATTCACAATGGTTTCTTCATTTTCATCTTCTGCAACTATAATAAGCATTTCCTTTGGCAGTTCGTCATAAAAAACTTCACCGATTTTTATACCCATCTGCTTACCACGCCCATAAACTTCAGCCTTTGTTACTGAAGGAAAGCCCTCCTCAACCAAAGCTTTAAGCACATCATCGGTTTTTTCAGGTCTGATTATAGCCCTTATCATTTTCATAATATCACTCCTATCTCATTGAGTTATACATTTCATAAAGCATATCGTCTGTTATATCAACGGGATTATTTAATAAATTTGGATGCATGCTTATTTTAACAAGCTCATCAATCTGCTCATCACTGAGGTTATATTCCTTAAGGTCACATTTCATACCCATTTCCTTTTTAAGTTCATAAATTTTGTCCGCCATTTTATCAACGTTTTCAAAACCAAGCTTTTCAGCAAATTTCTGAATTCTGCCCTCCTCAGCATCCTTATTTATTCTTGCAAAATAATCAAGAGTTAATGCGCAGGCCTCTCCATGAGGAATATGATAAATATTAGTCAAAGGAAAACTGCATGCATGAGACGAAGTTGTCTTTGGCAATGTAAATGCTAAGCCTGCTATAACCGATGCTTCTGCCATTTTTTCTCTTGCTTCAGTATCCACAGGATTATAATAAGCCTTTAACAAATATTTAAAAACAAGCTCTGCTGCATGTAATGCACAAGCATCACATACAGGCTGATGTCCCCTGCTCCAAAAGCCCTCTATTGCATGGCACAATACATCCATACCTGTATTAGCCGTAACAGACGGAGGAACCGAATAAGTAAGTTCAGGGTCAATAACGGCATATGAAGGGAAAAAATTATCACATACAATAGGTGATTTTTTTCCGTTTTCTCTGTCTGTCAGTACTGCCACACATGTTACCTCACTCCCTGTACCTGATGTAGTTGGTACAGCAATAAGAGGAAGATGAGTTTCAGGCAAAGCCTTTCCTGTACCGTGATAAGAACGAATGGTATCTTCAACGGTACAAATTGTTGCTGCCGCTTTTGCACAATCCATTACTGAGCCGCCGCCTGCCGCCACAATAAAATCACATTTATTTTCTTTTATTACTTCGGCACACTTATCTACTTCTGTAACATCAGGATTTGGTGATACATCAGTAAACATTGTTGTAATAGTACCTTCAGATAATTCCATAATATTATTAGCTGTACCCCTTTCAGCAAAATGCTCAGGTATTACAAGAAGTCCATTACTTCCTCCTGCTTTTTTGATAATATCATTTAATTCTTTTATTCTGCCATTTCCAAAAATAATTGAAACAGGCTGTTCATAATTCCAATTCATATAATCACCCTTAATCACAATAAGTTTCGTCTACCCATGTCAATACCTCATCAAGTATTGGAAGATACTCATTTAATTCCTCCTCCGTAATTATGAGTGGAGGACAAATATTAATATTATTTTCTCTGCCAAAGGTTGAGAAACCCCTCTTTTTAAGTTCTGCCATAATACTTGGCATAACAGGAGAATGCTCACCATACTCAACCATTGGTATTCTCTTTTCCTTATCCTTAACAACTTCCAAAGCAGCAAATAAACCGATACATCTTGCTTCACCGATGCACTTGTGCTTTTCAGCCATTTTATCAAGAAAATCTGATAATATTTTACCCATTTTAACTACATGTCCGCAAACATTATGCTCTGTATAATAATCAACTGCAGCAACACCTGCCGCACAGGCTAAGGTGTGACCACTGTATGTCAGACCGCACTGTAAAATATTTTCTTCAAAATACTTGGCAACCTTTTCATTAACAATTACACCGCCAAGCTGAACATAGCCGCAGGTAACACCCTTTGCAAACGTAATCATATCAGGCTTAATATCAAAATTCTGCCAGCAAAACATCTTTCCTGTTCTTGCAAAGCCTGCCATAACTTCATCACAGATCATTAAAATTCCATACTTGTCACATAGGGCTCTTACCCCCTCCATATATCCGTCAGGAGGAATAATAACACCATTTGCACCTACAATACTTTCCATAAGAATCGCTGCAACATTTTCTGTACCCTCATAATGAAGCTGAGTTTCAAGAGCTTTTAAGTACTTTTGAGTGCATTCCTTATCATCAACGCCTCTTGTATATCCATCCTGATACATATGAGGGTTCATGAATTTTACAAAACCGTTTGCACCTCCAATTTCAGCTGCAAATCTTCTCCAGTCACCTGAAGCATTTGATGCACCAAGTGTAGCACCATGATAGCTTCTGTAGCAGCTGAAAATCTTGCTTCTGCCTGTTACCATCCTTGCCATTTTAATAGCATTTTCATTTGATTCGGCACCGCCATTTGTAAAGAATACTCTTTTATATGTATCTGCACCTGCTGTCTCACAAAGCTTTTTAGCAAGAAGTGACTTAGCCTCAGTTGCATAGGCAGGCGCCATAAAGCACATTTTATCTGCCTGCTCCTTGATAGCATTTACAATTTCCCTGTTCTGATGTCCTAAATTTGAACAAACTAAAAGAGAAGACATATCCGCATATTTCTTGCCGTCATAATCCCAAAAATAAATGCCCTCTGCCCTTTCAACAGGGATTGCAGATGAGCCTGACTTAGCCCATGACTGCATAACATACTGCTGATGCAGTGTCTTAACTTCTTTACCGCTTAATTTTGCCATATATAAAACCTCCAATTCAAATTAACAAATTGATTATTTATTTAACTTGAATCCTATTATACTCATCCCGCCCCATTGTAACAATATGCCAATAACTAAAGTTTATTGTGCATGTGCACAAACGCATATCACAAAAAAAGCACCCTTTCTGTTATGTCGCTCCAAATGTTGTTTAAAATCCCAACATTTATGAGCACTTCAAAACTGATGCTTTAAGTGTATTACAATATTTCCTTTAATTTAAGCGCTATTAACAACTCTGTTTTTGTATTAAAATCCGATAAATCACAACCCAGAATATCCTGTATTTTGCTTAGTTTATAGTTAACGGTATTCCTGTGTAAAAAAAGTTTCTCTGATGTTGTTTTAACCGAAGAACCGCATTCAAAATAAATATTAAGAAAGTCGGTAAAGTCGGTATTGTTAAGTATATCATATCTTACAAGAGGTTCCAGCACATCACTGTAGTATTCATGCATAATTTCAGTATCCTCCATTGCAAGGAATATTTTTGAAAATCCCATACTTCTGTAAGACATAACCTCATTATACTTCTGTTTTTTCTTTTGCAGTTCAACAACCTTATGTGCAATTCTATAGGATTTATATATACATCTGACACTGTTTGTATTTCTTCCTATGCCTATATATGCTTTAATGTCATCTCTGTCACAGACAGCACATCTTTGTTTTATATGCTCCATAATTTCATATGAACTGCTGTCAGACTGATTAACAAAAAGTACCGCTATCTGATTGCCCATTGAAAATACCTTTACATGAACAGAATAAAACGTAAGACTGTTTTCTATATTCTTACATATTTTTTCTATAAAATCATTTATATTATCATCATTATCACTTACATATTCAACCAGCGCCACACAATAGGACCATTCCTGCTGAAACCCGTATTTTTCAAGAATTGGTATGTACAAATTGTGATTGTCAGGATTAAAAAACGAATTTTGTATAGCTGCTGAAATTTCCATACTCCTCTGGTCTGCCTTGTTTATTTCTTCAGCACAGATTTTCATTGTTTTACCTAAATAAACCTGCCACGGAACCCGAAAAAGAGGAAAACCTCTTTCATTACAAAAATCAATTATTTCCTCAGGTATTCTTTCAATATAGGGACCTGTATTAATTACAAGTCCGCTTGCCTTACTTTCAAATATTTCTTTTACAAGCTCCAGCAAATCTTCATTATTTTTAATAGTCATACCTGTTGTAAATATTAGCTCATTGCCCTCAAGAAAAGAGGTAAGTTCATTTATTTCAACTATATGCACCCATCTTACAACATTGTTCAGTCCTTTTTCACCTGCAACCAAATCTATCTGCTGTCCATCTATGCTTTTTATTTTATTGTAAAGATTTATTAACGAAACAGCCATAAAAATCACCTGCTATACTAAAACTTAATTAAACCGCTCTTATACATTTTATCAACAGCAATAATTATACCAATCTTAGCATGAAACCATGTTAAACCTCCCTGCATATAAACAGTGTAAGGTTCCTTCATAGGTGCATCTGCACTAAGTTCAATAGAAGACCCCTGCACAAAGGCACCTGCCGCCATTATTACCTGTGAATCATAGCCGGGCATATCCCAAGGCTCAGGCTTAACATAGCTGTCAACAGCCGCACCTGCCTGTATTCCCTGACAAAAAGCAATAACATTTTCAGGGGTTTTCATTTGTATTGCCTCAACTATATCAGGTCTTTCATCATTTACTTTAGGCATACATTCAAAGCCCAGCTTTTCAAATATTCCTGCTGCAAATATAGCCCCCTTTAAACTTGCATTTACAACATTAGGAGCAAGAAATAACCCTTGAATAAGGCTTGTTGTTACACCAAGACTTGGCCCTACCTCCTTGCCCATTCCGGGAGCAGTAAGTCTGAATGCTGCATTTTCAACACACTCTTTAGTTCCTGCAATATAACCGCCTACCGGAGCAAGCCCGCCTCCGGGATTTTTAATAAGAGAACCCACTATCATATCTGCTCCTACATCAGTAGGCTCAAGCTCACTTACAAATTCACAGTAGCAATTATCAACCATACAAATTGTATCAGGTTTAACAGCCTTAACAATATCAATTATTTTTTTTACGGCTTCAATGGTTAAGCTTGGTCTGTACTCATATCCCTTTGAACGCTGAATTTCCACAATCTTAGTTTTAGAAGTAATCATTTTAGGCAGATTTTCAAAATCAACTGTACCGTTCTCCAATAAAGGAAGCTCCTTATAAATAATGCCATTATCTACAAGGGAACCCCTTTGTTCTCTCTTTGCACCAATAACTCCCTCAAGGGTATCATATGGTGCACCTGCAACACATAAAAGCTCATCTCCAAACTTTAAATTACCCGATAAGGCAACTGTAAGAGCGTGAGTCCCTGAAATTATCTGAGCTCTCACAAGAGCATCCTCCGCATTAAATACATCTGCATAAATATCTTCAAGTTTATCCCTGCCAATATCATTGTATCCATAGCCTGTTGTACCATTAAAGGCTGTATCACTCAAATTATTTTTCTGCATGGCTCTTAATACTTTGTACTGATTAAGCTCTGTTATGTTATCAATTTCAGCAAACCTGTCTTTAACCTCTTTTTCAGACTCCAGACAAAAGTCAATTACCTTTTCGTCTATTCCAAACTCTTTTAAAATATAATTTCTTAACATATTAAATTTAATTCTCCTTAGTTATTTCTTTAGCTATAAATTCAGCTGCAGCCTTCGGGCTTTCATAGTCAAGCATATTAATCCACATACCATTACTCTGATGCTTAAACCATGTCAGCTGACGTCTGGCAAAATGTCTTGTATCTCTCTTTAATATATAAATTGCCTCTTCAAAAGAATATTCTCCTTTTAAATAACCTATAATTTCTTTATAGCCCAGCCCCTTCATAGATACAAGGTTTTCAGGATATTTTTCCATTAATCCCTTTACTTCCTCTGCAAGTCCATTTTCAACCATTATATCTATTCTTTTTTCAATTCTTTCATATAACAAATCTCTGTCCATATTTAATATGAAACTCTTTACATTGTAAGCAGGCTCCCTCAGTCTTTCTCTTGCATTGTATTCTGAGAACTTTTCACCTGTGTCCCTGCAGTATTCTATGGCTCTTATTACTCTTTTAACATTATTCGGATGGACAGTCTCTGCATATTCCGGGTCAAGCTCCTTTAAAATATTGTGTACATATTCATTACCCTTTTCTTCTGCATCTTTTTCAAGTTCCAGACGCATTTTGTTATCCTTTTCCCCCGGTGTAAAATCATTGTCATATATTAATCCGTTTACATAAAAGCCTGTACCGCCTACCAGTATAGGAACTTTACCTTTAGCATAAATTTCACTTAAAGCCTTTTTTGCCATTCTCTGGAAAACAGCAACAGAAAATTCTTCATCGGGATATAAGTCATCTATTAAATAATGCTTAATACCCTGTTTTTCTTCTTCCGTTACTTTTGCAGTACCTATATTCATATATTTATACACCTGCATAGAATCTGCAGATATAATTTCACCATTTATGATTTTAGCAAGTTCAACAGATACCGCAGTTTTACCGCAGGCTGTCGGACCCGAAATGGTAATCAGGGTTGATTTCATACTAACACCTCACAAAAAATCGTTTGACTCTCATAGATTATACTAAATTAAATTAACTTTGTAAATAATTTTTATGAAATGGTAAATAATCTTACTATAAAGCATTTTCACTATATATTTTTCCTTAATAATGTTGTAACAACTTAAAAGACTTTATTTCAAATTTTAATATAAATGTAATTGAAAACGTAATAAAAATAGTGTATTATAATAATATGGTTATTTTTGTAAATTTTTGGAGGTTATTATGTTTAATAAAGACATTGGTATAGATTTAGGTACAGCCAATACCCTTGTATATGTCAGAAACAAGGGTATTGTAATAAACGAACCATCAGTTGTAGCAATTGATACTATTACCAGAGAAGTATTGGCTGTTGGCAATGATGCTAAGGAAATGATCGGCAGAACACCCGGAAATATTATAGCTATAAGACCCATGAAGGATGGTGCTATTGCCGATTATGCTGTAACTGAAGCTATGCTCAGATATTTTATTAGTAAAGCTTATCCTAAAAATCCATTTTCTTCAAAACCGAGAATAGTTATATGTGTACCTTCAGGCATCACTCCAGTTGAAAAGCGTGCAGTTATTGAAGCGGCAACAGGTGCAGGTGCTAAGGAAAGACATATTTATATTGTAGAGGAACCTATGGCAGCAGCCTTGGGTGCCAATTTAAAAATTGAAGAACCTGCCGGTAATATGGTTGTAGATATTGGTGGAGGTACAAGTGAGGTTGCGGTTATATCTCTTGGCGGCATAGTAGCAAGCCGTTCTGTCAGAATAGCCGGTGACCAATTTGATAGCAACATCATTAACTATGTCCGTACCGAATATAAAATTGATATTGGGGAAATTACAGCCGAAACCATAAAGAAAACCGTTGGCTGTGCATATTTAGACATTAACTCAGATTTAAGGGAAATAACTGTAAAAGGCAGAGATTTAATAACAGGTCTGCCAAAGCCATTAACTATTAATTCACGCCAGGTACAAAGTGCTTTAGAGGACTCTATTGACATTATAATTGATGCAATTAAAAGAACTCTTGAGGATACCCCTCCTGAGCTTGCTGCTGATATTATGGAAATAGGTATTTACCTTACAGGCGGCGGTGCCCTTCTCACAGATTTAGATAAACTCATATCAAAGAGAACAGGTATGCCCGTACATGTAGCAAACGACCCGCTGGAATGTGTAGTTAACGGTGCTGGAAAAATAATAGATGATGTAGATATTGTCAACAAGCTTGCCTCCAGCGATAAAAAAACTCTAGCTTAATCCGGGAATCACTGATAAACAAAATACTTCATGAATTTGAACATGATCTTTGTTCTTTTTGGGCAGCATAATTTTGACTTTAACACTAACCGAGTCTTTATCACTGCTTCCTTTGACTATTTTTTTAATTAGTTTTGTCAATTAATCAGTAATTTCCTAAAATATACTGAAAAAGGTATGATGTTGTGAACAAGAAATTTAAAATTGTTTTAATCACACTAGCAGTAGTTTCTCTTGGCTGTGCCGGCTTTTCATATAACAGAAAAGCCCCGACATTTATAGAGAACTCATATGGATATGTAATTACTCCGCTGCAGTCTTTTAACTTTAGTATTATTGACTGGTTTAGCGGTATTTCTAAATATTTTAAAGGCATTGCAGCTTTGGATGCCGAAAACAAAGAGCTTAAGGAAAATTTGCTTGAAGCCAGAGCAGAACTTAACCGGCTTAAACTGGTTGAAAGCGAAAATCTTCAGCTTGAAGCTATTGTAAAGCTCCAGCAGGACTACAGCCAGTACTCTACAATAGGGGCTAAAGTCATAGCAAAAGATCCGGGAAATTGGTTTGATACCTTTATTATTAACAAAGGTACAAATTACGGTTTGGAAAAAAACATGGTTGTTATGAATGAAGACGGTCTTGTTGGTAAAATAAGTGAATGCGGATACAACTACTCAAAGGTAGTTTCAATAATTAATGATACTGATGCAGTAAGTGCAGAAAGTCTCAGAACAAACGATATCGGCTATGTAGTTGCCGATTTTACCGGAGAAGCAAAATGTAAAATGCAATATTCCGATAAGAATGCAGATATTTTAGTTGGTGATGAAATTGTAACTTCTCATCTTAGTGAAATTTTTCCGGAAGGAATAAATATCGGTCACGTCAGCAAGCTGACAGTAGACTCACAGACATCAATGCAATATGCAATTATAGAACCTTCCGTTGATTTTTCCAAATTAAAATATGTACTTGTCCTTGATACCTCTTTTGAAAAAATTTTTACAGAAAACACAACAACCGAGAGTGAGGAGCAATAAAATGAGATATATTATTTATTTAATTGTTTCAACATTAATTTTTATATTTCAGTCCACACTCTGTCAATACATAGCAATAGCAGGTATTAAGCCTAATTTAATGCTGATACTTGTTGTTTCTCTTGCTTTTTTAAGAGGTAATTCTGAAGGCTTGTTTACGGGAATAATAATGGGGTTATTGCAGGATTGCTATTTTGGTCAATCTATAGGTAGTAACCTGTTTTTATATGCAATTACAGGCTATGCCGTCGGCTGTATTTCAGAGCATTTTAACAAGGATAATGTTGTAGCACCGGTGTTCCTTACTTTTATGGCAACACTTTTTTACAACTCAGGCTTTTATATGCTTAATATCATATTAAAAGGCTATACAACATTAAGCATATATATAGTTTTAAATATTTTGCCGGAGCTTATTTACAATATAATTTTTGCGTTTATTATATATTTTATAGTTTATACAATAAACAACAGCTCTTTTGGCAAAACAGGTCACAAATACAAATTTTAACAGAATGGAATGTATGTATGAAAGAATTATTGCGCAATATAACAAAAATGGATAATTACCGATTATACATTATGCATGGAATAATTCTCCTTCTATTTTTTATATTAGTTATAAAACTTTTTTCTTTGCAGATTGCAAAGGGTGAATATTTTAGCCGGGAAGTTAACGGCACAGCCCTTCGGGAGGTTGAGGTTGAAGCTGCCCGGGGAACTATATATGACAGATACGGCAGAGCTTTAGCAGTCAATAACACAGCCTATGCTGTCAGCCTTGACCCAAGTATTGGTGTCGACAATTTAAACAAGGTTTTGTTTGACTTAATAAATCTGCTTGAAAAAAATAATGAAAAAATAGCAGAAACCTTACCCATAACTTCTTCCCTTCCTCACAAATTTTTATTTGACGGAAGTATAAGTCAGGAGAAAAGATGGAAAAAGAATATGAATCTTGATGAAAACCTTACAGCAGAGGAATGCTTTGAGGATTTAAAGAAAAGATTTGATATTGACCAAACAATAGATAATGCTATGGCGGGCAAAATTTTAGGATTAAGGTGTGCTCTCTATGAAAAGAGGTATTCAAAATATATTCCTGTACCCATTGCATATAACATTTCCGAAAAAACGTTAACAACTTTAAGAGAACAAGGGTCTTCTTTTCCCTGTGCTTTTATTGACAACCAAAGCAACAGAGAATACCCTTACGGCAAATACTTTTCCCATATTTTGGGATATATAGGCAGTATAACAGACGAAGAGCTTAATAAAAATTCAAACAGAGATTATTCCTTAAATGATGTTATAGGTAAGGACGGTATTGAAAAGGCCTATGAGACAGATTTAAGAGGCACAAACGGAAGTCAGTATGTGGAAGTTGACAGTTCGGGACGCAGAATAACAATAGTCGAGAACGAAGGGGTTAATCCTATTTCCGGAAATAATGTATATCTTACTGTGGATGCCGATTTACAAAAAGCAGCTTATGATGCATTAGAAGACGCATTAACGGATGCACAAATCAGCAGATTATCCGGCGGAGATTATAGCTATAGTGTAAGTGATGTCTTTAAATCAATGATTGAAAGTGATAATATCAGAATAAAAAACATACTCAATTCAAAGGAAGGAACTACACAGGGTACCATTAAAAACTATATACTTTCACAAGATAAATCAGCCATAAATAATATTGATTCTGCAAGAGAAATTTTAATAAAAGGCTTTGAAAACAATGCCATTTCAGGTTCTCAGCTTTTAATAGCAATGTATGAGCAGGGATCAATAACAGATAATGACAATGTAATTACAAAGCTGAAAACCGGAATTTTAAGTTCATCATCAGCTCTTATTATGAAGATGAAGTCACAGGAAATTACACCTCAAATGACAGCAATGGATCCCTGCACAGGCTCTGTTGTAGTAAATGATGTACACTCAGGTGATGTCCTTGCGGCAGTGTCTTATCCGTCTTATGATAACAATGAGCTTGTAAACAACTTTAATAATGAATATTATTTAAGATTACAGAATGATCCTACTACTCCTATGGTTAACAGACCTTATCAGGAGCCCAGAGCTCCCGGCTCTACGTTTAAAATGATTACCGCAGCTACAGCGCTTGAAGAAGGTATTGTCACACCCAATTCCACAATATATGACAAAGGTACATTCAAAGACGCCGGAAAGCCCTATGCCCGCTGCTGGATAGGCTCAGGCAGCGGTTCTCACAGTGCGGTAAACATTTCGGAAGCTTTAGAAGTTTCCTGTAATTATTACTTCTATACTGCAGCCTATAATATGGGATCCGAAAGTATTACAAAGCTTAATAATTATATGAGAGCCTTTGGACTGGATACTCCAACAGGTGTTGAAATATATGAATTATATAACTCAATGACAGATTATCCTGCACATATATCATCACCTGAATATAAAGAGTATGTAACAAAACAAAGATATGAAAATCCTTCATCATCAGATTTAAAATGGACTGCAGGTGATACAATAAGAACAGCTATCGGACAGTCCTATAATAATTATACCTCAGCCCTTTTATCTAAATATATTGCAACCCTTGCAAACGGCGGCACAAGGTATAAAAACCATTTTATGAGTAAAATAGTGGATGCTGACGGCGCTGTAATAAGCGAATATAAAGATGTAATAGAAGAACAGATAACACTTAAGCAAAGCACACTTGATGCAATATTCAAGGGTATGTATCTTGTTACGTCAGGTCCTAAAGGTACATTAAGAAATTCTTTTGCTGACTACCCAATAAAGGTTGCAGCAAAATCAGGTACTGCACAGGAATCGAACAAAAGAAGTGAGCATACAATTTTTGTTGCTTTTGCACCCTACGAAGTTCCTCAAATTTCTGTATCAGTACTTATACCCTATGGCAACAACAGTTCAACAGCTCCTGCTCCAACAGTAGCTAAGGCAGTAATATCCGAGTATATGCAGCTGGACACAACCATTGAAAACAGAAGCTATAATACACTTGTTAAATAAAGTAAAATAATGTACTAATTTTTTGATTTATTTTTTATCATATTTCTCTGTATTATGCTATCATTATTATATAAAACCATATACTTAGGAGGATAACAATGAGTGAAGTGATTGTTGTAACATCAGGCAAAGGCGGTGTCGGAAAAACTACCACCTCAGCCAACATTGGTACAGGCCTTGCCATAGAGGGTAAAAAAGTAGTTATGTTAGATGCTGATATAGGTTTACGTAATTTAGATGTGGTAATGGGATTGGAGAACAGAATAATATACGATCTTGTTCATGTTATTGAAGGTACCTGCAGATTAAAACAGGCATTGGTAAGAGATAAAAGATATGATGGTCTGTATCTCTTGCCTGCCGCCCAAACAAAAGATAAAAGTGCAGTTACACCCGAACAAATGCAAAAACTTTGTAACAGCATTAAAGAAGAAGGCTTTGATTATATAATTATTGACTGCCCTGCCGGTATCGAACAAGGGTTTAAAAATGCAATTGCCGCAGCAGACAAAGCAATTGTTGTAACAACACCGGAAATATCTGCAGTAAGAGATGCAGACAGAATAATAGGAATGCTTGAATCTAACGAGCTTTTAAACTCTAAACTTATTTTAAATCGAATAAGAGTAGATATGGTATCAAGAAATGAAATGATGTCCTTAGAAGACGTAGAGGAAATACTTGCTATTGATACCTTAGGCATTATCCCCGATGATGAAAGCATAGTAATATCAACTAACAAGGGTGAACCTGCAGTTGCAAATGAAAACTCTTTAGCCGGACAGGCATACCGTAATATTGTTAAAAGAATATTAGGTGAAGATATACCTTTAATGGAACTTATGCCTCCAACAAGAACTACTCTTTTTGATAAAATTTTCAGCTGGCTTCATAAAGATAAGGAGTGATGATATGTATAATAATAACTCCTCAGGAGCAATAGCAAAAGACAGATTAAAATATTTAATTTTAAAGGACAGAGTATCCTGCACTAACGAAACATTGGATATGATAAAGCAGGATATTGTGAAGGTAATATCAAATTACATAGATATTGATAAATACAATACTAAATTGACATTAGAGCAGGATATTAAAAATAATAAAAGTATTTCATACATTAATATTAAAATACCAATTAAATAGGCAGGATGAATAAAATGAATAAAAGAGCTTACAGCTTAGATTTTCTATTAATATTTTGCGTTTTTGCAATATCAATATTCGGAATAATTACAATTGGAAGTGCAACAAAAATAAACATTAATGGTGTTCAGGGTAAATTTTTAAATCAGATTTTATGGCTAATCACAGGTATATTCTTAATGCTCTTATTTACATTTTGGGATTATAAAAAACTTTCTAAGTTATATATTCCAATGTATATATTTAATTTAATATTGTTAATTTTAGTTCTATTTACAGGCAGTGATGATCAGGGAGTACGCCGATGGATTTTTGGTATTCAGCCCTCAGAATTTGCAAAAATATTTATTATTATTTATTTAGCAAAATTTATTGACAAATTTAAAGAAAAGATTAATAATATAAATATACTGTTAATTGCCGCAGTATCAGCAGCAATACCTTTGGTGCTTATTAAGATACAGCCTTCATTATCTGCAAGTCTTGTATTACTGGCAATATTTATAACAGAAATGTTTATTGGCAATATCGCAGGCAATTACATTAAAATTGCACTTATGATAATTATTCCTATAGTTATTGTTGTATACCTTGACGCAATAAGTCAGGAACACAAAATACTCAGTACTTTTATGACAGAGTATCAGATTAAAAGAATTGTGGATTATATTAATTCCGACTTTTCCAGTCCTGATTTTTATCAGACAAAAAATTCAATTTGGGCAATTGGCTCAGGTCAATTAACAGGTAAAGGATTGTTTAAAGGTACAATTAATCAGTTAAGCTACTTACCCGAATCTCATAATGACTTTATTTTTTCTGTTATAGGAGAAGAATTTGGATTCATTGGGTGCTTGACTGTTTTAGCATTTATGTTTATAATAATAAGCAGATGTATAAATATTGCAATAAATTCAGATGATTATTTAGGTACACTTATAGCAGGCGGTGTTGCAGGTATGTTAGCATTTCAAACCTTTGTAAACATTGGTGTTGCAACAGGTTTACTGCCAAATACAGGTATGCCATTCCCCTTTTTGAGCTATGGCGGCAGTTCAATGTGGGCAAATATGATTGCTATCGGTTTAGTATTAAATGTGGGTATAAGAAAACAGAAAACTATATTTTAGGGGTGATTAAATGAACATAGCATTGGTTGCAAATGACAGCAAAAAAACTTTAATGGAAAATTTATGTGTAGCTTACAGGCATATTCTTATTAAACATGATTTATATGCAACAGGTACAACAGGTCAGCTTATTGAGGATACTTCCGGCTTGCCTATACACAAATATTTAGCAGGTGATTTAGGCGGTGAACAGCAGCTTGCTTCACAAATCAGTAATAATGAAATTGACCTTGTAATATTTTTAAGAGATACTACCTATCCCTCAAAGCCTGCAACTATAGGTACAGCAGATTTTAACTCTGCACTAAAATTGTGCGATATGCATAATATTCCTTTAGCAACTAATTTAGCAACAGCAGAAGCCTTACTGCTCGCTTTAGACAGAGGCGACCTTGATTGGCGTAATTTAGTAAGGAACATCAACTAATGCAATATTTAACTATATATTACATACTTATAAATTTATTATTGTTTATTTTTATGGGAATAGACAAAATAAACGCAAGGTTTCATAAACGGCGAATTAAAGAAGCCACACTTTTAACACTTTCTTTAATTGGAGGAGGTATGGGTGGCTTTTTATCTATGTTTATTTTTCACCATAAAATACGAAAACCTTATTTTATAATAGTTTTTGCAATATCAATTATTACCCATACAATACTTTATTCAATTATAAAATAAAGAGGATGTTGAAAACACAACACCCTCTTAAACTTGCAAAAAAAGCAAAAATTCTATTTATATTATGCTAAGTCCAGTGTAAAAGTAAATTTACTGCCCTTCCCTTTTATACTTTCAACATCTATAGATTGATTATGGGCTTTAATAAATTCCTTTACTATAGCCAGTCCCAGTCCGCTCCCCGTATTGTCCATACCTCTGGATGAATCAGCTTTATACAAGCGCTCAAACACTCTGTTTTGTTCTTTTTCAGATAAGCCCACACCTGTATCCTCAACTGACACAAAAACCTTATTATTCTTTATTTCTGCAGCTATAATTATACTTCCTTTTTCCGTAAACTTAATGGCATTATCCACCAAATTATTCATTACTCTTCTTATTTTATCTATATCAGCATTTACAATAATTTTTTCATACTCAAGGTTATATTTCAACTCAATATTCTTGACATCAGCCTTGACCTTCATAAGTCTTATTGTTTCATTAATCACAATGTTTATATCAAAATTTTTCATATTAACCGCATTAGCAGAATCATCTAATTTATTGAGATCCAGTATGCTGTTTAAAAGCTTATTAAGCCTTCCTGTTTCTTTATATATAATTTCCATATAATGCTTATATCTGTCCTCACTTATGGTTCCGTCAAGCATTGCCTGTAAAAAACCCCTTATTGATGTGACAGGAGAGCGTAAATCATGAGAAATATTTGAAATTATTTCTCTTCTTCGTTTTTCAAGACTTGCCAGGCTTTCTGCCATAACATTAAAACTGTTACAAAGTTCTGTCATTTCAGCATTTCTGTTTTCTTTTATATTTATTCTTTCATCAAAATTACCCTTTGATATGTGTCTTGCAACAGTACTTAACTCCCTCAAGGGCATTACAAACTCTTTTGATGCCCAGCGTATCGTTACAAAACCTAATATGGCAGCCAAAATCAAAAAGAACACAATTATCATATATACCCTATTTATATTATTAATTAATTCACTTAAAGGAACACTGACAAATACTATTGCAACAACTTCATCATTATGTAAAGCAGGGTAACACAAAATATATCTGTTCTGAGAATATATTTCGCTGATATTCCCCTGAATCCATTCAATGTTTCCTTCCATAACATCCTTATAACCGTAAAAGCTGTTAATTGCAGTCCCAACAGGTAAATTTAATATATCCTTTGATTCTGCTATAACATTTAAATTTACATCTGTTATAAAAAAGCTGTAATCCATATATTTATCAAGTATTTTAATTTCATTTGAAAAATACTCATCATTAAACTGATTTTCACTATAGCCTTGTGTATATATATCAGATATTTTAATAGCCTGATTTAATAAATCACTTTTCTGGTCATCATAAAAATATCCTCTGAATATTTCCGTAAATCCTAAGCTCAACAAAAAAGAGGATATTAACAGTATAACAATATAATAAGTAAATGTTTTACTAAAAGTTGTCCTCATTATTTAAGAAAATCTTCCCTTTGTGGTGTAAATATATCTACAAGTTTACCCTTAGGTGTAATAACCTTGCAGCTGTGTAATACATTTGGCGGCATATAAACCGTATCTCCCGCTTTAATTGTCTTAACCTCACCGCCAATTCTAAATTCAAATTCGCCTTCAGCACAATATGTTGCCTGCTCATGAATATGACTGTGTTCAGGAGCGTCAAAATAATTTTCAAAATAAACTTCAACTATCATCATATTACCATCATGTGCCAAAACCTTTCTGTAGTTTTTACCCGGCACCAAAACTTCCAATTCACTTTCTTCATTATAGTAAAAATTTGACATATCAGTTCCTCCAAAAATTTATTATCCATTATAGTTTGATTATAAATCAAAACTATAAAAATTACAACATAATAAATAACATATTTATAAATTAAATACATATAAATTTATAAAGGATAGGTGTGTGGATAATATGAAAAAAATTGCAGAAAAAATTTCAAACAAAACTCAATTTCCTATAGAAATAATATCCTCCACACCTAAAATAGAAGTCACCGGAAATAAAATGATATACATTGAAAATCACAAAGGAGTTAAAATATTAACACCCGAAAATGTCACAGTTAAACTCACAACAGGATTACTTGTTATAGAAGGAGAAAAAATTGCTATACACGAAATTGATAAAGAACATATATTTTTAACAGGAATTTTTAATTCTTTCAAATTTGACAAAATTTTGGAGTGATTTATATAAGCAAACTATGGAAATTTATTCAAGGTTATGTTATAATCTCAATTAAAGGGTATAATATAGAAAAGCTGATTAATAAAGCTGTTCAGTCTGAAATCTCTATTTATAGTATAGAAAAAAACGGTAATACCGCAAAAATAACTATTTCGCCAAAGCACTTTAAGTCCTTTACAAAGCTTACAAGGAAATATAAATGCAGGACTAAAATAGTAAATAAAAACGGTATTTTCCGCTTATTGCTATTTTTTAGATTCAATTTATTATATTTCATAGGACTTATGTTATCAATATTATTAGTATATATTCTTACACAAAGGATATGGATAATAGATATTTCGGGCAATTCACAGTTGGATAAGCATTCTATATTGACAAGCTGCAGTGATGATGGATTATATGTCGGTTGCAACAAAAACACTCTTGACTGTAAAAAGGTGGCTGAAAACTTAAAACTGAAATATAAAAATATTTCATGGATAAACATTAGCTTAAAAGGGGCATCTGTACATATTAAACTTTCTGAGGATAAGCTTAACACCATCACCGCTATTACAAATGAACCTTATAATATTGTTGCGGCAGTCGACTGCCAAATTGCTTCAATAATTACAAATAAAGGGACTCCGCAGGTAAAAAAGAATGACATAGTAAAAAAAGGAGATGTCCTTATTTCTGCCCGTCTGCAACCCAGCGGAATTGAAGAAAATCCCGTAACAGATATTGTTTCGGCTAAGGGCAATATACGGGGAATAGTAAAAAGAACCTATTCTTTTACAATTCCTTACAATGCAAAAGAAAAGCAATATACAAACAAAGCCAAAACACAATATACCATTAAATTTTTTAATAAGGCTATTACAATCAATAATGTAACTCCCTTTACACAAAACGACAAA
The DNA here is from genome assembly GCA_030524425.1 of Clostridia bacterium. GTDB lineage: Bacteria > Bacillota > Clostridia > Lachnospirales > CAG-274 > Gallispira. The sequence goes on along the minus strand of JAUNGN010000003.1, from coordinate 99,494 downwards.
ACAGAGGAAATAATACAACTAAAGCTCGGCGAGGACTGCCCTCTCCCAATTTTAATATGTAAGGAAATCAATAAGGAATATATTTTAAAATCTGTTAAAAGAGATTTGGAAACAGCAAAAAAACTTGCTGATAAAGAAATAATTGAACACATTATACAAAATTACAGTATTGACTCAGATATAATTTCTGTTAATACAAAACTCAATGAAAGCACTGACAGCCTTCAGGTAAGTGCAGAAATTACATCTGAAGAAAATATAGGCACAGAAATGCCTTATGAAGATTTAGGAGGAAACCCGTTAAATGGAACAGAAGAAAATTCAAATATCAGCTAATATTATATCAGCCCTATTTGGAAGCTTTGATTCAAATATAAAAAAAATTGAAACAGAGTATAATGTCACTATTATAAACAGAGGTGACGATATTGATATTATTGGCGAAAGCAAGGATATTGAAAAAGCCGTTAATGTAATTAATTCATTAATCAAGCTTATTGAATCAGGAGAATCCATTGATACTCAGCGCATTAACTATATAATTACCGAGGTAAATGAAAATAACACCGATGAGGTTGATAAGCTGAAAGACGATATAATTTGTATGACAATAAACGGCAGAGCCTTAAAGCCAAAAACATTGGGTCAAAAGTACTATATCGACTCAATAAGGAACAATACCGTTGTTTTCGGCGTAGGTCCTGCCGGTACAGGTAAAACCTATCTTGCAATGGCAATGGCTATTACAGCATTTAAAAACGGTGATGTTAACAGAATTATATTAACAAGACCTGCCATAGAAGCAGGAGAAAATTTAGGCTTTTTACCCGGTGACTTACAGGATAAGGTTGACCCCTATTTAAGACCCTTGTATGATGCCTTATACGAAATAATGGGTGCCGACACTTTCCTTAAAAATATGGAAAAAGGCGCTATTGAAGTTGCTCCCCTTGCCTATATGAGAGGAAGAACACTTGATAATTCATTTATAGTACTTGATGAGGCTCAAAATACAACTCCCGAGCAGATGAAAATGTTTTTAACAAGACTTGGCTACAGCTCAAAGGCAGTTATTACGGGAGATATTACACAGATTGACTTGCCCCGCGGCAAAAAATCAGGACTTATAGAGGCTGTTAAAATACTTGAAAACATCGAAGGCATAAGAATATGTAACCTTACCAACAAGGACGTTGTACGTCATCCTCTTGTTCAAAAGATAATATCAGCCTATGAAGCATTTGAAAAGAAAAGCAAAAAAGAGGTTAAATAATGAACGTTTTATTTGAAAACAATACAGATACAGATGTAAATGAAAAGCTTATAAATGATGTAATCAGGGAAAGCCTCAGGTATGAAAATGTTTCGGATAACTGCGAAGTAAGTGTAACAATAGTTGACAATGCAGAAATTCACTCCATTAATCTGAAACACAGAGGAATTGACAGACCAACTGACGTTCTCTCCTTCCCTCTTATAGATTTTGAAAAGGAAAGCCTTCCCGAAGACGGTTCAAAAATATATTTAGGCGATATTATTATCAGCATAGAAAGGGCCATTGAACAGGCTAAGGAATACGGTCACTCAATAGAGAGAGAAATAGGCTTTTTAACAGCACACAGTATGCTTCATTTACTTGGCTATGATCATATGATTGAAGAAGAAGAAAAGGTTATGTTTAAAAAACAGGAGGAAATCCTAAACAACCTGAATTTAAGGAGATAAAATATGGACGAAAACAGACAGTTATATGAAATGGCAGTTAAGGCAAAGGAATATGCCTATGCCCCCTATTCCAATTTTAAAGTAGGTGCTGCCGTCCTGACAAGTGATGGTATGGTATTTTTAGGCAACAATATTGAAAATGCTTCCTATGGTGCAGCTGTATGTGCTGAAAGAGTTGCTATTTTTAAAGCCGTATCAGAGGCTAAAAAAAATATAGTAAAAATTGCAATAGCGTCAGATACCAATGATTTTACCATGCCCTGCGGTATTTGCCGACAGGTTATCAGCGAATTTATGCCTGAGGGTGAAATTATATTGGGTAATGAAAATGAAATTAAGGTATACAAGGTAACAGAGCTTTTACCTTATGCCTTCAAGCTAAAGTAAAGGTGATTTTATGACTTGGGACGAGCTCAATTATTTATGTAACAACTGTACTGACTGCGGACTATGCCAGACAAGGCATAACGTAGTTATAGGTGTAGGCAACAAACACAGCAAAATACTTTTTGTCGGCGAAGGTCCGGGATATTACGAGGATATGCAGGGAGAGCCTTTTGTCGGAAATGCAGGAAAGCTCCTTGACAAAATGCTTGGTGCAATTAATCTTGACAGAAGTCAGGTATATATAGCCAATATTGTAAAATGCAGACCTCCACAGAACAGAGACCCTCTTCCCGAAGAACAGGCAGCCTGCATAAAATATTTAAGACAGCAATTTAAGCTAATAAGACCTCAAATTATTGTCTGTCTTGGCAGAATTGCAGCAAAGGCAATAATAGAGCCTGAGTTCAGAATTACCCGTGACAGAGGCAAATGGTATAACAAAAAAGGCATTGACATAATAGCTACATATCACCCCTCTGCACTTTTGCGTGACGAAAGCAAAAAACCGGCAGCGTGGGAAGATTTTAAACAAATAAGAGATAAATTAAAGGAAGTAAACGAAAGGTAAAAATATGAGTAAAAATTTTCATTCAGGCTTTGTATCATTAATTGGCAGACCTAATGTAGGCAAGTCTACACTAATGAATTTGTTAATAGGCGAAAAAATTTCCATTATTTCAAGTAAGCCTCAAACTACAAGAAATAAAATACAAACTATACTTACAACAGACACAATGCAGGTAATATTTGTAGATACTCCGGGCATTCACAAAGCCAAGTCAAAGCTTGGTGACTATATGGTTAAAAGTGCTGAAACATCACTAAATGATGTTGACATTGTTCTCTACCTCATTGAGCCTTATGAAAAAATTAAGGACAGTGATAAGGCAATACTTGAAAGACTTGAAAAGGTCAATACACCTGTCTTTCTTGTAATCAACAAAATTGATACAGTTGAAAAGCCCCAGCTCTTAAAGGTAATAGAAAATTATAGTCAGGAATATAACTTTGCTGAAATTATACCCTTATCAGCCTTAAAGGGTAAAAATCAGGAAACCTTACTTGAAAATATTGAAAAATATCTTCCCGAAGGTCCAAAATACTTCCCCGAAGATATGATAACAGATCAGCCCGAAAAACAAATTGTCTCAGAAATAATAAGAGAAAAGGCATTATATCTTTTGCAGGACGAAATTCCTCACGGCATAGCAGTTGAAATTACATCAATGAAGCATAGAAAAGATAAGGATATTATGGACATTGACGCAACAATATACTGCGAAAGAGACAGCCACAAGGGTATTATAATAGGCAAACAGGGTTCAATGCTTAAAAAAATCGGCTCAAATGCACGCCGTGATATTCAAAGATTTTTAGGCGGTCAAATAAACCTTCAAATTTGGATTAAGGTTAAAAAGGACTGGAGAGACAGTGATTTTCTGTTAAAAAATTTTGGTTATGACTCAAAAAATATTTAATGGCAATTTTTATATAGCATACAATCAAAACAACTACACAACCTAATATCATAAGGAGGAATTCTTAATATGAATGATTTCTTTTGGTATTTATTTGAGAAAAGCGGCAACATTAACTATTACTTAGCCTATAAAAAAGGCATGGGAGCAGAAACAGATGAGTTCAGAGAAGATAAGAGGAATAATAATTCGTGAAAATTTTTCAGGTGAGGCTGACAAATTTTTAACTTTATTTGCAAAGGATAAGGGCAAAATTTCAATATTTGCAAAGGGTGCAAGGAATACAAAAAGCAAATTCCTTGCCGCCTCCTCATTATTTACATACGGGGACTTTATTGTAAGGACCTCCACAAAAACCCCTGCTCTTTTATCTGCCGATGTTATTGAAAGCTTTTATAATATAAGAACAGATTTATCTGCAGCAACATACGCATCATATTTTGCAGAATTTATTGACAAAGCCGTTATAGACAATGTAGCAGACAACAACGCTATGCTTTTGCTTTTAAAGTCACTGCAAAAACTTTCAAAAAAAAATAACAATACAAGGCTGACAGGCTTAATATTTCAGTTAAGATTTTTGGATATATTGGGCTACAAACCCGATATTAAGGGAATAAAGCCCTACTCATTAAGCCGGACAAGCCTATATGCTACGGAATATATATTAAATGCTGACTTAAATACTGCATTTTCAGTTAGTTTGGATATTGAATATATAAAAGAACTTGAAGCCTTTATTGAAAAATATATTGAATATCATATTGACATAAAACTTAACAGCTATAAATTAATTAAGAATTTAGTATTGACAAATTAAAATATAGTGCTATACTTTAATTAAGTAAATAATTATCTTCAGGGATTTGTGAAATTCAATACCGGCGGTAAAGCCCGCGAGCCTTATGGCATGATTAGGTGTAACTCCTAAGCCGACAGTAAAGTCTGGATGTGAGAAGATTTTAATATGATGTATTCCCTGAGTTTATTTTAAACTCAGGATTTTTTATTTAATCTGTTTTTAGTCCCTGTAAGATACAGGGACTTTTATTTTTTAAGGGGATGTAAACTATGAATTATATGGAAAGAGCTATTGAGCTGGCAAAAAAAGGAGCAGGCTTTGTTTCACCAAATCCAATGGTAGGGGCTGTCATTGTTAAGGACGGCAGAATTATCGGCGAAGGTTTTCACGAAAAATACGGTTCAAATCACGCAGAAGTCAATGCCTTTTTAAATGCTTCGGAAGACGTTGAAGGTGCGGAAATGTATGTTACATTAGAGCCCTGCAGTCACTACGGCAACACTCCCCCATGTGCCAAAGCCATAGTTGAGCACAAAATAAAAAAGGTTTATATTGGCTCCCTTGACACTAATCCAAAGGTTGCGGGAAAAGGTGTTGAAATACTAAAAAACGGCGGTGTAGAAGTTGAAGTAGGCATTATGGAAAAGGAATGCAAAGCAATAAATCCCATATTTTTCAAATACATTGAAACAGGTATTCCCTATGTGGTTATGAAGTCGGCTATGACTCTTGACGGTAAAATTTCAGCCTATACAGGTGATTCAAAATGGGTAACAAATGAAAAATCACGATATATGGTTCAGGAGCTAAGACATAAGCTAAAAGCAATTATGGTAGGCATAAATACGGTTATAACAGACAATCCAAAGCTAACCTGCCGTATTGAAAACGGAATAAATCCAATAAGAATAATTGTAGATTCAAAGCTGCAAATTCCCTTGGATGCCAAAGTATTAAAGCTAAAAAATAAGGACAGATGTATTATTGCCGCGGCAAAAGGCTGCGACATCTGTAAAAAATCAGAACTGCAATCAATGGGTGCAGAAATAATTGAAACACCGTCTATTAATAACAGAGTTGACCTTAAATACCTTATGACTAAGCTTGGAGAAATGAAAATTGACAGTATTCTCCTAGAAGGCGGAGGTACACTTAATTTTTCAATGCTCCAAAATAATTTAGTTGACAAGGCATTGTTCTTTATTGCCCCTAAAATTATAGGAGGCGACCAATCCAAAACCCCTGTCGAGGGTAAAGGAATAGCCTTTATGGATGACGCAATAAAACTGCACAATATAGAAGTAAAAAATATTGAAAATGATATATTGATTTACGGAGATGTGAGGTGATTAAATGTTTACAGGCATTATCGAAGAAACAGGCAGGGTTATAAATGCAAAAAATCCTCTTGTAATAGGTGTATCAAAAATTCTTGAAGATATTCATATTGGCGACAGTATTGCCGTAAACGGTGTTTGCCTCACAGTAACACGCTATGACAACAGCAGTATTACCCTTGATGTAATGAATGAAACCTACAGCAAAACCAATTTAGGCAGCCTTAAAACAGGCAGTACTGTCAATATAGAACGTGCAATGGCGGCAAATGGACGCTTTGGCGGTCATATTGTAAGCGGACACATTGACGGTACAGGTACACTTACTGAAATATCAAGTGACGGCATAGCAAAATGGCTTACAATTACAGCAGAAAATGATATTTTAAATTATATTGTTTTAAAAGGCTCCGTTGCTCTTGACGGTGTAAGTCTTACTGTTGCATATATTGACAGTAAGTGCTTTAAGGTATCAATTATACCTCATACCCAAAGTGAAACAACATTACTTTCAAAACCAATAGGTTCAACAATAAACATAGAAAATGACATTATCGGTAAATATATTGAAAAATTTATGCACCCGAATAATGAAAGTAAAATCACATTGGATTTTTTAAGAGAAAACGGTTTTTAAGGAGGTAATTTTAATGTTTAAATTTAACACAATAGAAGAAGCTGTTGAAGATATTAAAAACGGCAAAATAGTAATGGTCATTGATGATGAGGACAGAGAAAATGAAGGCGACCTTATAATGGCAGCCGAAAAAGCTACAACTGAAACAATGAATTTTATAGCAACATATGCAAAAGGACTTATTTGCCTTCCTGCTGATGAAAGCTATATGAAAAAGCTTAATTTACCTCAAATGGTAGCTGACAACACTGATAATCACTGTACAGCCTTTACTGTATCAATAGACCACATAGATACCACAACAGGTATTTCAGCAGAAGAAAGAGCTTACACGGTCAGAAAATTTACTGAAGACAATGCAAAGCCTGAAGATTTCAGACGACCGGGACATATGTTCCCCCTTCTTGCAAAACCAAATGGTGTGCTTGAAAGAAAGGGACATACAGAAGCTACAGTTGACCTTATGAAATTGGCAGGACTTAAACCTGCGGGAATTTGCTGTGAAATTATGAAAGATGACGGTACCATGGCAAGACTTCCCGATTTAATTGAATTTAGCAAAAAGCATAGTTTAACATTTATATCAATAGCCGATTTAATTAAATATATCAAATCACATAGTCAGAGCTTAAAAAAAGAAATTTCAACTAAAATTATGACAAAATACGGTGAATTTAATATTAACGGTTACACCGACGAAAATGGCAAAGAACATTTGGCTCTTTATATGGGTGACATTTCAAGTGGTGATGCAGTACTTTGCAGAGTTCACTCCGAATGTTTAACGGGAGACGCCTTAGGCTCAGCAAAATGCGACTGCGGTCAGCAATATGATGAAGCAATGAAAAGAATAGCCGAAAACGGCAGCGGAGTCCTTTTATATATGCGTCAGGAAGGCAGAGGAATAGGCTTAATTAACAAACTTAAAGCCTATGAACTTCAAAGACAGGGAATGGACACTGTTGAAGCAAATATAGCATTAGGCTTTCCCGATGATATGAGAAAATATGATAAAGCAGCAGAAATTTTAAGTGATTTGGGAGTAAGCAAAATAAAACTTATGACTAACAATCCAGATAAAATACACAAACTTACGGAATGCGGTATTGAAATAACCGAAAGAGTTCCCTTAATTGTAAGCCATAGCCACAGTGCTGATTTCTATATGCACACAAAGCAGGAAAAAATGGGTCATTTATTAAATTTATAATATACGGAGGTAATTAAAATGAGAAAAATTGAAGGTAATTTAGTAGCTAACGGCAAAAAATTTGCAATCGTTGCATCAAGATTTAATGAATTTATAGTAAATAAACTTGTAAGCGGTGCAGAAGATGCGTTTTTAAGACACGGAGTAAATAGTGACGACATTTCACTCGTATGGGTACCGGGTGCATTTGAAATTCCCCTTGCCGCACAAAAACTTGCCAAAAGCGGTGAGTATGATGCCGTTGTATGTGTAGGTACTGTTATAAGAGGTGCAACAAGCCATTATGACTATGTTTGCAATGAGGTATCAAAAGGTATTGCAAATGTCGGCTTAAATACAGGTGTACCTGTCATTTTCGGTATAGTAACAACCGAAAACATTGAACAGGCAATAGAAAGAGCAGGTACAAAGGCAGGCAATAAGGGCTTTGATGCTGCCGTTTCTGCTATTGAAATGGTTAATTTATTTGATAATATAAAATAACAGCATAGGGGACAGTCCCCTATGCTGTTATTTGCATAGTCAATTAAATTTAAAATTCAGCTGCAAAACATATTTACAAAATTCGACAAATATAGTGTAATATTTTTTTAAGCAAGAGAGAATGACATTGTAAAATACAGTGTGTTTTACAATGCAGTTGTTGCTCCACCTCTGAAAGGAGGTGGTTGTTATGGGATATTATGAATATACATATTTATTATTGTTAGTTATAATTCTCATTATAGCAATAAAAAAATAACCGCCCTGTCTCACAAACTTAGGCGGTTATCTTTTTAACCAACATTGTGGGGCAACAACTGTTAAGTTATTCCCTTTTGTGGTTTAATCATAACATATTTAACGAAATTTGTCAACCATAAACCTCTATTTCTTACTTAGCTCTTGTTAAAAATTTTTTAAAAAATATAAAAAATTTGAGCACTCCTTTCGGAATGCTCATTACTTAATTAAATAAGTCCAGCTGCTTAGGAAAATTATTGGACTCTTTATCTCCGTCATTTATAAAATGACCTGTTGCAGGTATTTTGTTTGAACGATAGTATTCAATATCAGCAGAAACAAATTCGTCCTTATTCATCATTCCGGTCAGCTTACTGTTTTTCTTCAATGTGTATACACTTACACCGCCTGTTGACTTTGTTTGCTTTTCAGGAATCAGACCTGTATTCAACAGCATGGCCTTATCCGTATCTCTAACTAATACAATATCTGTATCCCCTTCAATATATAAGGCTGCAACAAGAGGAAATTTATCACTATATGCATTTATTAATTTCTTCCTCATTGTCTTTGTTGCATAGCTTGACATATCAACTTTTGCAATCTTGCCGTTTTCAAAAGCAAAAAGCATATACCCCTTATAGTCATTGCTTATTGTTATATAAACAATTCTTTCATCATTATCCATGGATAAAAGGTTATTTAAATATTCACCTATATTACTGGTTTTACATTCAGGTAAATCATGGCATTTAATCTTATAGACATTTTGCCTGCTTGAGAACATAAGAAGCTCAGACTTATTATTTGTTTCTATAGTCTGTATAATTTCATCATTTTCCTTAAGCTTATGTTCGGCAGAAACCCTCATTGATGCCTGAAGAGAAACCTGAGTAATTTTTTTCAAATAGTTCTCTTTTGTCAGGAATAACGTTACGGCATAATCTTCAATAAAGTCATCAACATCTACCTGCTTAATTTCATGCTCATATATAATGTCTGTTTTTCTGTCCCTGCCATATTTTTTAGAAACTCTCTTTAAGTCAGCAATAATTATTTTCAGAACCTTACTTTCATGATGTAAAATATCATCAAGTTCTGCAATTTCCTTTTTTAAGTCCTCTATAGCCCTAGTTTGTCTTAAAATATACTCTTTATTAAGATTTCTAAGCTTAATTTCTGCCACAAACTCAGCCTGTACCCGATCAATTCCAAAACCTTCCATAAGATTAGGTATAACCAGACTGTCTTCTTCTGTTTCTCTTATTATTTTAATAGCCTTGTCAATATCCAGCAATATTTTCTCAAGGCCCTCCAACAGATGAAGTCTTTCCCCCTTTTTTTCAAGGTCATAAGCAGTTTGCCGCTTAATACAGGACATTCTGAAATCTATCCATTCATTGAGAATTTCCTTTATTCCCATAGTTTTCGGAGAGCCATTGACAAGAATATTAAAATTACAGCTGAAGCTGTCTGTAAGAGGTGTCATTTGATAAAGCTTAGTCATAAGTTTTTCTGGATCGGCACTTCTCTTAATATCAATAGCTATTTTCAGACCATTTAAATCCGTTTCATTTCTGACATCATTTATTTCCTTTATTTTGTTTTGTTTAACAAGGTCAATAATTTTGTCAATAATAGCCTCAATACTGGTTGTATATGGTATTTCATATATTTCTATTATTCCATTCTTTTTGTCATAATTATATTTAGCCCTTATCTTAAAACTGCCTTTACCCGTTTCATATATTTTAGCCATATCTCCGGCATTGTATATAAGCTCGCCGCCTGTAGTAAAATCAGGACCCTTTAAATATTCTCTCAGGTCTATATCAGAATTTTTAATATACTGTATGGCAGCTTCGCAAACCTCTCTCAGATTAAAACTGCAAATTGTGCTTGCCATACCAACAGCTATACCCTTGTTAGGCGTTACCAATACATTTGGAAATGTTGTCGGAAACAATACAGGCTCCTTTAAAGTACCGTCATAATTATCTACAAAATCTACAGTATTTTTATCAATATCCTTAAAAATTTCACTGCATACACTGTCTAGTTTAACCTCAGTATACCTTGAAGCAGCATAGGCCATAGCACTTGAAAACACTTTACCGAAGTTACCCTTACTATCTATAAAAGGATGCAAAAGAGCATCATTTCCTCTTGTAAGTCTTACCATAGTTTCATATATGGTCTGATCTCCGTGAGGGTTAAGCTTCATTGTCTGACCTACAACATTAGTTGATTTAGTTCTTTGACCGTTCAATAAACCCATTTTATACATAGTATAAAGCAGTTTTCGGTGAGCAGGCTTAAAACCATCAATCTCCGGTATTGCTCTTGAAACAATTACACTCATTGCATAAGGCATATAATTAAGCTCAAGGGTATCTGTAATATGCTGCTCCGTATATTTACTTTTAGCCATTATACTTTCCTCCTTAGCTCAATTCCGTTAAATCAATGTATTTATAACCCTCTGTTTCAATGTGTTCTTTTCTTCCCTGTAAATTATCTCCAAGAAGCAAATCGAAAACATCAGAAGTCATTTTTGCATCCTCAGGCATGACCATTATTAATCTTCTCGTTTCCGGATTCATGGTAGTCTGCCACATCATTTCAGGCTCATTTTCACCAAGACCCTTTGAACGCTGAATTTTGTAATTACCTTTAATTTTAGCAGTAATTTCAGCCTTTTCCTTTTCGGTATAGGCAAAATAAGTTTTTTCATTTTTACCGCTTCCTGCAGTTATTTCATATAAAGGTGATTCGGCAATAAATACCTTGTGTTCATCAATAAGTGTTGGAACAAGCCTGTATATCATTGTAAGCACAAGAGTTCTTATCTGAAAACCATCCACATCGGCATCCGTACATATAATAATCTTATCCCATCTTAAATTTTTTATATCAAAGCTGTTTAAATCCTTACTTGTATTGTGCTTAGCCTTTATTTCAACACCACAGCCGATAACCTTTAAAAGGTCTGTTATAATATCAGACTTGAAAATTCTGTCATAATTGGCCTTTAAGCAATTAAGAATTTTACCCCTTATGGGCATAATACCCTGAAATTCCGCATCTCTTCCCAGCATAACTGAACCCAGGGCAGAATCACCCTCAACTATATAGAGCTCACGCTTACTGACATCTTTAGAACGGCAATTGACAAATTTTTCAACTCTGTTGTTCATATCAATTGTCCCTGTAAGCTTCTTTTTAATATTTACTCTTGTTTTTTCGGCAGTTTCCCTGCTTCTTTTGTTTACAAGAATTTGCTTTGCAATTTTATCTGCATCAGCCTTATTTTCAATAAAATAAAATTCGAGCTGTTTCTTTAAATAATCAGTCAAAAACTCCTGTATAAACTTATTTGTTATGGATTTTTTGGTCTGATTTTCATAGCTTGTAACAGTTGAAAAGCTGTTTATAATAATGACAAGACTGTCCTCAACATCAGAAAATACTATTTTCTTCTCATTTTTATTATAAAGATTATTATTTTTTAAATAATTATCAATAGCATATACAAAGGCAGACTTTACCGCTTTATCAGGAGAGCCTCCATATTCAAGATAACTGGAGTTGTGATAGTATTCAAGGGCATTTACTTCATTATTAAAACAAAAGGCAAGCTCAAACTTCAGTTTATATTCCTCTTTGTCTTCTCTGTCCTTACCCTTGCCTTCACCTGTATAATACTGAATTTCAGTAAATCCCTTTTCACCTGACAGCTCAGCAATATAATCTTTTATTCCTTCAGGATAACAATAAACAAACTTTTCCTTAGTTCTGTCATCAATTAATTCAAATGTAAGTCCGGCATTTACAATACACTGTTTCTTTAAAATATCCTTAAAATAATCCACAGGAATATTAATATCAGTAAATACTTCCCTGTCAGGTTTCCAATGTATTGCAGAACCGGTTTTCTTAATATTTGTTTCTTCCTTTTTCAGTCCGCCTACATTTTCGCCTTTTTGAAAGTTAAGCTCGTATCTGTACCCGTCTCTGAAAATAGTTACCTCCATAAATTCGGAACTGTACTGAGTTGCACACAAGCCAAGACCATTTAAACCAAGACTGAATTCATAGTTATCACCGCTGTTATTATTATATTTACCGCCTGCATACATTTCACAGAAAAGCAGTTCCCAATTATATCTCTCCTCATTTGAGTTATAATCAACAGGTATACCTCTTCCATGGTCACAAACGGTTATATCATTATCTATACCCAAAATAATTTCAATCTTATTTCCAAAGCCCTCTCTTGCTTCATCAATAGCATTAGAAAGAATTTCAAAGACTGAATGCTCACAGCCTTCAAGACCATCTGAGCCAAATATTACACTTGGACGCAATCTTACTCTGTCAGCACCCTTAAGTGAACTTATGCTCTCATTTGTGTATTCATTTTTTGTTGTACCCTTTTTCATAAGACTCCTATCCTTTCTACATCCTTATAATATTAACCTATAAAACAAATATTTGTCAAGTAATAAATTGACAACAACAATAATTTTAAGATATTTTAACAAAAAATATTTTATATAAATTTATTAATTTTTTTCAAAAAATAAAAGGAAAATTAGAATATTTGTTGAATATATATTATATAAACTTACAATGAATTATGTCATTGTTTATTATTACCATATTTCAAATTCTATTTATAACTGATATGGGAATAATAGAATGAAGAACAATTCTTCAATTTCATTTTAAGGAGGAAATCACTATGGTACAGATTTTAGCAGGTGAAAAAGGTGAAGGTAAGACAAAGAAGTTATTAGAAATGGCTAATAACGCAGCAAAGACAGGCAATGGTTGTGTTGTATATATTGATGATGATAGCAGACATATTTACGATTTAGATCACTCAGTTAGATTTGTAGAGGTTGCTGAATTTCCATTAGCTAACTATAGAGAGTTAATAGGTTTTATTTATGGTATTCTTTCTCAGAACAGCGACATTGAAAAGATATTTATAGACGGTATTTTTAAAATTGTTGAAAAACTTGACAGTGAAGATATTATTAAATTAGTAGCAAAACTTAAGGCTATTGGTGATAAGTATGGTATAGATTTTATTGCTGCGGCAAATACTCTTCCTACAGATTTACCAAAGGAAATTGCTAATGTATTAATTTAATTAACTACATATAAAAACTAAGGCTCCCAAATTTGGGAGCTTTAGTTTTTATATCCTATTTTCCGAAATTCCAAATATATTGTACCAAAACTAAAATAAATCTTAACCCTTCAATAATATCCGCTTATTAAGCACAGGCACTATATTGATTCCTATGTATATAATTCATAACACTACCTCCTCTCATGAAAACCTTTACCCGTATAAATACTGGAGAAAATCCAAATTCACTTTTAAAAGCCTTTGTAAAACCGCTGTGAGATTGGTATCCGTATTTCATAGCAACATCTATAATCCTATCACCATTTAATATATCCTCTGCAGCTTTTACAAGCCTGCGTCTTCTAACAAACCTCATTATTGAAATACCCATATATCTTTTAAACATTCTTGAAAAGTGGTACTCGGAATATCCCGCATAATCCGCTATATCCTTTAACATTAACTGATTATGAATATTAGCCTCAATATAAGCTATACTGTCCTCAATTATCTTATTATCCTCCATAAAAACACCTCACTTCATTAATTGACTATTTTATTATAATACCTGTTTATAATACTGTCTTTTCCAATCTTGCTTAAAAATTATAAGCACTATTGAGAGAGTTAAATTCTTATTACTCTGTCAGCAGACTTAATTGCAGCAGGTCTATGTGCAATCATAAGTGTGGTTTTACCATTCATCATGGTCTTTATGCTTTCCTGAATTACTTTTTCATTATCTGTATCAAGTGCCGAAGTAGCTTCATCGAGCAGAAGTATAGGTGAATTTTTAAGTATTGCTCTTGCTATGGCTATTCTCTGTTTTTCGCCACCCGAAAGCTTATTTCCCCTTTCTCCTGCTAAAGTATCATACCCCTGTGGTTTAGACATAATAAACTCATGGGCATTAGCAGCCTTTGCCGCTTTTATAATTTCCTGCTTTGATGAGTTTTTAGCACCATAACCAATATTTTCTTCTATTGAAACATTAAATATATAAGGTTCTTGTGGTACATATGCGACGATATCTCTTATCATTTTGAGTCCAATATCATGTACACTTTTTCCTTCTATATAAATTTTACCTTTCTGAGGCAAGCAGAAGCCAAGCAAAAGCTTGCATATAGTTGATTTGCCCTTTCCTGATGGTCCAGCTATAGCCGTTACTTCTCCTTTATTTATTGCCAAATTAAAGTTATCAAGTATTATTCTATCATCATAGCTGAAACTGATATTTTTAAACTCAATCATTGCATTTGTGTCTGTTTTTTCTGCTCTCGGCGGTTCTTGTTCCTCATCTTCCTCTAAAAGTTCAAATATTCTCCCGGCACTTACAAGACAACCCATAAGATCAGGGAAATATTTGCACACAAGTAAAAATTGAGTACTGAAATCACTGTACATTGTATATATGGCAGCCAAAGCACTAATACCGGCAATACCCTTTGCCGTAAATAAAACTCCTACACATAGAAACACAACAGAACATAAAAAATCAAAAAATGTATTTACAGACTCAAGTTCACCGCTTATTTTACAATTTCTTTTATCAATATTACTGAATTCCCTGTTAATACTTACATATTTGTCGCATATTTTATTTCCTATACCAAAAATTTTTATTATACTAATACCTGATAATATATTGTTTAGCTGCTCTGTCATTTTGCTGTTTTTTTCAGACAATTCGCTTCTTACTTTCTTAGTTTCTCTTGTAAAATATATATTAAAAAGCATTGATACTGCATTTGCAGCTATAAGGCAAAATGTAAGAGGAACATTCAGCCAAAGCATTGGTATTATATAAACAATAAGGGATATAAGAGGAGCAGAAAATCTCCTTAATTTAGCTGTATAAACATCTGTTGCCTGACTTGTATCATAAAAATATCTTGACATTAAATCACCGCTGTGATTATTTTCAAAATAACTCATAGGCAGCTTGAGTATTTTTTTAAATACATTCTCCCTTAAGTTCATATGACCTCTTTTAGACTCTACCTTATACATATAGGAAGTAAATATATAAATTATTAGACAAATACTTCCAAATATCATATTTTTAACAATTATATTTCCCAGTGTTATGTTTCTGTATGTAATCATATCAAATACATCCTTTACCAGAAAGGATTTTATCACACTAAACATTCTTGCAGAAACAGTCATAAACACTATGCCAAAAAGGTAGGGAACAACAGCCTTACCCATAAGTTTTAATAGCCTGATAAGTTTCATTTTACATTCCCTCCCTCTGTAGAATTATACAACTCACAGTATCTGCCCTTTTTATTGATTAATACATTATGAGTTCCCTCCTCACAAACTGAACCGTTTTCAATTACAAAAATATTATCACAATTAACAACAGTACTTAATCTGTGTGCAATAATAACTACCGTTGTGTTTTGGGACATATTTTTAAGTACTTCATTCATCAGCTTTTCATTGTTTGTATCAAGGGCTGATGTTGGTTCATCCATAAGTAAAAGTTCCGCATTCTTTAAATAAGCTCTTGCAAGAGACAATCTTTGCCTTTCACCGCCTGACAGCTTTACACCTCTCTCACCTGCCTCTGTTTCATAACCTTTAGGAAGATTTATAATAAAGTCATGAATATTGGCAAGCTTGCAGGCTTTTTCTATTTCTTCAAACTCAGCATTATCATTTCCATAGGAAACATTTTCTCTTATAGAAGCAGGAAACAAAAACACGTCCTGAGATATCAAAGCTATTTTTTCTCTGGCATATTTAATATCAATTTTATGAAAATCCGTATCAAACAGCTTATAACTGCCGCTTAATGGAGTATATAAACCGCATAGAAGCTTAAACAAAGTACTTTTACCGCTTCCCGAACTTCCGACTATTCCGACTTTTTCTCCCCTTTTTATTTTCAAACTCAGTCCGTTAAACAAAGTATTATCTCCATATTTAAATACAATATCGTTAAGCTCAACAGCATTTTCCCCTGTATTTAATTCTTTAATTCCTCCGGCTTTCTCATCAGGAGCTCTAAGAAGCTCTTCAATCCTTTCAATTGAAACTAAGGAATCAACAGCCTCATTTATGTAGTAAGGCAAGGAGCTAAACTGCTCAAATGCTCTCTCCGTTACAAGCACAAATGCCATAAGCTGACCTGTGGTAATATCATTTCTTATTACCAATACAGCGCCAAAGGACAGACAAATTATGGAGGGAATCCATTTCAAAAGCATTCTGGCCGCTTCCATAACAGATGTAATCTTAGCTCTTTTAACCTCTACACCAAATATATTAAGCATAGCTTTCTTTATTCTGTCAAGCATAATATCATAAAGATTGTAACTTTTTACAATGTCCATACCGCCAAATATATCATAAACTTCAGAACTTTCTATATCAATATAATGACGTCTCTTCTTGGCAAGCTCCAATACACGTCTGCTTATTATTTTCACCGCCAAAAATACAAAGGGATAGCTTAAAGCTATTGCGGCAAGAAGCCATTTATTAATGTTAAAAATATAAATCAGCATTATCATAACATTTATTATTGTAATAAATATTTCAGGCAGCATTTCGGACAAAAAGTGCTGTATTATATTAACATCATTTAAGAGTCCTGTTGACAGTTTTCCTGAACCATTGTCATCATAATAAGAATATTCCAGACTGATAAGCTTTTTAACTACTAAGTTTCTCAAATCTCTCATAATTTTTACAGCATACAGCCTGCTAAAATATACCTTAACAAAAGCACATATCACGGCAATTATTGTATAAATAACTAACGGAATAATAAATTCAACGAATATAATTTTATTTCCTGACAGCAAATTATCAATTGATTTAGAAATAATATCAAGTCCGTTAATTGTAACCTTAGTAAGTAATAATGCTGAAACAAGCGCCCCCAAAAATACAAATATATTTTTAAGTAACAGCCCTAAAAAATTATTTTTCAAAACATTTCACCTCCATTTCTTATTCAGAAATTATATTATAATATAATTTACTGCATTAAACAATACAAATCCTAAAAGTTTACAACATAACCCTAAGTTTCAACACATATATTATACGGCAATACTATTAACACTGCTTTTCCGTTCCTGCTTTTATAAAAAAAGACGAGAAGAATATTCTACTCGTCTTTAAACATTAATTATATTAATTAACATCAGCCTGCATTCATATTTGCTTTAGGTACAGCTGCCTTTCTGGTTTTTCTTACCCTGCTTCCGGACCTTTCGGCATTACGGATATATTCAGGCTTTTCACCCTTAATAACAGTATTCTCTGTTATTATACACTTTTCTATTGTAATATCAGAAGGAATTTCATACATTATATCCTTCATAAAACCTTCAACTATCGCTCTTAAGCCTCTTGCTCCTGTTTCCTGCTCAATAGCTTTCTTAGCAATAGCTCTTAGCGCCTCAGAATCAAACTCAAGTTCAACTCCGTCAAGCTCAAGCATATATTTGTACTGCTTTGTAAGAGCATTCTTTGGCTCAGTCAATATTGTAATTAAAGCATCCTCGTCAAGATTTTCCAATGTGGCTACAACCGGCATTCTTCCAATAATCTCAGGTATAAGTCCATATTTAACCAAATCTTGAGGAAGAATATTTTTAATAATATTGCTTTGCTTCATATCTGTCTTAGACTTAACCTCGGCTCCAAATCCAATAACCTTTTTAGTCATTCTCTTGTCAATTATTTTTTCAATTCCGGCAAAGGCACCGCCTAATATAAATAATATGTTAGTAGTATCAATCTGTATAAACTCCTGATGTGGATGTTTTCTGCCTCCCTGAGGCGGAACATTTGCAACTGTGCCTTCTAAAATTTTTAAAAGTGCCTGCTGAACACCCTCACCGCTAACATCTCTCGTAATTGACGGATTATCGGATTTTTTTGCAATCTTATCAATTTCGTCTATATAAATAATACCTCTTTGTGCCTTTTCAATATCAAAATCAGCAGCCTGAATAATCTTTAAAAGAATGTTCTCAACATCCTCACCTACATATCCTGCTTCTGTAAGACTTGTTGCATCAGCTATAGCAAAGGGCACATTTAAAAGTTTTGCCATAGTCTGTGCTAAAAGTGTCTTGCCAACACCTGTAGGTCCTACCATAAGTATATTACTTTTTTGCAGCTCTACATCAGATTTAGTGTCTATTGCCGAAATTCTTTTATAATGATTATAAACAGCAACAGCTAAAGCCTTTTTTGCTTCATTCTGACCAATTACATATTCATCAAGAACGTCTTTTATTTCAACAGGCGTAGGCAAATCATTATTGATATTAAAATCCTCTGTTTCTGCCTCAAGTTCCTCCTGAATTAATTCATGACACAATTCTATACACTCATTACAAATATACACATGAGGACCGGCGATAAGACGCCTGACCATATCCTGTGTTTTACCGCAAAAAGAACACTTTAATTTTTTATCATCCATTTTTGATGCCATCTTCTCTCTCCTTTATTGAGGACTTGTTATAACTGAATCTATAAGGCCATAATTCACAGCTTCATCAGCTGACATAAAGTTATCCCTTTCTGTATCAGCTTCAATCACATCAAGCGGTTTTCCCGTATTCTCTGAAAGCATTTTATTAAGCTTATCTCTTATTTTAAGTATATATTCAGCATGAATTTTAATATCTGTAGCCTGACCCTTTGCACCACCCAAGGGCTGATGAATCATAATTTCAGAATTAGGAAGAGCAAATCTCTTGCCTTTTGCACCACCTGCCAAAAGAAAGGCACCCATACTTGCAGCCATACCAACACAAATAGTTGATACATCAGGTTTAATATACTGCATTGTATCATAAATTGCAAGACCTGCAGTAACAGAACCTCCTGGACTATTAATATACAAATTAATATCCTTATCAGGATCATCAGCCGCAAGGAAAAGGAGCTGTGCCACTACCAGACTTGCAGTAGTATCATTAACTTCTTCACCTAAAAATATTATTCTATCCTGTAAAAGCCTTGAGTAAATATCATATGATCTTTCTCCGCCTGCAGTTTTTTCAACAACAATAGGTACCAAACTCATCCATATACCTCCTAATAGTTAAGTATCTGCCGCCGTATAAATTACCGGCAGTTTATGCTTCCTTAGCTGCTTCCTCAACAACCTTTAAAGCCTTCTGTCTAAGTAAATCAGCCTTAACAGTATTCACAAAGTCTGCACTCTGCATAATCTGTTCAGCCTCCATATTATAAGCCTTTGCAACCTTTTCAGCCTCAGCCTTAACATCATCGTCTGTAACTTCAATATTTTCAGCCTTGGCAACAGCCTCAAGAGCTAATCTTGCCTTAACATGCTTTTCTGATAACGGCTTATAAGCCTCCTTCATTGAGTCCATAGTCTGACCCATATACTGTAAGTACATATCTAAGCCTATGCCCTGCTGCTGAAGCTGATAAGCATATTCCTGAATCTTCATTTCAACATCAGAATCAATCATTGCCTGAGGAACGTCCATCTCACAAACGTCAACTAATTTATTAATAAGTTCTTCTTCCTTTTCAGCATCAATTCTCTTAATATTTTCTGCTAACAAATTACCGCAGATTTCATTTCTGTAATCCTTAAGGTTTTCACACTCGGTTGTATCCTGAATAAACTCATCAGTTAACTCAGGAAGCTCCTTAACCTTAATAGAATTAATCTTAACTTCAAACTTAGCAGGCTTATTTGCTAAATCTTCCTTGCCGTAATTTTCAGGGAAAGTAACATTTACAACTACATCCTGACCAATTTCAGCACCGATTAACTGCTCCTCAAAGTTATCTATAAATGAATGAGAGCCAATCTCCAAATCAAACCCTTCGCCTTCTCCGCCTTCAAAAGCAACATCATCAATATAACCTTTAAAGTCAATATTAGCAATATCTCCGTTTTGAACAGCTCTGTCTGTTACATCAACTATTCTTGCTGCCTTTTCCTGTTCCTTTTTAAGCTCTGCATCAATATCCTCATCGGTAGGGTTCGGATCCTTTTTAGTATAAGTTAAGCCCTTATATTCACCAAGATTAACTTCAGGCTTTATCCATACTTCAGCAGTAAATGAAACACCGTTTTCATCTATAGCCGTAACATCAATTTCAGGCTTTGAAACAACTTCAAGATTATTTTCAGCTACTGCAGCATCATAAGCTTCCGGTAATATATAATTAACGGCATCATCATAAAAGATTGCTTTTCCGTACTGAGCTTCAATTAACTTTCTTGGAGCCTTGCCTTTTCTGAATCCCTGAATGCTTATTGCTCCCTTATTCTTATTATAAGAGTATTCCATACCCTTTTCAAAAGTTTCCGCATCTGCAGAAAAAGAAATTTTAACTTTATTCTTTTCCATATTTTCAACTGTGCTCATTAATATATCCTCCTTAAACGTAATTGCACTTCTTAGCATTATAACACAACATTACACAAAAATCCAGTATTATTTTCAAAAAATTTCCCTTTCTACATCGTCAATAACCGCATCGGTATTTCTCTCTATGTAATTAAGCACATTTTCTATAATTTCATCGGCATGCCTTACCTCATTTGTAACACATGCAAAGCCTATTACAATAGATTTATGAATATCCTGCCGGTCTACCTCGGCTATTGAAATATTAAATTTATGCTTTGTCTTTTCTACAATACTTTTAACTACCATACGTTTTTCTTTAAGAGAATTGCACCATTCTGCTGTCATATATATAACACAGCTTCCTATAATCATAAAGTCACCTCCTAAGATTTTGCCTTTTTATTATTGTATACTATTACAGCAAGTCCCGCAACTATATAAATGTAAAATACATTTCAATAGTATTTACACAAATTTAATATTTATACCTGCTTGTTTTATATCGTTTTAAGTGTTATACTCTAACTTAACTGAAATATATAAAGCTGGGGTGAAAAAAATGGATTATAAAAAACTTTTGGATTTAGCTATGAATATAGGCAAAGAAATGCTTATATGCGGTGCTGAAGTAAGCCGTGTTGAAGACACGATATCAAGAATATGCAGGGCATACAATGTAATCGAGGTAAATGTATTTACCATTACATCAAGTATTATAACAACAATTAAGACACACGATGAAATATATACACAAACAAAAAGAATATTTGACTATAAAACAAATCTTGACAGACTGGACAAGCTTAACAGTCTTTCAAGAGAAATTTGTACAAAAAAACCCGGTCTTGACTATATTTTAAACAGATATGAAAACATTATTAAAGACAACGGTTATTCCTCCATGGCTATGTGCGGTATATATGGCATCATTGCTCTATCGCTTACAGTATATTTCGGCGGAGGTATTACAGATGGTATAGTATCAGGTATTTTAGGTATGCTAATGTACTTACTTATAAAAAAATCCGACTATATGGGAGCAAATATAACACTGGTAACAATAATTATAGCCTTTATATCAGGTACATTAGCAGTTATTTCAGTAAAATCCGGCTTTGGAAATGACTTGGATAGCATAGTTATCGGGAATATAATGCTTATGATACCTGGTGTTGCTATTACAAACTCAATAAGGGATATGATTAGCGGTGACACCATGTCAGGTCTTTTGCGTTTTGTTGAAAGTATTATAAAGGCTGTAGCTGTAGCAACGGGATTTGTTATAGCTACTGTATATCTTGGAGGATTAATATTATGATAACTTACTTGGTTCAAATATTTACGGCGGGTATTGCATCATTAGGGTTTGCCCTTCTTTACAATGTTAAAGGCAAAAGACTCCTTGTTCCTTTTGCAGGGGGAATTATAGGGTGGATACTTTATTTATCCTTAACATTTATAAATAATGAAGATCTCCAGGCTTTTACGGTAACAATATTCCTGGCTCTGTATACGGAAATTGCCGCAAGAATTATAAAAACACCAACTACCACCTTTCTTGTACCAAATATTATTATATTGATTCCGGGCGGTTCATTATATTTTACAATGAGCAGTGCCATAAAAGGCGAATGGTTTAATTTTGTTTTATATGGAAAAGAAACCATCTTTTTAGCCAGCTCAATAGCCGCAGGCATTATGATAGTTTCTTCAATAATAAAAATAATATATAAAGTAAAGACAAATTAATATTTGTGATTAATATAACCGTCAATAACAGACTTTCTTACGCCTTCACTGAAGCAGTTTTCTTCTCTTAGGCGATTTAAAACTGCTTCAGAAGTCGAGTGTAAAATCATATTATTTTCATCCCCAAGTATGATTTCAAACAACTTATTCTTTAAATCTCTGCTCTTTACTTTTATAAAATATGACTGTACTCCTCTGAAATCCAGCAGTTCAAGTATTCTCATTGTTGCACCGTCTTTTCTGTCATAATAATAGTCAATCTGCTCATTGTAAATATAACAGAATTCCTTCCCTGCATACTTTCTCGCTTCCATACATGCGTCTTTAGCCATAGCATTAAAAAACTGATAATTAAATAATCCCTTTTCCACAGTATCAACCCTTTTAAACGGTTCATCCTTTAATGCCAAAACCGCATCCAAATTTCTGTTAAGATACTCTTTCTTAGTCAAATCTCCTTTCATATACTGATCAATCAATGCTTGTCTGTAACTAAAATATTTTTGCAACGCATTCATAATCAACAACTCCAATTCCAATTTATCAAACAATACTACATACTGTCTTTGCTCTTGTACAGCTTCCAGTATTTACAACTGGACATTTAAAATTTCACTCTTTATAATTATAAATATAAGGAGTGAACACCATGAATAATTTTTTTAATGTTTATTATAATGAAATATGCCCCACATTACAGGCTCTTGATTTAATAATAAAGGCAAACTACAGCAATGTAGATATTAATGAACTAAGCAATCTCTTACATATTACACCAACAGAAATAAATACTATACTTGATTCAAAGCATATAAACAATTTAACCTCTGACATTATACCAACTATTATGCTCAACGGAAGCAGTTATATATGTAAAATATTTAAGAAGTCCCTAAGCTATTATAACAGCAAAACCTATTCTCCGAAAGATATTGCATACATATATAACATAGACAAGTCCAAAGTAGAAAAAGCCTGCAGTACATTACATATAACAGAAATATCGGAGGCTAATTTCCCACAGCTGTTTAAGCTTATTTAAGAAGCAAGCCTTCCGCAGTTTTATCAGCTGTCTCATCTCCTGCTATTGCTCTGACCAATTCCACGGCAAATTCCATAGCAGTAGCAGGTCCTCTTGATGTAATTATATTATCATCTCTTACAACATTTTCATTATTCACAATACAGGCACCATGGCACTGCTTTTCAAATCCGGGATAACATACAGCCTTTTTACCTTCTAACATACCATTTTCCCCAAGAACGCTTGGTGAAGCACATATAGCTGCTACAATTTTACCCAATTCATTAAACTTTTTACACACAGTAACCGTTTCCTTGCTGTTCATTAAATTATTTCTTCCTTCAAGTCCTCCCGGCAAAACTACCATATTAACCTTGTCAAAGTCAACATCATATATTGTACAGTCAGCCATAAAATCAATTCCATGTGCACCTTTTATAACCTTTTCCGTTGTTATTGATACACCTTTTGCATCAATTCCTGCCCTTCTCAGTACATCAATTTGTGTTAACGCTTCAATTTCTTCACAGCCATTTGCCAAAAAAACAACTACCATATACAAAAACCTCCCATTTTTAAATTTAATATGTTATAATTAGTTATACCATATTACAAATATTAATTCAAGGGTGATAAAATGAAAAATGAAAATTATGAAATTGAACGAAAATTTTTAATCAAAACTTTACCAAATAATCTGGAAAACTTTACACACCACAAAATAAAACAGGGATATATTTCCACAAATCCCACTATAAGATTAAGACAATGGGATGACAAATATATTCTAACTGTTAAAAGTGCCGGTCTGATGAAAAAGCTTGAGTATGAAATTGAGCTTACACGGGAACAATTTGACGGATTATGGTTAAAGGTAGAAGGAAATACTATTGAAAAAACAAGGTACATAATACCTCTTGATAATAATTTAAAAGCAGAACTTGACATTTATAAGGGGGTTCTATCAGGTTTTATGAATGTTGAGGTTGAATTTCCTTCCACAAAATCCGCCATAATGTTTAATTCTCCCGACTGGTTTGGACAAGAAGTTACACAAGATGCCAGATATAGTAATTCATCACTGGCAAAATTTGGTAAACCTGCAAAAAATTAATAAATTTCTCTTGCATTTTATGAAAGTATGTATTATAATATCCATATCTGGTAAATATTACCATTTTTACCAACAACAATATTTTATATTTTTTCATAAACAGGAGGATTAAAAAATGAACAAGGAAAAGTTAACCGTATTAATAGCAGATGATAATAAGGACTTTTGTGATTGCCTTAGTAATTACATTGAAAAACAAGAAGACATGGAAATCGTCAGCATTGCTCACGACGGACAGGAAGCATATGAAAAAATTATCAATGAAACACCTGATATTGCTCTCATTGACGGTATTATGCCTAAACTTGACGGTATAGGAGTTCTTGAGAAACTCCACAACGCAAATAAAGCAAAGAATACCATGTGTATTATGCTTACTGCAATTACAGGTGAACAGATAACTCAAAAAGCATTTACCTTGGGAGCCAAATATTACATTGCAAAGCCTTTTGATATGGAACTGCTGGTTTCAAGAATAAGACAGCTGAGAGAACCTGTAACCAAAAAGGGCGTTTTAAATACGGGACTTTGCTATAGCAACCATAGCGATATTGACCTTGAAACAAGAGTAACAAATATTTTACACGAAGTTGGCGTTCCTGCACACATAAGAGGTTATCATTATATGAGAGAAGCTATAATCATGGCTATAAATGATATAGATGTACTTAATTATATTACAAAGGAACTATATCCTGCCATAGCAAAAAAATGCAATACTACTCCAAGCAGAGTTGAAAGAGCCATAAGACATGCAATTGAGGTAGCATGGAGCAGAGGTAAGGTGGATGCCATTGATTCTCTTTTTGGATATACTGTATCAAATAATAAGGGTAAGCCTACAAACAGTGAATTTATAGCTTTAATTGCCGACAGATTAAGACTTGAAATTAAGGCATCATAATTTAAAATACAAAAGGATGAGGCCAAAAAACCTCATCCTAATTCTTATAATACAAAATATTTAATAATAAATAATATTGATAAAATATACATCAATATACCTAACTTACTCTTCTTGTCAGGATTTATAATATACAGAACAGTATAAGAAATAATACCCATTGAAATACCCTCAGAAATACTTGAGAAGAATGGCATTGCAATCATACATATATACGCAGGAATTGCCTCAAAAGCATTATTAAAATCAATATTAGCAATATTTGTTACCATATAAAAACCTACAATAATAAGTGCAGGAGCAGTTGCAAATGATGGAATAGCAAGGAAAATAGGTGACAATAATAATGCAACGGCAAATAAAATTGCAGTAACTAAAGCTGTTAAACCTGTTCTGCCGCCTTCAGTAACACCTGACGCACTCTCAATATATGTGGTTGTTGTAGATGTACCGAGAACTGCACCTGCAGTTGTTGCAACCGCATCAGCCAATAAAGCACCCTTTATTCTTGGCAGCTTGCCATCCTTGTCAAGAAGACCTGCCTTTGAAGATACACCAATAAGAGTACCAATGGTATCAAACAAATCAACAAACAGGAAAGCAAATACAACAACAACAAAATCAACTGATAATACATTACTGAAATCCAGCTTGCAGAATACAGGAGCAATACTAGGTATTGAAATACCTGCACTGAAATCAGGAAGCAAAGAATAAAAACCGGCTGAAGCATTTGGAACATATAATCCGGCAAACTGGCAAATAATACCTAAAATCCAAGTAATAAGAATACCTAAAAGTATATTGCCTTTTACATTTCTTGCTACTAAAACAGCTGTAATAATCGTACCGATAATCGCAAGTAATACAGTAATACCAACATCATGCATACCAACTGCGCCGGCCTCTAATCCCTTAGCAGCAATATAGCCGTCAATTGTAAATAAAGACAAGCTGCCTGTAACAATATTTGCATTTTTTAAACCAATAATAGCAATATATAAACCTATACCTACCGAAACAGCAGTTTTAAGCGTCATAGGTATTGCATTAAATATTGCGGTTCTGATATTAGTTAAAGACAAAAGAATGAAAATAATACCTTCAACAAATACTGCAGTTAAGGCTATTTCCCATGAATAACCCATACCAATAACAACAGTATATGCAAAGTATGCATTAAGACCCATACCAGGAGCCAAAGCAAAAGGATAATTTGCAAATAAAGCCATTAATAATGTGCCTATAAAAGATGCAATAGCTGTAGCTGTAAATACAGCTCCTCTGTCCATACCTGCATCAGCCAAAATACTTGGGTTTACGGCCAGTATGTAAGCCATTGTCATAAATATGGTAATACCTGCAAGCACCTCTGTTTTAACGTCGGTGTTGTGTTCCTTTAGCTTGAATAACTTTTCCAGCATAAGCGTACCTCCTTAAAAATATTTACTTACTTATTAATTATATATTTATTTTCACCTTCGGTCAACAAAAAATTCAAAAAATTTTAATTATTTGTTAATATTTACACAATAAAAAACGATTATTGTACCAAAAACAGTACAATAACCGCCAATTTACACTAAATAGTCATTCTTGTCTGTATTTCTTCCTTATTTGCGTAAGCAACATCACCATGCATAACAACCTGACCTTTATCCATAACATAATATTCATCTGCCACATCAAGAACAAAATCAAGATACTGCTCAACAATTAATATTGAAATACCTGTCCACTCATTTATTTTCTTAATGGCATACCCTATGTCTTCAATTACAGAAGGCTGTATACCCTCTGTAGGCTCATCAAGAATAAGAAGCTTTGGTTCAGAAGCAAGTGCTCTTGCTATTGCCAGCTGCTGCTGCTGACCTCCGGAAAGGTCACCGCCCTTTCTGAGGGCAAACTTAGATATGACAGGAAAGAGTGAAATTACATTATCGGGCACCTTTGCCTTTTTACCCTTAATTGTAAGTCCCAAATGTAAATTTTCCTCAACTGTCATTTGAGGAAAAATATCCCTTCCCTGAGGAACATAACCAATGCCTAATTTTGCTCTTTCATAAGGCTTTAATTTAAGCATTTCAGTACCATCAAGCTTAACGGAACCTCTTGGAGTTTTTGTCAAACCCATAACTGATTTTAATGTTGTTGATTTTCCAACACCATTTCTTCCGATTAATGCTACAATTTTACCTTTTGGTACATCAAGAGTTAAATTATCTATAATCTTACTGTCACCGTAATATGCATCAAGACCACTAATTTTAAGCATTTCTTTCACCGCCTCTTCCAAGATATACCTTTTGTACAGTTTCATCATTTAATATTGTATCAATATCTCCCTCCATAAGCACCTTACCCTCATGCATTACAGTAACCATATCTGCATAAAGTTTAACAAATTCCATATCATGCTCTACAACAATAACCGTACAGTCTTTTTTTATTTTCTTAAGTATTTCTCCTGTTTTAAATGTTTCTGGCTTACCCATGCCTGCTACAGGCTCATCAAGCATAATAACCTGTGGATTCTGAACCAAAAGCATACCAATCTCAAGCCATTGCTTTTGACCATGGGCAAGATTTTTAGCCAAAATATTCTTTTTATCCTTTAAATCTATCATATCAAGAATTTCATCAATTCTTTCAAGTTCTTCTCTTCTTGCTTTTGAAAAAACAGACTCTAAAACCTTTCTGCCGTTTTTAAGCGAAAGCTCCATATTATCCTGTACCGTAAGATTAGTAAACACTGAAGGCACTTGAAATTTTCTTCCTATGCCAAGTCCAACAATTTTATATTCCTTCATACCTGTAAGCTGTATGTCGCTGCCACTTGGCGGATAATACATAACCTTTCCCGCAGTCGGCTTAGTCTTGCCGCAAATAATATCCAATAATGTTGTTTTACCTGCACCATTAGGACCAATAAAGAAATGTATTGTATTTTCATTAACATTTATATCAACATCAGTCAATGCCTTAAAACCATCAAAGGAAACAGAAATTTTATCAAGCTGTATAATAGTTCTGTCAGACATTATGCAACACTTCCTTCCTTATTTTTCTTAACAGTGACCTTTTCAAATATATCACTTACAAAGCCTACAATACCCCTCCTGAAGAATAAAATAACTACAGTAAAGAATATTCCGATTATATACTGCCATATATCCGGAAATGCAGAGCTTACACTAAACTCACAAGCAGAAACCAATAAAGCTCCTATTACAGCACCAATAAGAGAACCTCTTCCTCCAACAGCTACCCATATTACCATAGAAACCGAAAAAGTAATTGTCATTTCCGAAGTAGAAATTGAGTTATTTAAGTTTACATAAATTGCACCTGCCACTGCTGCAAATAATGCTGATAATACGTAAACAACAGTTTTAAATTTACTTACACAATAACCCGAAAAATATGTTCTGTTTTCACCATCTCTTATGGCAATAAGTATTTTACCAAACTTTGTTCCCAATAAAAATGTTGATAAAGCATAAACCAGAACCAAAGCTGTCAGGGCTGCATAAAATAAAATCCTAATATTTGTCTGATCATAATATGAGCCGATAATTGTATCTATGCCTGTAATACCATTTGTGCCATTTGTATAAGGCTGCAAGCCGTTAAATAAAGTATACATAGCCCATGTCAAAGCCTGAGAAATTATAGAAAAATATACGCCTCTTACTCTGTTTTTAAATGTAAAGTAACCAATAATCATTGCAAGAAGGCTTGGAACGATTACAATTAATATAAGGGATAGAGGCAGATTTAAAAACGGTTTCCAAAACCAAGGCAAATCAGTAAATCCTCCCCTTTGCATAAAGTCGGTAATTTTTCCCCCTGTTTTCTGCATAAGCAGGTACATTGCCATACCGTATCCGCCAAGACAAAAATATATTCCATGACCTAAGCTTAGTATACCTGTATAACCCCATATCATATCAAGACCTATTGCCACAATGGCAAAGGTTATATATCTGCCGTATCTTACAATACTTGAGGACTTAAGCAAACCAATGTCAGTAAAGAGAGGAACTAAAGCTAATAAAATAACTATAATAGTAAAAACTATATTCTTAGAATTTTTTTTAATAAAGCTCATAACAGCACCTCCTTATTCATCAAGTGACCTGCTCTTAATAGCAAAAAGTCCCTGAGGTTTCCACTGCAAGAATATAATAACCAAAATAAGTACAAGGAACTTAGCTATAGACGCAGATGTTAATGTTTCAAGTGTCACATTTGACAAACCTATAATACCTGCACCTGTAAACGTGCCTATTAACTTGCCTACACCGCCAAGTACAACTACCATAAATGTATCAACAATGTATTTAGTTCCCAATGTGGAATCAATGGAGAATAATAATGAAATTGAACAGCCCGCAATACCCGCAAGTCCGGAACCTATTCCAAATGTAATGCAATCCATTATCTTTGTATTTATACCAAGACATTGTGCCATACTCCTGTTCTGCATTGTCGCACGCATTTTTGCTCCGAAATCAGTTCTGTACATAAGCACCCATATTCCCGTAAGACAAATGACCATAACAATAATAATAAACAATCTTACATATGAAAAGCTTGATGTACCTCCTATGCTTCCCTGGAGGAAACCCGGAGCTTTTACATTAACAGGCTGAGCACCGAATATTGAACGTGCTGCCTGCTGCAGAACAAGAGAAACTCCCCATGTTGCAAGAAGACTGTCAATTTCTCTGCCATATAATCTTGATATTACAAGCCTCTCCAAAACTACACCAATAAAAAATGCAACTATAAAAGACATAAATAATGAAATTATATAATATAAGTCAAATACAGATTCAGGAAGATTTTTACTGAAAACCTCCTGAACTAAATATGTTGTATATGCACCAATCATTATAAACTCACCATGCGCCATATTGATTACACGCATAAGACCAAATGTAATTGCAAGTCCCAATGCAGTAAGCAATAAAATAGATGATGTGCTTATGCCATTAAATATCATTGTAGCTATATCCATATCTATTTCCCTCCCTGTAAATATAATTGTACAAAAATATACAGGCGGAGGATTATTTCCGCCTGTAGAAATATACTTAATTAACAATTAGTTATAAATTACTCTAATGGCTTTAAGCCTGCATCAACAGCCCAGTCATAAGTAGTTAAATATGGATCAGGCTCAACAGGAGAATCTGTTGCCTTAACCTCGTTAATAGTACCATCAGCAGAAATCTTACCAATTCTTACTGTCTTAGAAATATGCTGATTTTCAGCATTTACAGCAACCTTGCCCTCAGGTGCCTGAAATTCAGTACCTCCTGCAGCTGCCTTAACTGCATCCACATCAAAGCTTCCTGCCTTTTCACAAGCAGCCTTCCATAAGTAAACACCAATATATGCAGCTTCAACAGGGTCAGATGTAACTCTGTCATCACCAAACTTAGCCTTATAAGCTGCTGTAAACTTTTCATTTTCAGGAGTATCAGTAGTCATATAATAGTTCCATGCAACTAAATGACCATCCAATAGGTCGGCACCTATTGAATTTACCTCTTCCTCTGCAATAGAAAATGACATTGTCATTACATCATTTGATGTAACACCGGCATCGGCTAACTGCTTGAAGAAAGCTACATTTGAGTCACCGTTTAATGTATTTATTACAACATCAGGCTGCTTGGATTTAATATCTGCAATTATTGTCTGGAAATCTGTATGACCCATAGGAACATACTGTTCAGCAACTGTTTCAAGACCTAATGCACCAATCTGTGCCTTTGCAATCATATTTGCCGTTTGCGGGAATACATAGTCAGAACCTAATAAATAGAATGTTTTATATCCCATATCATTGGCACAGTACTCAATTGCCGGTACAGCCTGCTGGTTTGGTGCAGCACCCATGTACATAATATTAGGTGAAGATTCCATACCTTCATACTGAACAGGATACCATAATAAAGCATTATTGCCTTCAACAACAGGTTTAACTGCTTTTCTGGATGCTGATGTCCAACAGCCAAATATTGCGGCAACCTCATCATCCTGAATAAGCTTTTGTGCCTTTTCAGCAAACTTAGAAGGCTCTGATGCTCCATCCTCCTCAATAGGCTCAATTTTCTTGCCTAATACGCCACCTGCTGCATTAATTTCATCAATAGCCAAAAGTTCCGCATCTCTTACAGATGTTTCGGAAATAGCCATAGTTCCTGATAAGGAATGCAATAAACCAACCTTAACCGTTTCACCATCAGCCGAAGCTTCGCCGCCCTCATTTGTTGCGGAATTACCGCCGCATGCTGTCATTGAACCTGCCATTATAGTTCCTGCTGCCAATAAAGCTAATTTTTTTAATAATTTACTCTTCATTTTTTATTCCTCCTTTAAAATAAAAAAGGTGTTTAGAGTATATCTTTAAAAGATACATTCTAAACACCTTTGTTTATTAACAATTATCAATAGTGCATAAATATTTCATTTTTCCTTCAAATATTTAAGACTATGGTGAGATTATAGCAAGTTTTCAATTGTTTGTCAACCATTTTTTGCAAGTTTTTTAATTAAATTATTCATTTTTATATATATAGTTATTATACGCCTTTTTCTTTACCTCATCAGAAAGCATTTCCAGCTCCTGAGAGGATTTTCCTAAAACCCTTATGACTGTATATTCTCTATCGGTCTTTGTTATTCCAAAAGGATAAATATATTTTTTAAAAATATCATATATGTTTTTATCCATATTAACATTACAAATAACCATACTAAGCAAATGAGTAAATCCCTCATATAGACCAATACCCTGCATATTCATTTTATGAGGGGCATAACGTGTATTATCTCTGTACTCCATATTATTGTTTTCATAAATACAAACCAGTGAATTGTAATATCTGTATTTAAAGCATTCTCCGCAAGCTATTCTGCCCCCTGTAAGTATATCACTATATACAAAGACAGATGTAGAATCTGATAAGTTAACATTTATTTCATTATTAAAGGCAGATCCTGCATATGGTATTGCAGGCAAAGGATTGTATACAAAAAAACAATTATCCGCTACATTTATATTAATGTTTCTCTTCGCATCCCCTTTATCCATTTTATGTATTTTTTCATAAGATTGTGAATAAATTTCAGCTTTGGAATTTTCCTTAACATTAATATTAATTGTCTGACAATCACCCTCCATAACACCGGGAGAAGCTGACATTTGCAGTATACGCATTAAATCATTTTCATAAAAAGGCTTCATAATTTTAAATGGCGGTGTAAAATATGCGTCGCTTAAAATAGTTTTGTTATCCTTCTTACTTATTTCAACATTAAGTTCGGAAGTTCTTCCGTATCTGTTTTCCATATTATTTCATACCTTCAAGCAATACATTCTCTTTTATCCATTTTACAATAAAATCAACGCCCTTATCATTCCTTATATCAGTAAATACAAAAGGTCTGTCACCTCTCATTTTTTTGCTGTCTCTTTCCATTATTGAAAGGTCAGCACCTACATAAGGAGCAAGGTCTATTTTGTTTATTACAAGCAAATCACTTCTTGTTATACCCGGTCCTCCTTTTCTCGGTATTTTATCACCTTCGGCCACATCAATAACAAATATAGTTGCCTCAACCAGTTCAGGTGAAAAAGTTGCAGAAAGATTGTCTCCTCCGCTTTCAATAAACATAAGCTCAATATCAGGAAACCTGCCTGTTAATTCATCAACAGCCTCTAAATTCATTGAAGCGTCCTCTCTTATTGCCGTATGAGGACATCCGCCTGTTTCAACACCAATTATTCTCTCCTTTGGCAATACGCTGTTTTTGCATAAAAATTCCGCATCCTCCTTAGTATAAATATCATTCGTAATTACTCCGATACTGTACACGGATGAAAGCTTTCTTGTAAGTATTTCAATTAATGCAGTTTTACCTGAACCTACAGGTCCTGCAACACCTATTTTAACATAACTCATATAATACTCCTTTTATGACATATAAAGTCTTGAATAAAGTTTTTCATGTTCCATACATCTTATATCAAATGCAGGTGCCGATGAACACAGCTCCCCCTCATCCATAATTAATACATCATCAATTATATTTTTCATTAGTTCAAAGCTGTCATACAACATTTTTTGCCCCGCACTTTGACTTAACGGAACAGTCTTAACACAATTTGTAATCATAGCTGAGCATTGAGAATACAAATATGTGCTTAGTGCCTGTTTAATATCAATATCAGCAGCTCTGCAAACTACTCCATAGGCAATACAATGATGCTTATTTGTATATTTAAGGGCAGCATACTCATCAAAATAATTTTTATTTAGTTTAAGCCTGCACTTTTCCAGGGTTTTTATAAATCTTGAACCTAATTTAACAGAGGCAAATCTTGTTTCCTTTGGCATTTTTGATGCAGTCAGAATATTATCAAGTTCAGCAAGAGCTGACATATTATCAGCTCTTTCATAAGAAAGCTTAGATCCTAAAAGCTCTGTATTTGCTATTCCGTATTTAAGTCTGTTGCTTATATATTCCCTTATATCCTTTTCATCTTTAAAAACATCCTTTTGTATATAAGTTTCAAGTCCATAGGAATGGGAATATCCCCCTATTGGAAATAAAGCATCATTAATTTGCAGAAGTAAAAAATTATTATTCATAATACATCCTCAATGTGTATGATTATTTATTGCAGATGAAACAGCCTTATCAAAATTCAGCTTTAATATTTTCTTTTCTGCTGTAACTCTGAAACATATTCCTTCCTTATGCATGTGTATTTTGTTAAGCATTTCAAACATAGGCTGATTATAGGGTGTAATAAATTCCATTTCATTATCTCCATAAAACAACGCAGCATGTCTGTTGCCTATTTCATAGCAAACCTTAGGTATAAGACAGCAGTCCTCAACATTTACTGTAATTACTTCACATTCAGGAATATTTACTGCTACAGCCTTTTTTTCATCTGCATACAGCACATCTCCCTGATTAAGACCTTTTACAAGAATATCGTTATCAAGCCTTATTCCGATTTCTTCGCCTGAGTGAGTAATTTTCCTATGAAGTTTTTTAAATGCCTCATACCATTCAACATCCACATAATCTACAATAATATCCTTATATTTATCTTCCCTTAAATTACCCAACACTTTTTCACATAACATATTTGTATTTCTCCTTTAAAATAAGCTGTACATCTGAGTCAACGGAAGCTTTTCAGCGGGCTTTGATGTTATTTCCATACCATCAGCAGTTACCCTATATGTTTCAGGGTCAACTGTTATTTTAGGTGCACAGCTGTTTAGCTTCATATTATTTTTAGTTATATTTCTGCAATTTCTGACAGGTACAACTGTCTTTTCAAGTCCAAGCTTTTCTTTTATACCATTTTCCATAGCTGCCTTTGAAACAAAAGTTAAACTTGTATTATATTTTGCCTTGCCGTGAGCAGCAAACATTGGCTGATATAATACCGGCTGAGTAGTCGGTATTGAAGCATTTGCATCACCCATTTTTGATGCAATAATCATACCGCCTTTAATAATAATATCAGGCTTTACACCAAAGAAGGCAGGATTCCAAATTACAAGATCCGCAAATTTTCCTTCTTCAACTGAACCTACATAATCAGCAATTCCATTTGTTATTGCCGGATTTATAGTATATTTTGCAATATATCTCTTTACTCTGAAATTATCATTGCCATTATTGTCCTCCGGTAAAGCTCCTCTTTCCTCTTTCATTTTATGAGCCGTCTGCCATGTCCTTGTTATTACTTCACCAATTCTGCCCATTGCCTGTGAATCAGAGCTCATCATTGAAAATATGCCCATATCATGAAGTACATCCTCTGCCGCAATAGTTTCGGGTCTTATTCTTGAATCGGCAAAGGCAACATCCTCAGGTATTTTATTGTCAAGGTGATGACAAACCATAAGCATATCAAGATGTTCGTCAATTGTATTTACGGTAAATGGCATGGTGGGATTTGTGGATGACGGCAAAATATTAGGAAAACCTGCAGCTTTAATAATATCAGGAGCATGACCGCCCCCCGCACCTTCTGTATGGAATGTATGTATAGTTCTTCCTCCCACAGCTTCAATAGTATCTTCAACACATCCCCCTTCATTTAACGTATCAGTATGAATTGCAACCTGTACATCATATTTATCGGCAACGGTTAAAGCAGAGTCAATAACTGCAGGTGTTGCACCCCAGTCCTCATGTATTTTAAGTCCCATAGCACCTGATTCAATCTGCTCTTCCAAAGGTTCTCTGCTTCCGCAGTTACCCTTGCCCATAAATCCTATATTCATTGGATATTCTTCTGCAGCCAAAAGCATTTGATGTATATTCCATGGTCCAGGTGTACAGGTAGTTGCATTAGTACCGTCAGCAGGACCTGTACCTCCTCCTATCATTGTAGTTATACCTGAATACAAGGCACAATCTACCTGCTGAGGACATATAAAGTGAATATGAGAGTCTATACCGCCTGCTGTTACAATCATCCCTTCTCCGGCCAGCGCCTCAGTTGAGGCACCTACTGTCATTCCTGCCGTAACCCCCTCCATAATATCAGGATTACCGGCATGACCAATACCCGAAATTTTACCGCCCTTAATACCTATATCAGCCTTATAAATACCGGTATAATCTACAATTAAGGCATTTGTTATAACAAGATCAAGATCACCGTCAGCAGATGTTGAATTTACACTTTGTCCCATACCGTCTCTCAATGTCTTTCCTCCGCCAAATTTAGCCTCATCACCATAAACTGTATAATCCCTTTCCACTTCAATAATAAGATTAGTATCTGCAAGCCTTACCTTATCTCCTATAGTAGGACCATACATCATTGCATACTTTTCACCACTGATTTTAGCCATTTCATAACCCCCTATTCAACTATAAAGCTCTTTTTTATTGCTCTATCAAGACTCACTTTTATAGTATCCTCAGAACAGAAGCCTACGGTTAAATTATTAAGACCAAATACTCTCTTTTTACCTGCAATTTCTACCAACACTACAGTCTTTTCTTCACCAGGCTCAAATCTTACGGCAGTACCCGAAGGAATATCAAGCCTCATACCATAGGTCTTATCTCTATCAAAGCTTAACAGCTTATTTACTTCAAAAAAATGATAATGTGAGCCAACCTGTACAGGTCTGTCACCAATATTGGCAACCGTTATTTCAACACTTTTTCTGCCTTTATTTAGTTCAATTTCCCTGTCTAAAGCAATTACTTCACCTATTTTCATAATATTCCTCCCTACTTTATTGGATTATGTACAGTTACAAGCTTTGTGCCATCAGGAAAGGTTGCCTCTACCTGTACTTCATGTACAAGGTCTGCTACCCCCTCCATAACATCTTCCTTAGTAAGCATTTTAGCGCCTAACTGCATTAGTTCCGCTACAGTTCTGCCATCCCTTGCCAGCTCTAAAAGTTCAGAGCTTATATATGCAACCGATTCAACATAATTTAATTTTAAGCCTCTTCCTCTTCTCTCTTTAGCAAGATTGCCCGCAAGATGAAGCATAAGTTTTTCCTGTTCCTTTGGATTTAATCTCATATCATTACCTCCATAAAAAGACAAAAGGATGCCATTACGGCATCCTCACCTATTTTATATATAGATAGTATATACTAATTTTGTTTTAAACGCAAGTACAAATTAAATTTTATTCAAATCAGCACATAAAACAAAAATTATAATTTTTATTATATATAAATAATATTTTTTTGTAAAATATGTTCAAAATATATTTCAAATTTTCTTGCATTTTTTCTAAAATTGCTATATAATATAATTGTAAAAAGCAAACACAAGCTGGATTTTATTTATAATTCATAAATTTAAAAACAATGGTTAATAATATCTTACATAGAGGTGGTAAATATGATAAATGCAGCAACTAAGATTTTCAACAGAGTTTATCAGTCTTATCTGACAGGCGGTGATACATATACCTATTATTACAAAACTGATGATGAACAGCAGATTCAGGAAATTACTGAGGCAATAAAAGATTTAGAGGTTAACGGTTTAATTGATGTACTCCATCAAAGCAGTAAAAAAACCCGTATGTGCATTACTCCTGAAGGTATTACCTATGGTAATAATAATTACTGATAATTAAAAGACCTGACCTGATATGTAAAAGGAATCATATTCCATTAAATAAGCATAATCTCAAAATAAAAAATCACCTTTTCCGTAGGAAATAGGTGATTTTTATGTTTTAATTGTTTATATAGTTACATCTGCCCATAAATAAAACTTCATTGTTTGTATTATCTCTTATAAAGAAAGTAAAAGGCTTGTTAACTTTAAATTCAATTACATCATCAGGCTCCACACTTAGCGAACCGCATATGGTACTTGTATATGCAGCAGCAACCGTACCCTCTTCATCTACTCTAACCTTACTTCTGTGACCAATACTTGTAATATCAGCAGGCTTGTTAATCATAGCAGATAAGTCAGCATCTTCTGTAAACACCTTTTTTACTCCCATACTTTCCAGTATACCGACAAGATCTGTTTTATAATCAGACTCAAATTTAGGTAAATATAAGTCAACATTAGCATCAGACATTTTATCAATATATTTTTCTAAATCTAAATCAACATTGTCTGTTACAGCTATATACATTCTTATGTCACTATCACTGCTTTCGTATGGAAGCGAAATAACAGTAATATTATTATCACTGTAATATTCGTTATCGTAAAAAGAGCCATACATATATTCAACAGTTTTTTCTTTTCCGTTTATATCAGTAAATATATCCTTTACATTGCTGTATTTACTAAATTTATTTTTCCATTCACCCTTAAAATATGTTGCATTTATAAGTTGTACATAAAGCTCATTACTTATATTTAATGGAATATTGCTTATTTCTTCTTTAGTACTCTTTTTTATCCATTCATTAACTTTATATTGTATTTCGTCTTTACTTACTCGCTCTACTATGCCATTATAATTATTCTTAACAACATTCACAAATTGACTGTTTATATCGCCGTCATCTGCTATATCACTGTTTATCCACATTGAATCAGCAATTTGAATTTGTGCTGATTCATTTTGGCTGTAAGATAAAATCAACTCTTTAACATAATCATTGTACTCGCTTAAATTTTCAATACCCAAAACTTTTAATATTTCCTCTCTTGTTTCACCCTCTGTACCATTAGCAAGCATAGCAAGAGCAATCTTTATGCTTATAGGAGAAAAATTATAATTTTCATCCAAAGGCATAAGACTGTTTAATTTATAAGCAAAGGAATCACTAATTACGGACTCATTATCCGCAACAAAGTCATTTACTGCCGCATCAATTATTTCAACACCCTTAGTTTCACTATTCCATTGAATTTTCTTACCGCTTAATTCCACAGCATCTCTAAAAGATACATAATTATTGCCGTTAATACTTTTAACCTCTGCAGTTGTATCTTTGCAAAAGTCCAAAGGAATATACAATTTACCGTTATCATTTACAGTATCAATATTATAGATGTTACCATTATAGCGGACTTCCGTAGCACTGACTGCACCGGGAATTAATAACAATGTACTGCATAAAAATACTCCGAATATTTTTTTCATATAAAACACCTCCAATATATTAATAAACTCTTATGATAGAAGAAATCTCCTTAATCATAGCCATACCCTTAAATATAGCTAAAGCATCCTTAAAGTTTCTTTCAAGCACTGAATCAGTGATAACTACCAATTCCGCAACTCCATTTTTCTTAGTCTTTTGAATTACTCTGTCAATACCTACATCCGTATTGCCAAGTACACTTGCTACACTTGCAAGAACGCCCGGTCTGTCCTCAACCTGCATTCTCATAAAATACTTTGTTTCTGTATCATCTATTTTCTTAATATTTATATTCTTATAGCATGTACATCCAATTCTGCCGTTGCAGTTAAACTGAATATTTCTTGCAACATCAATAATATCTCCCATGACAGCACTTGCTGTAGGAAGTTCCCCGGCTCCTCTTCCCATAAACATTGCATCATCAACAGCGTCACCATGTACAAAAACTGCATTAAATGAATCATTTACCGATGCAAGAGGGTGATTGCTTGGTATAAGCATAGGGTGTACCTTAACTTCAATGCCTGTTTCAGTGTTTTTAGCAACACCTAAAAGCTTAATGTCACAACCCATATCCTTGGCATACTTAATATCCTTAGCAGTAATCTTAGTAATACCCTCCGTGTAGACATCATCAAATGTTACTCTTGTATTAAAGGCAATAGATGCCATAATTGCAATCTTTCTTCCTGCGTCATAGCCTTCAATATCTGCTGTAGGGTCAGCTTCGGCATAGCCTAAATCCTGAGCTATTTTTAAAGCCTCATCAAAATCCATACCCTCTTTAGTCATTTTGGTAAGTATGAAATTTGTTGTACCGTTTACAATACCCATTATTTCAGATATATAGTTGCCTGCAAGACACTGCTTTAAAGGTCTTATAATAGGAATAGCTCCTGCTACTGCAGCCTCAAAAAGTATGTCACAGCCGTTTTCCTTTGCAAGCTCCATAAGCTCGTGACCATTTGCAGCCATTAAATCCTTGTTCGCAGTTACAACATGCTTGCCCTTTTTAAGAACTTCAGAAATATAAGTCTTGGCAGGCTCAATACCTCCCATAACCTCAACTACGATATTAATGCTTTCATCATTTAAAATTTCATTAAAATCATCAGTCAGGAAAGATGCATCTATACCGGCTCTCTCCTTGTTCTTATCTCTGACAAGAATTTTAGCAATTTCCATATTACCGCCAATCTTGTTAATCATTTCATTCATTTGCCTGTTAATTAATTTGTATACACCTGTACCTACTGTACCTGCACCCAAAACAGCAACCTTTATATTGTTCATTTTTATTCTCCCTGTTAAAAATATTTAATAATATGATAACACAAATTAATACTTAAATCAACACTTTAAAATACTAAAACTTATTTACTCGAAAAAAAAGAGGCACCTTTACGGCACCTCTATGTATAAATTTACTTCAATTCACCTGTCTTTAACCAGTCCTGATCGTCATAATCCTTATTTTCGCCTACCATGCCCCAAATAAATGTGTAAGCCTTAGTACCTACACCTGAGTGAATAGACCAGCTAGGAGAAATAACAGCAGATTCGTTAGGCATAACAATATGTCTTGTTTCATCAGGCTTACCCATCATATGGAATACAACATTGTCATCATCCATATCGAAGTATAAATAAACCTCCATACGTCTTTCGTGTGTATGACATGGCATAGTGTTCCAGTTAGAGCCTGGATCAAGCTTAGTTAAACCCATAGCTAACTGACAGCTGCCATATTCAGCACCGTCTCTCTGAGATAATCTTGCAAATACCTCATCATGGATATACTGATTAATAGTTCTCTTGTTGCAATCCTCCAAAGAACCTAAAGGCTTATGATTAGCATCGTCATAAGAAATTAAAACTGTAGGATAAGTCTTATGTGCTGTTGCTGAGTTCATATAAAACTTAGGCGGATTTTCAGGGTCCTTGGCAGAGAAAGAAATTTCCTTAACACCCATACCAACGTAAATAGCATCACCATTATTTACAGCATATTCCTTACCGTCAACAGTAACAAAACCGTCACCGCCGATATTAATAGTGCCAAGCTCTCTTCTCTGTAAGAAATATTCAGCAGCTAATTCCTTACTGCCTTCAAGTTTTAACGGCTCGGTAGTTGGAGTAATACCACCGAAAATAATTCTGTCATTGTGGCTGTATACAAGCTTCATTTCACCAGGCACAAAAACCTTTTCTACTAAGAAATGCTTTCTTAATGTTTCTGTATCATAATGCTTAACATCATCATAGTGATTTGAATATCTTACTTCTAAATTCATATTAAATTTACCTCCATATGTTATATAAAAAGGCTGAAGGCTTAAAGCCCTCAGCCTCAGTGAAATTATTATTAAAGATTAATTTTACAAATTATCTCTGAACTCTGCCTGAACCGTCGTTAGACTCAACTTCAGCTCTTGTAACGAGGTTGAAGTCACCA
Organism: Clostridia bacterium; assembly: GCA_030524425.1. Taxonomy (GTDB): domain Bacteria; phylum Bacillota; class Clostridia; order Lachnospirales; family CAG-274; genus Gallispira. The sequence continues at coordinate 57,781 of JAUNGN010000003.1, read as the reverse complement.
GGGATAGTATGCTTAAGAGCAGATGCAGAAACAGCAAAGTTAAGAGCTGCCTTCATATCCTTACCATCCATAAGACCGCAGATTAAACCACCTGCAAAAGAGTCGCCGCCGCCAACTCTGTCTACGATAGGCATAATATCAAATCTGTTAGATCTGTAGAATTCTCTTGTCTTACCGTCCATAATACAAGCAGACCAGCCATTGTGAGAAGCTGAGAATGACTCTCTTAAAGAAGAGATAACATACTTGAAACCAAACTTGTCACACATCTGATTGAAAATGTCCTGATAACCTGCCATTTCAAGCTCACCTGAAGTTACATCAGTGTTACCCGGCTTGAAACCAAGAACCTTTTCAGCATCCTCTTCGTTACCAATACAAACATCAACATACTGCATTAAGTTAGTCATAACCTTCTGAGCCTTCTCAGATGACCATAATTTCTTTCTGAAGTTAAGGTCACAGGAAACTGTAACACCCTTAGCCTTAGCAGCCTTACAAGCAGCCTCAGTAACCTCAGCAGCAATATCAGATACAGCCGGAGTGATACCTGTAAAGTGGAACCAGTCAGCACCCTCGAAAATCTCATCAAAGTCAAATAAGTCAGCAGTAGCAGTTGAGATAGAAGAATGAGCTCTATCATAAACTACATTTGATGCTCTCATAGAAGCACCTGTTTCTAAATAATAAATACCAAGTCTTTCACCGCTCTTAACGATGTGCTTAGTTTCAACACCATACTTTCTTAAAGCAGCGATTGCACAAACACCAATTGGGTTGTCAGGTACAGCAGTAACGAATTCTGCCTCGTGACCATAGTTTGCTAATGATACAGCTACGTTAGCCTCACCGCCGCCGTAGTTAATATCAAACTCATCAGCCTGAATAAATCTTTCATTATTTGGTGTAGATAATCTTAACATAATCTCACCCATTGTAACTATCTTGCCCATTGGAAAATCCTCCTTAGAATTAATAATTTTTATTATGTATTTTACATAATCTTATGGTTAAATTATAACATACAATTTCCTAATTTTCAATAGCTCTTTTACATTTTTTACAACAATATTTCAGTAATGTTTCAAACTGCTATTGAAAATTTTTCCAGTATTCTTCAACCTTATTATTTTCAATGGCATCTAAATACGAATCAGCAATATCAAATATTTCACTTTCATCGCCAATTAAAAACTTTGCCTTTTCACCACTGCCTGCCACATTTTCCTTTTTACCCGGACTTTCAAGCCATTTTCTGAAATCTGCCTCCCACTTGTCAGCACCTTCCTCTCCTATTTCATCATAGCAAAGCATTTCTTCCTTAACTTCATATATAAAATCGTCAATATTCATTCTAATCATCAGATTTACCTCCAAATATTTTTAATCCAAAGTAATCATAACCCATTTTTGTCACTACCCGGCCTCTTGGAGTCCTCTTTATAAAGCCCTGCTGTATTAAATAGGGCTCATAAACATCTTCAATGGTTTCAGCCTCTTCACCAATAGATACAGCAAGAGTTTCAACACCCACAGGACCGCCGTCAAATTTTTCAATCATACACAAAAGAAGCTTTTTGTCAATAAGGTCAAGTCCGTTTTTATCAACCTCCAATATATCCAGACTAACCTTAGCTACTTCCTCACTGATAATTCCGTCATACTTAACCTGAGCAAAATCTCTTACACGCTTTAATAATCTGTTAGCTATTCTTGGCGTACCTCTTGAACGTCTTGCAATTTCAACAGCGCCCTTTTCATCAATATCAATATTCAGTACTCTTGCAGAACGTGTAACTATTGTGGAAAGCTCTTCCGGCGTATATAACTCAAGTCTGTTAATTACACCAAATCTGTCCCTTAAAGGTGCAGTCAAAAGACCAATTCTTGTAGTTGCACCAATTAACGTAAATTTCGGTAAATCAATTCTTATACTCTTTGCGTCTGCACCCTTTCCGATTACAATATCAAGAACAAAATCCTCCATTGCAGGATAAAGCACCTCTTCAATAAGTCTGTTTACTCTGTGAATTTCATCAATAAATAAAATGTCACCCTCATTAAGATTGTTTAATATGGCTGCCATATCTCCCGGTCTTTCAATGGCAGGTCCGGAGGTTGTCCTTATATTTGCATTCATTTCATTTGCAATAATATTGGAAAGGGTAGTTTTTCCAAGTCCCGGGGGACCGTAAAGAAGTACATGGTCAAGAGCTTCCTCTCTTTGCTTTGCGGCTTCAATATAAACCCTCATATTTTCCTTAACCTTTTCCTGTCCGATATAAGAATCAAGAGTTATGGGTCTTAAACTTTCTTCGGTATTAAAATCTTCTTCTTTTACATCAGGAGTAATCATTCTGTCCCCTGTATTTAAAATCTTCTTGCGTTCCATATTCTACTCCTAAAGCAGCTTTAATGCGGCACTTATTATTTTTGCACTGTCCATATCTGATGTATACACACTTTCAACAGCCTTTGCAGCTTCAATTTTTGTAAAGCCGAGGGCAACAAGACCTGCAACAGCATCATTTTTTTCATCTCTGTTTTCAGTAAATGTATCGGCTTTAACAGAAATATCTTCCCTGCCTGCACCAAAGGTACTTATTTTGTCCTTTAATTTAAGAATAATCATTTCAGCAGTTTTTTTGCCTACACCCTTGCCGACACATAAAGCCTTTGAATCCTGACAGCTTATGGCAAGCAGAATATCCGACGGCGTAAGGTCCGATAATATTGCAAGAGCTCCCTTTGGTCCGACACCGTTTACCGTAATAAGAAGGTTAAACATATTAAGCTCCTCCATACTCAGGAATCCGTAAAGCTGTAACGAATCCTCTTTCACATCCATATATGTAAATACTTTAACTTCATTATTTATGTGAGGCAGTTTATATGTTGTTTTGGCAGAAACAAAAATATTGTAGCCTATACCACAGTTGTCAACAATAATACTGTTTTCCCCTATATAAACCAATTCTCCCTTAATATAACTAATCATATAAATCTCCAATCAATAAACATTTGTTCGGTTTATATTATTATACTATTTTAAAATATTCATGTCAACAATTACCTTAGTTCCTTTTTAAAATTCAACTGTTTTCTTCCTTCTCCATACCCGCATTTCTTATAAAAGTTATGAGCCTCTGTTCTCTTTTCACCTGAAACAAGTCTTATTATATTTACATTCTCTGACTTAGCCCAGCTTTCAGCCTGTTCAATAAGAAGTGCACCTATCCCCTGTCTTTTATACTCATTGGCAACTGCTATACCCATAATATTTTTCATTGAAGGAGCATATATAACATCATAATCATTTGCATGAATATATCCAACAACCTTGCTGTCTATTTCGGCAACAAAAATTTTATCATGTTTGTTCAATAATATATTTTCTAACTTTTCTTTAGTTTTATTTAATGGATAATCATATCCCATTTCATTTTTATTTAATTCATAAATTGCTATGTAATCCTCTAAAATACACTCTCTGATTTCTATCATATTATCCCTCCTCAAGCCTTAAATTCACTAATATTCATTTAAAAACTTTTGTAATGAATCTGCCAGCCGTCCAATATGCAAACCGTCTACAAAGGAATGATGTGCCTGAACGGAGAAAGGCAAAATTATTTTTTTATCTCTTTCAAAATATTTTCCCCAGTCAAACAAAGGTGTTGCATTATCCTTTTTTCCTGAGTTTGTATGTGAAATATGCGTATAGGATACCCATGGCATGGGAGAAAACTGAAAAACATCATTACCTAAAGGTCCTGTAAAGTATTCCCTTTGTTCACTTGCTATTTTTGATGCTAAATATATATATTCTTCCATTGTATCTGTCATTGGTACATTAACAACCTTAAACAACTCCGTTTCCTTATTAAGATATGTAAATGCAGTATCTATCTTATCAAATAATACAACTTTACCATCGACAAAACGATAACGAAATTCTTCAATTTCATTTGCACACTTTGAAACAGCGTAAATCATTGACATGGTAAAAGAATATTTCTGTTCCTTTATTTTTTTGAGAAAATTTGTAATATCCAATTCAAAAGTCACGCAAAATGCAGGCTCAACACTGTTTCTGAATACCATACAGTGTACAGCCCTCTTCCAGTTTTTTTCATCAATTACTTTATATACATTAGACACAGATGTTTACCTCCTTATGTATTTCACATAGCAAATAAGCCTTATTTGAAATTTTTTTCTAAATCAAGAAGATACCTTTTAACCTCAATACCTCCTCCATAGCCTACAAGACTGCCGTTTGCACCTATTACCCTGTGGCAGGGTATAACAATTATAATAGGGTTTTTGTTATTTGCCCCTCCCACAGCTCTTGATGCTTTAGGATTACCGATTCTTCTTGCAAGCTCACCATAGCTTATGGTTTCACCATACGGAATTTCAGTAAGCTCCTTCCATACATTAATTTGAAATTCAGTTCCCTCAGCTTTTATGGGCAAATCAAAGCTTTTTCTTTTTCCTTCAAAATACTCATTTAGTTCAGTGTATGCTCTTTCCGATAATTCTGAGTTTACTCCATCATTATTGCAATTATCTGTAATATGTATTCCTGTTATTTCGCTGCCATTATCCACAATTTCTATAAATCCGATTGGCAGGGAATATTTATATCTGTTTATCATATTTTCACTACCCCTCAAATGAGTTAATCACAAGTATATCCTTATCCTTAATCTTTGTATCACCATTAGGTATAATGACATTTTCATCTCTCTTTATCATTATTACCAAGCCACCGTCAAGCTTTACATCAGAAAGGCTGCAGTCAATCCACTTACTCTTTTTATCAATTATTATTTCAGTAAGTACAATACCATAATTTTCGCACAAACTTTTTGCCGCAAGCACAAGAATATCGCCTTCATTTATTATAGTATCTCCATGTGGCACAATTTTTTCATTATTCCTTATTAACAATGCGACAAGAGTATTGGGCGGTATTGCAATTTCCTTGAGACTTTTATTAATCCACATATGATTTTCAGTAATTGAAAGCTGTATAAAATTGACTTCAATTTCTTCCGAATAATCACTGAATGTTTTTAATACATCTGCATTTTCATCAATCATATTAAGCTTTTTTGCCAAAAACGGCAGCAGTGTTCCCTGTATACCAATAGACAAAAGCACTATACAAAGCACTATATTGAAAATATCACTTTTAGTATATACGGGACTGATAAAAATCATAATCGCAAATACGATAGATGCGGCGCCTCTTAATCCTGACCATGAAACAAGTAATTGCTGGTTTATATTACATTTAAATGGTGATAAAACAGCAAAAACAGAAACAGGTCTTGCTATAAATGTTAAAAACAAGGCAATAGCTATTGCCGGTACAATATTATAAATCATTTGTGACGGATAGGATAAAAGTCCCAATAAGAAGAAAATAAGAACCTGCATAAGTCCTGTTACACCGTCAAAAAAGTTCACAAGGGACTTTTTGTTCCTAATAGTACTGTTACCCATAATAATTCCCGCAATATATACGCTTAAATAGCCATTGCCTCCGATTAATGACGGCAAAGCATAGGCAAATATTGCTACAGCCACTACAAGTATTGCATCAAAGCCTGCTGTATCAGGTTTTAGCTTTTTTAATATCCATATAGCTGACAAAGCCACAACAACACCAATAGCAATACCATAAAACAACTGGGCAAATATCATATAAATAATACTGCCCCCCTGAGCATCTCCCCCCATTATTGCAAGAACAATTGTTGTAAGCATATAGGAGCATGGATCATTACTACCGCTTTCCACCTCCAGCAATGAAGCTGTATTATACTTTAAGCCTAATTTTTTAGACCTTAATATGGAGAATACGGAAGCCGCATCAGTTGAACTTATAACAGAACCTATTAACAAACTTTCAAGCCATTCTATTCTTAATATAAAATGACAAAGCAAGCCTACAATAAAAGCAGTCATTGCAACACCTAATGTAGACAGAAGAACAGCCTTAACGGCTGCAGGCTTTGCCTCACTCCACTTAGTGCCAAAACCACCGTAAAACATAATAAAAATCAGAGCAGTTGAACAGATTGACTCAGCAAAATGATAATCATCAAAATGTATTTTAAATATACCGTCCGAGCCAAAGAGCATACCAAGCAGTATAAAAAATAAAAGCATGGGAACACCAAGCTTACTGGAAACCTTATTAAATATAACACACAATATAATTACAACAGATACAAGTATTAACATATTTATCATAGCATCACCTCTTTTTATTATAATAATAACATATATTAAATTATTATTCTACCAATTACATATAAATTAATAAAAAAATAAGAGTGTGACATATAATATACATGCCACACTCAATAAGACTTAATCAACTTTCTTCATTACTACATCATTAAAAAATTCCTTAACCTTAGTTGGGTCAACACCGTAATACTCATCATCAACCAGTACCGCAACACCCTTGCTGCCGCAGTTGCCTGTACAAAATGTACCGTTAATGCTTACCTTATCAGTCAAACCATTTTTTTCAATAGCCTGCTGTATACCGTTTATTACATTATATGAACCCTTTAAATGACAGGCACTTCCAATACATACAGAAATTTTAATCATTATGAACACCCTCCTTACCATAATGAACGTGGAGTAATTCGTGAACCTTACCTCTTAAAAGTCCGTTATAAAGTGACATCATAAGAGGATTTTCCTCACTTCTCTTGTTAGTACACATTCTGTCAGCCTCATAAAGATTATCACTTCTTTCTTTTCTGCCATCAAAATCAGTGTGTGGCTGACCTGCACCATTTATACAGCCGCTTGGGCAAGCCATAACCTCCACAAGGTCATAGTGCTCACCTGCTTTAATCCTTTTTATTAAATTATCGGCATTTTTAAGACCGCTCACAACCGCAATCTTTAAATCCGTGCCTCCGTAATTTATAGTTGTTTCCTTAACTCCTTCAAGTCCTCTGACACCGTTAAATGCAAGATTTCTCAAAGCATTTACAGACTTATCCGTTGCCACACGCCTTATAACAGCCTCAGTAACACCGCCTGTTACACCGAATATAACACCGGCACCCGAAATAGAGCCAAAAGGCATATCAATAGATTCAGGCTCAATTTCACTGAATACAATACCTGCCTCCTTAATCATCTGTATAAGCTCCTTGGTTGTAATTACATAGTCAATTACAGGAGAGCCGTCCTCTCTCTTAAATTCAGGTCTTACAGCCTCAAACTTCTTAGCTGTACAAGGCATAATTGCAACACTTATAATTTTCTTTCTGCTTGTTTTGTACTGCTCCTTAATAACACTGCCAAACATCTGCATTGGTGAACGGCAGGTAGATACATTAGGCAGTAATTCCGGGTAATTCTTTTCACAGTAATTCACCCATGCAGGACAACAGGAAGTAAATAAAGGTATATTTTTATTTTCGGAAACTCTGTCTAAAAATTCATTGGCTTCTTCAAGAACAGTTAAATCTGCACCTGTTACAGTATCAAATACTTCATCAAAGCCTATTCTCTTTAATGATGCAACAATTTTGCCCATTACATTGCCATCAGTAAGACCAAATGACCTGGCAACCGCAACTCTTACGGCAGGAGCAATCTGTGCAACAACCTTAACATCCTCCTTGTCAAACTCATCCCAGAGCTTCATTCTGTCATTTTTAATAACAATAGCACCTGTAGGACAGACAGCAGCACACTGACCGCAGCCAACACAATTGCTGTTTGCAATAGGCTCATCAAAAGCAGTGGCAACAATCATCTTAGAACCTCTGTTGGCAAAATTAATTGCACCTACATTCTGTACTTCGTTACATACTCTTACACAGTCACCGCAAAGAATACACTTATTTCTGTCCCTTGTAATACATACTGATGAATCATCAATATCAGGTTCGGCAGCAGTATTCTTAAATCTGACGCTTGTAATGCCAAATCGGCTTGCAAGCTCCTGTAATCTGCACTCACCGTTCTTGTCACAGGTAGTACAATCTCTGCAATGGTTTGAAAGCAAAAGCTCAAGAATCATTTTTCTGTGCTTTCTAAGCTTTGGAGTATTTGTGTAAATTTCAGCACCCGGCTTAGGAGGTGTTGAACAGGCAGCCTCCATACCGCCCCATTTATTTTCTACCATACACATTCTGCAGGCACCATATACGGATAAATCAGAATGGTAGCAGAAAGTAGGTAAATCAATACCTGCCTTTCTTATAAGCTCTAATATGTTTTTCTCTCCCTCAATGGCAACAGGGATATTGTCAATAATCATATAGTTATCATTGGCCATTTCCTACACCTCCTTAACTGCACCAAAATTACAGTTTTCCAAACAGGCACCGCACTTAATACATTTAGATGTATCAATTGTGAATGGTGACTTGATTTCGCCGCTGATAGCCTCAACAGGACAATTTCTTGCACACTTGGAGCATCCCTTGCAAAGCTCAGGGTCAATAACATATGTAATAAGCTTCTTGCACTGACCTGCAGGACATTTCTTATCTATAATATGGGCATCATACTCATCTCTAAAGCTCTTTATAGTTGACACAACAGGCATTGCCGCAGTTTTGCCAAGACCGCAAAGAGCCGTTGATGAAATAGTATCAGCAAGGTCAAGCAAAAGCTCAACATCTCCCTCCTTACCATTACCTGCAACAATTCTTTCAAGAATTTCAAGCATTCTCTTAGTACCCTCACGGCAAGGAACACACTTTCCGCAGGATTCATTTTGTGTAAAGTTCATAAAGAAACGGGCAACCTCAACCATACAGGTGCTTTCGTCCATAACTACAAGACCGCCTGAACCAATCATTGCACCAACCTTTTTAAGAGAATCAAAATCCAGCGGTAAATCAAGATTAGGAGTAATCAGACAACCGCCTGAAGGACCGCCAATCTGAACAGCCTTAAAAGGCTTATCACTTTTCATACCTCCGCCAATATCAAATATAATTTCTCTTAAAGTAGTACCCATAGGTACTTCAATAAGACCTGTATTCTGAATATTACCGGTTAAAGCAAAGGCCTTTGTGCCGGGGCTTGATTCCGGACCAATACTCTTATACCATTTTGCTCCCTTAATTATAATCTTAGGTACATTTGCATAGGTTTCAACATTGTTAAGAACAGTAGGCTTTTCAAATAATCCCTTTTCAACAGTACGGGGAGGCTTAACTCTCGGCATACCTCTCTTGCCCTCAATAGATGCAGTAAGAGCAGAGCCCTCTCCGCATACAAAAGCGCCTGCACCCTTGTTAATATGGAAATCAAAGTCAAAACCGCTGTCCAATATATTTTTTCCTAAAAGACCTATTTCCCTTGCCTGCTTAATGGCATTTTCAAGTCTTGATACAGCCATAGGGTACTCGGCTCTAACATATATGTAACCCTCGTGAGAGCCTGTTGCAATACCTGCAATCATCATACCTTCAAGCATTCTGTGAGGATCACCCTCCATAATACTTCTGTCCATAAATGCACCGGGGTCACCTTCGTCACCGTTACAGACAACATAATGTACAGGCTCCTTCTGATTTAAAACCTGACGCCACTTTCTGCCTGTAGGGAAACCGCCGCCGCCTCTGCCTCTTAAAGCAGATTCTTCAACCTCATTTACAATATCACAAGGCTCCATTTCAAACAAAGCCTTTTCAAAAGCCTCATAACCGCCTATGGCAATATATTCAAGTATTGAAGTTGCATCAATATGACCGCAGTGTTCAAGAACAACTCTGTGCTGCTTTGCATAGAAAGGAATATCTTCCTGTCTTATGTATGGCTTGCCCTCTACCTTATAAACAAGTCTGTCTACAACCTTGCCTTCAACAATAGTCTGATTTACAATATCCCGGCAGTCGGAAAGCTTAACCTTTGTATACAAAATACCTTCAGGCTCAATTCTCACTAAAGGACCCATTTCACAAAAACCATGGCAGCCGCTTTTCTTAACGCCGATAGTTTCATCATGAGGGTCTTTTTCAAGCTCAACAGAACATTTAATACCCTTTTCTTCAATAAGTCTTATAAGCTCATCATGAATATCAAGGGAACCGCCTGCAACACATCCCGTACCTGCACACACAAGTATCTTTCTTGTCTGGAGCTTAATTGATGCCTCATAAGCCTGTCTTAATTCAATTAAATCTTCCCTGTTTTTAAGCATCTTTTTCAGCCTCCTTTATCTCTCGGATAACCGCACTTGCCTTATCAGGTGTCATTGCAGGCAAAACCTTGTCATTTACGGTCATTGCAGGAGCAAGACCACAGGCACCTAAACAGCTTACAGTTTCAACAGTAAACATAAGGTCATCTGTAGTAACCTTATTATCAGAAAGTCCAAGTTCAGATCTTAACCTTTCAAGAACAGGTATACCCTTTCTTACATGACAGGCAGTACCGTCACAAACCTTTATAACATACTTGCCCTTAGGCTCAAGAGAAAAATTCTCATAAAATGTTGCTACACTGTAAATAGTAGCTACACTTGTATCAAGCTTTTCAGCTATATAAGAAAAAATTTCTCTTGGCAGATAATGATAATGCTCCTGAACATCCTGCAATATAGCTATAATAGAGCTTTGCTTACAGTCATGGTCAGCCAGCACCTTATCTACAAGGGTGTAGTCAAAATTTTCATTCATTCTTTAGTCCTCCTAACTTAATTTAGGTACAATAAATACAGTTTGCATAAGCTAACTATATTTATTGCCATTTAATTTGTGCAAATTACAAATTTATAATCATTTTATTATACTATATTTTTGTTTAAATATTCCAGTGTTTTTTTATACAAAAAACATTTTTCGTCATTTTGCACAAAAGCATCGGTCAAATCAAAGGATTATAACCGATGCTTTTTCATGTTAAAATTAATTTGTAAATTTATTATAACAATTCAATATTCCAAATATGACAGCAATATATTATTTTTTATAATAACTATTTACTTTACTGAAAACATAATTAAACCATACAATGGGTTAGCAGGAGCCGTCTTCCTTACAAAATTCCACCTTCTTACCATCTAAAATCATATTAGTGGTTCTTACGGCACACATCTTGCCGCACATTGAACAACTGTGTCTTTCAGCAGGAGGAACACTCTCATAATATTCTCTTGCCTTTTTACCGTCTACAGCAAGCTCAAACATTTTTTCCCAGTCAAGAGCATGTCTTGCATCAGACATTGCATTATCAATATCTCTTGCATGAGGATACTTGTTTGCAATATCAGCGGCATGAGCAGCAATCTTGCTTGCAATAATGCCCTCTTTAACGTCATCTTCATCAGGAAGTCTTAAATGTTCTGCCGGTGTAACATAACACAAGAAGTCAGCACCATTACTTGCTGCAATAGCACCTCCGATAGCTGATGTAATATGATCATAGCCAGGGAAAATATCAGTTACAATAGGACCCAAAACATAGAAAGGAGCATTGTGACATAATCTCTTTTGCAGCTTCATATTAGCCGCAATTTCATCAATAGCCATATGACCCGGACCTTCAACCATTACCTGAACATCCTTTGCCCATGCTCTCTCGGTAAGATAGCCAAGTTCAATAAGCTCGGAAATCTGACCTGCATCGGTAGCATCATCATTACATCCCGGTCTTAAAGCATCACCAAGAGAAATTGTAACATCATATTTTCTTAAAATTTCAAGTACATCATCATAATATTCAAAAAACGGATTTTCATTCCCTGTCATTTCCATCCATGCAAAAAGCAATGAACCGCCTCTTGAAACAATATTCATTCTTCTCTTATCTCTCTTAAAGGCTTCAACAGCTCTCCTGTTAATACCTGCATGTATAGTCATAAAGTCAACACCTTCTTTAGCGTGAGCTTCTACAACCTCAAGAAATTCTTTAGCAGTTATTTTCATTAAATCCTTTTCAAGATAACCTATAGCATCATACATAGGTACAGTACCAATCATAGCAGGCGACATAGCAACAAGCTCTTTTCTGAATGTATTGGTCTTGCCATAGTTGCTTAAATCCATAATAGCTTCAGCACCATAGTCAATTGCCATCTTAACCTTGTTCATTTCCATTGTATAGTCTTTACAATCGCCTGAAATACCAAGGTTTACATTAATTTTGGTCCTCATATCCTGACCAATACCCTCTGGATCCAAAGCAGTATGGTTGATATTGGCAGGAATACATACTACACCCTCAGCTACTAACGCTCTGACTTCCTCAGGTGTCTTATATTCCTTTTTTGCCACTACTTCCATTTCCTTAGTGATGATGCCCTTTTTAGCAGCTTCCATCTGAGTTGCATAATTTCTCATAAAATTTTCCTCCAAAAATATATTTAACAAATATATGCAGAAATAAAAAAGGCTTAGCAGAAAGCCAAGCGCAATAAAAACCGTTCTTGCTCCCTACCACGGTATTAACCGTCAGGTTCAAAGGGTATTTCTCAACCAAAATGGTACCCCTGCAACATATTCATCTGAAAGTATTATAATACCATTACAACATTTTGTCAATATAAATAAAAGTTTGATTCACGGTCTGAATGAATAAATAAACCATAAAAAAATAATATAACTTGCCATATATATACTACACACTAAAATAATAATTAATACAATTATGAAAAACGTATGCAGTTTTTATACAATATTATATGTTACTCCCTTTTCAACCTTTACACTATAAGAGCTGCCGTTTTTAAATTAATTAATATAATATAAACAAATTACTTTTTGTTATGTAATATTTTTTATTACTCAATTCAACATAAAAAAGTCCTTGTATTCCACATATACAAGGACCAAAATACAGCAGCTTATTTTTTTAATGGTGTAATTCTTATTTTATCGGCGCTCACACCTGTTTTTCTCTTAACAATATCTTCAATCTGAGCTATTTCCGCATCAGTTAATTCAGCCTTATCAACGACTACATCCACTGTATCATCATCAATTCTTACATAAACCTCTTTAAACCCCTTTGCCTCAATCATGGATTCGGCAGCAGTTTCTTTTTCAATTCTCTGCTGAATTTGAAGCATAGCAGTCGTTACCTCATTTTTCTTTTCACCGTCAATATTTTCATTGTTAAGCATTTCATTTAACATATCCTTTTGCTTGTTTCTGGACTGCTCTCTGTCAAGCTTTGCCTGAACAAAGTAGGATGAATCATTAGAAGAATTTACAAATACCGCAGTACCTGCATCAGGATTTGCCGCCTCTTCCGTCGAGCCTTCCGAAGCAGATGAAGTTGCTTCCAAAGCGGCCTCTTCACCTAATATCTCAGGGTTTTCATCATTAACCGCCACCTCATTGGGAACAGCTGCTAAATCTCCTTCATCAGTAAGCATAACCTCACTTACTTCACCCGGTGTTGTATCTATGTAGTTAAGATAGCCTGCTGCTGCAATCATAACTACCAGAGCTGTAATAATAACATGATTTTTCTTAATTGACATGATAACCTCCTATTTCATTTTTAGTACTTCTATTTTATGCTCGTCAATGCCTAATAATGCCACTGTTCCTGCAATTAATTGTTTTTTTACATTATCAATGTTTCCCCCTTGGGCAACAATAATTACACCTTCAACTTTAGGCATATATTCCTTTAAAATTACAGGCATTTTGTTTCCGTCATAAACCACCTCACTTTTTGAATTATTTTCTTTACCACTCTCCTTTTCGTTTATATTGCTTTCCATATCATAGGCAAGTATTTTTTCCCCGGACTGATTATAATTAATAAGTACCTTAACCCTGCCTGCTCCCTCTACACTGGATAAAATTTTTTCAAGCTCTCTGTTAATATTTATTTCTGATGTGTTTTCAGATTTAACCCCAGTTTTAATTCCGCTGTTATTTCCCATCAGCATCATAACCCCCAGAACAAGAACACATATAATAATAAACAAGCCTTTTTTATCCATTACCAATTTACTTAAATTCATCTGTTCACCTCTTTAACAATAAAGAAATAGGTTCAATAACAATACCTATAAGCATAGCTCCAACTATTAACCTTATATATTTTCTGTAACTGTTATTGGGCAATATTAAATCTATATAAGCAGATATAATAACAAATACTGCAATTTTTTCCGCATAGCCTTTTATCAAATCCATTTATACCACTCCACAAAGAATAATTGCACACGCCATAACAAACATTGCACTTATTATGAACAGTGCCGACAAAATCATAAAATTACCTTCGCCTATCGTATCTATTATTTCAATTGTCTGTTTATCACATATAGGCTCAAGTACTGCTGCAATAAGCTTAAACATAAATGCCGCAATTCCAATTTCAATAATAGGCATAAGAGCGGAAATAATTATAACCAAAATCAATAACAGCCCAACACCGTTACTTATTGCTGCAATTGTATTTACTGCAATGTCGCTTACCCCGCCCACAACATCACCTACAACGGGAACCATTTTAATAACAGATTTAAGGGAACCGCCAACACCTTTATTTATAACACCTCCGCTTATTTTTTCAAGAGTTATCAAAAAAACAAATATGTATGCACAAATCTTTAACCCCAGCTTAGTTCCTGACATAAACAGATCCGAAAGTTTGTCTAAAAGCTGTTTTTTTGATAAAATATTTAACACCTTTAAAAGTGTTGCAATAACCAGAACAGGTATAATTAACGTCTTTATTGCATTTCCCATTATGCTTGTGCCTACTGCAATAATTCCGCCTCCTCCTACAGCAGCCGTATTTCCTGTGGCAGTCAGCAGCATTACTATAAACGGAACAGCACTATTCATAATGTCTGTTATATCTTCCACTGAATTTTTTAAAAGGTTTATAGAATTTTTAAAGGACGCTGCAGCAATACCAATTATAATAATCTGCCCTATTAACCCAAGAAGTTCAGCAACCGATTTATCCTTTATATCTGCTGCGGCAATATTTAAAACAGCTGATACTATACTTATAATAATAATAGCCTTAATATAGTTATTATTATAAAAAAGCTCGTTTTTACATATATAAATAATCCTTTCCTTTATAACCCGGAAAATACTTTTGCCTTCCATTAAATCCTTTAACAGTTCATTAAATGATAAATCCGTTTTATCCTCAACCACCTCTTCCAAATTATCAAAGTTAAACTCTTCTATAACTTCTTCTCCTTTTACATTACTGCTTAAAATCATTGTAAATATAAAAATCAATAATATTTTTTTCACATTATAAACCCCAGCATTTCCTCTATAAGTTCATTTATTATTGTCATGGCATTTAATAAAATAATAACTTTTCCTCCCAGTTCAATTTTATCAGCAATACTGTTCTGCCCGAAATCCCGGCATATTTGTGACGAGAACATAGAAACATAGGCAATTCCCAGTGCCTTAATCATAACCAAAACATACTGACTGTTTATTCCTATATCCTGACCTAAAAAAACAAAGTTATTAAAAATATCAGACAAAGCGGGAAGTAATAAAAATAAGAGTACAATTCCCGTGGCTATTGAAACAAAAAAGCCATAACCTTTATCATTTTTTAACGCAGCTGCAAGTATAGCTCCAATTAAACCGATTATACCAATTTTTATAACATCCATACTTTCACCTACAATCTGAACAGCGTTTGTACCTCACTGAATAAATCACTTATGTACTGAATTATCCAATACAAAACTACAACAAGCCCTGCCAATGTTGTAAGCATAGCCTGTTCATCTCTGCCGGCTCTTGAAAGCACCTGATTCATTACGGAAACCAATATTCCAACTGCCGCTATTTTAAATACAATATTTATATCCATTGCAAAACAATCCTCCTATATCAAAAGAAGAACTATGAATAATCCCACTGTTATGCTCACACTTCTGTATACTTTTTTATCTTTATCAAGTTTTTGATTAATTATATTTTCCTGAGAATTTATGTACTCAACAGCATTATTCACATATTTTTTCTGCAGCTCAATATCCCCGCTGTTAAATCCGTCACCTATTATTGAAAGCCTTTCTATATCCTCTGCTGTCATATAACAGTTATCAGCATTTTCCTCAAAAGCATACTTCCATGCAGTTTTAATTGTATTGTTATTTTTTACTGCATTATAAATTGAGCCAAATATATCATTTTCTTCAATGTTAACCGCCATACTCATTGCTTCACAAAAGGTAGCTCTGTTATGTTCAAGTTCTGATATTATTTTAATTATGGCTGACTTAAAATATAAAAGCTCATCAAGTCTGAACTTTTCCCTTACAGACAGCCTGTACCCCATAGAAAAACAGGCAATTAATACAAGTATAGAACCTAAGAATTTTCCTGCCATATAATATTCAACTCCTTATTGCATATTTTTTTTATTCTTTTTTTACTCAAGCCTTTATTCATAAAAATATATGTATCAAAAGCCTTTGCCTTAACTAAATCTGAAATTCCTTTTTTTATTATCATATCATCTTCATTATAGGAATGAAGAGTACACAATATTGTTACACCGCAATTTATTGCTCTGTTTATTGATTCAATATCCGCTTGTCCGCCTATTTCATCGACAGCTATAACATCAGGGGCCATTGCTCTTAGTGCCATTTCAAAACCCTTAGATTTACTTACATTTACAATTACGTCTGTTCTTTCTCCTAAGTCAAGCTGACTAATTCCCATATATGTACCGCTTATTTCATTTCTTTCATCAATAACACAAATATTTTTTCCCTTGTTGCTCCATAATCTTACCAAATCTCTCAGAAGGGTTGTTTTTCCTGCCCCCGGCGGCGAAACAATAAGGGTATTCCCTTTAATATAGTCTATGATGTGCTTACAGCATCCTTTTATTTCTCTTGCAATTCTTATATTCATACCGCTTATATTTTTTATATTATTTACAGCTCCATACTCCTCTAAAACAGTTCCTGCTATGCCAATTCTGTACCCGCCCTCAACAGTAATATATCCCGAATTAATTTCCTCCTTAAATGCATATGGAGAATACTGTGTCAGTCTGCCATAGATATTTTCAATATCCTCCTTGCTGACTATATAAGAAAGACCTTCTTCATTGTCACAATATTTTATTCTTACAGCCTTGCCAAGCCTCAGTCTTATTTCTTCAGCCAAATCAAGATTACGGCACATTACCGCTCTTCTTACATTATCACATAAATATTTGTTGCACATGTCATATACATTCATTTGTACCACCTCAATTAGTATATATGATTAAGCTGTCCAATTTATTACAAATAAAAAAGCCGAATAATTTTATAATTAAATCAATCGGCTAAAAACATTTAATTTTTTACTGTTCATTAAATATATCTTTCAACATTTTCTCAGGGGTCATATTTCTATATTCCTCCTCATCACTTAATATTGACCATTCAAATTTATCATAATGAGTCAGATATGATGTATTTCTGCTATTTTCAGGATATTTATTATACCAGTCAGTATAATACTTTTTCATATATTCTGATGCAAGCCTTACTGCCTCAGAATTTTTACCGCACTTCGGCGTATATGTACCGCTAAGCTGTACTCCCGGAGGACTTGAATGCAAAAGCAAAATACTGCCGTCACTGCATTTGCCCAATGAAATATAAACGTGCTTACAGTCATTGCAGCCGCTGCACATAATATCTCCTGCCCTGCTGTCAGTTACATTTTCTTTTAATGTAATTTTTCCGTATCCTTTTTCTGCAAGCATATCATCCATTTTATAAGAATTGGTTACATATCCCTTTCCATCAGCTAAAACATTGTAAATAACCCATCCGACATAGCCTGAACAGTCAAGTCCGTTATGTATTACATTTACATCTTTTTTATAATCATAGTTCTTATAATTATAATTACTGTTTTGTTTACTTGTAAAATCAATCCAGCTTTCTGAAATACCTAATGTCATAGCCTCCTTACCTGCACCGTTATCGGTTTCATTCCATCCTCCGCCGTAAATATACATAACTTTTCCAACAGGTTCAAAAGCAGTTTTAATAAAATTTTTTATGCTCCTTACCCCTCTTTCTCCTTTAACAACAATATAATTATTTTGAATCAAATTTTTTACCTCACTGTTAAGTTAATATTAATATATAATCAGTTTAGCTAAATTATTATATAAAAAAATAGAGCACAACGGCTCTATTCTTAATCTTTATGAATTTCAGGCATTTTATTATAATATCCTTCTAATCTGTATATAGGCATTCCTTTTTCGGAAAACTTTTTCTCATACTCAGTCATAACATTGCCTTCATAATCACTGTTATGCAAATCAAGAGTAATATTATGTAATCTCCATCCCTTATCGGCAATTTCATTTAAGCTGAATTCAAACAAAATTTTGTTATCAGTCTTCATAAAAAGCTCTCCGCCTTTTTCACCAAAAAGAGTTTCGTAAATATTAAGAAAATTTTTATGTGTCAGCCTTCTTTTAGCCCATTTTCTTCTTCTGTGCCATGGATCAGCAAAGTTAGTGTATATTCTTGTTACCTCACCTGTTTCAAATATTTCAAGACAATCAGCTACATCCTCACAAAAAAATCTTATATTTTCCCCAACCCCAAGCTCTCTGCTTTTCTTAAGGGCGGAAACAATTATTTGTTCCTCTCTTTCAATACCTATATAATTAATATCAGGATTAAGCTTACTCATTTCACTTATAAAATTACCTTTACCACAACCAATTTCAATATGGATAGGGTTATTATTGCCAAAAACTTCACTCCACTTACCTTTAAGCTCTTCAGGATTTTCAATAATTGTCTTATTGCTTGCAAATTCCCTTTCAGCCCAAGGCTTTTTTCTTATTCGCATTTTTATATTCCTTTCATCAAACTAGCATTTCAAAATATAATAGCAGAAATTCCCTTGTTCCGGAGGCCTTTTATCAACAGACTTAAATTCATTAAAACCCTGTGCCATTGCCTCCAGCCTGTATTCCTTATCGTATTTACCGGGTACACCAAGCAGGTAAATGTCCCCATTCTTACCAATTAAAAGGTGTTTATAATCCCTGCAGCCCTTAATTACAAACGGATTGTTAATATATTTCCAAAGACTTTTTACAAGACACAGCTCCTTAATATTCGCCTTTATCCAGTTAATACCGTCATCTCCAAAAGGATTTACGTTTTCTCTTGAAAACAAATATTTTTCTCCGTCAGCCGTACCGATTCTGGAATATTCTTTTATTTCATCAATATCCTTATCAAGCTCACTTATTATACAAATAAGCTTTTCTTTTTCATTAATATTTTCGCCTTCTGATTCAGTCTCCGTACTTTCGGCTCCGGAATCCGCAACTGCTGCCTTAATTGATGTATCCTCCATATTTTTTGCCATAAGACAGCGCTGCCAATTATATTCTCCTTCCACAAAGCCGATAAGTGGTGCTTTGTCCTTAACCAGCACTGCAACAGCCTTAATATCAGAAACCTCAAGGCCAATTTCATTAGGCGAAAATTCCCATTTCACTTCACCCTTGCCTGTGCCGTCAACGTACAGCGGTCTTGCAACCTCAGCATAGCTTTCTCTGCTTAAAATGCAAACTCTGTAGTCACAATCACTTCTCAGACCCTGTGCCTGTAATATCAGTCTGCCTGCACCATTTCTAAGCTCAATTACACACCTGCCAACTGAACCTCTTATGTCCTTTGCATAGTCCTGACAGCCTTGTTTTAATGCTATAAATACTCTTGAATATGCCATATTAAATAAGTACCTCCCAAAATTAAGTCTTATTTAATATATGATTTCAATGTACTAGCTATGCAGAAATTCTTAATTTATTAATGACTTTCTGCCAATTCAAAGGCATTTACCACGCTTGTTCGGTAAGCAGATGAAAACTCTATACTGAAATTTTACTTTTTAAACTCAAGCATTTTATCGCTTATTTTTGCATAATCCTCAAGAGTAAGACTTTCACCTCTTACCCTTTCATCATAACCAAGCTCATTTAAAGCCTTGCCTAATTCCTCTTTATTAAGTCCGAGCATACCACTGCTGAAAATACAATTTACAAGAGTCTTTCTTCTTTGGCTGAATGCAGCCTTTATAAAGTCAAACATAAACTGCTCATTTTTAACATTGACTCTCGGCTCTTTAAGTATGGTAAGCTTAATTACTGCCGAATCCACATTTGGTCTAGGCATAAAGCAATTCTGAGGAACATTGGCAACAAGATACGGCTCACAATAATACTGTGTAACAAGAGAAAGAGAGCCATAGTCCTTAGTTGAAGGCTTTGCGTTCATTCTATAGGCTACTTCCTTTTGAATCATTACCGTAAGGCTTTCCATAGGAATGTGCTTTTCCAATATATTCATTATAATGGGAGTTGTAATGTTATAAGGCAAATTAGCCGCCATTTTAACATTCATTCCCTTATGTCGCTCAATTAACTCATTAATATCAACCTTTAATATATCCTCATTTATAATTTCAATATTATCATAGTCAGCCAAAAGCTCACCTAAAATAGGTACAAGAGTTTTGTCTATTTCAACAGATACAACCTTACCAGCCTTCTTAGCCATAGCCTGAGTAAGAGTTCCTATACCCGGACCTACCTCAATAACCAAATCATTTTCATTAATATCGGCAGCACCTACAATTTTTTCCAGAACTCTCTCATCTACGAGAAAGTTCTGTCCAAAATTTTTTTTAAAATTAAATTCGTACTTCTTAATTATTTGTTTTGTCTTATAAGCTAAACTTGCTTCCATATTACTTAATCAAACCCTCAATAGTTGTCTTGGCAGCCGCAAGACCTTCATTAATCTTAGATGCATCCTTACCGCCTGCCTGAGCCATATTGGGACGGCCGCCTCCGCCTCCGCCGCAAACAGTTGCTGCAGCCTTGACAATCTGACCTGCATTAGCCCCTGCCTTAACAGCAGAATCACTGCACATAACAACAAAGCTGCACTTAGCACCTTCACCGCTTGCAAGAACAATAACACCGTCAAATTTATCCTTAATCTGGTCACCCATTGTTCTTAAGGCATTCATATCAAGTCCCTTAACCTCAGCGGCTGCAACATCTATACCCTTTATATTTACCCTGCTGTTAATAATATCATCAACAAGACCACCACTCATCTTAGCCTTAAGGCTTTCAATTTCTTTAGCAAGCCTCTTATTTTCATCAATTAAATGACCAATTCTCTTTGCTAAATCATTTGGTCCTGTCTTTAATGTATCAGCAATATTCTTTAATTTAAATTCTATCTCTTCATAGAATGAAAGCGCACCTGCACCTGTTAAGGCCTCAATTCTTCTTACACCTGCCGCAACACCGCTTTCTGATACAAGCTTAAATGAACCGCAGTATGCTGAGTTTGTTAAGTGAGTACCACCACAAAATTCAACAGAATATCCGCCAATGTTAACTACTCTTACTACATCACCGTATTTTTCACCAAATAAAGCAGTTGCGCCTGTCTTTTTAGCCTCTTCAATACTCATTTCCTTAACCTCAACAGGAAGAGCCTCTAAAATCTTTTCATTTACTTTCTTTTCAATTAAAGTAAGAGTTTCCTTATCAATAGCCTCAAAATGAGTAAAGTCAAATCTTAATCTGTCCTTATTTACAAAGGAACCTGCCTGCTCAATGTGGCTGCCAAGTACTTCCTTTAATACAGCCTGTAAAATATGAGTAGCAGTATGATTTCTTGCAGTTGACATTCTCTGTTCACTGTTTACGGTTAATGTCACTGTATCTCCAACCTTAACACTGCCTTCCGTAACCATACCTGTATGAACAAATTTATTGCCGCCAAACTTAGTACAATCTTCAATTTCAATATTTAATCCATCAGCAGTAATTACACCGCTGTCGCCTGCCTGACCACCCATTTCTGCATAAAAAGGAGTTTTATCAAGAATAACCGCAACACTATCCCCGGCATTAGCCTCATCTGCAATAGCATCATCCACAACTAAAGCCAAAATCCTGCCTTCACCTGTTAAGCTGTTATATCCGGCAAATTCAGTTGACATAGCCGGGTCTAACTTATGGAATACTGTTTCCTCGGCACCCATATAAGTATCTGTTGCCCTTGCATTTCTGGCTCTTACTCTTTGCTTTTCCATTTCGGCTTTGAAAGCTTCCTCATCAAGACTAAAGCCTTCATCAGCTAAAATTTCTTCCATTAAGTCTACAGGAAATCCGTAAGTGTCATACATCTTAAATGAGTCTTCACCGCCAAGTACATTCTTGCCATTAGCCTTTAATTCCTCAAGCTTACTTGAAAGCATAGCCATACCTGTATCAAGAGTTGCATAAAATCTTTCTTCCTCTGTTGTAAGCACCTTTAAAATCATATCCTGCTTTTCAACCAATTCAGGATAGGCCTCACCTGAATTTGCAATAACAACCTTGCATAATTCAGCAATAAATTTTCTGTCAATACCAAGTAATTTTCCATGTCTTGCCGCTCTTCTTAAAAGACGTCTTAAAACATAGCCCCTGCCCTCATTGGAAGGAAGAACTCCATCAGCAGTCATAAATGTTACTGAACGGACATGGTCGGTAATTACTCTTATTGATACATCATCCTTATGACTATCACCATAATTTTTACCGCAAATGTTACATACAGCATCTCTTATAGCCTTGACGGTATCAACATCAAAAATAGAATTAACCCCCTGCATAACAGTAGCAATTCTTTCAAGACCCATACCTGTATCAATATTAGGATGAGAAAGATTAGAATAAGAACCATCCTCTTCCTTATTAAACTGAGTAAATACAAGATTCCAGATTTCCATATATCTGTCACAGTCACAGCCTACAGTACAGTCAGGCTTGCCGCAGCCATATTCCTCACCCTTGTCATAGTATATTTCAGAACATGGACCGCATGGACCAACACCGTGCTCCCAGAAGTTATCCTCTTTACCCATTCTGAAAATTCTTTCCGGAGCAAGACCAATTTCCTTATTCCAAATATCATAAGCTTCATCATCATCCTGATATACGGAAACATATAATCTGTCCTCAGGCAATTCAACTACCTTGGTAAAAAACTCCCAAGCCCAAGGAATGGCCTCGTGCTTAAAATAGTCACCAAAAGAAAAATTACCAAGCATTTCAAAAAATGTACCATGCCTTGCAGTCTTACCTACATTTTCAATATCCCCCGTTCTGATACACTTCTGACAGGTTGTGACTCTCTTGCGGGGCGGAATCTGCTGACCTGTAAAGAAAGGCTTTAAAGGTGCCATACCTGAATTAATAAGTAATAAGCTCTTGTCATTTTGCGGTACAAGTGATGCACTTGCCATTCTTAAATGTCCTTTACTTTCAAAAAAAGAAAGGTATTTTTCTCTGATTTCATTAACACCCATGAATTTCATTTTTCTTTTCCTCCTAATAAAAAAGCCCCTATAGTCAAAGCTACAGGGGCGAAATTATTTCACGGTACCACCCTGATTTACACAAGTCTTAACTTATGTATCTCATTAAATCCTTAACGCAGATTAAACGATATGCTATTAACATACACAGGAGCAAAGCTCTAAGAGTAGCTTCAACATAAGCCTTGCAAATACTTTCACCAACCGTATTCTCTCTTTAGCTTAAGCTTATATTTACTTATCTCTCCGTTTTCACACTATTTGTAATTATATAAAAATTAAGTAGTTTTGTCAATATTTTTTACATAGTTTTGTTGAAAATAAAACTAAACATCATATATATAATAAGCAAAGAGCATATAGAATATAATATTGTACAGGCTACTGCTTCATTAAACGGTGCTGCTGCAAGTCCTGCTAAAAATCCAAGCCATGTATATGCAATTACGGCATTGCTAAGAGCACATTTCTGTATATTAATATTCCTTTCGTCATTAATTGCTATTTCATAGCGTTTTAATAAATCCTCATTTTTTAAAAGCCTGAAATTTCTTAAAATTCTGACAATTCCTATTATAATAAAGCAGCTTGCAGCACCATTATATATATATTCTCCCTTTCCTATAAGCCCGTTAAATTCTGCTGCATCAAAAAATTTCAGCATATAAAAGAATATACCCATTACAATCAATACTACACATACCCGGTTCTTAAATATCAGCTGCTCTCTAAGCTCTGCTCTTCCTGTTAATAATTTTATAACTTTATTCCTCTTCATATATAAAAACCTCCTCAATACTTTTTCCAAAAAACTTAGATATTTTAAAAGCCAGTTCCAATGATGCAACATATTTCTCCTTTTCAAGAGAAATTACCGTTTGCCTCGTTACTCCCAACTCACCTGCCAATGTTTCCTGTGACAATCCTCTTTCCTTTCTTAATTCCTGAATCTTTGTTTTCATGTCATGCCCCCTTTTTGTAAAGTTAACTTTACATTAATAGTATAACATAGCAAAAAACAAATGTCAAGTTTACTTTACATTTGTTTTTTTATAAAAATATGTTAAAATAATTTGAACCTTTTCACATTTTTCTGCCTCTTATAAGTAGATGCATCTAAAAAGCAAGGAGTTGAGATTATGGAAGATTATGAAATAATAGAGAAAATAAAAAAGGGCGACGAAAGCGGAATTAATGAGCTTTATACAAAGTATGTCAAACAGGCATACAGAACAGCCTATCTCATAACCTCCAACAGCTACACGGCAGAGGATGTTACACAAGAGGCATTTGTACAAAGCATTAAAGCCATTAAAACACTAAAAAACCAAAACTCCTTTAAACCATGGTTTTATAAAATATTGACCCGTATAGCATGGAAACACGCCAAAAATGATACATACTGCATATTAGTTGATGAAATAGCCGACAAAATAAACACATCAGCTTGTGATGAGTATTTCAAAGATAATAAATATGACCTGCTTTACGAGGAAATAAATAAGCTTAACGAAAAGCTTAAAACGACCATAATATTATTTTATTTCAACGAAATGTCAATCAAGGAAATTTCCAAAACAATGGGCTGTTTGGAAGGTACAGTTAAATCCAGACTTTTTACAGCCAAAAGTAAATTAAAAAAATCACTGAATAAGGAGGTATTGCAATGAATAATTTGGACAATGAAATAAAAAAGGCTTTGTCGGTAAAAGCTGAAAATGTACAGCTTCCCGAAAACCTCCTTAATACAATTAAAACCGAGTTGGGGAAAAAGGAGAATAATGATATGAAGAAATTTAGATTTACACCAAAGCTATTAATTGCAACATTGGCATTAACAGCTATACTTGCAACAGGAGTAATCGGTGCAGGTAAAATTGTATCCACACGCTCAAGCTCATCAAGACTGGATGATATTAATCACTTCCCTGCCCTTGAAGAGATCGAGAATATAGTTGATTTCTCACCAAAATATACGGAAACCCTCGGAAGTCACAAATTTAAATTTGCCAATCCGGGTAATTCTCAGAATATGGACGAAAAGGGAAATGTAATTAATGACTATAAGGATATTTCTTTCTGGTATGAAACAGATAATAAGGACGCCATACTTACATTATCTGCTCAGCCTGCATTTACAGGCTTAGAGCTCGATGAAAATTATGAACAAATATCCTATAACGGTATTACACTCTACTACAGCAGCTGTGCTTACAAAGCCGTACCGCCTGACTATGTTAAAACAGATGAGGATAAAAAACTCGAAGAAAGCGGTAAGTTAATGATTGGCTACGGTTCAGATAAAATAGAAGAAAAAAATACTCAGTCACTTAGCTGGAGTGAAGACGGTATTACCTATAACCTTATGGATATGGGAGAAGAAATTGATAAAACAGAATTTATTGAAATGGCTAAACAGGTAATTGATGTAAGATAAAATTTTTCGGTACAGGGAAATTTATTCTCTGTACCATTTTTTTATTGCAAATTTTACAATTAAGGAGTATACTTATTTTAAAATTTACATTTTATAAGGAGTGATAAATATGA
This sequence comes from Clostridia bacterium, assembly GCA_030524425.1. Taxonomy (GTDB): domain Bacteria; phylum Bacillota; class Clostridia; order Lachnospirales; family CAG-274; genus Gallispira. The sequence continues at coordinate 31,841 of JAUNGN010000003.1, read as the reverse complement.
CAATAAACGAAGAATTGGACAGGCTTTTGAAAATGGCATTAGCGGACAGTAATCTAAAGACAAAGCTCCTTGCTACAGAAAATGCAAAGGAACCAATGGAGGACTTTTGCAATATTGCATCAGAATATGGCTGTAATATATCTATGGGTGACTTGCTTGCATTAAACGAAACTCTTTGGAACAACCTGCTTAAAAGCACTAACGGCGGCGCAACATTTCCTATTGAGGAATGGTCAGATGCTTACGAGCAGTTTATTTCATCACTTAGATTTTAAAAACAGAGGTTTTATTTATGTCAAAGAATACAAAGCTTTTAAAAATGGTTTTTATGGCTATGATTATTGCAATAGGTGTAGTAATATCGCCAATACTCAGAGTTGAGGGTATGTGTCCCATGGCTCATTTTATAAATATAATATGTGCCGTAATGCTTGGACCGGTTTATGCCTTTATATGTGCCCTGCTTATAGGCATTATAAGAATGTGCATTATGGGAATACCCCCTCTTGCCCTTACAGGTGCAGTATTTGGCGCTTTATTGTCAGGAATACTCTACAGACTGTCAAAGGGCAGAATAATTTTTGCAGTTATAGGTGAAATCATAGGCACAGGTCTTATAGGCTCTGTAATTTCATATCCTGTTATGAAACTGTTATGGAACACAAATGGCGCTTATAATCACCTTACCTGGTTTTTCTATGTGCCTTCCTTTGTTTTAGGCACACTTATAGGCGGAAGCTTTGCCTTTCTTTTCCTTAAAAAGCTTGTTAAGACCAAGCTTTTGCAGAAATTCCAGCAAAGCCTGGGAAATGAAATCACTACTACAGAAATAACAAAGAAAGATGATGCTATAGGTATTGGCTTTATAGGTATAATTTTATACATTGTATCTCTTGTAATAATTAAATCACTTCTTGGACTTACAGGTTTTTGGCTTTTTATACCTTATGCTCTATGTGCTCTTTTTGTTATTATAGGTATTATATATTATAAGAAATAAATACTTTTTGCATTTTGCAAAGAAAGAGGATTAATAAATGTTTAGTATAAATGATTTTAAATCTGTGCAAAACAGTATACTTTCTGCTTCACCTCTTATACACTGTATAACCAATCCCATATCAATTAACGACTGTGCAAACTTTGTGCTTGCTGCCGGAGCAAAGCCTATAATGGCTGAACACCCTCTTGAGGTTGAAGAAATAACCTCAAGAGCAGATGCACTGGCTGTCAACATAGGCAATATTACAGATGCAAGGCTTAAATCTATAAGGCTTTCAGCCAAAAAAGCCCATGAACTTAATATACCATGGATAATTGATATTGTGGGCGTAAACTGCTCAAAGCTCAGATTTAATTACGTAAATGAACTTCTTAATAATTTTAAGCCTTCAGTTATAAAGGGAAATATGTCAGAAATTAAAGCTATAAGCCATATTGAGAGTCATGGAAAGGGTATAGATGTAACAAAGGCAGATGCAACAACAAATGAGAATATTGCAGAAAATGTATTAATTTCAAAAAAACTTGCCAAAAAATATAAAACAGTAGTAATTGCCAGTGGAAAAATAGATATTATAACTGACGGAAATACTGCCTATACCGTAGAAAACGGCTGTGAATTAATGAGCCTTATAACAGGCACAGGCTGTATTTTAAATGTACTTACGGGAACTATGCTTTCCGTTGCCGAACCAATTAAATCAGGTATTATGGCTGCGGCACTTCTTGGTATTGCAGGTGCCCTTGCTGATAACAGCAAGGGCACAGGCAGTTTTAAAATAAGCCTGCTTGATATGGTCAGTACAATGACAGCAGAAAAAATGAGTAAATATGCTAAAATAAAAAACGTGTAAACCTTTAATAATTTACACGTTTCAGATTGTCAAAAAACTAATTTTTTACCAAAAATTTTAATTTCTGTAATACTGAAAATTCAAAAAAGCGTCGCAGACTTTAATCCGCAGGTCGAGCTTTGCCCGACCGAGGACAGGAACTTTTCTGTGCTTTTGATGTTTTAACATCAAAAGTGCAGAAAACTTGGTAGTTCCTACCTTAGTATTCTGAAAGAAATGCAAGCATTTCTTTCAAGGCTGTCGACTTTTTCGACAGCCTAAAACGTGTAAACCTTTAATGATTTACACGTTTTTTATTTATTAAAGCCTTACTTCAACTTTATTATCCCTTAATACAAGCTCATCTCTTGTAACATTGCAGTCATATGCAAGTACATTAACCCCTTTGCTCCTAACTTCTTTAAGCTTATCGGCAAAAGCCTTATGATTTATTTTGTTAGGCACAAAATAGTCCACATCACTCATTTGTACAACAAAAATCACATAAGCCCCATAACCCTGACCTACAGCATTATAAAGCTCATCAAGGTGCTTTACTGCCCTTTCACTTGGTGCATCGGGAAAACTTACAACATTGTCATTTTCAAGAGTTACACCCTTAACTTCAATAAAAGCTTTTTCCTCTCCTCTTTCAATATAAAAATCAAATCGTGAATTGCCATAGGTATATTCTCTTTTACAATAAGTAACATTGTCAAAAAGCCAACCCTCTTTTATTGCCTCCTCAACAACCTTATTGGGAGCCTGTGAATCCATATTCACAAGCCGACCCTTTTTGTTTACGGTAACAAGAGAAAACTTGGTCTTTCTTTCGGGATTTGTACTCGGTTCTATATAAACCTCTGCCCCTTCAGTTAAAAGCTCCCTGCATCTGCCTGTATTTTTAACGTGACATATTTCAACATTGCCGTTGATTTCAACCTGTGCAATAAATCTGTTATCACGCCTTATAAATTTACCTTCAACAATACCATCATACTTCATATTATTCTCTTATCTGTCCATTTCCATATATTAAATACTTGGTAGTAGTCAGCTCTCTTAACCCCATAGGACCTCTTGCGTGAAGCTTTTGAGTACTTATACCGATTTCAGCACCAAAACCAAATTCATTGCCGTCAGTAAATCTTGTTGAGGCATTTACATAAACAGCAGCCGAATCTATTTCCTGCAAAAATCTCTGTGTGTTTGTATAATTTTCACTTACAATACACTCTGAATGACCTGTTGAATACTTTGTAATATGTTCAATAGCTTCGTCAATGTCATTAACAACCTTTACGGCAAGAATATAATCAAGATATTCCGTTGCCCAATCCTCATCTGAAGCGTCAACAACATCATTAACAATAGCCTTAACAGCCTTGTCACCTCTGATTTCAACGTTCTTTTCTCTCAACGCCTTAATAGCTTTTGGCAAAAATTCCTCAGCAATATTTTTATGGACAATCAAAGTTTCAGCCGCATTACAAACCCCCGGTCTTTGAGCCTTGGCATTGACAATAATATTTACAGCCTTTTCAATATCAGCACTTTCATCAACAAAAACGTGACAATTACCTACACCTGTTTCAATTACAGGCACAGTAGAATTTTTTACAACAGACTGAATTAAGCCGGCACCGCCTCTTGGAATAAGAACATCGATATAACCGTTCATTTTCATCATTTGAGCAGCAGTTTCCCTTGATGTATCCTCAATAAGCTGTACAATATTTTCATCAATGCCCATTTCACTGATTGCCTTTTTAAAAACAGAAATTGCAGCCTTATTTGAATTTATGGCTTCCTTTCCGCCCCTTAATATTACGGCACTGCCTGCCTTTAAGCATAATCCAAAGGCATCAGATGTAACATTGGGTCTTGCCTCGTAAATAATACCAATAACGCCCATAGGCACTCTTTTTTGTCCAACGGTTAAGCCGTTAGGCAATTCTTTCATATTTATAATTTCGCCAATAGGGTCAGGTAATTTAGCAATTTGATAAAGACCGTCAGCCATGGCATAAATTCTGTCCCTGTTTAAGGCAAGTCTGTCTATAATTGAGCCTTTAAGCCCTGCATTTTTGCCGTTTTCAAGGTCAATTTCATTCGCCCTTAATATTTCCTCATAGTTATCCTTTAAAGCATCGGCAGCCTTTAATAAAAGCTGATTTTTTTCTCCCGTTGTAAGCTTTGCCAATGCTCTTTTTGCAATTTTAGCACTTTCGCCAATTTCATTTAATGTTCTCATACTGTTTCCTCCTTATCATTTTATCGGTTACAATTATATCAACAGCCCTGTCCGTATTCTCTCTCGGGACTAAATCAGTAATCTGTTCCTCAAAGCAAACTCCCACAGTCAGCATATATTCATTTTCATCAATATACTTGTCATAATAACCACCGCCGTAGCCAATTCTGTAAAATTCCTTGTCAAATGCAAGTCCGGGAACTATAATAACAGTATTTTTATCTGATTTTAATATGCTTTCAGCCCTATATTCAGGCTCCAATATACCTATTTTATTCGGCTTTAATTCTACCATAGATTTTATTTTAATAAAAACCATTTCGTGAGGCTTTCCTGTCATATAGGGAACAGCTGCAATTTTACCGTCACTTAATGCCTTATTTATAAGCTCAACTGTACCAATTTCAGAACCATAGCTTACAAAAGAAAATATTGTACCGGCATTTTTATATAAATCAGTTTTAAAAAACTCAGAGGTTATATTGCCTCTGAGATTTTTTCTGATTTCTTTAAATCTTTTTCTGATTTCCTTTTTAACCAATATTACCACCTACAAAAAGCGTACCTATTTTTTTACCTTCCAAAATATCATATACAACATCAGGATTTTCACCTGAAGCAATTACCATGCTTACATTTTTCTTTCTCAAATAATCTGCTGCCTTAACCTTGGTAACCATACCCCCTGTACCTAAGGCAGATGCTGAGCCTCCTGCAAGGGAATAAATTTCATCAGTAATTTCAGGCACGGTATCTATAATTTCAGCATTTTCATTCTTATTTGGGTCAGCAGTATACATACCGTCAATATCAGAAAGTATAATAAGTAAATCACTCTTAATCAGTCCCGCAACATAAGATGATAGAGTGTCATTATCAGAAAATTCATTAAACTCATCAGTTGATATAGTGTCATTTTCATTTACGATAGGGATAACACCCATTTCAAGCAATCTGTTTATTGTATTGCTTGCATTTCTCCTTTTAATTTCAGCATCAAATACAGGCTTAGTCAAAAGAATTTGTGCCACCTTCTGATTATATTCACTGAAAAACTTTTCATACATCTGCATTAATAATGCCTGACCTACAGCAGAAGCAGCCTGCTTTCCAATAACATCCCTTGGTCTTTCGGCAAGGCCCAGTTTAGATGCTCCGATAGCTATTGCGCCTGATGAAACAAGCACTACCTCCATACCCTTATTGGTAAGGTCCGTAAGCATTTTTGAAAGGTTATCTATTTTCTTTAAATTGAACTTTCCATTAGGATATGTAAGAGAAGTAGTACCAACCTTAACAACAACTCTTTTGCAATCCTTTAATTTTCCTCTGTAGTCCATTTTTAATTCTCCTGTTTATTAAAATTTAACAATATAACTGCCCCAAGTATAAAAAGCACACCAATAACCGAAATTAAGTTAATGGGCTGATGAAGTATAAACACACTTACAAGCACTCCTACAGCCGGTTCAGCAGTTGCAAGTATTGATGCCGTACCTGACTCAACTCCTGTAAGTCCTTTTGTGTAAAGAAGAAAGGGACTTACTGTTGAAACCACAACAATTAATATTGCCGATATAATAGCTGTAGTATTTGACAGTCCGTTAATAAGAGAGCTTGGCTCAATCATTGGTATTGATCCTAAGGCAGCAAATATAAAGGTGTAAACCGTTACCGTAACGGCACTGTATTTTTCAAGTGCATACCTTCCGAAAATACTGTAAAGTGCATAAAAAACGCCTGAGCCAATACCGCAAACCACTCCAAATAATGTGCCGTTGATTTTGCCTCCCACAACTCCCGTAACAAACATACAGCCAATTACGGTCAATATAAGAGCAAAAATTTTGATTTTAGTCATCTTTTCCTTAAAAAGTACTGCCGACATTAATGTCACAAAAACAGGTGCCGTATATAAAAGCACAACAGCTATTGCCGCACTGCATTCATTCATTGAAGTAAAAAGACACCAGTTAAAAAACACAAAGCTTATAATGCCTGTACCTATAAAATACCTGATATCCTTTAATTCTATTTTTAAAAGACTTTTGTCCTTTACTGCAAATATAATAAAAAGCACAACAGCAGCACCAAAGCTCCTTATTGCCACAATATTTTTAGGCGACAGCCCAAAGCCTGCAAGAGTATTTGAAAAAAGGCTTATAAGTCCCCATAATATTGCACCGCTTATTACATATAAATAATATATTTTTTTGTTCATTCTTTCACCCTGCATAAATATTAATTAAAAATAAATATAACACATTTTCAGAGCAATTTCAACAAATATTAAAATATATTTTTATAGCCTATTCAGGCTTACAAATACCGCAAGGAGAATATCCCTCTTCTTTAAGTTCTTCAATTGTTCCTGTAAATTCATTTTTATTTGCATCACTTATATTTCTTGCTCCACCGCAATCAATTTTATGATACTTTTTTGACTTAATATTCAATATGTATGTTTTCTCACCTGACGGTAAATTTCCATTATCATCATTTACATTTTCAACATCATATGTACCATTATTAGTCCTGATTGTTATACCGCTTCCACTGCAATCAGCAATTATTGTACCGTCTGTATCTGTTCTGTAAATCTTTATATTATTCTTTTCAAAAGTATCCATTGTTCTCTTATGTGGATGCCCGTAATCATTATTTTTGCCGCAGCTTATTACGGCACTGCTTGGTTTTATATTTTCAATAAAGTTTTCAGTGCTTGAAGTTGAGCTGCCGTGATGACCTGCCTTCAATAAATCGGCAGAAATATCAACACCTGTGTTTATAATATCTCTTTCCTCTTCCTTACTGCAATCACCTGTCAAAAGTATACTGTCATTATTATAATTAAGCTTTATAACAACAGAATTATTATTTTGTTCATCAGATATATTGACAGGTCCAAGTATTTTACACTTAAAGTCACCCAGTTCAAAACTGTTTCCAAAAACCGCCTCAATTGAATTTACTTTTTTAGCTTCAACTGCATCCAGCAAATTTTCAAAGCACTTTGTAGAAGTCACAGTATCAGGCATTATAATATTTTCAACCTCAAAAGCATTAATCACATCATCCATACCCCCAATATGGTCTGAATGAGGGTGTGTTGCTACAACATATTTTAAATTGCTTATTCCAAGACTCCTTATATAATTAACAACGTCATCTCCCTTATCCTCTTCACCGGCATCAACCAGCATATATTCCCCATCGCTTGCCACAAGTATACTGTCACCTTGACCTACATCAATAAAATGAACAGTATTATCTGTATTTACTCTTATATTTTCACTTATATTTATTATGTTTGAACATCCGTTAATTATGAAAATAACAAATATAAGTATACTTAATAATTTAATTTTCCTCATACTGATGTCTCCTTATTTTTGCCGGTATCAATACATTCAATAAGCCTTTTATCCTTATCATAAAAATTAACTTTAATAGATGCATCTGTCTGCGGAATGCCGCTAATAACCTGATAAGTGGCGCTGGATATCTGCAGTTCAAAAACTATTGACATTTTTATATTTTCAGGCACTTTATCTGTTACTATATTAAAAACAGTATAATCCGGATTATAGTCAATATATTCTACACCCTTATACTTATCAGTAATGTTCATTGCAATTTTTTCAACACGCTTTTTTAAGTTCTCCACAAAATTTTCATATTTATCCTGTGTCATTAATGCTGTCACAAAGCCTGTTGTTTCATCTATGTTTATATCATGGGCACCCAAGCCCTTTAACTGTTTTTTAATATCATTTTTCTTATCGTTATTTCCGAAATATTCAGGAGATATAACCATTTTAATCATATAAATCAGCTCCTTAAAAAACCTCTACCATTAGTATAACCCAAAGGTAGAGGTTTTTCAATAATATAAATATTTATTTTATAATATTTACATAATAAGATCAGAATTCTGGAACTTTCTTACTGATAAATCATGAGTATAGGCAGAAGCCTCCATTTCTGTCTTAAGAGAGTCAATAGAAAGCTTATAGGCATCAAGCTCAAGCTCGGTTATTTTTCCTAAGCTATACTGAGTTTCCTTAACCTTAAGCTGTTCTTCCATAGTTGCAAGTTCAGCCTGATTATCCTTATAGGTTCTTTCTGCCTCCATTATTTCATCATAAAGAGATGACATTTGAACTCTCAGATTTGTTTTTGTATCTTCATAAGTTCTTGTTGACTGTTCATAAGCTGTTTTGATTGTGCTTCGCTCGCTGTTTCTGCTGGCACTATACACAAAGGTATCTAATGAATATTTATTTAAATTCATTGTATCCTCTGCAGACTTTACTGTCTGGTTGCTGGTCAAAGCCTTGTTAATTTCATGTTCAAGAGAAACCTCTTCCATATTTGTAAATGTGATATCATCCACAATAAGATTATACTCCTGATTAATAGCTTTACCCATTAACTGGTTTAAGCTTCTGTAAGCAGATGTAATCTGAGTTTCAATAGAAGCCTTGTCTGATACAGTCTTATCATAATCCTTCTTATAGTCATTATACTCAACCTGACTAAGCTTACCCAAATTAAGCATAACCTCATATATCTTTAACTGCCTTGCCTTAATATCAATCTGCTCATCATAAAGCACAAGACTCTTTTCGGCATTATGAATGTTATAAAAAAGACTTCTTATGTTATATTCAATTTTCTGCTTTGCAATTTCCTGATTAGCACTATATGTGCTGAGAGCAATGGCGATTTCTCTTAAACTTACAGACAGTGAGTGTACAGTTGAATAATCATCGCTGACAGCTACATTTCCCATAGCATCTTCAACACCTGCATTCTGCCAGTTATCTCTGACAGAAACTTCATTGTCCTCGGCAACATCAATACTGTCCTCAAGATTCTTTAAATCTCTGCTGAATGCAATTGCATCGGTTACAGCCTGATCTATTGTCAAATCTTTCTTTTCTGTAAGTTCTTCATAGGATGCACCTGTTGATGTTGAGCCTATTACTCTTCTTTCACCGCTTACATCACTTGAGATTTGACTCTTTACGGCAGCAGAAGTGCTGTAGGCAGGCATAAGCATTACAGCCGCCATAATACCGCAGATTACTCTTTTTCTATTCATTAGTCACTACCCCTTTCTTAAATGCTTTTTTTGCATCTCTTCTTGCCTTTTTAGCGTCGTCCTTTGCAGATACCCTGCGCTTACGGTTTTTATTCCTTCTTATTCTGTTCTTTATTGAATTAACTCCTGAATACAATACAGGAATAAATACCAATGTTACCATAGTACCGATTGTAAGACCGAATACAATTACAATACCCATAGCCTGATTTGACTCCATACCTGAACCAATAGCAAGGGCTACAGGAATCATACCTACAACAGTAGTAAGAGTTGTCATAAGAATTGGTCGCAATCTTGAACGTGCCGCCATTACAAGTGCATCATTTACACCAAGATTTTCATCTCTTTCAAGAAGCTGATTTGTATAGTCAACAAGTACAATACCATTGTTAACAACCATACCAACAAGCATTATAAGACCCATATAAGCCGTTGATGTAAGAGAATTGCCTGTTACCAAAAGACCAACAATACCGCCTGTAATAGATAAAGGCATTGCCAGCATTATGATAAACGGATAAACAAAGGACTCAAACTGTGAAGCCATAACCATATATACAAGTATAATGGCTACAATAATACAAGTAAACAAACTTGAGAAAGTTTCAGCCATCATTTCCATCATACCGCCGAACTCATAGCTGTAACCCTCAGGGAATACATAGTTATCAAGTATCTGCTGTACCTGAGCCTGCTGTGAACTTGTATCAAGTCCTTGTATTTCGCCTGTTACTTCAATATATTTCTGCTGATTTTCTCTTGAAATTGTTAAAGCACTCTCGCCCATTTCAACAGATGCAACCTCAGTTAATGGAACGGAAATTCCCTGAGAATTTGTTATACTAAGGTTATTCAAATCCTTAATATATTCAATTTTTTCATCGGGGTACATAATTCTGACATCTATTTCAGTACCGTCCGTCTTATACTCTGTAGCAACTGAACCTGAATTTGCAGCACTTACTGCACTTGCAATACTCTGTGTTGTCAGACCGTACTGTGACGCCTTGGCTCTGTTAATTACAATACTTGCCTCAGATGATGCATCATCCATAGATGACTCAACATTCTTTGCATTAGGAAGCTGAGAAATTTCAGCTATTAAATCATCACTGATTTCTCTAAGGGTATCATTATCATCACCCTTAATCATTACATTAAAGCCGCTGCCGCCAATAGAACCCATTGATGAACCTTCGTCACTGACTTCAATTTCACAGCCTGCAATATTCTGAAGCTTTGATTCAATTTCATTTGCAATTTCCTCAGTACTTCTTATTCTGTCTTCCTTATCACCTACGTCATAATTAATGGAAACAGTTGTGCTTGAAGATGAAGAAATACCGCCTCCGCCTATACGGGCATCCATTTTTTCAGCTTCAGGAACATCCCCTATTCTGTCAAGAAGAGTGTTAAGCATTGCCTCACAGGTTTCATAATCGGTACCGTTAGGCATTGTTGCAGTAACACTTACACTACCTTCATCAGTTCTTGCCATAAGGTCAGAACCAACAAATTGTACACTGAATAAAGACGCTATAAACACAACAAATATTATAGCAACAGTTCTGATTCTGTGATTAAGACAAACACGAATAAGCTTTGAATAGCCATAATCCATTTTATCAAGGAATGAACCTACAACCGTATCAAGCTTATTTGTAATTCTGCTGAATAAACCATTGCCTGACTTTTTATCCTCGTGACGCATAAGAACAGCTGACGCCATAGGAACAAATGTAAGGGCTACGAATAATGAAGCACCAAGACCAAAACAAACAGTGTATGATATTTCCTTCATTAACTGACCCATTGTACCCTGCATAAATGTCAACGGAAGGAATACGGCTACAGTTGTAAGTGTAGATGCCGTAATAGCCATAGCTACCTCTGTTGCTCCGTAATACGCCGCATCCGGACCGCTCATGCCTTCATCCTTTTTCTTAAATATGTTTTCAAGTACAACGACCGAGTTATCAACCAGCATACCTATGGCAATAACTACACCGCCAAGGGACATCATATTTAATGACATACCTGTTAAATACATAAGTCCAAAGGTTGCAAATATAGATGTCGGAATAGATACACCTATAATAAGAGCCATTCTTACGCTTCTAAGCATAATTAAAAGTACTATAACGGCTATAACAGCAGCCTGGAATGCAGTAGAAACCATATTGTTAATAGATAACTTTATGTAATCTGCTGTATCAGTAAGTAATGTCATTTCAAAATCAGGATAATCCTTTTGTACCTTTTCCATTGCTTTAACAACATTATCTGTTACTGTTACAATATTTGCATCACTTTGCTTAGACAAAGAAAATGTACAGCCCTCTTTACCATTTATGAGGGATTTTGATTCCTTATCCTTCTGCATTTCCTTAACTTCGGCAACGTCCTTAACCATAATCTTGTTGCCGCCGCTTGTTGTAATAAATGTATTTTTAATATCTTCAATAGAATCAAATTCACCAACGGTTCTAAGGGAAATATCTGTTGTACCCTGCTTTAAGTCACCTGACGGAACATTAGTATTTTCTGCAGCAAGGGCAGATGCAATACTATTCATTGTAACACCATAGTTTTCCATCTTATTCTGGTCTACAATAATTCTTACTTCTGTATCGGTACCGCCTGATAATGATACTGATGATACACCGTCAATTCTTTCAAATGTTGATGAAACATTTTCATCAAGTAAATTATAAAGTGTATCTACATCATATTTATCACTTGTAACACCAACACTGATAGTTGTAGAATTCATATCCAGCTTCATTATTGTCGGATCATCTGCATCATCAGGAAGCTGTCTTTTTACTCTGTCAAGTTTATCTCTTATATCATTTGTAGCATTATCAATATCAGTACCGTCTACAAACTGAATCATAACCATTGATGAGCCTGTTGATGTACTTGATGTAATTGTGTCAACACCTGTAAGGGTTGCCAGTGTTTCCTCAATAGGCTTGGTTACAAGGTCCTCCATTTCTTCGGGAGCCGCACCTGTATAAGTACACATTACAAGGGCTACAGGCAAATCTATGTCAGGAGTCATGGCAAGCTCAAGGTTATTATAGGCTATTGTACCGCCCAAAAGAATAACCAGAGTCATCATTATGACCGTAACAGTTCTTTTAATACAAACTTTTATCATTTCTTCTTAGCCTCCTTGCCGTCAGCAGGAGCTGTTGTTGCTTCGGTAACAGGCTCAACATCAACACCATTATCTGATACTATATTAAGCTCGTCACCGTCAGCAAGATAAGTCTGACCCTTAACAACAACCTTGTCATTAATAGTGATTCCTGATGTTACCTCAATAGTATCTCCTGTATCAATACCTACAGTTACTTCAACCTTCTTAGCTGTATTTCCGTCAGCAACATATACATAATATTCCTCACCGTTGTTATCCATTACGGCATCTCTCGGAACAATTACAGCATTGTCACTTGTAGATTTTGCAAAATAAACCTCTGCAAACATACCTGCCTTTAATTCGCCTGTTGTATTAGGAATGTTAATCTTTATAGTATATGTACCGTCATCATTTGCTCCCGGCGGAATTTCAGTAATTGAACCGGTAAATGCTCCGTCAGTTGACATAGTCGGTATGTTTATTGTAACAGCATCACCGACTTTAACACTTGCAGCAATCTGCTCAGATGCATTAACCTCTACATTAACAGATGTTAAATCTACAATCTGATAACCCACACCGCTTGCCATAGCACCTGCAGTAACATTCTTTGAAAGAACAGTACCGCTTATAGGGCTTGTTACGGTACAGTATGCAATCTGCTGCTTTGCATTGTCAACAGCAACAGATGCTGACTTCTGTGAAGCCTGTGCTGAATTAAGGCTATCCTTAGCCTTTCTCGCATTTTCAGCCGTGGTTTCCTTTGAAAGAATATCATAAGTAGTTTTTGCCTGTGCAAGGTTATCCTCAGCATTCTTTACTGCAAGCTCTGCCTTAGTTTTTGAATTCTGAGCTGTTGTTAAGGCGTTTTCTGCCTGCTCATAAGAAATTCTGTATGTATCAAGAGCATCCTCTGAAACACCGCCTACTTCATAAAGCTGCTTATTTATATCATAATCACTCTTTGCCTTATCATAATTTGTCTGAGCATTTGTAATGGAAATTTCTGAATCCTCTAAAGATTTCTTACTGTTTTCAAGATTTGTTTCTGCTGATGTAATAGAATTTTTAGCACTTTCAAGCTGTGTCTTCATTGCAGCACCGTTAGCTGTATCAACACCTGTCTTTGCAGACTGAACACCTGCATTTGCAGATGTTAATGATGCCTGTGCACTTTTTAAGCTATTCTGATAATCTGTATCATCTATCCTGTAAAGAACTGCGCCCTTAGTAACTGTGTCGCCAACTTCATAATATGTAGCTTCAACCGTACCTGATACTTTTGCAGATACATCAACGGTTTCCGCTGCCTGTATTGTACCTGAGTACATATATTCATCCTTTACGGTATTAAGTGTAGGGTTTGCTATTTCAACACTTGTTGCCTTAGCCTCTTCATCCATCATAGACATATCGCCCTTTTTTCCTCCACAGCCTGCAAGCATTGCCGCACACAATACTAAAGCTGTTATCCTGATATACTTCTTCATATTAACCTCCTAATATAATAATATATAATAATTTTAGTATAAACTATAATAATTAAGTAATAATAAAAACAACATTAAAAATTAATTAAAATTAAACCAATTTTTTTAATATAGCTATAAGCTCTTCTCTTTCTGTTTCTGATAAGTGACCATAAAGTTCTTCTTCAACCCTTTTGGCAGTGCTTTTAAGCTTTTCACAGACCTCTTTTCCTTTTTCCGTGGCCTTCAATATTTGGTTTCTTGCATCAGTCTTGCTTTGTTCCTTGTATATAAAATTATTTTTAATCATGGTTTTTACAATACTTGAAACAGAAGATTCCTTTACACTCATTTCATCACTAAGTCTTTTCTGATTCATTTCACCATTGCCCATAAATTCAATAACGGCAAGAATAGCAGCCTGCTGAACCGAAATTGAAAATTCCTTAACCATTTCATTATGTATCATAGTACATTTATGAGCCGCTCTGTAAAGCAGAGGAGTTATTCCTACATCTATACTTTCTACTTTAAACAACTTATCACCTCCAAAAAAACTTAGAAATCTAATCTTTTACGATTTTACTCCTATTTATGCCCATTGTCAATAGTTTTTTTAGGCTTAATAAAAAATTAATATTTATTTGTTTTATTTAAGATTAAATTATACTTAACTGCATATATTTCTGTTATCACGTAAGATCAATTTTCATATCCGCTGCTATATTTTGCATTTCAACATCGGTTTTATACAGCATATCAGAACATAATAAAATCTATGAAAGCAGTATCATCGGGAAATATTTCATCCTCTAAAAAACAAATTTCTTTTGTCATTTTACTTCTCTCCTTTCAAATTTTCACTTTCGTAACTTTTCAATGCTTTCATATATAGCACAAATGCAATAGTCAATGACAATACATCTGCAACAGGCTGTGCCCATACCAAACCCGTCATACCTACCAATGCTTTTAAAATAAACAGTGACGGAATATAAATAAGCCCCTGTCTGCTTACATTGACTATTAGTGACGGAGCTGAAGCTCCCATTGCCTGCAAAGCATTTGTAAGCACATAAAATATTCCAAATAAAGAGCTTGTGCTCAAAAGTATTTTTGCAAATTCCACTCCATAATCAAAAGCAGCTTTATCGGTTAAAAATATATTTATAATACCGTCTAAAAAAATATAACAAAAAACTGTCAGCAAAACTCCCGCAATAATTGAAAACCAAACGGAAAATTTCATAACCTTTTCATATCTGTCCCATGCCTTAGCTCCCACACAAAAGCCCAGTAAAGGCTGAACTCCCTGTCCGAATCCTATACATATCATACCCGTAATCATTGTAACCTTCATTGCAACTCCAATTCCTGCCAAAGCCATATCTCCGTAATCTGTCATTTGACTGTTCATTATTATATTGGAAATGCTCATAAGAATTGAACCTAATGAAGCAGGTATACCTATTGAAAGCACACTTCTGCATACTCTTTCTTTTAAGGTAAAATCCTTTATACTTATGCTTAGCATAGAATTGCCTCTTATAAAATATAATATATAATAAACAGCTCCCGCTATATTGCAAATTACTGTAGCTATTGCCGCACCTGCAATATTCCATTTAAATATCAGTATCATAACAGGATCAAGAATAACATTCAGCAAATTGCCTATAACCATACCCATCATTGCCTTATTAGACTGTCCTTCGGCACGCAGTATATTTGAATAGCAATTCGCAATCAATACAAAAGGACCGCACCATATTGCTATCATAAGATATGACTTTGCCCCGGCCCATGTATCATTGCTTGCACCAATAAGGGCAAGTATATTATCCATAAAAACTCCCATAAACAATGCCATTAAAATTCCTGCAAATACACAGCTCCACATACAGAAAGAACATACCTTCTTTGCATATTCCCTATTTCCTTTACCCATTGATCTTGATATAACAGATGTTCCTCCTATGCCAAAAATTGTACCAACAGCCATAAAAAGCAGGAATACAGGTGTTGCAAGAGAAATAGCTACAACCTGAATATCATCATGGGTCTGGCTTATGAAAAAGGTATCAGCCAAATTATAAACCAAAACCATAAGCATTGCACCTATTGCAGGAACAGCATTTTTTAAAACAGCTTTCGGAACAGAAGCTGAACTAAAAATATCAAGTGAATTTTTTTCTTCCATATTTAAGCCTCCCAGTTCTTACAGCAAGCTATTAATAGCTTGCTATTATTTTGCGTAAAAAGACTGCCTCTTATGAGGCATTATATAATGTTCTGTAACAATTAATAAAATTATTTTAACTTATTTATTATCTTAATAAGCAGGCTGCGGAACTGCTCCTTTTCATCATCATTAAGACCTGACAACAAATACCTTTCCGCATCTGCCATATTTGTTCTGCTAATATCACAAAAATTCCTTCCTTCTGATGTAAGCCTGACCTTTTTTATTCTTTTATCCATCGGATCTCCAAAGCCCTCTACCAATTTCTTCTTTTCCAGCCTCATTACAATACCTGCCACAGTAGATTGTGCAACATTCATTTTACTTTCAAGTTCTTTCATAGTAAGAATTTTACTTTCAGCTTCATTTATTGCCATGAGGACAGAAGCCTGAGAAAAAGTTAAATTCTGACCTCTTAAAGCATTGTTTCCCTGCTTTTCCATTATATCATGAATTTGCTTTATAAGAAGTCCGCAATGATTATCTATTGCTGACATAATATCACCTCCCAATCTTTATATAATGATTATAATATAAGCAAGCCAAAAAATCAATAGCCTGCTATTATTTTTTTTGCTTTTTACTAATTTTTTTCTTTATCCAAACCTTTATTTAATTAAGTACAATATACACTTTCTTTTTTAAATTACTATAAGTTATTTATTAAAAAAAATTAAAAATGGTTGTATTTTCCCCCATTTGTGTTAAAATCTAATTAGATTTAAATATTAACAGGAGGCAAATATGCGTTATATTAAGGAACTAACTGACGGAGAAAGAATTATTGATTTCTATTTCTGCAAGCAAAGACAAAGTATGAAATCACAAAAAACAGGTAAAAATTATCTTTCTCTTACCCTTTCAGATAAAACCGGTACAATAAACGGCAAAGTATGGGATATTTCAAGAGATATACAATCCTTTAACGAAGGAGATTATATTAAAATAGATGCAACTGTTCAAACTTTTAATAACGATTTACAGCTAAATATAAAGAAAATAAGAAAAGCTCAGGACGGAGAATATAATGAGTCCGACTACATTCCGGCAACAGAAAAAAATGTAAATGAGCTTTATCAAAAACTTACTGAATACATAAGCTCTGTTGAAAATCCATATATTAAAACACTTTTAACAAATGTATTTATTGAAAATACGGATATTTCTTCAAGCTTTAAAAAGCATACAGCCGCTAAAGCTATGCACCATAATTATATGGGAGGACTTATTGAACACACAATATCTGTGACAGGAATATGTGACTTTTTTGCAAAGCACTATGAAAATGTCAACAGAGATATTCTTATAGCCTCAGCTCTTTTGCATGACATCGCAAAGCTTAAAGAACTTTCGGAATTCCCTAATATTGACTATACCGATGACGGTGAGCTTTTAGGACATATTGTAATGGGCTCTGAATTTATAGGCAGAGAAGCTGATAAGATTGAGGGTTTTCCTCATCAGCTCCGCTCTATGCTTCAGCATAACATTTTAGCACATCACGGAGAATATGAATATGGCTCACCAAAACTTCCACGCACAATAGAAGCATTTATACTTCACTGTGCTGATGATACCGATGCTAAGGTTAAAATGTTTGAAACTGCCATTGCCGAAAATTCCACAAACGGTCCATGGGCAGGCTATAATAAAATACTTGCAAGAAATATCAGAAAGACAGAATTTTAATTATGAATATTAAGAAAAATGAAATTTACAATATAAAAATTACAGATTTAGGCACACAGGGAGAAGGCATAGGCAAAATTGAGGGCTATACCCTTTTTGTCAAAAACACCTTGCCGGGAGAGGAAGTTAAAGTCCTTGTTGTAAAAGCAAACAAAAGCTATGGCTACGGCAAGGCACTTGAAATTATTACTCCCTCGCCTTACAGAATAACCCCTCCCTGTTCTTTTGCAGGAAAATGCGGAGGCTGTACAATTCAGCATTTAGAATATTCAGAACAGCTTAAACTAAAGCAAAACAAGGTAAAGCAGAACATAATGCGAATTGGCGGTTTTAATAATATTGAAGTTGAGCCTGTTATAGGTATGGATGAGCCATATCACTACAGAAACAAGGCTCAGTATCCTGTTAATTCAGATAAAAACGGCATTAATATGGGCTTTTATTCTCTGGGAAGTCACAAAATAGTTAATAATGACAACTGCCTTATAGGAAGTAAAGAAAACAGTAAAATTTTGCAAACTATAAAGGCTTTTATGGAAAGCAACAATATATCTGCTTATAATGAAGAAACAGGCAAAGGGCTTGTACGTCATATTCTCATAAGAGAAGGCTTTTATACAGGCGAAATAATGGTCTGCCTTATTGTAAACAGCAATAAGTTTAAATACAAAAAGGAGCTGTTAAAGGCACTTGAAGGAATTGAAAATTTAAAATCTGTCGTTATTAATTATAACACTGTCAAATCAAATGTAATTATGGGACAAAAATGCGAAACCATATGGGGACAGGATTATATAACAGATAAAATAGGTGATTTAGCATTTAAAATATCCTCTCTTTCCTTTTTTCAGGTCAACCCTATACAAACCTATAAGCTCTATTCAAAAGCACTTGAATTTGCTGACCTTAAAGGAAATGAAACTGTTATTGATGCTTACTGCGGAATAGGCTCAATATCCCTTTTTCTTGCTCAAAAGGCCAAAAAGGTCTATGGTATTGAAATTGTGCCTGATGCAATAGAAAACGCAACAGAAAATGCAAAGCTTAATAATATAAAAAATGCAGAGTTTTTTGCAGGTAAGTCAGAGGATATAGTTCCTGAATTGTATAATGAAAGAGGAATTAAGGCTGATGTTATGGTAGTCGACCCTCCGAGGAAAGGCTGTGATGAAAGCCTTTTAAAACTTATGCTTAATATGAAGCCTGAAAGGATTGTATATGTAAGCTGCGATAGTGCCACTCTTGCAAGAGATTTGAAGATTTTATGTGAAAGCAGTGTATATAATATTGAAAAAGTTCAGCCTGTTGATATGTTTCCTCACAGTTACCACGTTGAGACCGTTTGTCTGCTCACTCGAAAAGCCCAGTAATTAAGCACTTTTCAAGACTTTTCACCCAAATATAATTGTGTGTTTTAAGGTAATTATGACCTCTATGTGAGAACATTTACTACCCCCCTATAGTGGAAAATGCCTTTTTGCCAAAAGGTTATAATTTCGCCAAACGGTATACAAATTGCACAAAAAAGCCACACCCGAGTAAGTGATGAGTGTGGCTTTAGTTTATCGGCACTCTATTGTTGTTCCATCAAGGAATGTAACCTCTAACATTCCATCTTCAAATACCTTGATATGGTCTAATACTTTAAGCATAAAATCCGTTTTAAACTCATTTACAGGGGTTGTGTCCTCAGTATACTCAATAAATCGTTTTGCCCTGTAAGCTTCAAGCAAATTATCACTTTTCTTTTGTGTGTTCCATTTTTCAAGGCAAGCCTCTCTGTTGTCAAGTACCGTATTCCAAGCCATTAAAAAAGCCTTTACTAAGGTTTCCTCGTCAGTATGTCTGTTTGTACAGCCTTGAATACCCTTAACCTTATATCGCTCACTACACTGCCAAATACTGCGTGTTTTACCGTTTTTGCCAAACCATCCTTTCCGTGAATAAGGCCTGTTGCAGTTTCCACAAATTATCTTTGAAGCAAAAGGATTATTCTCCGTATTATGAGAATAACTGTTTAAGCCATACTTCTGCAGATATTTTTTTCTGCGCTCCATTTCAAGTTGAACACACTCCCATATTTTGGGGTTGATAATAGCTTCGTGGTCATCTTCTATGTAGTAGCTCTGCATTTCTCCCTTATTTTTGTTTCTTTTCTTTGTTAGAAAATCCGCAGTATAGCTCTTTTGTAAAACAGCATCACCTTTATACTTTTCATTTTTTAACATACTTTGAATTGTTGATGCCTCCCATTTATAAGTACCATCCCATTTAGGAACTTTCTCTTTTTCAAGAATTCGTTTTATATAATCAACAGTTTTACCCGAAAGAAACTCATTATAAATCCTTTTGACAACCCTTGCCTGTCTTTGGTTTATAATCAGCTTACCGTTTTTATCCCTGTCATAACCCATAAAACGCTTAGTAGCCATTTTATGTTCTCCTGCCTCAAAACGCCTGCGAATACCCCATTTTGAGTTTTCAGATATTGACCTTGATTCGTCCTGTGCCAATGAAGCTAAAATGGTAAGCAACACCTCACCGCTGCCCTCAAGAGTATTCACACCCTCTTTTTCAAATATTATACCTATACCAAAAGATTTCAGCTCTCTTACATAATTAAGGCAGTCAAGGGTATTTCTTGCAAATCTTGATATTGATTTTGTTATAATCATATCAATTTTTCCATTTCTGCAATCTACTATCATTCTGTTGAAGTTGTCACGCTTTTTGGTGTTAGTGGCTGTAATACCTTCATCTGCATATAAGCCTGCAAATTCATAGTTTGGATTACTTTCAATGTAGTTTTTATAATACCTGAGCTGATTTTCATAACTTAATAATTGTTCTTCTCGGTCTGTGGATACCCTGCAATAAGCCGCCATTCTCAACCTCTTGTTTTGGCTTTTTGCAGTTTTCATTGAAATCTGATTTGCAGGTATAACTGTAATGTTTCTTGCCATCAACTATCATCTCCTCTACAACTGTCGGCTCGGTAATATTCTGCATTACAACATCTTCATTTCTGACATGAATACCTTTACAGGATTTCACTCCCTCCTTAATGCTTTTACTGCACCACCATTCAATTCGCTTATTATGAACCTGTTTTCGCCTTAATGTTGAACCGCAGTAAGGGCAAATAAGCAATCCCGATAATGGGTAACGTTTTGAATATACTGCAGGATTTCTATTTTTTGACCTTTCAGCCATTAAAATATTAGCCTTTTCCCAAATTTCTTTAGTAACAATGGGAGGGTGGTTATCCTCAATATACCAGCTTGTTACATTTCCTTTATTTTTAGCCTGCTTATTTATTTCAGGATGATATGTTTTCTGTAAAATACAATCTCCTTTATATTTTTCATTTTTTATAATTATATTTATTGTGGATGAATGCCATTTGCCATTCTTAATAGTAGGAACTTTTTCGCTATTAAGTAAATCTGCAATTTTCTCTGTACTCATTCCCCCAATGTAAAGATTAAATATTCTTCTTACAAGCTCTGCCTGTTTTTCGTTTATAATAAGCTGCCCATATTGGTTCTTGTCATATCCAAGGAAATATTTAGTGCTTATTATAAGTTCTCCACGCTGAAATTTCTTGTGTATAGACCATTTAATATTTTCGCTCATACTACGAAGCTCATCTTCAGCAATGGCTGCAATAGTTGAAAGCATAACTTCTCCATCAGAAGATAGCGTATTTATCTTTTCTTCCTCGAAAAAAATACCGACACCAATCTCTCTCAGCTCACGGCTGTATTTGAGAACGGTGACGGTATTTCGTGCAAACCTTGATATAGACTTTGTAATTATTAAATTTATTTTACCTGCTTTTGCATCTGAAAGCATTTTTTGAAAACCCTGTCGTTTTTCCTTGGAACCTGTCATTGCTTTATCGTGATATACACCTGCAAACTCATATTCAGGATTTGACTTTATCAATCTTTCGTATGTAGAGGTTTGATTTTCAAGAGATAATGCCTGTTCATCAGAGTTGGTCGAAACTCGACAATAGGCACAGACCTTTAATTTTTTAGGTTGTAAGTTTGGATTTATTATTCTTACTCGCATTGTGGTCTCCTCCTTCCTATATAATGTCATTACCATATATCACTCTTTTTGGCTTAAAAGTCAAGTAATTTAGCGGTTTTGAGTAACAAAAAAGCAGACTGTTTTTCAATCCTGCCATAAATTATATATGCACAATAAATCCTACTTCTGTTCAAAAGATTTGATTGTTTCAATACCCAATTTGGATAACATGTTAAGCTGTTTAATAGCGTATGTTCTCAATATCTGTATTCTTTCTTCCTGAGGTATTCCCTGTCCAATCAATATTGCATTGTAGCTTTCCATGTTCGCCAAAACAAGCAATTGATTTATATCTGTATAATCCCTAATATTACCCTTTTTATCTGAATTTGAATCACGCCACTGCTTTGCTGTACTATTAAACAAAGCTACATTCAACATATCAGCTTCACTTGCGTAAGTCATTGATTTTTGAACAGATGTAACTTCATCTGGTATCAAATTTTCTTTTATTGCGTCCGTATGTATACGATAATTCAATTTTGATATTTCTCTGTTTAAATTCCAATTTAATGAAAGCCTGCTATTTTCATCCTGTTTAATTCTTTGATAATCTTTAATAATATACAGTTTAAACTCAGCTGAAACCCAAGATGCAAATTCAAAAGCTATATCAGAATTAGCATATGTACCACCATATCTTCCTGACTTAGTAACTATACCTATTGCATTTACTCCGTCAATCCATTTTGACGGTGACATAGTAAAAGCATTTAATCCTGCCTGACTTCTAAACCCGTCGAATTCGACGGGTTTAGAAGTTTCATTATGTAACAACTCCTAAAACCTCAAAAACTAAATCGTGTCTCGATTTCACATCCAGTTTCTGATTGCTTCGTTTGGTTCATCACTTTTATATTCTCAATATCAGTTAATGCTATATACTAATTTTTAAGAATTCTGTTTTTCATATTCTTTTTTATTTAATATAGCAAACTCTTAGCATCTAACTATCAATGTAAAATTTTTTCTTAGCCTGCAGAACAGTATAATTTCCAAATGTTTCTTCAACAGTTGATATTAATCTAAATTTTTCATCTGAAGAATAGCCTAATATATTGCAAGCTAAAATCACATATCCTAAACAAGCTTCATTTGACCATTGTTCTTCACATAGTTTTTGCAAAATGCTAATATTATTGCAATGACTTTCCATGCTGCTTCACCTCATACTATATATATTATATAGTAATGCAAAAGCCATTCCTATTATGCCTAGAAAAATATAAATCAAAAAATACCTATATCAAGGCCTCCTGCTCTAACTTTTTTCTGTTTGCAATCATATACTTTATGCACATGTAACAATCAGATAATTCGTTATACGATAAAAGCTGCTTTAATCTTTCTGCATAATCATCATTAAATGAAGCACAATATTGTTGATGCTCTTTCAATTCAGCAATCCCCATTCGATATGGCTGTATATTTCCATTTATTTCTCTGCGAAGCCGAGCTAACATGGTAAATCCACCATAGTCAATATCTCCCCAATGGAGCCAAATACATTTTTGACTAATACTTTGAGAAATCATTTCAAAAAATTTCTTTTTAGATTGACTATATTGACCACCATGGAATATAACTAATGTATTTTCATTTTTCTGTTTGTAGATATAGTCAATATAATTTGCCTTATTTTCAATAGTAATTACACATTCGACATTTTTAGTCAATATTACCTTATTTTGCTCTATCTCGTCATGAAAAATCGAACCACCGTAACGCAAATCAGACAAATCAAGCTCATTATGTTCAGTTTTTAGTATTAAACTACCACAAAACTCAAATTGTTCAGGGTATTTTGCAATACCTATCTGTCGCAGCAAATCCTCATCTTTTGTGTTTTGTTCCACATCAAGATATTTTCTCAGCACACTTAGCATGCGCGAACGATAAGTATGTTCAAACCTTTTACTATCACCAAAGCAGCGTAAAGAAAATATCCTTTCCAGCAACTCTTCGTTTTTTATATTACCGGCAAAGCAAATACATTTAAGCAGACCTTCCCTTTCTTCAGTACTCGTTGGCAAAGTATTTCCGATTTTTCTTTTAGCATAGATATAATTATATGTATCCTGCAAAAAGGCCTTTGCCCATTCCGCATCAGTACATTCAATAGCCTCCAAAATATGGGTACAAATTTCATCTATCTCGTCACTCTTAGGTTTACGGTTCAGATAAATATAGGCATCATAAATATTATTAAAGTTTAACCAAACCTTAGCTATGATATGATCTTCTTCTCCCTTCATCCAACTAAAAAACAGCATTTCACGTTCACACAAATCAAGTACGGCTTGATTAATTTCAATTCTTTTATCACTTTGCTCAATATCATACAAAGGATAATCGCTTTTGCCACTATCATATAGCCTAATTGAAATTTTCCTTTTAGGAGATTCATTCCTGCAAAAAGCAGCACTTTTCTCATACTTATTAATCAAAATATTAAGTAAATCCCTTTTTATTTTATCAATCATATTCTAAATCCCTTAATTTGTTAGAATCAAAATTACGTACACACGCATTCTTTCCATTTCTCAACACACATATATTACTGTCCATATAAGGAACAATATCAGCAATTTTATCCGGTGGGGCTGAAAGAATAGCCTGAAACTTAAATTGTCTTAACAACTCAACACTACGTGAAATTCGTTCTCCATCCATTTTTGAAAAAGCCTCATCAAATATTATTAATCTAGTAGTATTGCCGACCCTGTCTCTGCCTACACGATATAGCTGTGCAAATGACGCTAATACAGCAATATAAAATGGTGTTTGAGTTTCTCCTCCTGACTTTTTACCCATTGTTTTAGAAAGTCTTTGGGTGTCACCATCCTTATCAGTAACCTCTAAATCAAAAGACAAATAGGTTCTGTAATCTGTAAATTTACGCACACGCTTTTCATAATCTTCGCTGTTTCCCGATTTTGATATAGAGTCTTCATTAGTAATTAGAGCAAACAAATCTGAAATCTCATCTTTATACTTGATATTAAACTGTTCTGAATACAAATTATATCCACCATCAAGCTTCATAGGGTCAACAATCATATCATAATATCGCTTATATTCAGGCTTAGGTACAATCAAAAAACGATAAGTATCTTCACCAAAGGAACTACCTTTAAGGGCTTGATTAAGTCCCTCTATCTGTCGCCTTGCATCATCTATGTTGTGTTCAAGCCGGCTTAAGAAATCCTCACGAAATTGCTCAAAAGCTTTATTTTTAGTATCTTGAATACGAGTCATATATTCCGGAAGCTTATTTTCACTTAACTCAAGCCATATATCATCATATAATTCATTATCTTTAATATGTATATCATATCCCATTTTATATGTATTATTGTATTCTTTTCTGAGATCCTGTACTTCATGCCACATTTCGTTTTTCTTATTTTCAACTCGACTTCGTTCTCTTGGAAAGGCAACCGCTATGTTTAAAGCACTTCCACGAGATAACAACTCTCGTTCATAACGAATTGAACCAAACTTCTCAACCCAAGTCTGTTCATATCGCTCGGATAGTCTTAATTCCTTTTCCGCCAATTCATGTTCATAATTTGGTATGTTTACATCCTTACATACACGATTTTGCTCAATACAAGTACTTTTCTTCGCAATGTAGTCTTCTTTTTTATTTTTGCAACTGTTAATATTATTTTCCAACAAAACAATATGGTCTTTTATTGCCTTTACCGCACTTTCGTCAATGGCAGCACGACTTACTTTAAGTTGTTCAATATCAGCTTTAATTAACGGTATTTTTTTCACCTCATGAGCCACACTAACAGCATGTTCAACCTCAGATTTGCTGAACACAGACAGATTACTTATTTTATCTAATGCTTGCTTAACAATAGCACAGCTTGTTATTACGGAAGTACTATATTTAATTTCATTTTTTACAGCAATCAATCTGCTTTTAATAGCATTTTGTCCAATGGCAGGCTTTGCCCAACGTTCAGGATTCATTGCACGCACAACATAATTTTGGTATAGCATACCATCATCAGTAACTGCTATATGATGATTTCTTAAATCTGTAGCTTTATCACACTTTATAACACGACCCAATGTATAATCCAAAAACAATCGTACATTTGTGTCATCGGTTTGTATTTCTTCAGCTAAGCTGCCAGCTTGAGCATAAGTTTTTTTGCCTGCCATTTTTTCAATATCTACAATACCTGTGCCATAAATTGATTTTTGCCTTTTAATTTTATCATAAACCTTTACGGCTGTTTGAAAATACTCTGGCGGAACAATGAGATAATATTTTTGAGCATGCAAGTAACCTTCAATAACATTACGCCAACGTTCACCTCTGATTTCGGCAGCTTCAGCAACTATTACAACAGGAACATCTGTTTTTGAAGTAAGTCTTAGCTTTGATATAACAGCTTCCTTTAAATCTACAACATCCTTCGGAAAATGATAGATACCATTTTCCAATGTCCTTTCTTCCTCCTGCAAATCACTCCGTTCATCTAACACTCTTTTCATTTCCTCATCAGTTCTTGTAGAAATCTGAATAGAATGCTTATTAAGAGCAGTAACCCTCTCTCTACATTCCCCAAAACCGTATTTGCCAATTTTTTCAATATTACTGGCATCCAAATTCTGCATTAATTCAATTTTTTGTAAAAGCTGTTCTGCTTCCTCTTTTATATCATCAATACGGCTTTGTAAAGCTGGATTATTTAAATCAATTGAAACTGTTGAGAACTTGTTTATCATTTGATTAATACTTGTTCTCCAGTCGGAAATGTTTTTTGTCAAGGTTACAACAGCCATTGAATATTCCTTGTTTAAACGATCAAGCTCCTTTTCTTTTTCTTCTATCTTATCCTCAAGCAGCTTTATTGCCTGTGCCTGTTCATTATTCCCAAGCTGAATATTCAAATCATCCCGTTCCTTCTGCATTGCAGCAATATGCTTTTCTTCTTCACTAATTATACTCTTAAGCTTGTTAATACTTTTCTCAAGTTCATCTGCGTTCCTTTTTTCCTTTGTAAGCTTATCAGATACAATCTCAGCATCAGCCCTATCCAGAAGATAACTGTACATCAAAAAGTCCTGTTCACTTTTTGTGAAACTTTGAAATGAATTAGATATATTATCCAACAATTCCATTTTTTCTTTAAGAATGTCGGCATCTTTTTCTAATTGTTTATAACTACGAATATTTTCTTGCATTTGACTGATATCTACAGTCTGCTGTGAATTGCAAACAAATTCCGAAATAAACTGCTGAATATCTACATTAGGATTAAAAGAAACAGCCTTCTTCATCAATTGACAAAATTGGTCACGTAATCCGCCTAACTTACCATATAGGTTGGTACGGAAATCTCTTCCAACATCTGTTGTATAGTAGTGACCTGAATACTGTGACTTTAAATAGATACGCAAGTCCTGAATACTTATCGGTACACCATCATTGGAAATAAATTCATTATCATGAAATTGACCATCGTAAGAAAAAAATAATTTTTGCATATCGTTTTCTGAGTAAATATCAAAACAACAGCCGGCTGTGAAGTATTTTTTCTTGATATCATCATAAAACTCAAGGGCAATATAGCTTGTAAATCGACAATTTCGAAGATACCTAAAGCCTAAATCCTCAGCATCTCCTAATTCACCGCAAAGATACCCTAAGAGTGTACGGTTTCCTTTACCGTTGGCAGCTTTGTTAAAAAAGCTTCCGCTTGTATCTCCGTACAATACTACCTGCATTGCATCAATGATTGTAGATTTGCCTGAAGCATTTTTGCCTGTTAAAAAGTTCAATTGTCCAAAGGAAATACATTCATGAGTAAAATAATGCCAATTAATCAGCAAAAGCCTATTCAGTAATTTCATATGTATTCCCCTCTCCTTCAACATATTCGTCTGTAGATTCGTTTTTTGTAGGTTCGATTTTCATTTCTTCAAATTGAATCATCATATCATTGATTCCTTGATTAGATACTATCATTAAAATTGACGGCAAAATCAATATTTGATTTCCATCTACATTCCACGCACTTTTTTCCATTTTCTGAATTATGTTGTAGTGTGCTAAAGTGCGCTGTGCTTCAATTCTTTCCTTCTGCGTAGATTTCCCTTTTTCTAAAAGTCCCAATGTTCGCATTTTTTCTACTACTGATTGGGTATCTGTTCTAATTATGTGAAAACTACTTGAATGTTCTCGCTCTTCCTCATATATAAGGCGACAGGTATATAAAAATAATGTAGTAAATCTGTCAATTCTTAGACGATTATTATCAAATATATTAATAAGTGACATCATACCATAAGTATCGTCCTTTTCCAACTGCCATCCTGTAACTGCAAAATAATCATATAGTAATGAATATAATCGAGTAGCCATTTGATAATCACTATTTAACAAGGTCATTTGTTCCGATGCATCATATATGTATCGTACCATATATGTATGAGATAACAAATAGTTACCAATGCGGCGAAACTCACACTTTTCATAAGCAGATAATTTTTCAAAATCTTCACTCCACATGACCTTTACCTTCTTTCTTTTCTATAACCATATTCGGGATGCGATAACCATTACATTCAACATGACCGTTATTCATTTCTATTTTGTAATTCATACCACGTTCATTTGCACGTACCACAGCCAAAATAAGCATAATAAAATTGCTTTCGCTATCAATTGAAATATCTCTGCTTTCCACACTGTTTTTATTTTCTTTAAATAAAGAATTTACAAATTCCTTAACTCTCGTAACGGAATACCTATTTTTCAAGTACTCAAGCATTCCATTCATAGCAAGCTCTGAAAAACCATCATCTTTTCTGATTTTTAAAGGCTCTGCGTCAATTCTCCTGCTTCGCACATTCTTATGATAAAGAGATTTTCCATCAATAAATTCTTGTCTGTTTACACGGATATTTTTTTCAAACAATTCACCGATAGCTTCCTTTTGTTCATTTTCTGCATTCGCATAAGCCTTCAAAAGTTGAGCAAGCTTCCCCTTTATTGTTTGATCTGCTGTCATAATATAACGCATTTTTTCTATTGAGCTTTTGGTATAGGTGCTATGCTTACGGTCAATTTGATTTATAATATCATCCAAGGACTGATAGGCATCTAACACATAATTAATGGCAGAAATAATCTCTTCTTCAGCCAATAACTCATTTTCATATCTTTTTATAGTCATTGCACGTTCACACATAAGCTGCATGAGTTCTTCATTACTTAAAG
Source organism: Clostridia bacterium (assembly GCA_030524425.1). Classification (GTDB taxonomy): domain Bacteria; phylum Bacillota; class Clostridia; order Lachnospirales; family CAG-274; genus Gallispira. The sequence goes on along the minus strand of JAUNGN010000003.1, from coordinate 2,750 downwards.
TATCCGTCAAAATGTTTTGAATTGGTGTCATATAGCGATGAATTGAGTCCATTGTCTTTATAGGGTGGTAAATTCTGTCAGACATTTGCTTATAATTTTCGAAATGGTCTTTAAGTAACTGATTAACTTCATTTTCTTTTTCAATATTTCTTAAATAGCTTTTTATTCCATGATAAAGACTTCGCAGCTGATATTCAAGCTGCTCTGTATTGGATTTTGCCGACAAAACAGCTTCGTACATTTGTGATTTCTGTTCTTCTTTGGCCTGCTTTAAACCTGAATAAGTGGAAAACACCAATGAATTATATTCCTTCACTCCGCCTTTACCCAGTTCATCCAACAACTTCATAACAGGAATAGCATAAGGCTGAGGAGTAATTATTTCAACAAATGAGCCCTCTAAGAACTCCTTTTCGACCCAACCTGTTTTAATAAATCTATTTAATATAAGTCTTGCTTTACCACTTGGAGTTAATCCTCCCTCAGGCAATTCATCATCTTCTTCAGGGTTAAAATCCTTGTCCTCCTGTAACGAAATAAGAGATGAAATATAATCATCTACCTTAATATTCAATTCAAATTTAAACATATGGTGCAAAAGCAGTAAAGCTTCTACATATATTTCTCTATTACCTGATACCAAAACAGAGAAAAAGTTACTTGGAATTATATCAAATACTGCCACCCTACATCACCACCTTTCAGATTTTTTAACTTCAAGTTATATAAAAACCTATTTTTTGCATTAATAACATTTATATCTCAACTAGTTATAGAAGATATGAGTAGTCTACTAAAAATAAGTTCGCATTAAATTTATACAGAACTATAATTTGATTGTATTATATCATAAATAAGCTTTAAATGGTAGAATAATTTAATCAGAGTTTCCCTAATATTATTAGGTGCAGTTACCTCTCCAAACAACAGCCATATTTCTCGATTTACAAAGGACTCTTATTGCATTCCTTGACATCCCAATCGCTGTGGCTATAGTTTTATAACCGTCACCGTTTTTACGCATATTTATTATTTGTTTTTTCTGTAATTCGGTCATAAAACCACCTCTTTTTATAAACTTTTTGGCGAAAACACCTGATTTTTAATAACAAAAAACGCCGAATTTATCAGCGTTTCAAGAGATTTTTAATATTAAATTTCAGCTTTTAGTGTATCCCACCCCTTAAATTCTGCGAAAATTTACGTTTGAGGGGGCTGCGGTTTCCATTTAAGCCATTTTTAGAGATTTTGACCGCCCCTCCCCATAATAAATTTTAATATTTATATTCCGTATATCTATCCTCTGTCATTGTCTTTCTATCGTGACAACTTTTGCACAAACTTTGCCAATTATCTGTATCCCAGAACAAATCCATATTGCCACGATGAGGAATAATGTGGTCAACAACTGTTGCTTTGGTATATCTTCCTTTAGCTTTGCATTTCTCACAAAGTGGGTGAGAATTTAGAAAAGCCTTGCTTGCTTTCTGCCATTGTCTATTGTAGCCTCTTGTAAAAGCACTTCGCACTTCATCAGTATGTAAAGCTTTATGCTCATCACAATACTTATTTCCGTAAGCAACCAACTTAGGACAGCCGGGATGCTTACAAGGTATGTTCGGTCTTTTAGGCATCTTTTCACCTGCACTTTCACTTGACTCCCTATAAAAAACCGACACAGTGAAAGGAGTAAAGACTGTGTCGGACTTCAAAGCGGAGAGAAGTCTTTCAACCTCTCTCTTATTCTCCGTATTATATATATTACCACATCTCATTTGCCATGTCAGTGGCACATTAGTGACACCTTAGTGCCAATTTTCTAACTAAGCATATATTCTATCTCTATTTGACTGCGGCAATCATATATTTCATTAAGTTTGTTAATGGCTTTTCTCCTGTATCTTCCTATAGTTCTTCGACTTACATCATACTTATAGGACAGTTCATCCCAAGAAAGTTTATTGAAAATCATATCCTTTATGAATAAAGACAGGTTATCCGGCAGCAAATCCACAGCAGACTCAAAGAACATTATTTCTTCAGCATGGCACTTGTATTTGTTAAAAATAAATCTATACAAATCCTCATTTTCCTTTGAAAGAAATCTGTGATAATTTAAAGCTATCTTTGCAGTCTTATCTGCAACACCGCTTTTTTGCACCCTTTCTTCATGAGGTCTGGAAAAGTTCATTGCCTCAATCATATCCACCTCGGTTACTCCTCTGAAATTTAAAAGTTGGTTTTTTAATATTTCAGTCTCTTTTTTATACTCCCAGTATTCCTTTATCATAGTTTCAGCATTCATTCTTCCAACCTCCATTTCACTGCTTCTATCAAAGCATTCTGACTTAAGTCTTTTTTCTCTAGAGCCTTTATGACATTTTCATCAATGGTATTTTTAGTTATGATATGATGAATAATAACTGTTTCCCTTTGACCTTGTCTATAGAGCCTTGCATTTAACTGTTGATATAACTCCAAACTCCAAGTAAGACCAAACCATATGATTGTACTGCCACCTTGCTGTAAATTTAAACCATGCCCTGCTGATGCAGGGTGTATTAAAGCAACAGGCATTTCACCTCTGTTCCATTTATCAATATCGAAAGATGTGTTTATCTCCTCTGCCTGAAAGCGTTTCATAATTCTGTCCTTATCGTGCTTGTACCAATAAGCTATAAGTACAGGCTTTCCATTTGCTGCCTCAATTAAATCCTCCAAAGCATCCAACTTTTTATTATGTATTTCAA
>JAUNGN010000036.1 GCA_030524425.1 Clostridia bacterium | reverse complement strand
ATATTAAAGAGTATAATTATAAAAGCATTGAGCTTGTTAATGGAGAAATAATTCCAATAAGTCAATCCCTGAGACCTCAAATTAAAGAAATCATAGAGAATTTATAGTCTGTTTCAAATTCTCTGTAACACTAAAAATAATATATTTAAATAGACTTGTAAACCTCAAAATTTACAATTGATGAGGTTTACAAGCCTGAATAACTATTGTTTGAATTCCCCCGAATTTACAAACATAGCATCCCCTATATTTACGGTATTCGCTCAAAGGCGAATACCGTTTTTTTATTTAAATAAAGCTGAGGAATGTACTATTAAAAATATAATACAACATTTAAAGAAGAAAATCAAGGAGGAATAGCTATGAAAAAATTAATGGCAATTACAATAGTGGCAATGATGGCTACAACAAACATTATAACTTTAACAACAGCAGAAGCTGCAGAAGTTGTTTTAACAGCAGCAATCGAATCAACTACATTTAATGAAACAGTTATAAGTAATATTAAGGCAAAAAAAACAAGTATAGATATAAGTAAATATAAACTAAGTCCTGAGAAGGCTTTATCTAACTATTTTACATTGAAAAATTGTGAACCTGACATCTGGTATTCAAGTTCAACAGCTTCTGTAACTAAGAAAAATGGGAAAGCTTATACACTAAATCTCAATTATACTTACACCGAAAAGGAAATTCTTGTAATGCAAGCTTATATTGACAAAATTGTTAATGATATTGTCGCAGTAGCAAATACTTTTCAAACAGATTATGACAAGGCTAAAGCAGTTTATGACTTTTTGATTGATAATTATAACTATGATTGGTCACTTACAAAAACAACAGAATATGAGTTGTTTAAGACTGGTGAAGGTGTTTGTTCTGCTTATTCTCTTGCATTTAAAGACATTATGCAGGAATTGAATATTCCTTGTGAAATTGTTGTATCAAAGGAAATGGCTCATCAATGGAATGTCATAATGATTGACGGAGAATGGTACAACGTTGATGTTGCTTGGGGTGATATGTACGGCGATAATTACAAATTAAGCTGCTTTGCAAAATCTGATTTCTTTTTTGAAATGCTTGGGCATACAGGCGGTATTTCAGAAAATGGGGTTAAATGCAACAGCAAAAATTATGATTTAAGGGTGAATTAATATGATAGACATTATAATAACATTTTTTATTATTATAGCATATCTATCACTAATAAGATGGCTTAGGTTAATAAAAAATAACAAAAAAATATCAAATAAGGAGTATCGAAAAAGACTTAATTCAACCATAACAAGTTTTTTAATATGTGCAACTTGTTGGGTAGCTCATTTTGAATCAATCACAGATAAAATATACCTATTATTAAACATAAACTCTCTTGAGCAAAAAATTGCTTATTTTGGTCTTTTAGTTATGGGACTAGCTTATTCATCAAATGCTTTTCTTTATTTTGCAACTTTTAAAGATATTGGAATAAGCAGGGATAAAGTTCAAATAATTCTACCCGTTCCTATTGGATCAACAGTATATAACATACATATAGATTGTTTCGATGGTTGCAGTTTTCAAAAGGAAAAGTTTAATGAAATATTTGGAGAAAAAGACAATAATTCAGGAAGATGCGGTAAGTTCCCTTGTTATACGCGAAAATTAAGGATAACACCTGAAAAAGTGACGTTAAACAATATTAAATGGCTATTAGATGGTTGGAACAAAAATATTTTCGCTTCACAAGAAGAAGCAGAAAATTACGGCAAGAAAATAATTCAAGAGAATAGATCTGTTCTCATAAGTTTAGGTTTTAAATTGGATAAAAACGGTTATTCATTAATTGAATAATAAAAATTTTATAAAATATTGGCATAATTAAAAATGAAAATAAATAGGAGGTTTAATTATATGTGTAAAGTAATAGCAATAGCAAATCAGAAAGGTGGAGTTGGTAAGACAACTACAGCAATAAATATAGGAGTTGAATTTGCAAACAAAGGTTACAAAGTACTTCTTATAGATGCAGACCCACAGGGGAGTTTAACTTCCTCATTGGGATGGAAAGAGCCTGACACTTTAGACGTTACAATTTCAACCCTTATGGGCAATGTAATTCAAAATAGGAATATTGATAACTATATTCCATTACATCACTCAGAAGATGTAGATGTAATTCCTGCCAACATTCAACTTTCAGGAATAGAATTAACTTTAGTTGGAATTATGAGCAGAGAAACCGTGCTCAAAAGATGTATCAAGCCATTTAAAGAAAAATATGACTACATAATAATTGATTGTCAGCCATCCCTCGGCTTGTTGACAATTAATAGCCTTGTGGCAGCTGATGAAATTATTATTCCATCTAAAGCTGACGAAACAAGTATCTGTGGTGTTGAAGCCTTCTTGCAGACAGTAGATATGATAAAGAACAATGATCTTAATGAAAACTTAACAGTTAAAGGAATATTGATAACAATGTTGGACAGGCGTACTAACTATCACAAACAGATGATTGACAAGTACAAGAACTTACCAATATTAAACACAAAAATTCCGACAAGCATCAAAGCTGCCGAATTAAGCACCTTTGGGTGCAGTATATTTGTTCACGACAGCAAAGGTGCTGTAGCAAAAGCTTACAAAAATTTAGCAGAGGAATTATTGTTAGGTATATTATTCTCACCAATATACCCACAAATAGAGTTAGAGATGAGGTGATTCTATGACTATAAGCGGATATAATGATTTATTCAATTCATCAGTAGTTAGTAGTGAAAACATCGTTAAAATTAATATTAAAGAGTTGCATAGCTTTAAAAATCATCCATTTAAAGTTATTGATGATAATGAAATGGATGATCTTGTTGAAAGCATTCGTAACAAAGGGGTAATTAACCCAATAATTGTAAGAGAACATTCTAACTCCGCTGGATATGAAATAATTGCCGGGCATAGAAGATGCAGAGCAGCTACATTGGCTGGGCTGACAGAAATACCGGCATTGATTAAAAATATTACAGACGATGATGCAATAATCGAAATGGTAGATAGCAACATATATAGAAGTGTTATATTGCCGTCAGAAAAGGCTTATTCATATAAAATGAAGCAGAAAGCAATGAAGCATCAAGGAAAAAAGGGAATCAAAACCAATGATGAAGTTGGTAAGAAATTTGGAGACAGTGCAAGAAATGTTCAAAGGTATATAAGACTTACATATTTGATACCTGAATTGCTGAAATATATTGATGAAGAGCCTAAGAAACGATTAATAATCGGAGAGAACCTGTCACATTTAAATAAAGAAGAACAGACCGATTTATATAATTATATCATTGATAATGGATCTAAATTTCCATCACTAAATCAATCTAAATTATTTAAAGATTTAAGTGAAAGAAGTAATCCAAGTAATCCAATTACTCTTGTTGATATTGATAAAATAATGAAAAGTAAACCTAAAAAAAATAAAAACAAAGACATTTTTACATTATCAATATCTACAACATTTTTAAATAAATATTTCAATGGATATGAAAAAGATGAAATTGAAGATATACTTAACAAAATTATCGAAGAAGGACTTCTTAAAGGAGAATATGATGGAAAAAATAAAATCAGTAAGGCTAAGTGAAATTTACGAAACAATTAATATAATGCTTGATAATGGCGGTACCGTTAATTTTAATCCTAAGGGAAACAGTATGCTTCCCCTACTCCATAATGACGGTGACAGAGTTATATTAATAAAATCTGATACGTTAAAGAAAAATGATATAGCTTTATATCGCAGACCAAACGGACAGTTTGTATTGCATAGAGTTGTTAAAGTAAATAAAAATAATACATACGATTTTTGTGGAGATAATCAGAGTCACAGCGAAAATATTCCTACAGAAGCGATTATAGCAAAAGTAATAAAAATTATCAGAAAAGGTAAAGAAATTGACCTAGTAAACAATAAAATGTACAGGGCTTATTCTTTTTTATGGACTTTCTTGTTGCCTGCAAGAAAAATTTTCAATCCTATAAAAAATTTGAGGAAGCTATTTCTTCCAACGGCAGAAGAAATAGAAATTAAATCAGAAGTTGTAGCAGAAGAAATAATGAAATTTGATTATAAATCAATTAATCCTACAGCCGAAAAATTAATATATAAGGCTTTAGTTACTTATTTAATGAAAAACGAACCTCTGCATAGAAATTTAAAACGAATGCAGGAGTTATTAAATAATTCTACATTTACAAATTATTTTGCAGAAATCGTTTTTGCAGTTGACCCAAATATAAATATGAAAAAATTTTTCGATAATTGTAACCAGAGACTAGTTGTAATGTTACTTACTAAATAATTAAAAAGTAATATACCGGAAGAACAAGGAAAGGAGATATACAACAAATGGACATTATGATAAGCATAACCCCACCATATACAAAAATGATTTTAAGTGGGTATAAACCTGTTGAATATCGGAAGAAAATTTTAAAAAACATCAAACTACTGGATAAGGTATATATATACGAAACAAAAAACAATAATGGACAAGGAAAAGTTATAGGAGCAACAGTTATATGTGATATTTATAAATTATATTATAGTAAGTCCGTTGATGATAATATACCAACACCAATTGTTCAGGAGAGATTACGTCATATAAAAAATTTATATTACAACTATTGTTATATGAAGAGTTATAAACCAAATAACAATGAAGGGTGGTTTAAGTCTAAGAAATTTTTAAAATATCAACAAAAGATAGGATTCTTTGATGATTACGGAGAGCTAAAAGTTAATTATGCTATTAATTTTGCACCTGTTAAAAAATTTGATGAACCTTTGGACATATCAAATTTTATCTGCCCTATTTCTGGAAATATTCTTAAACAACCCCCAAAAAATATGTGTTATGTAGATATAATATTGTAGAAATGGGGGATAAATTGTATGTATAATTCAGAGAGCATCGCAAATAGAATTAAAAAAATTGCTAAGAACAAAAGAATTACACTTAGAAATTTATTAGCAGATTGTGAATTAAGCATTAATACAATATCTAAATTATCTAAAGGTAACCAGATTTCTTATATAAGTTTGGCAAAAATGGCGGATAGACTGGAATGTTCTATTGATTTTATTTTAGGTAGAACAACAATTATAAATTCTGAAAAAATAAACATATTAGTTTTGCCTAATAGCAAATTGTTTTTTTTAGATTCAAGATATGAAATAATTAAAAGTGAATTTTCCAAAAGAAAACAGAAGAAAATTGTTGATTTCATAAATTCAGGTATTGTTGATCATATTACAATTGGAGAAAAATTACAACCGATATATACAATTTGCACAGAAGATAATGTTTGGATTGATTTTTCTCAATCCGATTTTGGAAAAATAATTTTTAATTCAGAAGATGAAGCTAAAAAATATATTAAGAAAGGATGTAAATTATGACAGCTGATGAATGGAAAAAAGTCGAAAGCAAACTATCATTACCACATAACAGAGTCGATCTTAAAATAGATGAATATGAAATTTCAATAATCACCACTGCAATTTCTAAATTAAAGTATGGTTATTTGATATATGTTGATGGAAAAGTTAATATGAAGTGGGCTATTGAAGAAACAGATATAAGGAATAGATTTTATCAAAAGCATTCAAAAAATCTATTATCAGATAAGGAGAGAAAAAAATTGAAATTAAAATCTACACCTAAATATTACTGGTACACACCGTGGTGGACTTCTTTCAGGTCTTTAAAAGCACATTTAATTAAAAATAATACTTCCATAGAATTAGAGGAGAAATTTTTATGAAAAAGAAATTTTTAACACTAGTAATCGCAATTTTTATTTTTGCATCAGGATATGGAGCTGCAAAGATAACTCCATTTAGAATAGTACAGCATAAAGGATATTATCAAAGTGGTTTAGTCTATGATGAAGATGGTGCTATTTATAAGTATAATGGAACAACAACAGTATTGAATGGTAAAAAAATCTACATAGACTATGATACTAGATATACTAGCAATCGAAGTGATGATATTGTACTTAGAATTCAGACTTTAGATTAATAGTACTTATTACTTTTTATTTTTGCTAGAGATTTAAGGAGGAATATGAAATGACACAAAACAAAAAAATGATTAACGGCAAACTTCATATTTATTGTAACGCAAATGGAAAATATTATCCAAAATTCAAAATTGAAAATGGTATTCGAATGGAACTTGATGAAAAATATTTTATCTATGTGCTTGAAGGAGATTTTATAGATGAAAGCTTACAGCTTGAAAATGATAACCTTTTAAACATTGAAACAACAGATAATGATATTTATGTTCTTTCAATATACTACGGGCAGGAAAGAGAAAAATTTCTTCGTAATAATTATACGGACGTTTACATCAAATTATTAGAATCAGGAACACTCAACAATTATCTTAGAGAAATTGACAAACAGGCTATTGCAATGGAAGATAGACTAACATCACAGTATGCAGGAGTCGAAGGAGTAACTGAGGCATTAAAAAAAGCGGATATGACGGAATGGGTAAGCAGAATGAATAATATTAAGTATAGAGTACGAGAAGTTGTACAACATACGCTTATTTATACAGAATCATATATAATAGAAAATTAGCCTCGAAAGAGGCATAGCAGGGACGGCAAAGCCGCCCCTCCCCTACGGGGGTTTAAGAAACTAGCAAGCAGTCTATGTGGGTATCCATTTTGGATAGCCACATAGTTTTCAATACTCAAAATTAAAATTTTGAAGTATTGAAATACTTAGGGGACACCCCTAATACCCTGTTAAATTAAAAAGAAAGGTCTTTGGAATATGCCAGTAAATAGACAGAGAAAAGTACAAGTTCATTTTTGGATTGACGATGTAACTTTAAAAATATTAAAAGGCAAATTAAAATCAAGAGAACTTTCTCTACAAGATTTTTTTCTGAAAAAAATAAAAGAGCCTTTAAAATATATACCTACAGAACATAGATTAGAAATGCAAAAGTGTAATCGTGAACTAAATACACTAGGAAAAAAAATAAATAATATAGGTACAAGAATAATAAATGAAAATATTTATGATAGCGACATTACTTCTATTCAAGATTTAATATGCGATATTATTAATTGTCAGAATGAACTAAATAATAGTGTAAATAAATATTTTGAAAGGACTAATTATGACAGCTAATAAAAAAAAGCCAAGAAGATCATCTCAACATCAAATTATGTTTCGCTTAACAAATATTGAAAATAAAATTTTTACTGAAAAATTAAATTTAACTAATTTAACTAAACACGAATACTTAACAAGGTTAATTCTTTATGACTTTGCCTGGTATACTAAAAATGAAAGTGACTTTATTAATACACTAAATGATACAAGCTATCAAATTTCTATGATATGCAGAAATTTAAAAATGATTGTTAGAGCTTTAGAAGATGAGTTTTGGAATGATGAGGATATTGATAAAGTTAAAGAAGGAATAAAAGAAATTGAAAAAAATCATATCAATTATGTTAGTAAAATTAGAATTGATACTCTCTAATTAATAAATTATTTAAGGAGGCTGAGTTGTTTATGGCGGAACATCTATTGTTTAAAACAAAAGAAGATTTTGAAGACTATTTAAAAAGTAAAACGTCTAACAAATATTCATATAAACTTTATTCTCATCCAATATATAGAGAGGAAATTATTTCAGCGTACTTTATAAAAAAACACTTTGAATTTGAAACATTTCGTAAAGTTATAAAAAACTGTTGCATTTGTTCATTTACAGAATTTCAGTTTAATTTTAAAAACTATTTTAATATAGATTACATAGAATTATTTAAAAATAAATTTCTTAAATTTACTTTTTATCAAACATTGAAAAGTTTAAATTTTACTGATGAAGAAATAAATGAAGTTTATAGAATACATTATATGGCAGAAACATCTTACAAGGATGTTGTTGAAATACTATATGGTATAGAAAATCTAAAAAGATTAAAAAAAGAGTTAGACAGTTTGAAAAGATAAGCTTTACTTTAAAATTTAAATTTGGAGGTTGAAATGGCAATAACAAAAATACATACAATATCATCTACATTACAAAAGGCGGTTGATTATATTTGCAATCCCCTAAAAACTGATGAAAGATTATTAGTTAGTTCATATATGTGCAATCCAAATACCGCTCAGGAAGATTTTATGCGATGCTTGAAAATGAATGCAACAGGAAAAGGAAAAACAAGAAGTCAGCAAAATTTTTATAAAATGTTAAATGGTGTGAAAGCAAATCATTTGATACAATCATTTTTACCCGGAGAGATTACAAAGGAAGAAGCCCATGAAGTTGGAGAAGAACTCGCAAAGAGATTACTAGGAAATAAATATCAATATGTAATTGCTACTCACGTTGACAAAGGACATATACATAATCATATTATTTTCTGTGACGTAGATATGGTAGAATATAAACGTTATAACAAAACATATTGGAATGTGAGGCAGCTTAATGATGAGTTATGTATGGAACGTGGCTTATCTGTTTTAGATGTTAATAAAATAAATCGTCGAGGTAAAAATTATAAAGAATGGCGGGAAAGTAATACGGGTAATTCTTGGAAAGATAAAATCCGGGCTAATATAGATTTTGCAATAAAAAATTCAAGCAACTATAATAGTTTTCTTAAAATAGTAAAATTAAAAGGCTGTGAAGTTGACGATTCAGGTAAATGGTTAAAATTCAAGCTAAGCAATGGGGAGCATAACCGTTGGTGCAGAGCAAAGTCTAACATTCTTGGAAATGAATATACCCGAGAAGCTATAAAAGAAAGGATAAGAAACAGAGATACAACAAAAACAATAAACAAGTTTATTAATACAGATTTAGATAAATACAGCAACAATTATTACTTAAAACGTTGGGCAAAAATTCAAAATTTAAAAAATCAATCAGAACTTTTAAATAAATTAACAGATAGAGGTTACACATCTATATATAAAGCAAAAGCCAGAATAAATGAATTAGATGAATTAATAAACGCTAATAACGCTTTAGTTAATGAGCTGGAAAATCAAAATAAAATTTTAGCTTCAATTATTAACGCAAATCATATATATAATGAAAATTTGAAATATTTTAAAATATATGAATCTGCTAAAAATAAAGAAGATGTTTTGCAAAAATATGATAAAGAAATAGATGATTTCATTGCTGCTGGTGAATTATTGCTTAAATATAAAGTACCTTTTAATTATAATGTTCAAGACTATATTAATAAATTAGATAATAATAATGCTGATATTGAAAACTATATAAAAAGGATTAAACCTATAATAGAGGAACGTGCTGATTTATCTAAAATTGTTAATGAACTTGATTTGAATATGAGTGGAGGGCATAATAAGACAACACAGAAAAACAAAACAGAAAATATGGACTTATAAACAAAGCCCTCATATAGCAAATTTATAAGTATACGAGGGCATTATTTTTATGAATTTTTATTCAATATATTAGTTTTGTCTGTTGCAAAGGTGGGTATATCGTTATTGTGGCTTATCACCTCACGTTCGGCAGATTCAATAAGTGCTTCAAGTGAAAAATCCTCATCAGAAAAAATATTTTTTTCAGCGTTGTGTTTATTCATTATTTCATTTAAAAGCTGCTTTATTTCCGGTGATTTATTATATATTCCTGAATCAGAAAATGAAGCTATAATCTGATCTACCTCAGATTGATCTACTCCTGAAATATATGCTTCCTTTATTGTAATCATAGTGGAACTATCAAGCCTTGTATCAATAATTTTTTTAAGCTGTTCTGCAGATAGTTGTTCTTCAACAAGAATTGCAATGGTTTCCAGCTGCTGATTATCATAATATCCGGAAGAAAGATTGGTAAATGTACAATCATCTATTTTATGGTTCATATCATTAGTTAAGATTTTATGTAGTCCATATAATTGAAGTCCTGTAAGAGCAGGATTTAAAACCATTTCCATTCTTTTATTTGACGGATGTAACATATATATAAGTCGTAAAGCCGAAATTTGCTGAGAATTATAATGCTTAAGTAAAGAATTAACTAAATGCAAAGGAATATTTTCCGAAATAGATCTTATTCCTTGAGAAATAGTTTCTGAACTATATACGGCGGAGCATATTACAGACATTTCAGCCGGATTAAAATTTTTTTCAAATGCTAATTTGAACTGATGTAATTGTTCTTTATTATATAAAGGCTTATTGTTTGAGTCCATAGCATCTTCAAGATTAGAGTATGTTATATCATAATTTTTATATAATAGTTGAGGATATAATTCGTACTCAATTTTGTTTATTAAATGATTTGCCTGTTCTTTAACAATATCAAGTACATTTAAAGCATCTTCAACGGTACATTCCTTAAAAATATCTACATTTAATTTTGGTGTGACCACATTAAAATGATTGGCAACCGTAGCTGTTGTTAAATTCATATATTGTTCTCTAAGTGGATTTTTTATTTTTCCAAAGTAACCTTTTTCAGAAACAAGATTTTTAATCATATCATAAGTCATTTTTTCTAAAGACTGATTAGCATTTATATATGATATTTTTGTTTTAAAATCATAATAAGAGTTATACTTATCCGAATCCTCCTTATTGACATACATAATACGAGCTGAAGAAACACCTTTAATTGCATTTGTAATATTTAAGCAATCAGCAGAGATTGCATCAACCGACTCACGATGATTTGTTGCAGCTGTGACCTTTGGCAGAATTATTTGTTTAATATCGAAAAACTTTTTAATATTATAAAAGGTTTTATATGTACCAGAATTATTTACAGTTTTAGGTACCAAAAGAGAAATGCCCTTTTCGCCCTTATTTATTCGCCCTGATGCTTTTTCAATTAACTCTGTTGAAAACAGTTCTTTAGCTTCAGGCTTTTGAGCAAATATAGCCAAACAATTCTTTATGCTTAATTTAGGAAATTGAGATATTATATTAATAAATCCTGATAATTCCTTTGCATCAATAATACATTTATTTAATGCACCCTCAACAAAATCGTTATATTCGTTTCTAACAGCTTTTATTTGTTCATAAATGTTATTATTACTTTTTTCACTATTAAGGTTTATAGTTGAATCTGACGTCAAATTTTGTATATTCATTTATCTTACCTCCTAGTTATTATAAATCATTTCATAATGTGTACTACAGTTACTATCCACTGTCATTTTTACTATGGCACTATACTTCCTTTTTGTTTTTTTACTTACTAAACCAGTTACACGTATTTTTCCCGAATATAATAAAGATTGTACGGCTTCTTTTGTTAATTTTTTACCTAATTTTGCAAAGTAAAAATCATTTTCATACAATTTAAAATTGCATTTTGAACAGCCATAATATACATATCCTCTTGCCGTTAACTTTGATGTAACTTGATTTCCACAGCAAGGGCAATTCCCCACAGAAACACCAACTTCAATATTAGATTGTGTTGGTGCTGTAGGTAATGGAGTAATACTTGAGTATATTTTAACCCAATTAGAAATAAGCTGTTTTATTTCGCAAATAAAATTATCTGCAGAATAATGACCTTTACTAACCTCAGACAGTTTATTCTCCCAATCAACAGTCATTTGAACAGATTTAACAGCCTCAGGAAGAACAGCAATAACTCCCTTACCCTTTTCTGTTATTTGTAACTTTTTCTTCTTTCTTTCAACATAACCATCATTAACTAAAGCTTCAATTATCGAAGCTCTTGTTGCAGAGGTACCTAGTCCCTTTCTTTCAACATCTTCTGCCATATCCTTGTTTCCTGCGTGCTCCATAGCTTTTAAAAGGGTGTCTTCAGTATAATATTCCAGTGGTTTTGTAATATGTTCAGAAATATTGAATTCTTCTACGTCCACTTTTCCTTTTTGAAATTGAATTTTAATTTCATCAGATTCAGGCAATGATAGACCTAAGGATTTATACAACAATTCGGTTATTTCCTTATATCCCTTTGAAATTATTACTGTCTTTGATACTGAATAATTGTCATTATAAAATATTGCTGACACCTTTGTATACTGCTGTATTAATCTATCTCCTAAAGCCTCAGCTAATCTGAATGAAATTAATTTTAATATATTTATTTCTTCCTGGGACAATTTTTTACTATAAGTAACAATATTGACTGTAGGTATAATAGCATGATGGTCTGTTACTCGTTTATCATCAACAATGACACTTACATCTATATTTGTACTCTCTGTTTGTGTAAATCCCGGTATAAACTTTATATATATAAGATTAACCAATTCTGGAATTTTAGCAGACATATCATGTGTAATATAATTACTGTCTGTTCTGGGATATGTAACAAGCTTCTTTTCATATAAACTTTGAACAATATCTAATGTTTGATTTGCAGTATAGCCTAATAATTTATTAGCAGTTCTTTGCAGCAAGGTTAAATCAAACAGCTTTGGCGACAATAATGCTTTATTTTTCATTTCAATATCTGTTATATCTGCAATTAATGATGATTCTAATTCAAGATTTTTAGCTTCTGCATAATCACTATATTTCTTTTCACTTTTAAACTTAATCCCATTAATAATAATATTTCTATGATAATATTTTTGAGGCTGAAAACTATTTATTTCACTATCCCTTGTATTTATAAGATTTAAAGTTGGTGTTCTTACCCTACCTACCTTCAACGGAGTACCTTTACCATAAATAATTGAAAATAACCTAGTAGCATTCATACCTACAAGCCAATCGGCATCTTGCCTGCATTTAGCGGCTAGATATAAATTATCATATAAATACGAGGGCTTTAGATTTCTAAAACCCTCTCTTATAGCTTCATCTTCCATAGAGGACAGCCACAGCCTTTCTACAGGCTTTTTGCATTTAGCATAAATATAAATAAGCCTAAATATTAATTCCCCTTCTCTACCTGCATCTGTAGCACATACAAGACTATTTATATCATTTCTTTTAATTTGATTACATAACAATTTTAATAGATTTTTACCAATAGGAATATATTTCATTTCTTTTGGAATTATTGGCAGGGTTTCAATTTGCCATTTTTTATAATTATCATCATAAGCATCAGGTGGACACAACCCAACTAAATGACCTGATGCAAAAGCAACAACATAATCTTCAGCTTCATAAAACCCATCACTGTTTTTAATATAATTATTACCATATAAAGCCTTAACAATGCTTGTTGCAACTGAATTTTTTTCAGCAATTACAAGTTTTTTCATTTACATACCTCCATATTTTTATAATTAGAATAAGTTTCATTGTTTTGTGCATTAGCCTCAATTTCAGCAAATTCAAATATTTTTTCTAAAGATATATCCTCGCACGAGCCATTAGATATATTATAATTGTCCTCGTTATTATTTATTGACAATTCTCTATTCAACTGCTCAAGTCTGCTTTCCTTTTCCCTAAGCTCACTAAGCTGTTCAAAAGGCTTATTTACTTCCTTTTTTGAAGCCTTAAGCTGATACTCGGTTTTTGTTAGTAAGCTTTGTGCTTCTTTAATCTTTATATCAATACTATTTAAAAGGTTATCAAGACGTGTAATGTTGCCAAACACATCTGCACCAATATAAGTTGAATAAGACAGATGTCCTTTTAAATTAACAACAAAAGCTTTTTTACCTCTATCGAAAGAAGCATACATTTTAAAGCCCTTATATTCGCCTACAGGCTTTGCTTGCTCATCAGGTCGAATATTTCTACAGCTTTCAAGAAAAGCTGTTCCAGCCTCTTTTTTGTCACTAAAATAAGCACCGTCAACAGTCATTCCCGAAAATTTTTCAGATGTATTTACTTTAACAAGAACTGCATCTTTTTCGGCAGCACTTATATATTCATTGATTTTTTGTATTTTCTCAGGATATTTCACATTAATATTTTCTTGAAGAACTTGCTTATTATCCTGATAGTTTGCAAAGACAGCTCTGAGCCTGTTTACCTCAACATCTAAGTCCATTTTTTCCTTAATTTTCGGATCACCTGCTGCCAAAGCTTTTATTTCTGCATAGCTTAAAACACATTCGTCTATATCCTCAGCTGAACGTGCCGGAGATTTTGAAGTCATTATCTGACTTATGAACTTTTGCTTATTCTCAACGAGCTGATACAGATAGGCATCGAATGTGCCCTTTGTAACATAATTAAATATATCAACTTCTGAGTTTTCATTACCCTGACGTATTATTCTGCCGTTTCTCTGTTCGAGGTCTGATGGACGGTATGGACAATCCAAATGATGTACTGCTTTAAGTTTATTTTGGCAATTTGTACCTGTTCCAAGTTTACTTGTCGAACCAAGTAATACTCTTACATCGCCCTCTTGAACCCTTGTAAATAAAGCTAATTTTTGTTCATCCGTCTTGCAATCGTGAATAAAGGCTATTTCACTTTCGGGAATACCCTTTTCAATCAGCTTATTTTTAATATCGTCATAAATATTAAAAGTACCATCATAGTGCGGTGTTGAAAGATCTGAAAATATAATCTGTGTAGATCTATTTTCTGTATTCTGCCAAATGTCATAAACATTATTGACACAAACATTAACCTTGCTGTTTGGATCATCAGGCAAAAGAGGATTTGCCAACCTCTGGTCTAAAGCTAATTTTCTACCGTCATTTGTAATATTAAGCATATTATCTTCACTTATATCGACCTTTTTAGCTCTTATGGCTTCAGCTCGATTTGCAAGTCCGTCAACCAAATCCTTCTGATACTCACTAGCTTCAGTAGCAACTGTATGATAATTTGCCTTTGGAACAGGTAAATTAAGCATATCTGCCGTTTTAATATCTGCTACAGCTTTAAAAGTATTCATCAGCTCCGGAAGATTGAAAAACTTTGAAAATCTGGTTTTCATTTTATAACCTTTTCCTTCAGGAGCTAATTCCAATGCAACCTGTGTTTCTCCAAATGTACTTGCCCACGAATCAAAATGGTTAAGACCTAATGATTTTAATTTATCGTATTGCAAATAGGTCTGCATTGTATACATTTCAGTCATTGAATTACTGACTGGTGTGCCTGTGGCAAAGACTACACCTTTATTATTGGTTTTTTCATCAAGATACCGACACTTCATAAATAAATCCTCTGCACGCTGAGAGGCAGAGCTTGAATTAATTCCTGCCACTCTGTCCATTTTTGTGTAAAAATATTTATTCTTGAAAAAATGAGCCTCATCAATATACAACTTATCTACACCCATTTCTTCAAATGTAATAACAGTATCCCTTTTATCAGCATTATTCAATTTTTCCAACCGTGCCGTGAGATTTTTCTTCGTACTTTCAAGTTGTTTTACTGTAAATCCTCTTGACGTATTGCTATCGCTATGTAATGTAAGCAAAAATTCTTCCACTTCATTTAGCTGCTCTTGTATAAAACTTATTTGACGCTCTAAAGATAAAGGTATTTTTTCAAGCTGATTATGAGAAAGAATTATTGCATCATAATTTCCCGTAGCAATTCTTGAACAAAACCTCTCCCGGTTTTCCTTAGAAAAATCTTTTTCTGTGGGAATAAGTATATTTGCCGTAGGATAAAGCTGTAAGAATTCTTTACCTATTTGATTTACAATAGCCTTTGGAACTACAATCATACTTTTGTTACACAGTCCAAGTCTTTTACTTTCCATTGATGAAGCAATCATCTCAAAGCTCTTGCCCGCACCAACTGTATGTGCGAGAAGAGTATTACCTCCATAAAGCGTATGTGCTATAGCATCAATTTGATGTTTTCTGAGTGATATTTCAGGATTAATTTCTTTAAATGTAATATGACTACCATCATATTCACGAGGTCTGATGGAATTAAACTTTTGATTATAAATATTGCATAAGTCTTTTGCTCTATCAGAATCATCAAATATCCATTCATTAAACTTATTTTTAATTAATGCCTGTTTTTCTTGAGCTAAAAGGGTTTCTGTATTATTTAATACAGCTCTTTTATTACCCTTTTCATCTTCTATATAATCAAAAATGCGGATTGGTTTCATATTGAGCGTAGCTTCAATTATCCTATAGGCATTCATTCTTGAAGTACCATAAGTTGTATTAGCTTTAACATTACTACTATCAGCACCCCGGTTACTGATTCCATATGATGAAGAGTAAGCGTCAAAATCAATAACAATTGACGAATTATTATAAAGTCCAAAAGCATCATCAGTTCCTTTGCCCCTACTCCACCAAGGTGTATCAAGAAGTTCATACATAAATTGCTGATAATACTTTACCGGTATCCAAGTTGAACCCAGCTGTGCAGATATTTCAGACGGCTTTAAATCTTCCGGTTGAACAGCCTCAAGAGATTTAACATTTACATCAAATTTACTGTCCTGAGCTGCATAACTTTTTGCTAGACTTAATTTTTCTCTAACATTTCCTGATAAGTATTCATCTGCATTTTCAAATTGCCCGGTAACAGGGTTTTCAAAAATTACACCCTCAAGTTCTTTAATAATTTCCTCTTTTGATTTAGAACAAAGCTGTGCCATATAATCAATATCAACACGACCTTTTTCACCAATCGATACGGCTAAAGCTTCGCTTGCAGTATCAACACTTTCTACGACTTTTGAATAGGGTAAAATAGTTCTTTTAAAGAATATATCAGCTTTACTTTCAATATTACCGTCTTTATCTAAATTTTCAAGAGCAAGCAAAAGGGCTACTGTGTCATCATCTCTAAATAGATTCTTGTTTGCTTTAGATGATAATATGCCGTATTCTGCCGTAAAACTGTCATATACGACATTTAATTTATTTTGAAGTGTTTTTATATCACTGTCAGGAAAATCGTCCCTCTGAGCTGATATAAGCTCTCTAAGGGTTTCGCTTATTTCAACCATTCCCTTAAGCCTTTCGGCACGCTTTCCTTTAATATCCTGCTTAATCATATTATCATTTTCACGATAATATATGTCACCATCTATTACGGCATAGCAGAAATTACGGTAATTTTCAGCTATTATACTTGTATTTATATCTTGATATTCCTCTGGAGTATCTATTACATTGTCCGGTGTAATAGTCCCCTTTATATTCTGTACAGCTTGTTCAAGCTGCATAGAAAGGTTTGCACCTTCAATAGGTATGCAAGCGGTTTCCATACCATAACGACCTGAAATTTCTGTCATTTCACCAAGTATCATTTCTCTATGATTAGCAAAATAGGTATTTAATTTAATACCGTTGGCATCCTCTGTAAGATTAACCCACTCCGGTATGTTTTCTTGCGTAAAATCAACCAGTCTATCTCTTTTTTGAAAGAATATAATATCTGATGTTACATCGGTCCCGGCATTTGCCTTAAAAGCGTTGTTTGGAAGTCTTATTGCACCCAGTAATTCTGCCCTTTCAGCAAGATATTTTCTTACAGAATTGTCCTGTTTGTCCATAGTACCCTTACTGGTAATAAATGCAATAACACCGCCCGAACGAACTTTATCAAGAGTTTTTTTGAAAAAATAATCATGTATTAAAGCTCTGTCTTTGAAATCAGGATCATAAATTCTATTGCTGCCAAAAGGCACATTGCCTATTGCTACATCAAAAGAATTACTTTTAAAGCTTGTCTTTTCAAAAGGCTTAATCTGTATATGTGCATTAGGATATAGTTGTTTTGCAATTCTTCCACTTATAGAATCAATTTCTACTCCATATAGTTTTGAATCATTCATATTTTCTGGAAGCATTCCAAAAAAATTACCTATACCCATAGCAGGTTCTAATATTTTGCCTTTTTCAAATTCCATGTTGGATAATGCTTTATACATAGTATTAATAATAATAGGAGATGTATAATGTGCATTAAGAGTAGAAGAACATGCAGCAGCATATTCTTCAGGATTAAGTAACTCCTTAAGTTCAGCATACTCATTAGCCCACGCTGTTTTTCTACTGTCAAATACATCATCCAAACCACCCCAACCAACATACTTTGCAAGTATTTCCTGTTCTTCCGATGTTGCTTGCCTGTTTTCCACCTCAATATTAAACAAGGTTTTTATAGCAGCAATGTTATTATGATATTTTTCCTTTTGAGTTCCAATACCAAGCTGTGTATCAGTTATACGATAGTTTTCAGTTCTCTCAGAAGGTAACTCAGAAATTCTTGACTGTTCAACTTGTTCAATACTTTTTAAATGTTCTAAGTGCCTTACCCATTCAACTGTTTCAATGCCAAAAATGCCATTAAAATTTTCGATTTCCTCAACATTTTCAACAAGACTTTCTGTATCATCATCATAAAGTCTGTAAATAGGTAAATCACAATTTTTAAATAACTCAACAGCCTTATCAGTATTAAGAGGCAGCAAGTAATCAGATTTATAGCCATAATTATTACGTTCCTCAATTGTAATTGTATTATCAGGCATATTGCCAATAACAATATCAGGAATTTTATATTCATCTTGAACTGGATTCTTTTTATCATCAAGGAATTTCTCTGCAATAGGAAGATAACTCTCAAGTGTGCCTGTTTGATATTCATTAATAGGATTAATATCAAACGTTATGCCTTCTATATCAAAATTGCTTTCATTAAGAATATTAAACAAAAAATCTTCTCTTTCATCACCTTTGAATTCTACAACAATATCAATATCAGAATCTTGATTTTCAAGACCTCTTGCTCTACTTCCTGTTAATACCACATCAACAATATCCACATCTATGTTATTATCATCAATTACAGACTGTATATGTTCCTTTGCCAGTTCTTCAATATCTGAATAAGATAAACTTCCAATATTATTGAATAACTCCTTAGTTTTATTTCTGAAATTCGCTACTACAATATTTTCTTTTGCTTTTTCCTCTACAATATCAGGCTCATTAACAAATTTTTCAAAACTATCAATAAGTTTTGGAGTAAAATAATGAAATTTTAAATTATGCTCTCTTGCACTGCCTGTACTTATGTAATAATTATCTCCTTGCTGCCAGACAACACCCATATCAACAATGCCGTTATATTCATAATTTGCCTTATAAACATCATTTTCTGATAAAAAAGAAAGAATTGAAAGACCAGTATTACTGCCATCATCAATATTAATAGTTCCGCCTAAAGATGATTTTTCTTTATCTATTATCTCAACATTTGATGAAGATAAAATATCTCTCCATGTTCCTGCTATTGAACTGCTAATGATAGGTAATACATATTCTTTATTATTAATATTTTTTATTTCAATAGATGATTCTCCATTTATTTTAATAACTTCCCAAATATCATTATCAAATTTAATTCGACTTCCAACTTCTAGGTTATCTAAAAAATCATATTTTGAATTTTGTTGATTTTGCACAATATTGTCAGCTGGGCCAATTGGATTTTCTTGTTGATTTTGCACTGGTTCAACAACCATTGGATTTTCTAAATTCTTTTCAGCCCTTAAAAGATCATTCCAATCCTTAATATCCGTATGCTTTTCAAATTTTTCATCATCTGTTACACGATATACTGATACGCCATATTCATCTTCCATTTTTGATGCAAATTTCACACCCGCTTCATCATTATCAGACGAAATATAGCAAAAGCGTGGTTCAAGGTTATAATCTTTCATTGTTTTCAATAAAACCTTATCTTTTAACCCTGCCATTGACACCAACAAAATCTTAGCATCTTTGCGTAAATTATAAAAGCTTAATAAATCAATAGCTGACTCAAAGAATATTGCACCCTCAGGTTGCTCTCCTGTCGGATTTATTGTAAATCCATTACCATTTCTTTCTGTTACCTGCTTATATCGTTTATCTGTAAGAGTTCCTGTTATTTCTGCTCCGGATAGCACATCGGGATTTTCCAGGTCAAATATTTTAAATACAGCATTGCCTTTTGTATCCTGTGCAATTTTTCCTTCATTAATAAGCCTATTAACTATATCTCCATCAATACCCCTCGTTTTTGTCAGATAGGCATAAACTCTATTTGTTCTTGTATCAAGTTCATTAGGCAATGGATCGGAAGGACTATCTTCCTTCGTAAGATCTTGCCTAACTTCTTCTTTTACATTTCTATTAACAGCTATAGGTCTATTGTATTCTATATCCTTTCGGTAGCCATTAAAGGCAAGTAACCTGCTTACTGCCTCTTGAAAAGGCATATCATAATACTTCACACAAAAGTCAACCGCATTGCCGCTTATATTCTGGCTATTCCAGTAAAAGCCTCTGCTTTCAGAAATTCTCATACTATCGTGATTATCCATAGTATACTCACCATTTCCAACACGTTTAAGATTTTCACCATTACTTTGTAAAAAGTCTACAAGATTTGTGCTTCTTGCAAGATCAATTTCTTCAGGTGTAAAACTAATGTTATTTCTTTTTTCTGCTTTTGTTGATTTAGTATGCTGTTTTGATAATTTTTGAAAATGACTTAATATTTTATTTGATTTTTCACTTAAATAATTACCAACTTTATTTACTTCATCAATATTAAGTTTTTTAATATAATCAAAATCTTCTGCTTCATATAACGTATCTAAGCCAAGCCTTACAGATACTATGTACATTAGACTATTGTATACAAAAGTATATACATCTGCCTGATTTTCTAAATCTGAACTAATAAAGTCATTAATATCATTTATATTGCTTGATATTTCTGCACTAACACTATCTACATTAACATTTTCAAACTTCCATAATTTATGCTCTGAGTTAGTATCAGATATATCAAATACATACTCTATTTTTTCATCTGAAGTTATTAATGGTATACCTGTTGAACCTCTTTTTATTTTTGAATGCAGCTTATTAGTCCAGACGCTAAATGTTGCTACAGCTGTTGCTTCCGGTCTTAACTGTGTTATAACAAGTTGATCAGAAAAACTATATTTATAAAAATTGGCCGACTTTTTCAAAAAGTCAGCCCAATTCTCACTGCTTGATGCCACTCTATTAATAGACCGTTTAATTAAGCTTTCAACTTGATCTACAGTATATTTTGCCATAAAATCATCCCCTTTAAAATTTACCCATATCCTTAATTATTACTCTTCGATTTTGACGAATTATTGGTTGCCAACGTTTTCATATAATTAAGAAGTAAATCCTTTTGTTTAAATAAAGCCTCCAATTCTTCTAATGATAATTCGCTTTCTTTTAAGAGTCGCTCAAAAATAAGCATTTTTTCCTCATTAATAGCCTCGTTAAGCTTTAAATTAACTTCCTTAATTTTTTTATTAATATCGGTCAATTTTTCCTCATATTTTAATTTATCCGTTTCTAACTTGTTAAGTTGCTCTCTATATTTAACAGTTTTTGATTGCACTTTTTTTCACCTCTTTTAAAAAAGGAGGCATAAGCCTCCTTCAACTACAAATTTACTATTTAAATATCATACTTAGATTTAGTTATAACTTTCATCCTCATCGTCCCCATTATCTGAATTAAGATATTTATCATAATCTTCATTTTCAACTTCACTGTCAGAATTATTTGCTTCCTCGGTAAATTCTTCATCTTCATCATCAGCTTCATTATTTTTATTTAATTTCTTTTTTAATAAGAAGTATAAAATAACAACCAAACAAATAATTAAAATTCCCATAGCAAAAGCAAAGCCTCCGCTTGACTTGTTCTGCACAGGTTCAACTACAACTTCAGTTATAATTTCTGTAGTGGTTTCAGT
>JAUNGN010000007.1 GCA_030524425.1 Clostridia bacterium | reverse complement strand
GAAGGCTGAAAGAAAGCCTGAGTCTGAAATTGATATGTTCTCTGAAGATGAAGGAAATTCTAAGAAAAAGAAGAAAAAGAATAAGAAAAATAAGAATAAAAGCTTTAATAAGCCTGCACCTGTTGCAGAAGAAAGTACTGAGGATGATATACTTGAAATACAAATTGCAGACAGTATTACCGTAAAGGAATTGGCTGAAAAAATTCATAAGCCTGCATCTGCTGTAATTATGCAGCTTATGAAAACAGGTGTAATGGCAAGTGCAAATCAGGAAATTGATTTCGAAACTGCTGAAAAGGTTTGTGAATGCTTTGATGTTATTGTTGAAAAGGCAGAGGAAATTGATCTTCTTGAGGAAGCCTTTAGAGAGGACATTGACAATGAGGCTGATTTAGAGGAAAGACCTCCTGTAGTTGTTGTTATGGGTCATGTTGACCATGGTAAAACATCTTTGCTTGACTCTATAAGACATTCTCATGTAACTGCTAAGGAAGCAGGCGGTATTACCCAGCATATTGGTGCTTATACCGTATCAATTAACGGTAAACCTATTACTTTCCTTGATACACCGGGTCATGAGGCATTTACTGCCATGAGAATGAGAGGCGCCCAGGTAACGGATATTGCCATTTTAGTTGTTGCTGCCGATGATGGTGTTATGCCTCAGACTATTGAGGCCATTAACCATGCAAAGGCTGCAGGTGTTGAAATAATTGTTGCAATTAACAAGATTGATAAGCCGGGTGCTAACCCTGAGAGAGTTAAGCAGGAACTGGTAGAATATGGATTAGTAGCTGAGGACTGGGGCGGAGAAACTATATGTGTACCTGTTTCGGCAGTAAGCAAAGAGGGTATTGATTCTCTTCTTGAAATGATTATACTTGTTGCGGAAATGAAGGAGTTAAAGGCTAATCCAAACAAGAGAGCGAGAGGTAATATTATTGAGGCTCAGCTTGATAAGGGAAGAGGTGCTGTTGCCACTGTACTTGTACAGAGCGGTACACTTAATGTCGGTGATCCTATTGTTGCAGGTTCTTCCTACGGAAGAATAAGAGCAATGATGAATGATAAGGGTCAAAAGGTTAAGAAGGCAGGTCCGTCTATGCCTGTTGAGATTTTAGGTCTTAATGAAGTACCTATGGCAGGTGATATGTTCTATGTTGCCGAGAATGAAAAGAGAGCAAGACAGGTTGCTGAGTCTGTAATTGCCAAGGGCAGAGAAGAATTAATAAAGGATACACCTCAGAAGGTTAGTCTTGACGATTTGTTCAATCAAATTCAGAGCGGCAGCGTTAAGGAGTTAAATATCGTAATTAAGGCTGATGTACAGGGCTCAGTTGAGGCTGTTAAGCAGAGTCTTGAAAAGCTTTCAAATGATGAGGTAAGAATAAGAACAATTCATGGCGGTGTAGGTGCTGTAACTGAGTCTGATGTTATGCTTGCAAGCGCATCAAATGCCATTATTATAGGTTTTAATGTAAGACCTGAGGCATCAGCCAAAAATGTAGCTGAGGATCAGAAGGTTGATATAAGATTATACAGAGTTATTTACAATGCCATTGAAGATATAACCGCTGCAATGAAGGGTATGCTTGACCCTGTTTATGAAGAAAAGATTGTCGGTCATGCTGAAATCAGACAAATTTTCAAGGCAAGCGGTGTTGGTACCATTGGCGGTTCTTATGTTACTGACGGTAAGTTTGTAAGAAATGCAAAGGTTAGAATAATAAGAGACGGTATTGTTGTTTATGATGGCGAGCTTGCTACTCTCAGAAGATTTAAGGATGATGTTAAGGAAGTAAATACAGGCTATGAGTGCGGTTTGCTGTTTAACAAGTTTAACGATATTAAGGAAGGCGACATTGTTGAAGCCTTCGTTATGGAGGAAATTAAGCGTTAATGAAAACTAATAACAGAATGATTCGTATTAATGACGAAATCAAAAAGGAACTTTCTGAAATTATCAGAGCTGATTTAAAGGATCCAAGAGTTGGTGTTATTACCTCTGTACTCAAGGTTGAAACAACCAATGACCTTAAATATTGCAAGGTATATATAAGCGTTCTCGGTGATGAGGAAAAGAAAAATGAAGTTATGTCGGTACTAAAGGGTGCGGCAGGATTTATGAGAAGCCTTATTGCCAGAAGAATTAATTTGAGAATAACGCCTGAGTTTAATTTTATACTTGATGATTCTTTGGATTACAGCTTTAAGATTGATAAGATTCTTAAAGAAATCAACAGTGACAATTAAGGAGGTAATTGTATGTACGAAAATTCCATAATTAAGGATATTGAAAATGTACAGACAATATATATTACAGGTCACACTAATCCTGACGGTGACTGCATTGGATCTGCTTTCGGCTTTGCACTTGCCATGGCTAGGCTTGGCAAGAAACCTGTAATACTCCTTGAGGACTATGCTGAAAGATTTAATATATTAGAGGGCAGAGAGTATGTGTTTAAGGGTGATTATTCACATATAGAGCCTGAAATTATGTTTTCCATAGACTGCGGCAGCAAAGAAAGACTGGGTATTGCCGAAAGTGTATTTGAAAGAGCAGGCTATACCTACAATATTGACCATCATATAAGTAATACTAACTTTGCAGATGTCAATATTATAAATGGCAATGCATCATCAGCCTGTGAAGTTATATATGAGATTATAAGCCGGTTTACGGATATTGACAAAGATATTGCAACTGCTCTTTACACAGGTTTACTTACAGATACAGGGGGGTTCAGACATAACTGTACATCTGAAAGAACTCATCAGATTGCAGGTAAGCTGGTGGCTCTGGGTGTTGATACTCCTGCAATTCACACTAGGTTTTTAATGGAGCATAGTCTTGCTGAGGCAAAAATATTTGCAAGAGCAATCAGTAAAATGGAGCTTAAAAATAAAATTGCCTATACCTATGTAACAAAAGAGGATATGGAAAGCTGTGGAGCATCACCTAAAAATCTTGATGCCATAGTCGGATATCTCCTTAATACAGAAGGGGCAGAAGTTTCGCTGTTCGCCAGTGAGCGTGAAAATAATGTTGTCAAGTTAAGCTTTCGTTCTAAAAATATTGACGTAAATGCCATTGCGGCTTTATACGGCGGCGGCGGTCATATACTGGCGGCAGGCGCTTCGGCAGAGGGAAATATAAGTGATATTTTAAATAAAACTATAAAAGAAATTGAAAAAAGACTGGGATAATATGACAGATAATAATTCAATTATTGGAGTAATAAATATTTATAAAGAAAAGGGATATACATCTCATGATGTTGTTAATATAGTAAGAAAGCAGCTTGGAAGGATTAAAACAGGTCATACAGGTACTCTTGATCCTGATGCAGAAGGTGTTTTGCCTGTTTGTGTTGGCAAAGCAACAAAATTAGCGGACTATATTGCAGCGGATATTAAGGAATATAAGGCTGAACTTACACTGGGTATAACCACAACAACAGAGGATATTTCAGGTGATGTTATTGAGGAAAAAGATGTTAATTGCAGCAGTGATGATGTTATTGCTGCAATTAAAAGTTTTGTTGGTGAATATAATCAGAAGCCGCCCATGTATTCGGCCGTAAAAGTCAATGGCAAAAAGCTTTATGAGCTTGCCAGAGAGGGTAAGGAGATTGAGAGGAAAACCAGACTTATAAATATATATGAAATAAGAAATATAAAGGCTTTGGACAAAAAACGATATGAATTTTATGTACTTTGCTCAAAAGGAACATATATAAGGACTCTATGCAGGGATATTGGTGAAAGGCTGGGCTGCGGCGGATGTATGTCTGATCTGACAAGAACAAGAAGCGGCAGTTTTTACATTGAGGACAGTATTAAAATTGAAGATTTTAAAGCTTTGGCAGCAGAGGGTAAAATAAAAGAATTTTTAATTCCTGTTGAAGATGTTTTGTCAAATTATAAAAAAGTACATATTAGTCCAAAGGCTGAAAAATATGTTTTAAATGGGAATAAAATAAGTATTTCTTATTTAAAGGAAAAGGATATTAAATCAGGCGATAAGATTGTTGCTGAATTTTCGGATAAAAAAACAGTTGGTATTTATGAGGTAATAGGGGATTTTATAAAACCTATAACTATGTTAATTTAGGGTGATTATATGCAGGTTATTGAAACTGAACAATTTAATATAAATGAGCCTTCCGCTGTCACTATTGGAAATTTTGACGGTATACATTTGGGGCATCAGGAGCTTATTAAGACTGTACTTAATTTTTCAAAGGAATATGGGCTTAAGAGTATTGTTTTTTCATTTGCCCCTCATCCTGTTGAGTTTTTTGGTAAGAATAATGGCTTTAAAACAATGTTTTCTGTTGATGAAAAGAAATATATAATTGATGGTTTAGGCGTTGATATACTTATACAGTATCCCTTTAACAGGGAGTTTGCTTCCATGTCACCGGAAATGTTTATGAATTTGCTTGTTAAAAAGACAAATTGCAAGGTGTTGGTGGTAGGAGAAAATTATTGCTTTGGAAAGGACAGAATTGGCAATATTGATACATTAAAAAAGCTTGGTGAGGACAGAGGAATAAATGTTATTGGCATACCAAGAGTAAAAATACATGATGTAAGAGTCAGCAGTACAAGAATAAGGGGTTTGATTAATTACGGAGATATGGAAACCGTAGCTAAACTTCTTAATAAGCCCTATTTTGCTATGGGAGAAATAGTACATGGTGATGAAAGAGGAAGAAAAATGAATTTCCCTACAATTAATTTTGAGATACCTTTAAAAAAGCTTTTACCGCCTGACGGTGTATATTTTTCAAGAGTATGGCTTGAGGGCAAGGTTTATGGAGGTATGTCGAATATTGGTGTTAATCCTACCTTTGAGGGCAAATCAAAAAAAATTGAAACTCATATTTTTGATTTTAATGAATTTGTATACGGAAAAACCGCAATTGTTGGCTTTTACAAAAGAATCAGAAATGAAAGAAAATTCAGTAATATGAGTGAATTAATAAATCAGCTTGAAGATGATAAGGCTGAGTGCAGGAGATATTATGAAGAAGGTATATTGGCAGAATATAAATTATAGAGGTTAATCGTGAAAGACAGTAATAAATTTTTAGGTATAGACATAATAAGAGTTATTTCAATGTTCTGTGTTATTTTCCTTCATTGTGCATCTAACAGACTAAGGGTTGAAATGGGCAATACGGGCTGGAATGTTGCAAATATTCTTACGTCTTTTGCAACCTGCGGTGTGCCTATGTTTTTTATGATTTCGGGTGCTTTGATACTTGGCAGTAAAAATACCTGTAGTATTAAGTATACTCTTAAAAACAGGGTTTTAAGACTTATTATACCTATGGCGGTCTGGTCTGTTATTGCTGTTGCTGCCGGATTATATGCCGACAGGGAGGCAGTTTTAACGGTCGGTAATTTTAGCAGAGAAATAATTAAATTTTTTAACAAGCCTGTTGCTGTACATTTGTGGTTTATGTATTATTTGATACCAATGTATTTAATATCACCGGCAATAAAGATTTTTATAGATAATTCCGGGGATAATGTTATTAAATATATTTTGATGCTTTGGCTTATTGAAATATTTTCTTTGACTTTGGGCGGAATTGTTAATAATGATACTCAAAAGGTTATTGTAAATATCGGATTTATAAATAATATTGGCTTTATAAGCGGATATTTGGGTTATTTTATATTAGGGTGGTATTTATTTAACAAAGATATTAAAATTTCCAACAGATGGCTTATATTAATAATAGCCGCATCTGCACTTTTTATATCTGCGGGGACAAAGATGATAACAGAATATAACGGATTTTATACTGAAACATTTAAGTCTTACCGAAGTATATTTGTTGTAATTTTGTCATGCGGAATGTTTTTGCTGTTAAACAGAATAAATAAAGCACCGGGAATTTTAATAAAATTAATTTCAGAGCTGGCGGCAGTTTCATATGGGGTATATTTATCACATAATGTTATTATTAATTTATTAAACAGGTGGGGACTTAAAAATTACAGTATTGCGGAAGTGTTTGAAACTTTTTTTATAACTGCATTTTTTTCAATTATAATTATATGGATTTTGAGCAAAATTAAATACATAGCAGTTATTTTTGCCGGTATTAAAAAAAGTTAAAATTATACAAAAAATGCTTGCAATTTATGATGGTATATGTTATCATTATGATTGTGTGTGATAACACAAAAGTTGTTTTATCCTATGTTCAGAGTTCGGAATCTCCGACCTTCTCTTGACATAAGGAGATTATTAATTTATTTTTGGAGGATTTAAAAATGGACAAGAAAGCTATTATTGCAAAGTTTGGCAGAAATGAAGCAGATACAGGTTCACCTGAAGTACAGGTTGCTTTATTAACTGAAAGAATTAATCACTTAACCGAGCATTTAAAGGAGCATAAGAAGGATCACCACTCAAGAAGAGGTCTTTTAAAGATGGTTGGTCAGAGAAAGGGTCTTTTAAATTATATTAAGTCTAAGGATGTTGTTGCATACCGTGAACTTATTGCTGCTTTAGGTTTAAGAAAGTAATTTTTTACAAAGCGTGGTGCTGCACCACGCTTTGTTTTAATTTACAATTTACATAGATATTTAAGTGAGTAGGGTAATATTTTTAGTTTAAAAATGTGTTTATAGTTTTTATAAACCTGTTTTTAAGCTAAAAATTGCCTGAGTTCACTTTGATATATATTTTATCAAGGAGGAAAATTTATGAGTAAGATTTACAAGATGGATTTAGCAGGCAGAGAGCTTTCCGTTGAAATCGGTAAGGTTGCGGAGCTTGCTAACGGTGAATGTATTGTAAGATATGGCGATACAGTGGTTTTAGTAACTGCCACTGCATCAGAAAAGCCAAGAGCCGGTATTGATTTCTTCCCGTTATCTATTGATTATGAGGAGAAAATGTATGCTGTGGGTAAAATCCCGGGAGGATTTACAAGAAGAGAGGGAAGACCTGCAGAGCACGCTATTTTAACAGCAAGAGTAATTGACAGACCTATAAGACCTTTGTTCCCTAAGGATTACAG
This sequence comes from Clostridia bacterium, assembly GCA_030524425.1. GTDB lineage: Bacteria > Bacillota > Clostridia > Lachnospirales > CAG-274 > Gallispira. Next base: position 74,251 of record JAUNGN010000007.1, on the reverse strand, counting down.
AAATGATGTTTCTATCAATGCTATGGTTATGGCTGTAGATCAGGATTGTTCACCTGAAATTTGTGCTATGATTGGTTCTTCCATTGCACTTTCAATTTCCGATATTCCTTTTTATGGTCCTACAGGTTCAGTTTCAGTGGGTATGATTGATGGTCAGTATGTTATTAATCCGACTGCGGAGCAGAAAACATTAAGCAGAATGAACCTTACAGTTGCTTCTACCAAGGAAAAGGTTATGATGATTGAAGCAGGCGCTGATGAAGTAACCGATGAAGAAATGTATAACGCCATTATGTTTGGTCATGAACAGAATATTGAAATATGTAAGTTTATTGACGGTATTGTTGCTGAGTGCGGAAGAGAAAAGCACAGCTATGAGGAGCATGTGGTTGACCACGATTTGTATGAGGCAATTAAGGAATTAATCGGCGATAAGAGAATGGAAGAAGCTGTATTTACAGATATGAAGCAGATAAGAGATGAAAGAATTTCTGATATTGAAGCTGAGTGCTGTGAAAAGCTTTTTGAACAGTTTGGCAATGATGATGAGGCTGAGTTTGAGGCTGTAATCGGCGAGGCAATCTACAAGTATGAAAAGGAAACCGTAAGAAGAATGATTTTAAGAGAGCATAAAAGACCTGACGGCAGAGCTCTTGATGAAATCAGACCTTTATCAGCAGAAGTTGATGTTCTTCCGAGAGTTCATGGTTCAGGCTTATTCAAGAGAGGTCAGACTCAGGTATTAACAGTTACAACTCTCGGCTCTATGTCAGATGTTCAGAAGTTAGACGGTCTTGATGAGGCTGAAACAAACAAGAGGTATATTCACCACTATAACTTCCCGGGCTTTTCTGTAGGTGAAGCTAAGCCTTCAAGAAGTCCCGGAAGAAGAGAAATCGGTCATGGTGCTTTAGCAGAGAGAGCATTGCTTCCTGTTATTCCAAGTGAAGAAGATTTCCCTTATGCAATCAGACTTGTATCTGAGGTTTTAAGCTCTAACGGTTCAACATCTCAGGGCAGTGTTTGCGGCTCTACACTTTCGCTTATGGCTGCAGGTGTTCCTATTAAGAGACCTGTTGCAGGTATTTCCTGTGGTCTTGTTACAGGTGAAACTGATGATGATTTTATTCTTTTGACAGATATTCAGGGTCTTGAGGACTTCTTTGGTGATATGGACTTTAAGGTGGCAGGTACTCATGAGGGTATTACGGCTATTCAGATGGATATGAAAATCCAGGGTCTTACACCTGCTATTATAAAGGGTGCTATTGAGAATACTCATAAGGCAAGAAATTATATCCTCGATGAGGTTATGCTTAAGGCTATTGCCGAGCCAAGAAAGGAATTATCAGAATATGCTCCTAAAATTGAGTTTGTTCAGATTAATCCTGACAAGATGGCAGAGGTTATCGGCTCTAAGGGTAAGGTTATTAACAGAATTATTGAAGAATCAGGTGTTGACAAGATTGATACTGAGGATGAAGGCAAGATTTATGTAGCGTCTGCCAATGCTGCCGCAATTAAGAAGGCTGTTGATATGATTAAGATTATTGACGAAGGTCCTCAGGTTGGCAGAATTTATACAGGTACTGTTACAAGACTTATGAATTTTGGTGCTTTTGTTGAGATTGCTCCCGAGAAGGAAGGTCTTGTACACATTTCCAAGTTAGCTCACGAAAGAGTTGCAAAGGTTGAGGATGTTTTAAATGTCGGTGACGTTATTGACGTTAAGGTAATTGAAATTGATTATCAGGGCAGAATTAATCTTTCAAGAAAGGATTGTCTGCCAAAGCCTGAAAAGAAGGAAAATACTGAAAATTAATTTTATAATTTATTTATTAAGACTGCTAAGGCTTTATTGCTTAAGCAGTCTTTTGTTATTAATTTTATTTTGGTATTAAATTCATTAAATTTTGAATTTTAAGATGTAATAAAATAAATTAAATTGCAGACAATATTATTATATCATATACTGCAGTTTTGATATTTTATATAAATTACAATACTTTCATTTATAAGAGAGGAGGGCTTTTATGAATATGAAGGCATTGGATTATACGGCCTTGACTTTAGTGGTTATTGGTGCAATTAACTGGGGATTAATTGGCTTTTTTCAATTTGACCTTGTTGCAACCCTTTTCGGCGGTATGAATTCGTGGATAAGCAGAATAATATATGCTTTAGTTGGTATTTCAGGTATTTATACCCTTACTTTGTATGGTAAAATTGACAACAGCATGGTTGTAGGCAATCAACATTAGTAAAAAGAAGAAAAGTGCTGACTTTTATGCCGGCACTTTTATTTTTTAGGTGTTCAGCAATAAAAGTTGCACAAAATATGCAATTTTTACAATAAATAGTGATACATATTGGAAATTTGTAATACAGATTTTATCCAATTTATAAATTTGTTGTTAAAATTGCTAAAAAAAATGGAAAAAAACCTTTACATTAACTAATAAAATATGCTATAATAGCCTTACAAAGATTAATAATATAGTTTACCTGTTGTGCCGGGATACAGTCTTTGGTAATTTTTACAATATGTTGATGATTTCCTGATGGCTTTCTTGGAAATATATTTAAAAGAAGTTACAGGCGGTTGTTGTCAGATTGAACAAAAAGCTGTATTCTGTTTTTGAGGGTTTGCATTTTGAGTGTGTGCAAATATTAAACTATATATAATTAACATATAAAAAGGAGGATTTCCATGAAAAAGAACGTTTTGAAGCGTGTTTCAGCTCTTGGCTTATCAATGCTTATGGTAACCAGCCTTACAGGTTGTCCTAATAGTGATAATGAACCTTTAGACTTAAGCGGCGGTGACCCTAATGACAAGCCTGAAGTTATTTCATTAATGGCTGATACTATTATGACTGAAGAAAATGGTCTTCAGATGGTATGTGACGAATACGAAAAGCAGACAGGTATTAAGCTTGAAATTGAAAAGCCTGACCACGCAAAGTATTATGAAAAGGTTACACTTTCTTTTGCAAGTGAGGAACCGGCTGATATTATTGAAATGGGTTCAACATATTATCCTGAATTAGCTAACTCAGGTGCGCTTTGGGATATGACAGAGGCTTGGGAAAATTCTACATCTAATTGTAAGAATATTGTTGATGAGGATTATGTAAATGCACTTAAGATTAATGGTGTGCTTTATGGTTTCCCTATGGCTGCAGGTAATGGTACAATTACTTATGTAAGACAGGATTGGTTAGACGAGGCAGGTCTTGATGCTCCAAAGAACTATGATGAGTTTATTGAAATGCTTAGAGCGTTTAAGGCAAGAGGCAACGGTGCTATTCCAATTACTGCAGCAGGTCTTCTTAATACAGAAACTCCATACGACATTTATTTAAGAGAATTCTATCAGGATGCTGTACCTGATTTCTATAAGGATGAGGCAACAGGTAAGTATGTTGATGGTTTTGCACAGCCTAGTATGGTTGAGGCAATTACAAGACTTCGTGATGCTTATCAGGAAGGTTTAATTGATGCCGAAATCGTTACTAACAAGACTTCTACCTGTAGAGATAAGTTAGGCTCAGGCTTAGTTGGTGCTTTTAACTACTGGGCAGGTATGTGGTCATTAAAGTTACAGAGATCTATGAATGATGGTCAGCTTACAGCTATTCCTCCTATTGAGGAAACAGGCGGATATACAGAAAGAGTTCCAACCGCAATGGCTATGTCTATTTATGCACCAAACAAAGCAGCTGTATTTGAGCATTTCCTTATGTATTCACATGACGGCGGTGAGGGACAGATGTTGTTTACTCACGGTGTTAAGGATGTACACTATAAATATAATGCTGATGGTTCTTGTGAGGCTCTTCCATACCTTACTGACCCTGATAACAAGGTTGAAAAGTCTATGTATGCTCCTGAGCTTACTATTACAGATTGGGAAGATCCTATTCCTCTTGATGATATGGTTAAGGAATCTCTTGAAACATACAGAGAAAACAGAGTATTTGCTACAGTTCCTATTGTAAATGATACAATTTCTCAGAACTTAGCTGACCTTAACGTAGTTAAGAATGTGGTTGTTGCTAATGCCGTTACAGGTAAGACATCTGTGGAAGAGGCTATGCAGTACTACGAGGAAAAGGGTAGCTATTATGCTAATGCTATTCTTGAGGACTTAAATAGTGATGCTAACTTAGCTGCTGAGGCTGAGGCTGAAGCTTCAGCTAAAGGTGGAGCTTCTGATGCGGAAGATACACCTGATGCCGAGTAATATTTTCTCGAAAGGATGGTTATAAAATGGCAAATAATAATGATAATATGAATTTTGATCACGTTATAGTTAAGGAGCCGAGTATAGGTCAGCGTATGTATAAATACAGATGGTTCTATCTTATGTTCTTACCTGTAGCTGTTGTTCTTGCAATATTCTTCTACTGGCCAATGTTTGGTATAAGATATGCATGGTCAACATATAAATTAAAGCAGATTACAATGAGAACAGGTCCTGATTATTCAATTGGCTGGGGTAATTTCCAGAGATTGCTTACATCTGATCCTTTCCATTCTGCTTTTAAAAATACTATCATATTAAGTTTCTTTAACTTAGTATTTGCAACTGTTCTTACAGTTGTTGTTGCACTTTTAATTAATGAAATTAGTCATGCTTGGGGTAAGAAGATTGTACAGACTGTACTTTATCTTCCACACTTCCTTTCATGGGTAGTTGCTGCATCTATCTTTATGTTAATCTTATCAGCAGGTACTGATGCAACAGGTGCTGATACATCTAACATGGGATTTGTTAATGCAATATTATATAATATTGGTATTATTGATAAGCCTTTAGACTTCTTGACAGAGAGTAAATGTTGGCGTGGTGTTTGGTACATTATGAACCGTTGGAAGGAAACAGGCTGGGGTACTATTATTTATTTAGCTGCTTTATCAGGCATCAGCCCTGATTTATATGAAGCTGCTGAAATTGATGGTGCTAACAGATTTAAGCAGACAATATACATAACTCTTCCTTCGCTTATGAATACAATTTTAGTTGTATTTATACTTAATCTTGCAAAGATTATGAACATTTTTGAGTCTGTATTCGTACTTTATAACTCACTTGTTTACGATGTATCTGATGTTATTCAGACTTATGTATATAGAGTCGGTATTGTTGGTAATGACTATGGTTATTCAACTGCAATCGGTTTATTTAAGTCTGTTGTATCTCTTGTTCTTGTATCTGCTTCTGATATTATCAGTAAGAAGGTCAGAGGATACGGTATTGTATAAGGAAGGAGCGTTTGAGGAAATATGAAAAAGAAATTTAATTTATTCCATCCACAGTACGCTGCCCGTTCTTGGTTCGTATTGTTTAACACAATCTTCTTCATTGCATTAATGATAATAATGATTGTACCTATATTTAAGATTTTCTGTGACTCTATGGTTAATCAGACTGTTTATGGTCTTAATCTTTTACCTAGAGGTGTTGACCCTGAAACTAAGGAAGTTATTTGGTTCAATACAATTGCTTATAAGAGAATTATAACTGACCCGCAGTTGTATCATCCATTTTTGGTTTCAATTTATACAACATTATTAACTACATTCTTAGGTTTGTTAATTTCTACATTAGGTGCTTATGTACTTATTCAGAGAGATATGCCTGGTGTTAAATTTTTCGGCTATGCATTACTTTTCACAATGATATTTAATGCAGGTCTTATTCCTACATTCTTAGTTATGAAGAAGGTTGGTTTACTTGACTCTATTTGGGCTGTTATCGTTCCAACTTCTATGAATGTATATAACTTAGTACTTATGAGAAGTTTCTTTGAAGGTATTCCGGCCAGCTTATTTGAGGCTGCTGAAATTGATGGTTGTACTCCAATGGGTATTTTCGTTAAGATTGTACTTCCATTGTCAAAGGCTGCTCTTGCATCTATCGGCTTGTTCTTTGCCGTAGCTGCTTGGTCAGAGTACTTCCACTATGTAATTTATATTAAGTCATCTGACAAATATAACTTCCAGTATAAATTAAGAGACCTTTTCCAGGATAAGCAGGATGCAAGTGAAGGTACAAGAATTAACACTAACACTCTTAAGAGTGCTGCCGTTATTGTATCTATTGTTCCATTTATGTTTATCTACCCATTCTGCCAGAAATACTTCATGACTGGTGTAACTATGGGTGCCGTTAAGGAATAATTTAATTAGTACATATGAATTAAAGAGCTTTTGCTTTGCAAAAGCTCTTTTTAACTATATTGAAAATAACAACCCCTAATAGGAGGAATTATAATGTCTTATATAAATGGATTTGAATTTATTAAAAACAGTTTACCTGCTGAGCCTGAATTGAGATTTAGTGGTGATGGAATTGATGATTTTAATAATTGGAAGAATTCATCTAAAGAAAAATTAAAGGAAATAATGGGTATAAATTCAATGGTAAGTGTTCCGTTAAATTTAAAAGAATTAGAATCAGAAAATAACGGTAAATATATATTAAGGAAATGCAGAATAGATACAATTAATAATCTTAGTATGCCTTTTTATGTATTAGAGCCTGTAAATAAAAACAATAAGGCTGCTATTGCTATTCATGGGCATGGAAGTGATGGCAAAAACGGACTTGTAGGTAAAGAAACTATTGACTATAAAAATAACATAGATAAATTCAATTACACTTATGCTTATGAATTGGCAGATAAGGGTTATACTGTTTTTGTGCCGGATTTATTGGGTTCAGGTGAAAGAATGACAGGTATATATAAGGACAAAACTGCAGAATGCAATGATATAAACAATGCCCTTATAAGTTTGGGAATGTGTTTACAGGGAGTAATTTTATTTGAAAATATGAGGCTTGTTGAATATATTTCTAATTTGGGATATGATGAAATTGTATGCTGCGGTTTTTCAGGCGGCGGTCATAGTGCTTTATGGCTGGCTGTAATGGAAGATAAAATAAACAAGGCTATTGTAAGTGGATTTTTCCATAGCTTTAAGGATACTTTGATTTATCAAAATCGCTGCGGCTGTAACTTTATACCAAACCAATGGAAGTATGTTGATATGGGCGATATTTTAGCTCTTGCAGCACCTAAGGAAATATACCTTGAAACAGGTAATGAGGATAAATTAAATGGTATAAGAGGTATTGAAGGCGTTTTTGAACAAATTGAAATAGCTGATAAATGCTATAGATTATTTAATAAAAAAGTAGAAGTTAATATTTGTAATGGTGCTCATAAATGGTATGGGAGTCAGATGAATAGGTTATAGTATTAGGAGTAAATTATGATATATTATATGAAATTAAATTCTGAGCCTTTTAATATGATTAAATCAGGACAAAAGACCATAGAACTAAGACTTAATGATGAGAAAAGGAAAAATATAAAGATAGGGGATATTATTGAATTTACTGATTGCAGAGCTTTGGACAAAAGGATTTTGACCAAAGTTATTAATATACACAAGTTTAATACATTTGATGAATTGTATAAAAATCTGCCTTTGGATAAATGCGGTTATTTAAAGGAAGATATAGACACAGCAAGTCCCTTAGATATGGAGAAATATTATTCTGTTGAGAAACAGAGTAAATATGGTGTGTTGGGAATTGAACTGGAAGTTTTAGCTTATTGATTTGAAAGAGGTTTAAAATGATTATACTTATAGCAGGAAGTACTCATACGGGAAAAACATTGTTGGCTCAAAAACTTCTTGAAAAATACAAATTTCCATACTTATCAATTGACCATATTAAAATGGGACTTATTAGAGGCGGAATTTGTAAATTTAATGCTGAAAGCAGTGATAAGGAGCTTACACCATATTTATGGAACATAGTGAAGGAAATAATTAAAACAGCTATAGAAAATGGGCAAAATCTTATTATAGAAGGCTGTTACATTCCTTTTGATTATAAGGAGTATTTTAGTGATAAATATTTAAGCAATATTAAATATTTGTGTTTAATTTTTAGTAAAAGTTATATATTAAATAATTTTGATAAAATTACGGAAAATCAAAATGTTATTGAAAAGCGTACTGATGATAACTATTGTACTAAAGAATTGATGATAAGAGAAAATACCGAAAATTTAAAACTTTGTAAAGAAAACAGCTGCAGGTATGTATTAATTGATAATGAATACAATATAGAATTTCAGTTAGTATTATAATTGAACGAGCCTAGAAAATTATTGTAAAAAATTCTTTTAAATTGTAAAATAGGTTGCAAAGCTTATTGATAATATGTTACAATAAATATAAATAATATTACGGAGGTTAATGTAATGGCAACTATTAATATTTTAGATTGCGGTGCTGTTGGTGATGGTAAAACTTTATGTACAAATGCCATAGCTGCTGCTGTTGAGAAATGTGCTGAATTGGGCGGCGGTACTATTTATGTCCCTGCCGGTACATATTTAACAGGTCCTATTTTTTTAAAGAGTAATATGGAGTTAAATGTTGAGGCCGGTGCCACTCTTCTTTTCTCTAATGATTTAGATGAATATCCTGTTGTAAATTCACGTTGGGAAGGTGTTAAAAGAGAATGCTATGCTTCTCTTATTAATGCCTATAATGAAGAAAATATATCTATTACAGGCAGAGGTACTTTAGATGGACAAGGTCAGTTTTGGTGGGATTTATTCAGGGCTAAAGAGAACAAGTATCCTAGACCTAAAATGATAGCACCTTATGAGTGTAAGAATGTACTTATTCAGGGTGTTACATTAAAGAATTCTCCAAGCTGGACTATTAATACAATACTTTGTGATAATATCACTATTGACAATGTAACTATTAACAACCCATATGATTCACCAAATACTGATGGTATTGACCCTGAATCATGTACAAATATTCATGTTAGCAATTGCCACATTGATGTAGGTGATGACTGTATAGCTATTAAGGCAGGTACAGAGGATACAGAGGAAAGAATTCCTTGTAAGAATATTGTTATTGAAAACTGTACTATGGTGCATGGTCATGGCGGTGTTGTGCTTGGTTCTGAAATGAGCGGAGGCATTGTTAATGTTACTATTTCTAACTGTGTATTTGAAAATACTGACAGAGGTATAAGACTCAAGTCAAGACGATTCAGAGGCGGTGTAGTAGAGGATATAAGAGTTGACAATGTAATTATGGAAAATGTTCTTTGTCCGTTTATTGCAAATCTTTATTATATGTGGGGTCCAAGAGGTATGGATCCTGAAACCTGTGATAAAAATCCTGCACCTGTTACTAAGGATACCCCGGCTTTCAGGAGATTACATTTTGCAAATATGACTTGTAAGAATGTAAATGCAGCAGCAGGCTATTTCTATGGCTTAGCTGAAATGTATGTTGAGGATTGTACATTTGAGAATGTATATATTGAAATGGCTGAAAATGGTGTACCCGGTATTCCTGCAATGCTGGTAGGTGCTGAAGAGGTTAAGGAAAAGGGCTTCTATATGTGTAATACGAGAGGCATTAAGTTTAACAATGTAACTGTTGTTGGTGTTGACGGTCCTGCCTTTGAAATTGAAAACAGCGAAGATATGGTATTTACAAACTGTATTAACAAGAATAATAAGTCTGATTCTGAAATGGTTAAGCAGACTAATGTTAAGAATTGCAAGGTAATGTAATTTTGTAAAATTCAGCTCTTTATTGATTGTTTTTCATTCAGTAAAGAGCTTTTTAAAAGGATGTGTTTATTATTATGCATAAAAAGAAATTCAGCTTTATATTTAATATAATTTGTGCAGTATTAGCTATTTTACCCTTTGTAATTACATTTACATCCGAGGATGGTGTTATTTATACTCCCATGATTGCTGATTCTCCTCAGCACTTGGAAATGGAAAAAGGATTGATTTTATTTGCTGCTGTAGTTGTATTAATATATATGGCTTTAAAATTTATAGTTCTTGAAAAGAGTAAGAAAAGAGCTGCACTGGGTCTTGCAGTATTTTTTGCTCTTTGTGTTGTGTTTGGTAAAAGTTATGAATCAATATCTTCATGGGGATACATATTCAGTTCATTTTCTGCATTTACTGCATCTGTTGCAATTACGGCCGGCTATACAGTAATGTTTTATTGTGGTATCGGAGCATTGTTTACATTTATTGAACGATATGATGAAATAGTTAAAAATAATGCAATTATGAGTTCATTATCGAAAAATATAACAAGCTTTCTTGGAGAAAAAAGTATAATTAAAATATGGATTATTTTGATGATATTATGGTTGCCATATTTGATTATTGATTATCCTGCTGTTATTCATGCTGATTCAGGTGTTATGCTGTCTGAATTTTTTAATAAAAGCCTTTATAACCATCACCCTGTTTTGCAGACAATTGTATGGGGAAGTTTTGTAGAATTTGGCCATAATGTTTTTAATTCATATAATGCCGGTGTTTTTCTTTTTGTACTTTTGCAGTTTGTGTATGGAAGCTTTATTGTTTCCTTACTTCTAGACTATGTATATAAAAAGAAATATCCTGTTATAATTATTTTTATTGCATTTTTAATTATTGCTCTTATGCCTGCTTTTCCAAGAAATGCAACAGCAGTTTGTAAGGATTCAAACCATACATTTTATGTTTATGATTTGGCTTATTATTAAGACTATTGATTTAAAAGAAAGGATATGGACTGAGGCTAAGAACCGATATTTGATTTTGTTATGGCTATTGACCATACTCTTTGTTGCATTTTCAAAAAAAAGCGGTGTTTATGTAGTTATATTAACAGCACCATTCCTGTTAATATATTTAAGAAAATATACAAGGGCACTGATTCCGGTTTTAATTGCATTTATTGTAGGTCTTGGTATTTACTACGGCGGTGAGTATGCTATTGAAAATGTCTGGGATATTGGAAATGATGATACAAAGGAAATTTATTCAATACCTTTCCAGCAGACTGCAAGATTTGTCAGAGATTTTGGTGATGATGTTACGGCAGAGGAAAGACAGATAATTGATAAAGTATTGGATTATAATGCTTTGCCTGATTTATATAATCCTGAGCTGTGTGATCCTGTAAAAAACAGCTTTAAGGAGGAATCAACTGATGAGGATTTTTCTGAATATTTAGGAGTATGGTTTAGTCAGTTATTTAAACATCCCACTGTGTATATTCAGGCAACATTAAATAATATATATGGCTATTTTTATCCTGAAAATATCGGTTATTATAAGGATTTATTCTTTATGACTCAGTGTGTTGATGAAAATAAAATTTTTGCTCCCGGCGGACTGAAAGAAGCTTCCGAAAAGCTTTGCGATATTAATATGAAGTCAAGAAAACTGCCTGTTATAGGTCTGTTTTCAAGTCTAGGATTCTTTGTATGGTTAGATATACTTGTAATGCTTTATTTTATGCTGTATAAAAAGAATAGGAAATTTATTATTTATAATATACCTGTACTTATAACATTGCTTACGTGCATTGCTTCACCTGTAAATAACACAATGAGATATGGTTTGCCAATTATGTTTATGGCACCTATACTTTTCTGTATGTGTTTTAAAAATGAGGAAGAATAAGTTTTTAATTGAGGTGTTAATATGATAGCCGGAGAAAATTTAATTATACTAAAAGATAATAAGGGTAATGAAATAGAAATGGAATTTTTGGACCTTATTGAATATGAGGGTTATGAGTATGTTGTAATGGCAGAGGAAGGTTCTGATGAGGTTGTTATTATGGAGCAGGTTCCTAATGATGACGGAGAAACTGCCACCTATAATGATGTCTTAAATGATGAGGTTATAAATAAGGTATTTGAAATTTTTAAAAAACAATATGAATAAATTTTTATATTGAATGTTATTAAACTTTTCTGGATTTTAGAAGTTTGGGATTTAATGTTGTATAAAAGCCTCTCAAAAACGAGAGGCTTTTATAATTAAAGATTGCTCTTAATCTTATTAATAATTTCAGCATATTCTTCATCACTTAAATATTTAGGAGGATTTACATTCATTTCAAATGTGCCTCCAAAGCCATAGCCGTCCTTTTGCTTAGGAACGATGTGAACGTGTAAATGAGGAAGGGTATCACTGAACATACCATAATTTACCTTTGCAGGATTAACACTCTTCATAATAGCTTTGCCAACTGTCTGCATATCACTAATAAATGCGGCAGAATCTTCAGGAGTAAGCTCAGTAAAATCAACATTATGATCCTTATATGCAATTACGCATCTGCCATAATATGTCTGTTCCTTAAATAAATATAGCTTACATACCTTTAAGTCAGCAATATAAATCATAAGAGAATCAAGTTTTTCTTTGTTTTTACAATATAAACAATTTTCCATTTTAATACCTCCGTATAATAATTTTTTATTTAATTATAATTCTTATTTATAACAATGTCAATAATTTATAACTTAATAAATTTGTAAAATAATTTTAAGCAATATATATTAGTAATATTTTGAAATTTATGGTATCATATATTTATGACCTATGATAAAGTGGGGTGATATCGTGCGTAATTTTATAGGCGAGTTTTGGTATATATTTTTAGTTGTTTTGTTTATTTTTAATTTGTTGTTTGCTGTATTTGTGGTTTTTTTTGAAAAGAAAAATCCCGGTGTAATATGGGCGTGGTTAATGGTTCTTGCCTTTATACCATGCTTTGGTTTTATTATATATTTAATATTTGGATTTGAGGGAAGAAAGCATAAGTGGTTTGAGAAAAAAGGACAAGAGGACAGGGAAATATGTATTGAATTTCAAAATAAATTTCCTGAGCTTGCAAATAATAATATACCGGAAAATTTTAATGAAAGAATTTTACCCATAGAACATACATGGTATCTGAATAACTTTGTTGTAATGAATTACAACAGCTGTGGCAGTATTTACAGAAAGAACAATGAAATTACTGCTTTTCACGAAGGTAATTCTAAATTTAAGGCTCTTGTTGAGGATATTAAAAATGCAAAAAAATATGTTTATTTAGAATATTATTTAATGCACGATGACAGGTTAGGCAATATAATAATGGATTTGCTTATTGAAAAGGCAAAAGCAGGAATTGAAGTTAAAGTTCTTTATGACGGAATGGGAAATGTTAAAAACAGACCAAATTTCAGAAAAAAGCTTAACTTGGCAGGAGGTGAAGCAAGAATATTTTTACCTCCCAGAGGTATAAGAATTAACTACAGAAATCACAGAAAAATTGCTGTAATAGACGGCAAAACAGGATATATCGGAGGTTTAAATATAGGCGATGAATATATAGGGGCGAAAAAGCGTTTTGGATTTTGGAGGGACAGCCATATAAGAATTGAAGGCAGTGCTGTTTATGATTTACAGCTGAGATTTATTATGGACTGGAACTTTACAAAAGGGGAAAAGATGAAGCTTGATGCAAGGCATTTTCCTGAAATTACTTCATCGGAGGGAAGTGTTAATATGCAGATAGTTTCAAGCGGGCCTGATACAAGCTGGGATAGTATATATTTTGGATATTTCAGGCTGGTTACGGAAGCAAACAGAAATATTTATATAGAATCCCCTTATTTTGCACCGGATGACGGTCTGCTTGAAGCTTTAAAAACTGCTGCAATTTCAGGTGTTGATGTCAGAATAATTATACCTGCAAAGCCTGATCATTTATTTGTACATTCATGCAGTTTGAACTATATGGGTGAGCTGCTTGAGGCCGGTGTGAGATGTTATGAGTATACAAAGGGGTTTATACATTCAAAGGTTATGACTATTGATGGTATAGTTACATCAGTTGGTACAGCCAATATGGATATAAGGAGTTATAAACTCAACTTTGAAGTAAATGCTTTTATTTATGATGAGAATGTTACAAGGGAGTTTGACAGACAATTTGAACTGGATTTTAATGATTGCAGGGAAATTACCATTGAAAGTTATAAAAATAGAGGAATTGTAAAGAAAGTACAGGAATCCTTTGCAAGATTAATTTCACCTTTGTTATAAAATAGCTGTTACTTTACAGATGTATTTTATCTGAAAGTAACAGCTTATTTTATTTAGATAATATTATTGTAATTTTAAAAAGATCGCCATCGGTAACTATATTCATTATTCCTCCGTGGAGCTCTACAATACTTTTGGCTATTGAAAGACCTAATCCTGAGCCTTCAGTTGTTCTTGAAGCATCACCTCTTTTAAATCTTTCAAATAATTCATTGGCATCAAAATTCATATTGTAGTTAGCAACATTTTTGAATGTAATTACAACTGCCTTTTCGTCTTCCTTTATATCAACATAAGCTCTTGTGCTTTTAGCTGAATATTTAAGTATATTGTTAATAAGATTATCAAATACTCTCCACATTTTCTGACCATCAATATTTACAAGTATGGAATCTGAGCTTGTTGAAACAATAAATTCAATATCCGATTCTTCTATTTTATAGGATAATTCACCTAAAGTCTGGTCAAGTAAGGCTACAATATCGGAATACATTTTGTCAAGTTTCATTTGACCGCTTGAAAGCTTAGATGCTTCAAATAAATCGTCAATTAATACTTTTAATCTTCTGGATTTATTGTCAATAACTGAAATATATTCATTTGCCTTGCTGTTATCAATATTAAGTTCTTTTAGCAGAGATACATAACTTATTATAGATGTTAAAGGCGTTTTTAAATCGTGAGATACATTTGTAATTAACTCAGTTTTAAGCCTTTCACTTTTAAGAATTTCATTCATATTATTTTGCAGACCGGTATTTATTTTATTTATGTTGTTAATTGAAGTTGTAAAAGGTCCTGTCTGTTCGGGAATGGTATCCATTTTTCCGTCTGCAAGCTCCTGCAAATAATATCTGAGTTTGATTTCTGCAACTATTGCTTTAAATATTACTGCAGATACCAGTGTGGCAACAGTAAGTCCTATATATATTAAAAATGTTCTTAAAAGCAGATTTGCTCCTAATAATGAAATATACATTGCACCTATTGTCCATATTATTGTGATAGCCTGAAATATAAGCAAACAGGTCAGAACGTATCTCTTTGATTTTAAAGCCAGCTTTATATCCAGTATAGCTTCTATTATAATCTGAGTGGTTGGAGATTTAAATATAAGCCGAGGATTTTTAAATAATATAATACCCTGACTGATAAACAGTGAAAAAAATACAACAATAAAACAGGTAATTATTAATACTGTAAATGTGCCGAAATACGCTCCGCTTACCAGCCCCATTGTTAATATATTTGAACTAACATTGTTATATTTGAACATAAATGTAATAAGTATAATTGCGAGAGGCAATGTAAATATTGCAGGAATTTTAGCATATATTTGATTTAAATGGCTTAGAATTTCCTTTGTTATTTCCTTATGATACAAATACAGATAAGATGCTAATAATGCAGCTATGCCTAAAAGGCAAAGAGGTAAAACAGGTGATGATAAAATATTATTATACTTTATTTCATCCTGCAATAAAAGCATTTGACGTCTTGTTGACGCAGAAGTTGTAACAGGTATTGAAATATCACAGGTTAAGCCATTATTTGTAAAAGAATCATTAAGCAGTTCACTATTAAAATTAATTGAAAATATGGGATCTTCAATGTTTATTGTTTCATAACTGCCTTCTTTGTAAAAATCATTTGTATTTGTTGCAACAACCCGGCATAATATATTGCTGTACAGAGAATAATGAAAATCATCATTTGTAAGTAAGTAATTTTCTATTGAATTATAATTATTAATTGCATCACTTAATTCTGCCTGTCTTGTAATAAGTGTATCTATTGTAGAGCTTTCTATGCTGAAATTATAAAGACTTTCAGGGTTAGGCAAAGTATAATTTTCAGTATTTTCTGATGATGAATTGCCGGAGCTGTCTTCATCTTCTAAAAAAGGCTTTATATTCGCATAAAAATTTCTTGGCTTTGGTGTGATTTCGCCTGTTGCAATATAGTTGTCGATTTCTGAAAGTTTTAAGGTTGCTTTGTTAATATCAAAATTATTGTAATAAATGTAATATCTCTGCAGATTTTTTGCATATCTTATTACATCCTTATTAATTTCTGAACTATGCTTGAAGTAGGATATATTATCTTCGTTAAAATCCAGCTTTTTTTCAAAGCTGGTTATAATTGAAGCAGCCGATAAAATTACTATAGAAATCAGTAATAAAAGGGAAACTGCCTTATTTTGAGATTTTGTATCCAATTCCCCACACCACCTTTAAATAAATAGGTTCCTTTGGATTAACCTCTATTTTTTCTCTTATTCTTCTGATATGAACGGCAACTGTATTTTCGCTGTTAATAAAGGGCTCGTTCCATACCTTTTCATAAATTTCTTCAATTGAAAAAATAACATCGGGATTTTCCATAAGTAATTGTAAAATTTTAAATTCAATTGGTGTAAGCTTAACAGGCTTATCATCTAGCTTAACCTCTTTAGTTTTTTTGTTGAGATATAAGCCTCTTATAAGAAGTTCATCTTTTGTCTTCTGAAAGCTGCTGAACTTTGTATACCTTCTTAAATTTGATTTAACTCTTGCTATAAGCTCAAGGAAATTAAAAGGCTTTGTAATATAGTCATCAGCACCTATATTTAATCCAAGGACAATATCCTTATCCTCTGACTTTGCAGATAGAACGATAATGGGGATTTCCTTGTCTTGTCGGATTTTAAGTATAGCCTGTATTCCGTCCATTTTAGGCATCATTAAGTCCATAATAATTAAATGTATATCCGGGTGCTGTTCCAATACCTTTAAAGCTTCTTCACCGTCATGTGCCTTGAATACTGTCATTTGTTCATTGGCAAGATATATTTCTATTGCATTAAGTATTTCTTTATCATCGTCGGCAACTAAAATTTTATATTCCATTGTTTTTCCTCCTTTGTTATTATATTATAATTTAATTATAAAGTATTATTATGACTTTTGCACTATATATTTATGAAAATTTCATTAATTTTTTACCATATTTTATTTAGTATTTTAAAGGCTTCAACTATATTTTCGTTATTAATACCGGAATAGCCTAAAACCAAAGCAGGCTTAGGGTGATTTCCTTTAAAATAATAATTATTTATATTTGATGTAAATATACCTTTGTTCTTTGCTTTTTCAATAATTAAATTGATGTCAACATTTTTATTAAATTCCAGTACAATATGCAGGCCTATATTTTCACCTTTAATAACAATATTGTCATTTTGATTTAAGCAGTTTTTAATAGTGTTAATACGGGATTTATAGATATTTCTCATTCGGTTAATATGTCTTTCAAAATATCCGCCTGCCATAAATTTAGTTAAGGTATATTGTTCAAAGCAGGACACTGTATTTGAATAAAACTGAAATTTATTATCAAACTTATATACTAAGTCCCAAGGAAGCACCATATAGCTTATTCTGAGTGAAGGTGCAAGATTTTTGGCAAATGTATTCATATAAATAACCCTGCTGTTATTATCAAGACTTTGAAGTGCAGGTACAGGCCTGCCATTGTATCTGAATTCGCTGTCATAGTCATCTTCTATAATATAACTGTTCTTCTCTGCTGCCCATTTTAAAATTTCATAACGTCTTTTGATTGGTGTTATTATACCTGTGGGAAACTGATGGGAAGGGGAAACGTGAAGTACATTTATATTTGAATATATAAGATGCTCCATACTTACACCATAGTCATCAAGGGGAAGGTATTCAGTATCAATATTATAGGCAGAAAGAATTTTAGCTATTTTATGATAGCCGGGATTTTCTACGGCATATTTATTATTTTCGCCTAAAAGCTGTATTATAAGGTTAATCATATATTCTGAGCCTGCACCTACAATAATCTGTTCGGGCTGACAATTTATACCTCTGTATGCCTTTAAATATTTGGCAATTTCAATTCTTAGAGAATATAAGCCCTTTGGTTCGCTTTTGTTTAAAAGCTCCTTATCTTTATCTCTTAAAACCTCTCTCATTAATTTTGCCCATATTGAAAAGGGGAAATTTTCAGTATCAACAGCATTAGTTTTAAATTCATATATGTAATCTGACCTTGTTAAATTTTCCCTGACTGGTATTGGATTAATGTCAGTTGCAGTAATAGAAAGAGTTTTTTCAATATTATTTACATAATATCCGCTTTTTGATACAGAGTAAATATATCCCTCTGATATAAGCTGTTCGTAAGCTGTTTCCACTGTCATAACACTGATTTTCAGATGCGCTGCAAGTTTTCGCTTAGAAGGAAGTTTTTCTCCCGAAGATATTATATGACTTAAAATATCTTCTTTGATATGTACATAGAGCTGTTCATATATTGGTATCTTGCTGTTGTAATCAAGTATGTATGTAAACATTATATCACCATCTGACCTTATAAAATAAATTAAATCTGGGTATTAAAAACATATCAGTTTTATGTATAATTATATACATATTTTAAATAAAAATCAATAGGAGGATATAAAAATGTCAAGATATAAATTAAATTGTGAATTAGCCCAAATGTTAAAGGGCGGAGTTATAATGGATGTAACAACTCCCGAGCAGGCCAAAATTGCGGAAGAAGCGGGAGCCTGTGCTGTTATGGCACTTGAAAGAATACCTGCTGATATAAGAGCGGCAGGAGGGGTGTCAAGAATGAGTGATCCTAAGATGATTAAGGGTATTCAGGAGGCTGTTACTATTCCTGTAATGGCAAAATGCAGAATTGGTCATTTTGCGGAAGCTCAGATTTTACAGGCTATCGAAATTGATTACATAGATGAAAGTGAAGTATTATCACCTGCAGATGATGTTTATCACATTGATAAGACCAAGTTTGATGTTCCTTTTGTTTGCGGTGCAAAGGATTTAGGCGAGGCCTTAAGGAGAATTGCCGAAGGTGCATCAATGATAAGAACAAAGGGTGAGCCCGGCACAGGCGATGTTGTTCAGGCTGTAAGACATATGAGAATGATGCAGAGTGAAATCAGAAGAATTGCTAACTGCAGTGAGGATGAGCTTTTTGACAATGCCAAGAAATTAGGTGTACCTTATGAGCTTTTAGCTTATGTTCATGAAAACGGAAAGCTTCCTGTAGTTAATTTTGCGGCAGGCGGTGTTGCCACTCCTGCTGATGCTGCTTTAATGATGCAGTTAGGTGCAGAGGGAGTATTTGTTGGTTCAGGTATATTTAAGTCAGGTAATCCTCAAAAGAGGGCACAGGCTATTGTTAAGGCTGTTACTAATTACAATGATGCTAAGATGCTTGCTGAATTATCCGAGGATTTAGGTGAAGCCATGGTGGGTATTAATGAGGATGAAATAGAACTTTTAATGGCAGAAAGAGGTAAGTAATATGAAGGTTGCTGTACTGGCTTTACAGGGTGCTTTTATTGAGCATGAAAAAATGCTTGAGGAACTGGGCGTTGAAAGCTTTGAGTTAAGGCAAAGGGCTGATCTTGATAATGATTTTGACGCTCTTATTCTTCCGGGCGGAGAAAGCACTGTTATGGGCAAGCTTTTAAGAGAGCTTAATATGTTTGATACTATTAAGAAAAAGATAGAGGAGGGTATGCCTGTTTTCGGTACTTGTGCAGGTCTTTTGCTTCTGGCTCATAATATTGAAAACGATAACAGATGTCATATAGCATTAATGGATATTACTGCTGAAAGAAATGCCTATGGCAGACAGCTTGGCAGTTTTGAAACTGTTAATGAATTTAAGGGAATAGGCAAAATTCCAATGAGATTTATAAGAGCACCTTATATTAAGGGAATTGATGATGACAGTGTTGAAGTGCTGTCCGTAGTTGATGATAAGATTGTTGCGGCAAGAGAGAAGAATATGCTTGTTACAGCATTTCACCCTGAGCTTACCGAGTCATTAGCTGTTCACAAGTATTTTATTGATAATTTTTGCAGCAGGGAGGCTTAATGCCTCCCTTATTTATATGGCTCTAATTAGAAATTTTATTTCCAGCTTTCGGTTAAATCTTCAAAACTGCAGTCCCTAAGCTTTTTATTGTTAAACTGTATAATTCTGTCACACATTTCAATTGTTTTATGCTTATGGGATATAAATATACAGGTTTTATATTTAAGACTTTTTATATTTTCAATGAGTCCTTTTTCGGTCTTTTCGTCAAGTGCTGATGTTGCTTCATCAAGTAAGAGAATAGGGGCGTCACAGAGGAATGCTCTTGCTATTGCCAGTCTTTGAATTTGTCCTTCACTTAAGCCAAGACCTCTTTCACCTATTACTGTATTAAGTCCTTCGGGAAGAGTTTCAATAAAGCTCCAAATCATTGCAAGCTTTGCTGATTTTATTATTTCATCGTCTGTTGCATTGGGTCTGCAAAATGCTATATTTTCTCTTATCGTACCTGATAAAATCATATTTCCCTGAGGCACATAGGAATACAGACCACGGCAGGAGGCGTCTATAGGAAGATTTCTGTCTTTTAATTTAAGATATATATTACCGCTCTGAGGTTCTATTAAGGATAATATAAGCTTCATCATAGTAGATTTGCCTATACCTGAAGGTCCTGCAATGGCAACAAATTCCCCTTTATTAATTACCGTGCTTGCATTTTCCAGCACAGTATCATCTTTATATGAAAAAGTAATATTTTCAAAATTGAGAGAAACCAAATCATCATAAAGCTTATCTGTTGAAATGATATGATTTGAGTTTAATTCATCTTCTAAATTTTCAAGTTCAATAAGTCTTTCGGATGAGGCTATCATTGAATAGAAGGCAGGAACAAGTCCGCTCATATTTCTCATAGGAGCTTTAATTTGCTCAATAATCTGTAAAAAAGCAGTAAGCATACCAAATGTTATAGAACCGGCACTTATTTTAAAGGCACCCCATATAAGAGCAGCATAGTAGCCGCCTGTAAAAAGAATATATATTCCCGTATCAGCTATATTGCTTACAGTCTGTTTTTTGTACATAAGTTTAAGTGCACTTAACTGCTTATCTTTAAGAGCGGCTGAAACTATTTTGTTATTGGCAAAGGATTTAATAACAACTATATTCTCTATACATTCCTGTATAAAGGAGCGAACAACACCGTTAGCGCTTTGGAGTGCTTTATGAAGATATTTAAAATGTTTGCTGTATATTTTACTTGCTATGGCTATAAATACACCAAATACAACAACAATTACCGTTAGTTTAGGTTCGATGGAAAATAACACAGCTAAACCTGCTATAAGTCTTGTACCTAATGCAATACCGCTGGGGACAATAGAAATAATGCCATTTATAATAATATCAACATCAGAGGTAAAACGGTTAAGGAGCTCACCTGAGTGATATTCATTAATTTTGGTCCACTTTTTATTAAGCAGACAGTTAAATAATCCCTGCTTAAATTTTATGTCAATTTTACCCATAGCTCTTATTAAAATATTGCAATATAAAATATTTAAACCGCCCTGCAAGGCAATAATAAGCAGAATTTTAAAAACGGCAAACCCAAAGCTTCCGCTTTTGGCACCTGTTGCAATATCAAGAATTTCGCTTGATACAAGAGCAAGCCAAATAAAGCCTAATGAAATTGCTCCGGTAATTACAGATAAAAATACTACCCACCAAAGCTGTCTGCCTGTATATTTATATATCCACTTTAAAGCATTAACTGACCTGTTTTTCATGATTTCTCCTCATAAAAAACGGCGATAAAACGCCGTTTTTTAGTATATGTATAATTCTTATTTGTTTTGTTCTTTATAAAGAATTTCAATGTAAGCAAGTACAAGAGGACCCACACCCTTTGCATCATTTGATACTACAGGTTCTGACATATAATATCCGAAAGTGCCATCTCTTCTTGTGTTGTTTTCAGGACCTAAGCCTGCAACAAGACAGATACCGTCAAGCTGAAGCTCACCGTCTTTTTCAGAAAGATACTTTTCACAAACACCGTTAAATGCCTTTTCGCCATATTGGAAATAGCTTTCATCAAGAATACCCATTCTTACACTCTTCATAATGGCATAAGCAAATATTGAGCTTCCGCTTGTTTCAAGATAGTTACCGGGGATACCGCCAAGATTAACAACCTGATACCACATACCGTTTTCTGTCTGATATTTGAGCATTGAATCAATAAGCTCCTTGTAAATGGAAGAAAGCTTTGCTTTTTCCTCAGTCATTGACTCAGGCATAACTGAAACAGTATCAATAAGCGCCATAGCATACCAGCCTAAGGCTCTTAACCAAAAGTTCCTTGAAAGACCCGTTACCTTATCGCACCAAAATGCCTTTCTTGAACAGTCATAGCCATGGTAGTAAAGACCTGTTTTGGGATCTCTTAAATTCTTATAAACATTAAGGAACTGGTTGTAGCTGTCCTTGCAGTTTTCACAGCTGTTATATTCTACTTCGTACTGCATATAGAAGGGCTGTCCCATATACATACCATCAAGCCAAACCTGATTGGGGTAAATCATTTTATGCCAGAAGTTGCCTTCTTGTGTTCTTGGCTGTTCTTTAACCTGAGAATAAATTGTTTCAATAGCCTTTTTATACTTTTCCTTGCCTGTAAGCTTATAAAGCTCAAATAAGGTCTTACCTGCATTTACGTTATCAATATTATATTCCTTTGGGTCATATGACTTAATACTTCCGTCTTCCTGAACAAAGTAGTCAATAAAATCATCTGCAAACTTTAAAAACTTTTCGTCACCCTTAATTGCATAAAGGTCAAGAATAGCTTTAATCATACAGCCGTCAATGTAATTCCAAGTAGATGGCTTACCGCTTTTGATTTTTTCAATGTTCCAGATTGGAGCCTGGGGGGTACTTTTTTCCAATAATTGATCAATATACTTATCTAAAATGTCCATAATTTACCTCCTAACATTATTTATATTTTAATATTAACATAAATATATAGCTTTTTCAATATCAATTTAATTGCTTTGATTATGGTTAAGTTTTTGCCATAATTTATATTCAATAATTTCTTTGGTATCGTTTTGGAGTGAAATAAATTCGTTTTCTTCTAAAGTTATTTTTTTACTGTCTTTTATTATTTCAATATTGTAGTGTTCGCCAATGGTAATATCTTTTTTATTGTCTGTTTCTGAAATATTTGTAATAAATTCATTGGGGTACTCAGTTGGGTTGTTTAATTTAGTTACTGTATAGCCTAATGAGTTGAGATAATAAATAAAAGCATAACATTCAATTTCGGCGTTTTTGAAATTAGTATATTTTTTATCTATATATTTATCATCGACTAAAGAAAATGCATTAGTTCCTAAAGCTGACGCTATTTTTTCAAGTATTTCTAATGATGGTGTACGTTTATTTTTTTCGTAGTTAATTAAAGCGGTCTCTGAAATATTTGCATGATTAGATAATTCTCTTTGTGTTAAATTTAATTCTTTTCGTTTTTCTTTGATTTTTTCGCCTATAGTCATTATATTACCTCTAAAATAGAATAGCATAAAAATATACATTTGTAAAGTTTTATAAAATAATTACAATAAAAACATTTGACACTCAACAAATATATAGTAATATAAAAGGAATATACGTAACGAATGTTTAGTTTTGCTTGGAGAGTATATATATGAATACAGATGAACTTATAAATGAAATGATTAAAGAAATATGGGATAATTTTTATAATTGCAGTAAATATACCGATACAGAGGAAGTAGATAAAGCAAGTGAAAAAATTTATAATCTTTATCATAATGATGAAAGATTTGATAATATAAGATATGATTTAGACTAGGCAATATTAGAGGATGAGGCTTTAAGTGAAAAACAGGGATTTGTTAGGGGATTTAAAAATTCTATGGAATTATTTGGAGAAGTACTTTTTTTATTGGTAAGCTCCGGTTTAATAAATTATAAAGGTAAAAACATAAATATTAGTGATAAATTGGAAGCAGAAATGGGAATACATATAAGGATAAGGGAAAATATCTGGGTAATTATCAAAATTTTTATAATTGGATATGGAAAAGCATTAAAGGCGGGTAAATGATAAAAAATAAAATGTTACTCTTTCCTAACCTTACATATATTTGGTATAATGAATATTAATATTGTTATTATAGGAAAGAGGAATAAAATGACAGGTTTATTAATTAAATTGTTTATTAAAAACAGCGAGGATATTATTAATCCCCGGGTAAGAAAAGATTATGGAGCGCTAAGCGGCGGTGTGGGTATAGTATGCAATATTATACTGTTTCTTATAAAGCTTATGACAGGTATTATATCAGCATCCATATCTGTAATTGCCGATGCCTTTAACAATTTATCGGATGCCGCATCTTCAGTTATTACAATTATAGGCTTTAAGCTTGCGGATAAGCCGGCAGACAATGACCATCCCTATGGACACGGACGATATGAGTATTTATCGGGACTGCTTATAGCTTTCCTTATTATTATGACTGCTGTGGAGCTTTTAAAGGGCTCCGTTGATAAAATTTTGCATCCGGAGGCAGTTGAATTTTCGTTTTTTTCAGTAATTATACTTGTATTTTCAATTTGTCTTAAAATGTGGATGGCATTATTTAATAAAAAAATAGGCAGAAAACTTAATGCCTCTGCAATGCTTGCAACTGCTGCTGACAGTTTAAGTGACTGCATTGCTACGGGAGCAGTATTATTAAGTCTTATTATAGGTCACATTTTTAACATAAATATTGACGGATATACAGGTATACTTGTTGCATTATTTGTATTTAAAGCAGGAATTGAGGCAGCAAGTGATACATTACAGCCTCTTTTAGGTCAGGCGCCTGACCCTGAATTTGTTAAGGCACTTGAGGAGGATATTTTAAGTGAAGGCAAGATAAAGGGTATACATGATATGCACATACATGATTATGGCCCGGGCAGAGTAATTGTTTCTTTGCATGCCGAAATACCTGCTGAAATGAATGTTATGGAGGCTCATGACATCATTGATAATACTGAGGAGAGAATAAAAAGAAAGTATAAGTGCGAAATCAGTATACATATGGATCCTATTGAAACTGAAAATGAAAGTGTAAATGAGCTTAAAAATATGATTGATAAAATAATAAACGAAATTAATCCGATACTTCATTTTCATGATTTCAGAGTTACCAATGGACCAATGAGAACTAATATTATATTTGACCTTGAGGTACCTTTCGATTTTGAATTGAAAGATAATGAAATAATAAGAAATATAAATGAAAAGGTCAAAGAGATTGATGAAACATATTATATTGTGGTTCAGGTTGACAAAGTAGTAATAAATAATTGATAAAAGAGGGGCTGTCGCATGAAGTTCCAAAAGAATTTTTAAAGGTTTATAAATTTTTAGAATAGCAAAAAGGCACTTTAATGAGTGCCTTTTTTTGCGTGTAATGTGTATTATTCGTTAACCTTGGTTGTCCAGCCCATATCGTCCTTGATCTTACCCCACTGAATACCTGTAAGAGTATTGTAAAGCTTATGGGTAACTTCTCCGATTTCGCCGTTATTGATGATACATACATCATCCTCATATCTAAGCTCGCCCACAGGAGAGATAACAGCAGCAGTACCTGTACCAAATACTTCTTCAAGTTTGCCTTCCTTAGAAGCCTTGATAATGTCAGTAATAGCAAGTCTGTCTTCGGATACTTTGTAACCCCATTTCTTTAAAAGTTCAATACAAGACATTCTTGTAATACCGGGAAGAACTGTACCAACAGTAGGAGCTGTATAAATAGTGCCGTCAATCTTGAAGAAACAGTTCATTGAACCTACTTCCTCAACATATTTTCTTTCAACACCGTCAAGCCATAATACCTGCTCATAGCCTAAGTCATGTCCCTTAACCTGAGCTGCTAAGGATGCAGCATAGTTGCCGCCGCACTTAGTAAAGCCTGTTAAGCCCGGAGCTGCTCTTACATACTCATCTTCAACATAAATCTTAACAGGGTTAATACCTGTAGAGTAGTAGGCACCAACAGGTGATGCAATAATAATAAACTTATAAGTTAATGAAGGTCTTACACCTAAATGTGCTTCATCAGCAATAACAAATGGTCTTAAATAAAGAGATGTACCTTCGGCAGACGGAACCCAGTCCTTTTCTGTAGATACAAGAGCCTTACAAGCCTGTACAAAGTCCTCAACAGGGACAGCAGGGATACACATTCTCTTGTTAGTATTCATCATTCTTGCAGCGTTCTTTTCAGGTCTGAAAAGCTGAATGTCACCGCTTGGAGTTCTGTAAGCCTTTAAACCCTCAAAGGATTCCTGAGCATAGTGGAAAACCATAGCAGCAGGGTCAAGAGCAATAGGGGCATATTCTACAATTCTTGGGTCATGCCAGCCTTTGCCTTCAGTGTAATCCATAACAAACATATTGTCTGTGTAATAGATACCAAAGCCTAAGTTATTTTGATCCGGCTTCTGCTTTGGATTTTTTGATAAATCGTACTTAATATTAAGCATAATATTACCTCTTTTCTTGTAAAAAATTTCTTATCATAGATTATAAATCTTTTTTATTTAAAATTCAATGTTTTTTTGTAAAAAACTTAATTTTTATAATCTCCTCTGTCTGAAACTATTTCGTAGCCTATTTTAGCTATGCGCTTTTTAAGTTTTTCAAGGCTCTCGGCTGCTTCCTCACCGGTACATATTTTATTGTCATATAATGAATATTTTTTTCTGTCCCTTAGGGGCGAAAGATTTGGCATTAAGACGTTAGCACCTGCAAGTATACCTTTTTCTCTGCCATTTTTATCAAGAGTGCCCAGGGCTGTTGTAGCAGGCAAAAGAACATTTGGCAGAAGTATTCTCATAATTGCAAGAACTCTTAAAGTCATTTCAACACTTCCTTTAGGCATATCCTTAAAAATTGTGTCTTTGTGAGGTATAAAAGGTCCTATACCAATCATTTGAGGATTAAAGTCATACATATAAAGTATATCATCTGCAATATTTTGCACAGTCTGATAGGGAGAACCAATCATTATTCCGCAGCCTGTCTGAAAGCCTATTTTCTTTAGATTTTTAAGACAGTTAAGTCTGTTAAATAAACTCATATTTTCAGGATGGAGCTTGTTGTAATGCTCAAGAGTACAGGTTTCGTGACGCAGAAGGTATCTGTCGGCACCTGCATCATAAAAACTCTTGTAGGCTTCAAAGCTTCTTTCACCAATGGACAGAGTAAGGGCATGGTTTGGAAATTCTTTTTTTATTGCTTTTATAATTTCTGTCATTTTGGCATTGCTGTAGTATCCGTCTTCACCGCCTTGCAGTACAAAGGTTTTAAATCCAAGTCTGTTTCCCTGCCTGCAGCACTGCAAAATTTCATCAAGACTAAGTCTGTAACGCTCCGCTTTTGTGTTTTCCTTGTTTATACCACAGTAGTAACAGCCGTTTTTGCAGTAGTTTGTAAATTCTATAAGACCTCTAATGTAAATTTTATTGCCAAATATTGAAAGAGCTGTTTCCCTTGCTTTTTCAAAAAGAAATTCATCATATTTGTTTGTAGATAATATTTTAATTAAGTTTTCCTTATTTAATAAGATTTCAGGTAATATTTCCATAAATTCACCACTTATTTATAAAATTTAAGGAACGGATTTACCGTTCCTCATTGAACCTATTCAGAAAGCAATTCAATACCCTTATTTATTCTGTTAATTGTGTCCTCTTTGCCCAAAAGTTCCGCAAGCTCGCTTGCACCACAGGGAGAAGTAGGCTCACCTGAAAGGGCAGTTCTTACAGGCCAAAACATCTGACCGTTTTTAATTCCCATTTCCTTAATTAATTCAACAAGCTTGCCGTAAATTATGTCATTATTCCAGTCAGCCTCATCAATTTTTTCAAGAACAGGAAGCACCTTTTTAAGATTTTCAAGGCAAATTTCAGCAGTGGTTTTCATCTTTTTATGAACGTAAAGGTCAGTTGAGTATTCAGGAAGATTATCTACAAAGTCTACCATAGGGGCAATATCCTTTGACGTGCCTATTCTTGTCTGAACATAGCCTGCAACCTTCTTTAAGTCAATGTCAGTTCTTTTAATTGCAGCCTTTAATTCCGGTTCGGCCCAGTTATAAAAATCTTCTTTATCCATTTTTTTAATATATTCGCCATTCATCCATGTAAGTTTTTCAATATCAAAAATAGCAGGTGATTTTGAAAGTCCTTTTATGCTGAATTCCTTAATAAGCTCATCAATAGTAAATATTTCCTGATTTACTGAAGGTGACCAGCCGAGAAGGGCAATGTAATTAACAATAGCATCGGGAAGATAGCCCTTTGCAACCAAATCCTGAAATGAAGCGTCACCGTTTCTTTTAGACAGCTTATTGTGCTTGTCCTTCATAACTGCCGGAAGATGAACATAGGTTGGAATATCCCAGCCGAATGCCTCGTATAAAAGATTATACTTTGGTGTTGATGAAAGATATTCGGCACCTCTTACAACGTGAGTAATATTCATTGCATGGTCATCAATAACATTTGCAAAGTTGTAAGTAGGATAGCCGTCGGATTTAATTAAAATCTGGTCTTCAAGCTCTGAATTATCAACTGTAATATCACCGTAAACTTCATCATGGAATGTAGTCTTGCCGTCTCTTATTTTCTGACGTATTACATAGGGTACGCCGTTTTTAAGGTTTTCCTCAATTTCTTCCTTTGAAAGATTTAAACAATGTCTGTCATATTTGACTATTGCTTCGTGGCTTGTTTCCGTTTTAAGAGAATCAAGTCTTTCCTTAGTACAGAAGCAGTAATATGCTTCTCCCTTTTCTACTAACTCAACGGCGTATTTAATATAGTCATTTTTTCTTTCACTCTGTATATAAGGACCGTAGTCACCGCCTACATCAGGACCTTCATCATGAGGCATTTTAGCCATTTCAAGAGTTTTATATATAATATCGGTTGCACCTTCTACAAATCTTTCCTGGTCGGTATCTTCAATTCTTAAAATAAATGAACCCCCCCGGCTTTTTGCAATTAAAAATTCGTAAAGTGCTGTCCTTAAATTACCAATATGCATATAGCCTGTGGGGCTTGGTGCAAATCTTGTTCTAATCATTTTAATATATCCTCCTTATTTCTGATTGTAATTTCTTGCAGATGTAAGCTGAGATTTAGTGGAAACAAGCTTTTCCTGAATGTCATTAAAGTTTGATGATTTTCCTGCTGCAATATAGTTTTGTTCCTTAACCATTACAAAGTCACCTGTATAAGTAAGCATTGAATCAGCAATATAAGCCTTTAAGACAGGGCTTTCAGCCTCATTGATATTGTTAAGGTAATCGTTTAAATTATCGGTTTCTTCATTAGTTGCGCCTACTGAGTAAAATGCGTTTACGCAGACAGCAATTGAATTTTCTACAGCATTTGAGATATTTTCGTCATAGGAGGAATATATGTTGTTTGTGGTAATTTTGTTCTGTATTCCGTAAATTAAACCTACGGCGGTAATAAGTGCCAATATTCCTGATATTATAGATAGCGTGATTTTAATATATTTATTCATATTTAATACCCCTTTAATTAATGTATTTAAGTTCTTTCAGCTTATCTGATATTATATTTGCCGCAATTTCGGCACCAAGCTTATTAAAGCGATTGTTTGTACTGAAGTAGTTATCGGGTAAAACACCATTCTGAATTTTTTCTTTGCCTTCTGATGATAAAGTAATGGAATTCTTATCAGGCGCAACATTCAGCAGATAGTCATATAAGTTAAAAAATTTATTGCCAAAATGCTGTGAAAGAGCATCATTTGCCGCTTTAACAGTGGCTGTATTACCCGTTATAGGACCTATAATAAGATATTTATCTGTTTCAAGATATGATACCATTTTGTCATAAATATTAATTGCCTTATTAATATCACTGTAGCTTGTATCATTTCCCAAAAAAAATACAGTTATATCATTTCGCCGATAGGTCATGGCTCTTGTGGTAAGTACTGTGGGCTTAAGAATAATGTCCTCAAAGCCGCTTTTATTTCTTGTAAATTTAAGAGTTCCGTCAAATTCGGAAATAACACCTTCAATATCGTTAATGGAGCATGGATTCAGACCTGCATTTTTACTGAAATCTATAGAAATATTATCATTGAAATCATTTTTTATAACAACTTCAACACTGGATTTTTTTGCAGGAATATCACAAGGCATTACATACATAGGCAAACCGCCCTGTCTGCCTCCCATAGTTTCAAGGCTGCAATTATCTATAGCCATATTAAAAACTATTCTTTCGGTATTTCTTGATAAAAAGGCTGCCATAGAAGGAGTATAGGTGTTTGATGCAATATTATATTCATCTCCCCAGCAGGCTATAGGGACAGCTTCAAATTCCTCTGAAGAGTAGTTTTCCATATTTGGAGTTTGTTCTTCTCCATAAACGTTATCCTTATTATATTCATGGGAGTAAGCAATGTAATCTTTCTCCGTTGTTATATTGGATGTCTTATCTGCAATAAAGTATGTACCTCCCTTTATTGCAGATAAAATAATGACTATTAGTAATATTATAAGCAATGTAAATATAACAACATGCTCAGTCTTTAATTTTTTTATAAAATCAGATTTATTATTATTCTTTTTCATAAAAATCCTCCGTGACTTATCCTTAACATTGTACAACAAATATGAATGATTGTCAATTTTATTGAATTATTTACAACAAATTTTTTTTATGATATACTTATTACAGTGTTGTTTTATATAGGAGGCAGATATGAATAAGCTTAAATTAATTACAGAAGAAATAAGTAAAGTTGTAATGGGTAAGGAGGAGGTTATAAGGCTTCTTGTTATTTCAATAACGGCAGGAGGGCATATACTGCTTGAAGATATTCCAGGCGTAGGAAAAACAACTCTTGCACTGGCATTATCTAAAACATTGGGTCTTAAGTATAACAGAGTTCAGTTTACACCTGATGTGATGCCTGCAGATATTATTGGTTTTAATATGTATAATCAAAAGAGTCACTCTTTTGATTATATGGAGGGAGCTGCTGTATGTAATTTGTTCCTTGCTGATGAAATTAACAGAACATCATCAAAAACTCAGTCAGCTCTCCTTGAACTTATGGAGGAAGGAAAATATACTGTTGAGGGAGTAACAAGAGAATTGCCTAAGCCTTTTGTTACTATTGCCACACAAAATCCCTTTGGGTCTGCAGGCACACAAAGATTGCCTCAGTCACAGATTGAAAGATTTATGGTAAGGATGTCTATTGGCTATCCTGATGCCGATGCTGAAGTTGAAATATTAAAGGGTGCAAAAAGTGATAAGCTTAGTGTTTTGAATAATATTATGACAAGCAGTGAACTGCTTGATTATCAGAAAACGGCTGAAGACTGCTTTGTTAAAGATAATATTTATAAATATATTGTGGATATTGTTAATGCAACAAGAAACAATTCATATATAAATATTGGTATAAGTCCGAGAGGCAGTATTGCCATATTAAAAATGGCTAAAGCTAATGCGGTTTTTAATGACAGGGATTATGTTGTTCAGGAAGATATTATTGATATTATTGCTGAAACTGCTGCCCATAGAATTGAGTTAAGTCCGGAGGGAAGAGCTAAGGGGCTTAGGGAAAAACAGGTTATAATGAATATTGTAAAGGATATTAAAATCAAAGGGTGATATAATATGAAAATATTTAAGACAATAGTATATATATTGAGCCTTGCGATTTTAATTTATATGGCTGTATTTTTTAACAGCTATTATTTATTGATTGCCGCTTTTATTGTTATCTTTATGGCAGTGCTTGATATTTTTGCATTTATTATTCCTTTTGGCGGAGTTAATGTTGAAATCGGCAGTGATAAAACAGATTTTGTAAAGGGAGAAAAAGGAGAAATATATATTAAGCTTAGGAGTAACAGGGTTTTGCCTGTTTATAAAGTGAAGTTTAATGTTACAATAAAAAACAGGTTTTATAGTGCTGAAACAATTAAAATAGAAACTCCGGCTGCCATGTTTGGAAGCAAAGTTATTGTTTTACCCCTTGATACTGTAAAATCAGGGGTCATAAACATTTCTGTTGATGAATTATGCTGTAGTGATATGTTTGGAATACTTGAAAGAAATTATAAAAAAAATTTTTCCTATTCTGTTATTGTTATGCCTAAGATAATAAATGTAAGCGAAGTTATATTTGGTTATGCTGCTTCTGATGAAATACCTGCTGCAAATGTATTTTTAAGTAATAATGGTGATGTCAGCGGTTACAGAGAATATGGTGCAGGAGACAGAAACAATAATATAAACTGGAAACTTTTTGCACGAACTGAAAAACTTTATGTAAAGGAATTTGAAAGGACAAGTGCAGATGAAGCTGTTGTTCTTATGGATATGAATATTAAAAATCTGGATAAGGCTATAGATATTGTGTATAGTCTTGATTATAAAGGGACAGGCTTTACACTTTTGTGGCTGCCGGGCGGTAATGAAGAGTTTGAGAGTGAATTTATTTCTGATGAAAGTTCATTAAATAATGCGGTTTATAAAATATATTACTCTATGCCTGAAAGTGTTGAGAATAGAGGATTATTTGAGTATAAAAGACTTTACAGAGAAAATAAGGTACTATATGTAAGTGATAAAATGGAGCTGTTGTAATGAACAAGAGTAAAATGGTTTTTAAAAATAAAAACAGAGAAACAGGATTTGTGATTTTAAGACCATATTCTAAATGGAATAGTGGTCTTGTTGTTTTGTTTATGAAGGGCGTATTAAGTGCTTTATGTTCTCTTGTGGTCTTTAATTTGATTTTCAGAGGATTTAATATTGAATGTGATTATGCTCTTATGCAAAAGATAATTTTTATTACTACACTTGTTTTTTCTTTTCTGCAGATAAATCTCGCCGTAATGAGTGTTGCCTGTGCGGTTACGGCATTAAAGCTTTATACTTACGTAACGGGGAATATTGAAATTTTAAAAAGCGGTTTAATGACAATGGCAAATCAATGCTATTCAATTATTTCAAGGGAATTGAATTTACCTGCAGTTAATGGTTTTGATAATGTTTTATCGGATACATATTTAACGGTTAATTCAGTTACGGGGGTAATTGCGTTTATTATTTCTGTTATTATGGTTATTGTTGTGGTAAGAATTACATCCAAATTGTTGTTTGCTGTGGGTATGGCAGTGGTTTTTTCTTTACTGAGCTTCTTTAATTGTGAAATTAGCTACGGATATGGGATTTTATTTTTAATGTGTTTTGCGGTGTTGTCAGCAATAAGTATTTGCGGTGTTGATTCGTTTAAATTCAGCATTTTTTCTCTGCTTAATAAAGATAGTAAAAGAATTAGGATTAAGTCTGATGTTTTATATGGAGTACAGATTGCAGTGATTGCCTGCATAGTATTTGCAACAGTTTGTTTTGGATTTAAGTTGTTTTATAATGAAGAAAAATTTGAAGAAACATTCAATAGCAGTTACAGTGAAAATGTTAAATTGACATTAAGAGATATAGCTGTTATTAAATACGCTGAATATAAAAAATTTAATTTTGAACAAACCGTAAGCTTAGGTCAGCTGGGATATGTTTCTTATGTAAAGCCGGATTTTAAAGGGCGTGTATTCAGATTTGTAACTGAACCTATTACAGAGGGTAAAATTTATTTTGCAAGTTTTATAGGACAGGACTATAAGTATAGATATAATACATGGACCGAATCGGAAGATGACAATAGTGTAATGGTTAATGCTCTTAAAAATGAGGAGGCTGATGATAAGAAATTTGAGATATATACTGAGAACCATATATCTTATTATCCTGTATATTCAGAATATGTCAAGTATGATTATAATGATAAAAATAAAGCTGAAATTACTTCATATGAATATAAAAATGTAAAAATAAATGACGAAAACTACAATCAATATGTAAATACTGCATATTTAAATATTGATGTTGAAAATAAGGCTGTTATTGACAAAATTTGTGCAGAGGAAGGTTTTAGTAAAGATGACAGGGACATTGATCAAAAACTGGCTCAATATTTAAAAAGTAATTTTACTTATTCAACTGAGGTGAACAGTGTACCTTATGGAAAGGACTTTGTTAATTATTTTTTAGAAGAGTCAAAAACAGGTAATTTTACGCAATATGCATCTGCATTGACGCTTATTTACAGGAATTTAGGAATTCCGGCAAGATATGTAAGCGGTTATGCCGTAGAGGCGGGACAGATACTGGCAGGTGAAAGGGCAGGAGAAAACAGAACAAGTACTTTGGTAAAAAAGGCTAATATGTATAGCTGGGTAGAGGTGTATAATAGTGACGGGGGCTGGCGAAAAGTTGATATTATTCCTGCACCAGGCATTAAAGAGCTTGAAGAAAAATATGGTGATGATGCTGAAAGCACATATATTCCTGATACAAGTCTGAACAATTATTTCAGAACAATAGACAAGGAAAAATACTCTCCCGAAAATATTACAAAAGCAGGTGCAAAACTTGTAATTAAAATTATTGTATCTGTAATGATTTTGACTGCGTTAATTATAGCTGCTGTTTTGCTTTTTGTGTTTATTTATAAGTTTATAATATATTCAAAAGCCGATAATTCTAAAAAAGCATATATTATGATGGAAAATCTTAAGAAAAAGCTCCGAATTAAGTGTACAAGCTACAGAGATGCTGAAAAGTATATTGCCGAAAAATATGGAGCTAAAAAAGCCCATGCAATTATAACTTTGGCAGAAGAATGTATATTTAATGATTCTGTAGATAATGAGGATATTAAAAATCTTAAAAAACTTATAAATGGAAAAAATAAGGGAGATGCTTAAAAATTTTAGCATCTCCCTTGGCAGATTGTAACTTACGTTGAAAGCAGTTCTTTATGATATAACCGAATTTAGCTTTTGTCGGTAAAAGCAGTAATTAAATTTTATATTCCCCTAAATATTAAATTATAATCTGATTGGGGCTTTGCATATTTATAAAACTTTTTTATTTGTAAACTGCAGTTTTTGTGTCAGCATTCCATTCAACATCTGCACCAAGTACCCTGCCTAATGCTCTGAAAGGAATATACATTCTGCTATCCTTAATTTCTGCAGCGACACTGTTATCCATAATTACTTCGTTTCCATTTAAAGTCATTATATTACTTCCTGCCTTAAAGCTTGCCGTGCTTTTATCGGCAATAACCGTAACAGTCTTAGTTACACCATCCCACTTAATGTTATCAGCACTGTCAGGATTTTTAATATCACCGGTGCTTACGGCAAGAGCTACAAATCTTAAAGGAACCATAGTTGAATTGCTTGAACTCTGGATATATGGAACTGCATCCATTTCCTCCTCATTGCCGTTAATTGAAACCTTTTTACTTCCCACAACCACCTTTACGTCTAACGGTGCTGCTGTAGTAAATTCAGTTGTCTTTTCAACAGCTGTCGTTGTTGCTGCCTCTGTCGTTGTGGTTGTCTTTTTGCCTACAAAGAGAGTAGATGCGCCGTGACCGCCGCCGCCATTTCCTGATGTTGTTCTTTTGGTTGTTGTTTCTGTAGCTGTGTCTGCGGTTAATGTGGATGTTTCTGTATTATTCTCAATAGTTGTTACCTCTGTAGTTATATCTGCAGTTAATGTAGTTGTTTCTGTATCATCTTCAACAGTAGTTGCTTCTGTTATTATATCATCATTCTTTATAACAACAAGAGAATCGTATGCTATATCTGAATCATTGCTATAAGCCTTAATTTCCACCTTGTTATCTGTTACATCAACCATATAATAAGCGGCCTTCTTATTTTGTATCGCCTCTGCAATGCCAAGAGGAAGATTGCCGTTTTTAAATGCTTCGCTTCCCTTTAAGCCATTTACAAGTATCGGATAATTTTCATTATTCTTTGCCTTAGCTGAGAATACGTCATAATATTCCTTACCGCTTGCAGTATTTCCCGTAAAGTAAACCGTACCATCAGGATTAGTTAAATTTTTAGCATCCTCACTTGTAATTACACCATCTTTTAATACATAGCTCTTGGTATAAACATGGTCATGACCTGCAAAAACAAAGTCTACATCATACTTATCCATAAGCTTTTCAAATCCTGATTCCACAAATGCCTGTACATCAAAATCGCAGGTATGCTGAGCAGCTGTACGGGTTGACTTATGGTGCTGTACAAATAACCACTTGTAATCAGGGTTATCCTTAACAGCATTTTCAAGAGTCTTGTCAAATTCATCAATATACTGTTTGGCTGCAGGTAAACCTGCTTCATAATTTTCGGGACTGTCACAAGGATATGCTGAGTCATTAAGAACTACAAAGAGTACATCATTATAGCTGTAGTAATAATTGCCGGCAGATTCACTTGTTTTTACCTCTTCATCTTTAACATTCTTGAAGTTTTCAATCATTGCATAAGGCTGTTCATTCGGTAAATTAAAGTGATACTGGAAACCATAGTTTATATCGTGATTACCTACTACAGCCGCATAAGGAATTGATTTAAGCTCTTCAGGAGCAAAAAATGAGCTGTACTCCTTTTCATTTGTCTTATAGGCATCGTTAATCTTTTTACCCTCAATTTGGTCGCCTGCACTTGCAATAAAGTCAGCGCCTTTTTCTTCAATATTATTTACAGTATTTTTCCAGCTTTCCTCAAGAGTAATATCAGGATTGCTCTGGTCTGACTGACCCTCCTTAATCTGTGGGTCAGCTACAAAGGCAAATTTAAAATCTCCCTCCTCAGGTGTGCTGTAATTATATTCCTTACTCCAGTTTATACCATCGTTTGATACCTGATATGTATATTCCGTACCTGCCTCAAGTCCCTCAACAGATACCTTATGACTCAATTTTCCTGTAAGCATTATACCTGCTGAAACAGCGTCACCGTCTGCATAAGTACCCTTAACCTCTTTAACGGTACCCTCAGCATTTATAACCTTATTTCCTGTCTTAAATCTTACAAGAGATTTTTCTCCGCTGCTTTGATTACTGTACCAAGCAAGATTAATATCCTTTTCAGTGCTGCCGGGAGTAAGTCCCAAATCCTCGGCATCAAAGCCTTCCTTATCGGTATCATCCTTAATTGTTTCATCCTTGACAATAGTAAACTCATTGTCAATCTTCTCCATTGTATCTGTTCTGTAGGTGTTTATTGTAAACTCATTGTTTGATACATCAATCATTGAAAATGTTGGAACATCTTCCTGCCATCTTGATGCAATATATGCCTGCTGATGCTCAACAAGGTCATAATACTTACTTCCTGATGCAGAGTTAGCTGTCAAATAAAGAATACCTTCGGGATTTACAGCCTTTTCCATATCCTTTTCGGCAATATATTCTGCATCTTCAATAGACGTAAGGTAATCATTATAAACCGAATCAATTTCCTTGTCACCGTCAATATAAGCGTCAAAGTCATCCTGACTTATAAACTTATCTTCCTTTTTTACACTTGTTTTCATCATATAAGAACGGCTGTAGGTATGGTCATGACCTGTAAGTACAACGTCAATGCCGTTTTCTTCAAACACAGGAGAAAGACCGTATCTTAATTCCATAATTTCAGGCTCATTTGAATGTTCTCCTGAACCATAAATATCCTGATGTAATGTAACTATCTTCCATGGTGCATTTTCGTAAGACGCACAAGCCTTTTTTACAAAAGATGCGTGTTCAGCTACATTAGTATTGTTGGTATTAATCATAATAAACAATGCATTGCCATATCTGAAGTAGTAGTCACCGCCTGCATAAGTAGCACCAATATCGCTTGCATTAGGATTGTTGAAATGATATGAATAGTTTGAGCTTAAAGCATCGTGATTGCCGATTGTTGTTGCTACAGGCACACTCTTCAAAATTTCAGGTGATAAATAGCCTGAATACTCAATTTCATTTTCAGCAAAGGTTGAATGTGAGGTATCCGCATTTTTCTTATCCCTTGTCTGAATCTGGTCACCTGCTGATACCATAAAGGCTGTATCTGGATTAAGCTCCATAGCCTTTTCAAGAGTATTATTCCAATTAAAGCTGTCATTTCTTACGGCTCTGTCCTGACCCAATTCAGTAAGCTCACCGCTTCCGGCATTTTCTGCTACGTTTTCAAGTGATGAACCTATCTGAGGGTCACCAAAAAATACAAAGCTGAAATCACTTGCTGATACTGCTGATCTGTATTCAGCAGGAGCTGTCCACTTACCATCCTTTGTATAGCTGTAGTAATATGTAACACCTGGCTTAATATTCTTAACAGTTGCCTTGTTGCTCATATATCCCGGAACAGCATCGGTTTGTGTTACTGCAACTGCACCTGCCGGAGATAATTCATCATCTTCATACCATCTGAATTCAGGTGTCTGTGAAGCTGAATTTGAATACCATGCAAAGTTCAGCTCTGTTTCATCTTCACCGGGAGTAAGCGAAATCTTTTCCCAGTCATTTTTTGTATTTTCCCACTGATTACACCATTCCTCCCATGTACCGTTTTCCGCAGCCCCTGTTGCAGGTGCTTCTGTCCATCCGTCATTGTCAGCGCCCCATGCAATAGAGCTTAACAACAAAACAGATGATAATAATAATGAAATTTTTTTCCTCATTTTTGTTTTCCTCCTAAAATAAATTTCATATACGAACACTATTATACCCATTATAAAAAATAGTTCTATCTGATATTTGTAAAATGTTATTTCAAACTCAGTAAAGTCTATTGACTTTAACTTTTTAAATTTTATAATAGTTTTGAAAATAAATTTTAGTTAAAAGGGATGAAAAATATGTTAAAAAAAATCAGTTGTGTTGTAATTGCAGTTATTATACTTGCAGGAATAATAAAGCTTAATGACATTGACTTTGTACCTCTTATAAACAGTGATGGAAAAACATATGAAGAGGCTGTTGTTACTCACATTATAAAGGATAATTTAATTGAAAACGGTACAAGAGTTGGTCAGCAGGAGGTAATGGTAAAAATATTAAAGGGCAGTCACAAGGGACAGACTTTTGAGGCAAGGAGTAACTCGGCTTATTTATACGGAGCAGACTGTAAAGCCAGAATGAAAGTTATGGTAAGCGTAAATGAGAACAATGGATACTATACGGTAAATGTAACAGGATATTACAGAGCCCTTCCTATTTACATAATAATAGGTATGTTCTTTTTAAGCCTTTATGTCATAGGAGGAAAAAAAGGTATTCTTGCTATACTTGGACTTATATTTACATTTATTATGATATTTTTTGTATATCTTCCTATGGTATACAGAGGGGTATCTCCATTTTTGGCATCAGTTTTGGCATCAGCAGCTACTACAGCCGTAACCCTCCTTCTTGTGGGAGGTAAAACATATAAGGCATTTATTGCCATTGCCGGAACAGTTACGGGAGTTGTTCTTTCAGGTTTATTCGCTTTTGTTTTCTGTAAAATGACGGATATATCAGGCTATAATGTATCTGAAATAGATGAGCTTCTGTTCATTGCACAAAATACTGCAATAAAGCCCGGAGAACTGCTTTTTTCAGGTATACTTATTGCCTCCTTGGGGGCCGTTATGGATGTGGCAATGACTGTAGCATCTGCTTGTGAGGAAATTTACAAACAAAACAACAAACTAACTAAAAAAGAGCTCTTTAAATCAGGTATGAATGTAGGCAGAGATGCAATGGGAACTATGTCCAATACACTTATACTCGCCTTTGCGGGAACATCGGTAAACACTGTTGTTACCCTGTATGCCTATAATTATCCTTATCTTTATACAATAAATCTTTTAAAAATAGGTATAGAAATAATACAAGGTGTTGCAGGCAGTATGGCCATAATATATACAGTGCCTGTTGCTGCGTTTATTTCGTCGGTAATTTACACCAAAAAGGCTGTCTTATAATACAAAAGGGTTCAGAACGCAAGTGATTTATGATATCATTGGGTAATTATATTGTACTGATAACACAGACAAGGCACAGATTATATTATTTTGTTTAAACAGTATTAATCAGCATTTTATGGTATCAGCTTATTAAGAAGGGCAGAGTAATAAATAGAAATTAATGTTGTATATCATTGGTTCTTAGGATATTAAATGGACGAAAAACATCTCATTTTTCAATAGTAGGTCATAATGTTAAGCTCATAAGAAATATATTGGACTGAAGAAATTTATAAAAGTATTTAAAATTTATGTTCAAAGCAGTATAGGGGATTTTTACAAATTATAAGGGTGGTTAAGACAAGTTTCTGCTTAACCGCCCTTAGCTGTACTGTTTACCCCGGTTTTTTTACAGAAGCGACATTTTTTAAGGGTAAAAAGCAGATTATATTTTTATTTTATGAAACAGATTCACTTTTTGTTACGTAATAAAGCCGGTTTTCAGCAGCAGCTTCGTCACAGTTTTCTGATGCAACAATTTCAGCCCGTACAGTTGTTTCACTGTCACTTTCCAATTCAATGGAAAAGAGCGCATATTGCTTGTTTTCATCAGTATAGTAATAATTAGGGACTATTTTACTTATTTCATCATTTTTAAGCACCTTTACTGCTTCAAGATATTTTGCATTTCCCTCACCGCCGAAAACAGATGTATCTACAACAATATTGAATGTTTTGCCTGTAACATCCTTTATTTCAATACTGCCGTCAGTAAGGCAGTTTGCATAGAGCATAGATCCATTTTCTTCTTCCGTAAAGCCTACAACCTCAAGACTGTCATACATAGCTGAAAGCACAGGTAAGCTGTCAACGGTTAAGGTTTGAACCCAAGGACTGCTCTCGGAATTTTTTGATTCGTTAAGAAGGTAAGTTACCTCACCCCTTTCAAAGGCTGACATATCCTTTACCTCTGTTGAGGTTATAACTGAGCCTGAGGAAATTGTGGCAACGGCTGATAAGGCTGAGTTTATTTCATCTGTTTGAATATAATAGCAATTATTTACCACACTATTCTCGTCTTGTGTTGAAGAATTTCGTCCTGCAATAATACCTGCACCGGTAGCATTAATAATACCTGTATTATAGCAGTTATGTATTTCTGAGCCGCCTATGTTGCTGCCTGAAATACCTCCCGTAGAAGAACCCGGGCTTACTATTTCACCTAAATTACAGCAGTTTCTTATTATTACAATTTCGGCTGTTGTCACACCGGTGTCATAGTTTGTGCCTGATATTCCACCTATATTACTTGAATATGTTTTATTATCGGCTTTAATTTTACCATTGTTCATACAGCCCTCTATTAAAGCCTCTTTGGAAGAATTACCGTGACGACCTGCAATACCGCCTACATAGCTGACACCGTATATGCAGCCCTCATTATAGCAGTTTTTTATTGTGCCTGCGTTATCTGAAGCAATACCTCCAAAAAAGCTGCAGCCAAAGGCATCTTCACCTGTCCAGGTGACATTACCTGAATTACGGCAGCCAATTATTGTACCTGTGTTCATACTCGAAATACCGCCTATATTGCTATAAATGCCGCTGATATTTCCTTCATTGATACAATTTGTTATGACACTGTCGGCATAATTGTTGCCTGTTATACCGCCTATGATAGAGCCTTTTTCAGCATTGCTTGCAACAGCTCCCATGTTTTTACAGCTGTCAATGCTGCCTTTGTTATTAATGCCTGCAATACCTCCAACATAGCTGGCGGTTGCTGTAACAGCGGCATAATTGGTGCAGTTTGTTATTGTACCGCTTTGGTTTGTTCCTGCAAAACCTCCTGCACGGCTACTTCCGTTAACTGTACCGTAATAGGTGCAGTTTGTGATTTTGGCAGCGTTTAGACAGCCTGCAATTCCTCCGGTATATTGTCCTCCTGTAACAGAACCTTCAACTGTCAGATTTTTAACCTCACCGTCTGTGTTTATATAGCCAAAAAGACCTGTGCATTGATTTGTATCATTTATGGTAAGGTTTGTTATTTTATGACCGTTTCCATCAAATGTACCACTGTACTTATATTTAGTGGAACCTCCAAAATAGCCTATTGGTGTAAATTCTATGCCTGTCATGTCTATATCAGATGTGAGAGTGGCATTAATATCAGCTTCACCTGTATTTACTCTTTCTTGAAAATCTAACAGTTCTTCGGCTGCAGATATGGAAAGGGTTTCGGCCGCAACAGCGGTTACGATTTCAAAAGAAAACATAGCTGTTGTTATAAGGGCATAAACAAAAATGCCAATTAACAGGCATTTTAAACTTAAGCCTCTTTTAGTTTTTTTGTTTTTCATAAAAGAAGACCTCCTGTTATTTTATTTATGCATTTAAGTATACCAATTTTGAAAAATTTTTCAAGCAAATCGGCACGAACGTTCGTTAATCATCATAAGTGGTAATTACAGTGAAAAATTTTTAAGGGAGCTGTTTTAATTTTATTCAATATATGTTCTCAAAGTACCTATGTTTTCAATATAGCATTCTACAACATCACCGTGCTTTAAGAATTTAGGAGGTTTAAAGCCCATACCTACTCCCGCAGGAGTTCCCATTGAAATAATTGTACCTGCCTTTAATGTCATTCCCTGGCTTAATTCTTCAATAACGTGAGGGATGTCAAATATAAGCAGGTCAGTTGTGCTGTTTTGACGAAGCTCACTGTTTACATAGGATTTAATTTCAAGTACGGGAGGTCTTTCAAACTCATCTTCCGTTACAATACAGGGCCCCATAGGGGTAAATCCATCAAGACTTTTGCCAAAATACCATTGCTTATGTCTTGTTTGAAGATTTCTTGCACTAATATCATTTAATATAGTATAACCAAATACATAATCAAAGGCATTTTCTCTTTTTACGTTTTTACAATCCCTGCCGATAATTACAGCAAGCTCACACTCATAGTCAAGGCTGTCTACAATCTTTCCATAGCTTGAAATAGTACCGTTATGGGGAGAGCATTCATTTACTCTTTTTGAAAAATATACGGCATATGGTCTTTCTCCGCCAAAGGCTTCCTTTTTATAGCGTGCTGATTCAACGGCATGTGCCATATAATTAATACCAAGGCAAATAATATCCTGTTTTGGTACGGGAATAGGGGAAAGTATTTTAGTTTCCTGCAAGGCTATTGGATTGCCTGCCATGGCACAAAGTGCCTCTATGGAGTTACCGGAATCTATTAATTCATTCATGGTTTTAAAGGGAAGGGGATACATATATTTATCAGTTAATGCACCAACTAAAGTTTTTTTAAGATGTGTAAAAGTTACCAGTTTCATAAACCAATACCTCCTTATTAAATCCTATAATTTATAATTAAAGTATATCACAGAGCTGTTATAAATTAAAGTAAAAAAATACAAAAAAATTAGAACAAATATTTGACAAAATAGAAAATATGTTGTATAATGTTGCTGTAACAAACAAATGAACGAATGACAGGAGGTTTTGAATTATGAAGATTAATAATTTAGCTAAACTTTGTATAAATTTATTAGCAGCTGTTGTTATATTTACGGCTCTATATTGTGTTAATTTCGGTATAAGCTGGCTTAATAATTTAAGCTATGGTAATATGCTGGCTGTAACACTTCCTTTTATAGGATTGAGTATTTGCTGTTTATTTGCTTTTGGTATTGCAGCAGACAGTATTGAAGAAAAAAGGCAAAGAGAAATGAGGAAGAGAAAACGAAATTTTGTTCTTAAAAAAGCATATAGAAACAGAAATAAAATTATTTACTTAAACCATGTATCTAAGCTTGATTTATTCAAGG
The DNA here is from genome assembly GCA_030524425.1 of Clostridia bacterium. Classification (GTDB taxonomy): domain Bacteria; phylum Bacillota; class Clostridia; order Lachnospirales; family CAG-274; genus Gallispira. The sequence continues at coordinate 30,603 of JAUNGN010000007.1, read as the reverse complement.
AAGCTTGTTAATGTGGATACACTGAGAGTTCCTGCCCTGAATGTCATTGATTGATTTTCAGGGCAGGTTCTTTTGCTATTGACAAATCAGAGTATTTATTTTATAGTTAAGATATAAAATATTTTTTATGAAAGGTGAAAATAAAATGAAAATTGCATTAATTAACGAAAATAGCCAGGCAGCAAAAAATGAGCTTATTTGCTCAACACTTAAGAGTGTTGTTGAGCCTAAGGGTCATGAGGTATTTAATTATGGTATGTATACTGCTGAGGATGATGCACAGCTTACATATGTACAGTGCGGTATTCTTTCAGCCATTCTTCTTAACTCAGGCGCAGCTGATTTTGTTGTTACAGGCTGTGGTACAGGTGAGGGTGCAATGCTTGCTTGTAATGCTTTCCCGGGTGTATTATGCGGACATATTGTAGATCCGTCTGATGGTTATATGTTTGCACAGATTAATGACGGTAACTGTGCAGCCTTTCCGTTTGCCAAGGGATTTGGATGGGGTGCTGAACTTAATTTAAAATATACTTTTGAGCAGTTATTCTCTGGTGAAAGCGGTCAGGGTTACCCAAAGGAAAGGGTTATACCTGAACAGAGAAATAAGAAAATACTTGATGAGGTTAAGAAGGTTACACATACTGATATTATGTATGTACTTAAGAATATTGATCAGGATTTATTAAAAGGTGCTGTAAGCGGTGAAAAGTTTAGTGAATTTTTCTTTGCTAACTGCAAAAATGACGAAATAGCTGATTATATTAAGAGTATTTTGGCATAATTATGTTTTTAAAGATGGACATTGCTTTGTCCATCTTTTTTATATAAAATATTTGTTTAAAATGTACAAAAAAATCTTGTTGACAAGTTGAAAATTGTGTAGTATAATGAATTTAAAGAGAAGATGTAATATAAATTTTATAAATTTTTCTATAAATTGGGTAGGGAAATTTATCAGATTATCTGATAAATTGAGGTATTTATTAATTTAATCGGGTATTCACAGGAAAGACTGAGCAATCGGTCTTTTTTTGTTTAATATTTTAGATAAAAAGGACTTGTGATTTCCACAAGCCCTTTAATGATATGTTAAACTATTTAGCAACAATATTGCAAATTCTGCCGGGAACATAAATTTCCTTGACAATAGTGCCTGTAATTTTACTGCCTAATGCTTCCTTGGCTGCTGTAAGAACTGTGTCCTTATCAGCATCAGCAGCAACAGTAATATTAGCTCTAACTTTACCGTTAAGCTGAACAGCTATATTAATTGTATCTTCCTTGAGTTTTGATTCATCGTATGTTGGCCATGTTGAGCGGAATACAGATTCGCTATGTCCGACAACTTCCCAAATTTCCTCTGCAATATGAGGAGCAAACGGAGAAAGAAGAATTGCAAGAGTATCAAGTGATGACTGGTCTACACCGCCTGCCTCTTTAGCAACAGCAATAAGCTTATTTGTAAACTCCATAAATCCTGATACAACTGTATTGAGAGTAAGAGCTTCAAGCCTGTTAGTAATTTCATAAATCATCTTGTGTTTAGCTCGCTCCAATTCAGGAGTAGTATCAATAATTTTATCTTTGTATTCATCGACAAACTTCCAAACCTTGTTAAGGTATCTGTATACACCGTCAATACCGTTATCGTCCCATTCGGAATCTAATTCAGGTGGTCCTATAAAGAGCTCATACATTCTAAGAGCATCACAGCCATAAGCATCTACAGTTTCATCGGGAGATACTACGTTACCCTTATTCTTACTCATTTTTGCACCGTCTTTTGTAATCATACCCTGATTAAATAACCTCTTAAAAGGTTCATCAAAGTCAACTACGCCGATGTCATGTAAGAACTTGGTATAAAATCTTGCATAAAGCAAATGAAGAACAGCGTGTTCAATACCGCCCACATACATATCAACAGGCATCCACTTTTTAAGCGCTTCTTTGCTTGCAAGCTCCTTATCATTATGGTTGTCACAATATCTTAAGAAGTACCATGAAGAGCCTGCCCACTGAGGCATTGTATTAGTTTCTCTCTTAGCAGGACCGCCGCAGCATGGACACTTAACATTAACCCAGTCTTCAATAGCTGCAAGAGGAGATTCACCCGTGTCGGTTGGCTTATAGCTTTCAACATTGGGAAGAATAACAGGTAAATCCTTATCAGGAACCGGAACAATACCACACTTTTCACAGTGAATAAGAGGTATAGGCTCACCCCAGTATCTTTGTCTTGAAAATACCCAGTCACGGAGCTTATAGTTTACGGTCTTTTTGCCGAAGCCTTTTTCTTCCATATAATCAGGAACTTTAGCCTTAGCATCTTCGGACTTCATACCATTAAACTCGCCTGAATTAATCATAATACCGGATTCAGTATAAGCCTCTGTTAATTCAGACTCCTTGCCGTCCTTGCTTATTACCTGAATAATAGGTAAGTCAAACTTCTTTGCAAATTCAAAATCTCTGTCATCGTGAGCAGGTACACACATAATAGCACCTGTGCCATAGTCCGCAAGAACATAATCAGATACCCAAATAGGCGTCTTTGCACCGTTTAATGGGTTAATACCGTAAGCACCTGTGAATACACCTGTTTTTTCCTTGTCTGTCATTCTTGATACATTAGATTTTGTACTTGCGTCATACACATATTTTTCCATAGCATCCTTATATTCGGGAGCAGTAATTTCCTTAATAACAGCGTGCTCAGGAGCAAGTACCATAAATGTTGCACCGTAGAGAGTATCGGGTCTTGTGGTATAAACCTTAATTGACTTGTCAGTGCCGTCAACAGGAAAGTCAATTTCAGCACCATAGCTTTTGCCAATCCAGTCAGACTGCATTTTCTTAACCTTTGAAGGCCAGTCAAGCTTGTCTAAATCATTAAGTAATCTTTCGGCATACTTAGTAATTTTAAGCATCCACTGTCTTAAATTCTTCTTTGTAACCTGAGAACCGCAACGGTCACAAACACCGTTAGTAGCTTCTTCATTAGCTAATACGCACTTACAGTTAGGACACCAGTTAAGAGGCATTTCCTTTTCGTAAGCAAGACCGTTTTTAAACATTTGAATGAAAATCCACTGTGTCCACTTATAGTAGTTAGGGTCAGTAGTATTGATTTCTCTGTCCCAATCGTAAACAGCGGCAATTTCATTAACCTGTCTTTTAATGTTTGAAATACTGTTTTGGGTTGCTGCTGATGGGTGAGTGCCTGTCTTAATAGCATAGTTTTCGGCAGGTAAGCCAAAAGCGTCCCAGCCCATTGGGTGAAGAATTTCATATCCCTGTAAAATTTTATATCTGCTGACTACGTCAGAGAGTACATAGCCTCTCCAGTGACCTACATGTAAGCCGTTACCTGACGGGTAAGGGAACATATCTAAGCAGTAATATTTTGGCTTGTCAGTATTGGTTGGATTAACAGGATCTTTTTCCCATCTGGCACGCCATTTTTTTTCAATTTCTTTATAATTGTATTTTGTGCTCATTTAATATTTCCTCCATTGTAATATTAATTTAATATTATACACCTTTGGGAAGGAAAATTCAAGTATTATTGTAATTTTAACGATATATGTTATGAATGCTTTTTAATAAGTTTAATAAGTAATATAATTAACAATATGATAATTATAATAATTCCAATGAGAATAACTGTGTTTAAAAGCTGTAATGATATCTGAAAAAAAGTAATCGGTGAGAAATCCATAAAATGCCTCCTTTTGTTTTTTATTATAGTACAAATAGTAGTTTATATGTAAAAGCAGTATTTAAAAATTATATTAAATACTGCTTTGATATTAAACCTGTCTGATTTTAGGCTCAACCGATTCAGGTCTCGGATTGTGTGTTTGATTTTGGTTAACAGGCTTTACACTTTGGGTTATGCTGTTAAACTTTTCAAGATTTTTCTTTTCATTTAATTCCATTTCTTTATCTTTGTCCATAATATCACCTCTTGAATAGTATTAACAAATAAGAAATAATTATATTCAAGCATTAAATTATATTTGCTTAATTTTTGTTAAAATATAAGCAGTAATATGTTTGGATAATTAATAGATGTTTGGGTTTCATTTTTTACTATATTCTAAGTGAAATAAAATTGTAAATAATTAAAAATAATAATATAATAGAACTTATGGCAAACACCCAAATTTTTTTCTTGCCTGCATAATTTAAAGATGTAAGATAAATTAAAATTATTAGTGCTAAAATTTCTAGTACTTGTCCTATAAAAGAGGGAAGGATAAAGCTAAAAATGATTAATATGAAAGCAGTTTTTTCAAGTTTATGTGTTATACTCATATTATTGCACCTCGCATTTTTAAATTAAAATTGTATAACTGTTTAAATAAGGCATATAAAGTACTTTATTAAATAATCAATAAAAGTATTAATAAATTAAAAAAATAGTTTTGTTAAATGCATAATTATTTTATCTTACAGCAGGATATTTATCAAACAAATTTAATACACCTTCATAAATAGCCTGTCCTGCTTTATCAATACTGTTATTCATAAGTTCTGCTTCATCAGCATTACTTATAAAGCCTATTTCTATAAGAGAGGCAGGTATTTTTGAATCTCTAAGTACCTTTAAATCTTCTGTTTTTACATTTCTGTTTGTTGTTCCCAGCCTGTTAAGAAGCTGAGTAAGCATTTCTTCTGCAACTCTGTAGCTTGTAAGACCGTTGCCTAAGTCATTGGCGTACAGACAAAATGTTTCAGTACCGTGGGCATCAGTGCTGTTAGCTGAATTAATATGTACAGATACAAAAATATCTCCGGTTTCGTTAGCAAGACTTGTTCTTTCATCAAAACTTGGGTTTACGTCAGTGGTTCTTGTTATATAACATTTGACTGAGCCGTCTTTATCAAACTTTTCTTTGGCACTTAAAGCTATTTTAAGTGTTAAGTCCTTTTCAACAAGGTTATTTGCTATTGCTCCGGGCATTTCACCGCCGTGTCCGGGGTCAAGCACAATAATTTTATCATATTTTTCCTTAGGCAGAATTGATTTAATACAAATATAGCCATTATCCTCGGTTATATTTACTGCAACAATTCTGTTCTCATTAAAAGTTATTGTTGTATTGTCAATACCTGTAACTATGGTACAATCTTTTATTTTTTCTGAATTGGGAGTGAATTTTGTATTGCTGATATAATTCTGCAAGTCTTTGTTAATAACAACAGTATAATTTCTGCTCATATAGTTATCATATTCTGTAATGTCAGACAGTTTAATATTATTAATGTTTTTTATATAAAGTGTGTCATTTTCATAATAAATGTTTTCATTTTTTTTAGCAGTAATTTCCGTTTTATCGGTTGTTTCAGTGTAGGTTTTTGTTGTAGTTTCGGTAGTGGTTTCAGTAGTGGTTTCAGTAGTTATTTCGGTAGTTTCCTCTTTTGTAATTATGTCAGCAATCCTGGTATTGCTGTCCCATTTTATTTCAAATCCAAGAGAGGTAGTTATAAATCTTAACGGAACCATTGTTTTGTTATTTATAATTTTAGCGGAAGTATCCAATGCCATTGGCTTTCCGTTTACATAAGCCTTTTCCGAATTAACAGGAAGTGCTATTACGGTTTCATTATATGTTATATATACCTGTTCAATATCTTTTTTCCATTCAACATTTGCTCCTATTGCCTCAAAAACTTCTCTTGCAGGCACAAGGGTATAGTTGTTTAAAATAATGGGAGGCATTGAAAGCTCTGTAAGTTCTTTGCCGTTAACAGATATAAAAACCTCTTCTGCACAATAGCTGTGATCTTGATAATCATAGGTTAGAGTAAGACTTATGTATTTGTTTGAGGCTAAAGCTGAGGTATGAATTAAAAGTAAATATAAAATTGTTGTTATTATTAAATTTCTTGTTTTCATTTTTTGCCTTCTTTATGTTATGAATGTAATATAATAATTATAACATGGTTTGTTATTTATGTAAATATAAAGTTTATCTTATTAATAAATAAGACAGCAAGTATGTGAGCTTGCCGTTACTTGCTGTCTGTATTATTCAGTATGATTTTGTTACATATTTAGCTTGTACATAGCTGTATTTATAAGTAGCGCTTAAATTATACTGTATATATCTAACTGCATTAATATTATGTTAAAAATTTAAAAACCAAATTATTATAATTGTTTGTTAGATATAGTTAATATTTTCCATGAATCAAAAGACTGATAATCATACTCTAATACAACTATTTCATTTTTTGTCTGATAAACAGAAAAATCCTTGTTATCATTTATGTAATTTGAAGAAATTTTAGCAAGGTTTTCATCGCTAACCTTATTTGTATTATAGAAACAAAGCTCATTAATATTTTCTGCTTTTGCCATTTCATTAGTTTTTAATGAGTAGATATAGCCGTTATTTTTTTCGGAAAAATTATGAATAAATATAAATTTGTCATTGCCGTCAATTAAAGTATAGTCATCACCCTGTATTTTGTTCATTCCTAATGACACATTGTCTATACCACCAATAACTTCATTATTTAATAGACTATAAATCAGTATTCCATTGTAATTTAAAACAACTGCATATTTGTCGTTTGCATATACAAGTTTAGGTCCGGCTGCACCTATGGGGTTTGATTTTATAGTTTTAATAACTTTGTCCTTATCAAGATATTGATCTAATTTAGGGTCAGGATTAAATTCATACAAACTATTTTCTTCTTTATTAATTAAATTAATTTTCCTGTAGAAGTTATTTGCTGTAAAAATAATTACTATAATAATAAGTGGTATAAGTATTTTTTTCATAATATATTCGCCTTTCCGTAAAACATAAAATAAGTTATAAAATTTATTCGAAGGCTGTCGAAAAAAATGGCAGCCTTGAAAAAATGCTTATATTTCTTTCAGAATGCTAAAGCAGGAACTACCGGGTTTTGTTTATAAATACAGGTTAGGTTCTATTTTCTAACATTTATCTATTAAAAGTTTTCTGAATTGATTAATGCTATTCTGTTTATAGTAGTAATATATAAATAATGTATAATAAAAATTAAGTTAAAACATTTTGTTGATTTCATTTATTGCTGTGTCAAAATCTTTATATATATGAATACCTACAGGCTTTAAATCTATATCAGAAAATTCAAATGCATAATAATTGTTTTTATCATCTTTAAGTAAAGAATAAACTGTTGATGTATTCATATTAGGAACGAAATATAAAAGTGTTTCAAGTTTGCCGAAATAATTAAATTCATTTATTATTTCAGGAATTTTTTTATCATAAAAATCAAGTCTGTTTCCTGTTATTTCTCCTCTTTGTTCAAAATCATTTTTATTTATTGTTCTGTCAATGTCTAAAAGCTCTCCGTTTATTGAATCAAGTGTAATAATGAATGTGATTTCTTGGCTTTCCAGCATTATTCCGCATGTATCATTGTCGTAATATGTGCAATTTATATTATAGTTTTCGGCGTTTACATTATAGAGTTTTTTTACAAGTGTAATTGCTTTATCAGAGGCAAAGTCTTTTGTAATATTGTTAGTATTATTATCAATTACATTTTTTGCCTCAGTATATATTGGCTCTGTATTTAACTTTTCAAGGATATTTAAAAGCGTTTTGCTAATGTAAATATTATTGTTTTCCATATAAAAACGGTTAAAAAATATATTGTCATTAGATTTTGCTATATCTTTTTTTACATCTACAATTAATTTGTTTTGGGAATTTGTATCATAAAATTCAGCTATTTTAGTTTCGTTGTTCCAGTTGATTTTATAATCGGACTGTTCAAAGTATTCTCTAAGTTTAATGTTACTGTCATCAGCATAAACATTGCAGCTTAATGTTAATGATGTTAATAAGATAATTGAGATTATTTTTTTATACATAGTTTTATACCTCCTGAATTTTTACGGGGATAGTTACAGAAACTTGGAACTATCCCCTAAACTAGTTATTATTAAAGTTTAATTAGGACTCTAATGTTAAATACATATAGGCAATGTAACCACTTTTTCCGGTTAAAGGATAGCCGCAGTCAACGTATAACCAAGTTGTGCCTTCTCTTACAATGGGTGCGGATGAAGAATAGACAACATCACCGGCATTCATCTTACCTAAGCTTGCAGAACTGGTAGATGGGCTTTTTCTAACATTTACGTTGTTGGCATTTACTCTATACTTATAAATGCCCTTTGGCATAATTTCTGAATCTGATTCGGAAATGGAAGTATTATCTTCTGTAATTGTGATTGTTTCATTATTTTCAGCGTTTGAGTCGTTTGCATAACATAAATTGTTCATTGCTAATATAGAAGTACTTATTAAACCTAAACATAAAATTTTCTTTAACATAAATACACTCCTTTATAAGTAAATTTATTTTTTTCTGTTATTTCGGTATTTATTTTCGGCTGCTGCAATATGTATTACAACAGCCAACTAAAATTGGCGGACTAATATCTTCCATAAATATCACCGCCTGTTAATAGCTTACGGTTGAGCTATACTTAACTACACTATCAACTACACTTCCGCTGCTGTTTAAGGCATAGTGAGTAGTTTTAAGTCTGTAGGAATAGCCTTTTGTAACAGAGTAGGTTTTATCTATGGTTGCTGATGAGCTTGTTGATGTCTTTTCCCAGGATTTAATGGTTGTCCAAGTCGAGTTTAATTTTTGAAGTTCTACTTTTACTTTAGCTTTATAGTTATCCTGAGTTTTGGTATATCCATAACAAGTAGCTTTGCCGTCTGAAATGCTTAAATTCTTATAAGGCGTTATGATTGCTATGTATTTTGGAGATATTTCTGTATATTCATCATTATCCATGATTACAGAGGTATTTGTATCTGCAAATACATTGGAATTTAATAAAGTGACGGTTGCTAAGATAAAAATAAATTTTTTCATAATGAAAATCCTCCTTTTATGGTTTTATATATATTAAAACTGTAAAAAGAGGATTTTGCGACAAAAAAATTTTAATTATTTTAGATTTTTTTATTTTACATTTTCTGCAATTTTTATCAAAGTGTCGTCTTCTATGTTACCATCTAATTGATATAATGTATCATTTTCTATCCAAAATAATATTTTAACTTCAGGCTTTGAACTTAAAAATGCTTTATTTCCGTTTATATCAATATACTTAGTTTTAGCATTTTCTGTGTCAACATCGAGTGAATCAGGTACAATACTTTTAGCAATACTAAAGTAATAATCCTGATACCTATATGTTATAACATAATTAGCATCAGTATATTCAATAATGTCCTCCTGAAATTTATCGGGAATATAGTTAACAATAGCTTCATATTTAATAATAGTATTTGTATCATTTGGTGGCTCACCAATGTAATACTCTTCTTCATATATTTCATCATCCGAACGAAATTCTGTAGATCTCTCATTTATATTCATAAAATAATTTAAGAATTTTAGTCTGCCTGCTCCAACTGAAATAGCGGCAACAAGGGTAATCATCATGGCAATAACAGCAACAAGCAGTATACGTTTATTGATTTTGTGATATTTAGTTTTTTGGGAATTATGTTTTTCTGCTGAAAGAATTTTATTTATTGCATTTATATGATTGTCAGAAAATATAATTTCTTCATCATTAATACTTGCCTCAATTTCATCAAAGATTTCATTAGCAGCATCAATAGCGGCAGAGTCTATAAGGGTATCAATAGTATTATGGAAAATTTTTTGGTCTTTCTCGTTCATACTAATTGTCCTCCTTGTTAAGAGCCTTGATAAGCTGTGCTCTTGCTCTTTCAATTCTTTTTTGCACTGTTTTGGGTTTAAGGTCAAGAATTTCAGCTATTTCATTTGCAGATAATCCCTGTTCTGCGTGAAGGAGCAGGGGTATTTGGTAAATTGGTTTAAGTGTTTTAATATGTGTTTTTAATCTTTCTATAGTTTCTCTGTCAATTATTATATGGGATATGTCATATTTTATATCTGTTGTATAATTGTCATCAAGACCGGCAGGCTCGTTTTTGACCTTATTATAAATGTCTATAGCTGTATTTTGAGTAATTACACCTATGAAATTTCTTGTCTTTTTTGCGTCATTTTCATCTATCTTGTTTAAATTCTTTATAATTTTTATAAAGGCTTGCTGTACTGCATCTTCGGCATAAAAATTGTTTTTTAAAACTGTATATGCTGCTTGAAACATAAACTTGGAATATTTGTTATAAAGTCTTTCCGCAAGCATTGTTTCTTCAAGTGTGTCAAATAATAAAAATAGCATTTTAACTCCTGTTTTAAATATATGTATAATAATTATATGTTCATAAAGTAAGATTTGCGTTCTTGTTTATTATACAATAAAGAAACAAAAGGTGCAAGCCTTTATGTGCTGAAAATACTGGATTTTACTGATTTAAAAATTCTTTAAAAGTTTTTATAGTATTTTCCTTGTACTCTTCTGGCATAGGAACAAAGCTTAAATAGCAATCTCTGTCCTGATAAAGATTATATTTCTTTAAAAGGGCGGAGTTTTGAAGCTTTATTGCCATAGGTTTAGTTTGGTTTGAGTAAGGGTCAAGAGAATATTCCACAAGTCCCTTTTCATCATATGCTTTAATTTCATCCTCAGTGAGATAATCACTTAAAGGAGCAACATACTCAGATGAAATAAATGTATTTGTATTTTCCTTATCACTGAGCAAAATATTAAACTGTGAGGCATAAATATATGTATTAAATTTTTGGTTAAGTTCAGCCTCAACCATTACATCGCTTTGGTCGGTATAAAAACTTTGAATATCAACAGTGTACTCTCTGTTATCCAAATTAAATTTAGCATTAAGCTCGTTAGTCATGGCTTCCGTGTCGGCTATGGAAATAAACTGATCATACATAGCTATACCGCAGTAAAGATCGGGGTGAGGTTTAATAAATATGGTATAAATCATGGAAATTCCTACACAAACAAGAAATATTATCATAAATATTCTAAGTCTGTAGTACTCCCAAATGTGCTCTATCTTTTCTTTTGTATCCAGTTCCTTAAATGTCATTTCAATCCTCCGCTTTATGTGATGCTGTTTTTAATATTGCTCTTGGCAGAGCATCTTTTGCTGTGCCCCAGGGGACGTCCTTATAATTATGGTCAAATTTATTTGTGAAATGGTCAACCTCTTTTTCAAGACGCTTCATATTTTCGAGCTGAACAGGCACAACAATATCTATAAATTCGTCATAATCCTTACCATTAAGTTTTTTTGATGCCATATCTATAAGCATACCAAAATGGTCAAGACAAAAACCATTAGATGCTTTTACTTTATCTTTCATATCGTTATCTTTTTTCCACATATAGAAAAATGTATCAAAGTATCTGTCAAAGTTTGTCTTAATTCGGCTGCAAATATAGCATGAATTTGTTATATTATTAAGATAGGGTGTCACCTTGTTTTCACCCCTTGAAGTTTTTGAAAAAAGACCTTTCTTTTCTCCGGACTTAAGGCCGGCACAAAGTTTTTCAAGGTCATTGTTTATTTTTTGAATATGGGTATGAAGCATTAATGCCATTCCGAGTCTGTTTTGCTCTTTATACATCATATCGTAATGCTTACTGCAAAAACCTGTTTTGTTGGTTTCCATACGGATATCGTCCTCCATATAAGATGCACCAAGCATATAGTCAATGGCATCTTTTTCAAGCTTGCTGTACATATTGCAGAAGGGACATTCTCCGCCTTCTTCAAAGCCTTCATTTACGGGAATAGTATAAATTTGTTCTTTCATTAATAATCACCTCTTATTGTGATTATAGCACAAATTATTATAATGTAAAAGATTAAAGTTTATTTAATAATATTCAAAGCTGATGGTCTTGTTGTTATTATCATATTTAATATTTGAATCAAAGGCTTTATCTGCAGTATAAATTGAAATATACATTTTTCCGTTTCTTAATAATACAGGTGAATCCAGCTCGTATACTTTATCGTTTAACAGAATGGTATTGTTATCTTTAGTGAAGCTTATAGTACTTTCTTTATAAGTAACAAGAGCTGTTTTTGTGTTATCATTCCAGATAATATTACCGCCGGCAATTTCGGATACGGTCCTTAAGGATAAATAAATTCTGTCATTTTCATGTATTGTATCAAGTTGGTTAATATTAAATAATTTTATGTCGCTTGTTTTATTATTTGTATATTTAAGAGGTTCTAAAATATTTACAACTTTTCTGTCAGCATTGTCTATTGCAGGAGGTGCTATTTTAAGGTCGTATTTTTCAACAATATAATTTACATAATCATTTGTAAACAGATAGCTTTTGTTTTGGCTTACGGCATAAGTGTTCTCTTCATCCGAACATATTGTATAAATATTGCCGTCATTAAGTTCGTTTATTCCTTTGAGATTATTTAACTCTATCGGTCCGCCTTCACCGCTGTAAGGTTTGTAATCACTGTAAGTAATTGTGTAAAAACCTGTAATTTTACCATTTTCTATTTCGGGAAAAAAATATTCTTCCGTGTTTTCAATATGAAACGGTGTGCCTATTGTTACATCTCCGGATTTATTGACATCGCCAAATTTGTTTATATATTCCTTAATAGGGCCGCTGCAGTCTGATGTTGAAATAAATATGCTGTTGTTTTCTGCCGCAAATACTGTTGCTGCAGACATAAATGATATTGCAATATATAAGCATAATAAAAGTTTTTTCATAATAATTACTCCTTTAGTATCTGTTTTTAATTTAATTATAAATCTTTAATAAATATAAGTCAATTAAGTAAATTATAATTTATAAAAATATAATTTTTGTAAATTATGGCTAATGTTAATTTAATACCGTTGCAAAATTAGAAGAAATTTGTTATATTAACTATAAAATAAATATAAAGGATGAAAAAGATGAAATATAAAGAAATTAATAATGTATTAATAATAGAAGACTTAAATTGTTTTAATATTGAAGAAATATTGGAGTGCGGACAGTGTTTCAGGTTTGAAAAACTTGGTGAGTTTGAATATAAGATTGTTGCCTGCGGAAAAGTACTTAATATTAAGCAGCAGGGAAATGAAGTTAAACTGTATCCTTGTACAGAATATGATTATGAAAACATTTGGAAAAGTTATTTTGATATGGATACAGATTATAATGAAATAAAGACTAAAATTTCAGAAAATGATGAAATAATGAAAAAGGCTGTAGAATATGCGGGAGGTATAAGGCTTTTAAATCAGGAGCCTTATGAATGTCTTTTAAGTTTTATAATTTCACAGAATAACAATATTCCAAGAATTAAAGGCATCATAAACAGAATGGCTGAAAAATACGGTCAATGCTGTGACGGAGAGTACTTATTTCCTGTGCTTTCAGAGCTTAATTCTGCAAGTGAAGAAGAATTATTTGAGCTTAGAATGGGTTTCAGAGCGAAGTACATAAGAGATTGTCTTGATAAGCTGACATCGGAAGATGTAAACTTAAACATAATAAATGATTTGACTACATCTGAACTTCTTGAAATGCTTCTTAAAATAAAGGGAGTAGGGCAGAAGGTAGCTGACTGTACAATGCTTTTTTCAATGGGCAGGAGAGAGGTTTTTCCGACTGATGTATGGGTAAAGAGGGTTATGGAATACCTTTACTTTGATGGAAATGATACCAATATTAAGGATATACATACCTTTGCAAAGAATAAGTGGGGTAATCTTGCAGGATATGCACAGCAGTATTTATTTTATTATGCAAGAAGCCTTAAAATAGGAACGGAGAAGAGGAAAAAAAAATGTTGGGAACAATAGTAAACGTAATAGCAATATTAGCAGGCACGCTTGCAGGTTTAATAGTAAAGGGGAGGTTTAATAAAAGACTGCAGGAAATAGCAACACAGGCAACAGGACTGGCTGTGTTGTTTGTAGGCGCATCAAGTGCTTTTACAAGAATGTTAACGGAGCCATGTAACTCAGTGCTTTTTGTAATAAGCCTTGTAATTGGAGGTCTTGCCGGCACAATGGCTGATATTGAGGGCAAAATGAAGAATGCAGGTGATTGGATAGAAAGTAAATGCAAGGGCGGCGAAGGAACTGTTTCAAAATCCTTTGTTGCGGCGAGTGTTTTGTATTGTACGGGTACAATGGCCATTATCGGCTCTATTGACAGCGGTATATATCATAATTATACTATTCTTTTTACAAAAAGTGTACTTGATGGTGTTTATGCTGTAATTTTTGCGTCAACAATGGGATTTGGAGTTATTTTTTCAGCAGTTTCAGTATTTCTTTATCAGGGTGCAATAACTGTGCTTGCCGGCTTTGTTGAGCCTTATCTGACAGGTGATATTATGAGAGAAATATCACTTGTAGGCGGTATTTTAATTACGGGTCTTGGTATAGATATGCTTGGTATGAGAAAAATAAATGTGGCTAATTTGCTGCCTGCAGTTGTTGTGCCTGTAATTTATTATGGTGTGGTTTATTTGATTTTTTAAAATAAGTTCATGTACTTTTCTTGGTTTTTAAAATGTGCGTATATGATTTCATAAGGAGATTTAAGCTGTTTTCAGTTTTGCCGAAATAAATATTTATTTAAACTCGTAAAAAATTTTATTAAAAACTGTTGACAAAATTTAGAGGTTGTGGTATATTATGTTTATGGGTTAGCACTCGATTAAAAAGAGTGCTAACAAATGGAGATGTTTGAAATATTTTAAGGAGGAATTGTATTATGAGTTTAAGACCATTAGGTGACAGAGTTGTATTAAAGCAGTTAGAGGCTGAAGAAACCACTAAGGGCGGAATTATCCTTACTACTCAGTCTAAGGAAAAGCCTCAGGAGGCTGAAGTAATTGCAGTTGGTCCCGGTACTGTTGTTGACGGTAAGGTAGTTCCTGTTGATGTTAAGGTTGGAGAAAAGGTTATCTATTCTAAGTATGCAGGTACTGAGGTTAAGGTAGATGGCGAAGAATATATTGTAGTTAAGCAGGGGGATATCCTTGCTGTTGTAGAATAATAAGAATTGTTGATAATTAGGAGGTAAGTTGTATTATGGCAAAGCAGATTAAATATGGTGTTGAAGCCAGAAAGGCTTTAGAAAACGGTGTAAATCAGTTAGCAGATACTGTTAAGGTAACATTGGGACCTAAGGGCAGAAATGTTGTTCTTGACAAGAAGTTTGGTACTCCTCTTATTACTAATGACGGTGTAACCATTGCTAAGGATATTGAGCTTGAGGATCCGTTTGAAAATATGGGTGCGCAGCTTGTTAAGGAAGTTGCTACAAAGACTAATGATGTAGCAGGTGACGGTACTACTACTGCTACAGTGCTTGCACAGGCTATGATTCAGGAGGGTCTTAAGAATATTGCAGCAGGGGCTAATCCTATTATTTTAAGAAAGGGTATGGCAAAGGCTACTGACGCTGCTGTTGAAAAGATTAAGTCACTTAGTCAGAAGGTTGCGGGCAAGGAGCACATTGCTATGATTGCTTCTATTTCTGCTGCTGATGAAGAAGTTGGTACTATGATTGCTGATGCTATGGAAAAGGTTTCTAATGACGGTGTTATTACTGTTGAGGAATCCAAGACTATGAAAACTGAGCTTGAGTTAGTTGAAGGTATGCAGTTTGACAGAGGCTATTTGTCAGCTTATATGTCAACTGATATGGATAAGATGGTTGCTAATCTTGATAATCCATATATCCTTATTACTGATAAGAAGATTTCCAATATTCAGGAAATTTTACCTGTTCTTGAGCAGATTGTTCAGTCAGGCAGCAAGCTTTTAATTATTGCTGAGGATGTAGAGGGTGAAGCTCTTACAACTTTAATTGTAAACAAGTTAAGAGGTACCTTCAACTGTGTAGCTGTTAAGGCTCCGGGCTTTGGCGACAGAAGAAAGGAAATGTTAAAGGATATTGCTATTCTTACAGGCGGTACAGTTATTTCAAGTGAGTTGGGTTTGGAATTAAAGGAAGCTACTTTAGATATGCTTGGCAGAGCTAAGAGTGTAACTGTAAGTAAGGAAAATACAATTATTGTTGATGGTGCAGGGGACAAGAGTGAAATTTCTTCAAGAGTTGGTCAGATTAAGGCTCAGATTGAGGAAACTACTTCTGAATTTGATAAGGAAAAATTACAGGAAAGACTTGCTAAGTTAGCAGGCGGTGTTGCTGTTATTAAGGTTGGTGCCGCAACTGAAATGGAATTAAAGGAAAAGAAGCTCCGTATGGAGGATGCTCTTGCTGCTACTAAGGCTGCAGTTGAAGAGGGTATTATCTGCGGCGGCGGTTCTGCTTATATCCATTGTATTACAGCGGTTGAAGAAGCTACCAAGAGTCTTGAAGGCGATGAAAAGACAGGTGCTTCTATTATATTAAAGGCACTTGAATCTCCTCTTCGTCAGATTAGTGCCAATGCAGGTCTTGAGGGTGCTGTTATTATTAATAATGTTAAGGAAAGCAAGGAAGGCTGTGGCTTTAATGCTCTTACAGGAGAGTATGTAGATATGTTTGAGGCAGGTATTATTGACCCAACTAAGGTTACAAGAAGTGCTTTACAGAATGCTAACAGTGTTGCTTCAACTATTCTTACTACCGAATCAGTAGTTGCTGATATTAAGGAACCTGAGCCTGCTATGCCTGCAGGCGGTGCAGGAATGGGCGGAATGATGTAACAAGCCGTAGCAGGAGAAAAGAAAGCTCGCTTTCTTTTCCCTGCAAGGCTTGTTATCGACGTATTTTATTTGATGCGAAGCATCAGCCTTGCGTAAGCAAGGTAAATGCTGAAAGCATTTAAAATAAAATATGGAGATAGCGGCTAAAAGCTAAGAAGTGCTGAAAAGACAAAGGATTTATCGAGTCTTTTTATTTAAAAGCGTAAGCTTTCACTTGCGTAAGCAAGTAAATATACGGAGCATATTTAAAATAAAAAGATGAGATAGCGGCTAAAAGCTAAGAAGTGCTGAAAAGACAAAGCGATTTATCGAGTCTTTTTATTTAAAAGCGTAAGCTTTCACTTGCGTAAGCAAGTAAATATACGGAGCATATTGAAATAAAAATATGAAATAGCAGAAAAATTTGTTAAAATTGATATTCAAATCAAAAGTATTACTTGCTTTTGATTTGAATATCTTATATAATATAACCTATGAGAACCAAAATGAAAGCTCGCTTTCGATTTTGGTCGAAAGGTTACTGAGGCGTTAGCCGAAGTATTATATTTCCCTGTGAAACAGGGGCTGTGTGAGCATAGATAACACAGCTACAGGAAGTTTTAAATCCTGAAATATAACTTATGAGAAGCAAAATGAAAGCTTGCTTTCGATTTTGCTCGAAAAGTTACCGACGCATTAGCGGAGGCAGTTATATTCTTTGCGTCAGCAAAGAGCTATGCGAAATGAAATAAGCATAGCAACAAGAAGCATTAGCTTCTTGTAAATATATATATCGGGGCGTGGCGTAGCTTGGTAGCGCGCTTGAATGGGGTTCAAGAGGTCGCAAGTTCAAATCTTGTCGCCCCGACTTTTTTAAGGGAACGTTAATTCGTTCCCTTTTTTGTAAATATATAGTTGTTTCAGCTATTAAATTACATTTATAAGCCAAATGGAATTTAATTTATTTATAACATTCTTATTACTCCGCAAGCAATTTTTTCACCGCTGTTACCGCTGGGCTGAGTTTTAAAATCATCAGGATGATCATGTATAATGACAGTTTTGCCTATTATTTCATTTAATGTAAACCTGTCTGTCAGTACTGACATATAAGCATATCCTTTATTGCCAAAGAGAGGGGGTAAATCTCCTGCATGGTAAGGATGAGGACAGTTATTAGGGTTATAATGAGCTTTTGAATTTGCAAAGGGATCCTCCTCATTTCCTGTGCAGCTGTTACCCTCGTGGATATGAAATCCATATATACCATAGCTGCATTTGTCATTATTATAGGGGAGATTAAATATACGTGCAGTAACAATAACACCCTTTTCTGTCTGATTGAATTGTACTATTCCTGTTATATCCGGGTATTTATAACTTCCTCTCATTCTTGCAAAGGCAACAGACTGCGGGGCAGGTGACATTTTATTTATATTAAGCATAATAACTCCTTTATGGTATTTTTATAAGTATATGAAAATTAATATAATAAGGTGATATACTATAAAGGATTGTTAAAATGGGTTGAAATGAATATGAACTTTTGATATTATAAATATATGGGGTTAAGGAATAGGAGGCGGTATTTATGGTTAAGGGGATTAAAAATTTTTGTTATGATTATTTTTCTATATCTAAATATGATACAAGTCTTAAGACGGAATTTTTGGCAGGAGTAACAAATTATTTTACTTTGATATATGCGGTTATGCTGGTTCCTGAAATTCTTATAGAGGCATTTCCGGGAGCTATAGGAATAAATGGAGAAGTTGTAAAAGATGCTTTGATTTATGGCAATATTACGGCAAGTGAAATGCTTGTAACATTAACTGCTATTGCTTTTATTGCAGCAGGCATAGCTTCAATATTTATGGGGCTTTTTGTAAATTTGCCTTTTGTACAGGGTCCCAGCATTGCTATAGGTACATTTGTAACATATACTATTTGCTGTGGATTTGGATATAGCTATAATCAGGCATTGGCTCTTGTTTTTATGTCAGGTTTATTGTTTTTTGTTCTATCCGCTACGGGAATGGAGGAAAAATTGCATAGGGCAATACCTAATAATTTGAAATATGCAGTTAGTGCAGGTATTGGATTTTTTATAGCTTCAACAGGTCTTGCGAAGGCACATATTATTAATTTTAGTGCCGATAACAGCTTTGCAAATATTTTTGGCACGAATATGGCAGATAAAAATAATATAAGTGCAGTTTTAGCACTATTTATGGTGCTTTTGATTGTAATAATGATTAAAAAACATATACATGGTGCAATATTTATCGGTAAAGTGTTGTGTATATTTGCGGCTATTCCTTTAGGGCTTATACATTCTGACGGCGGTTTTGGTATCAGTTATAATATAGATATTACAGCTTTAGCCTTTAAGCTGGATTTTAATGGACTTATAGACTTTACAAGCAACGATACCATATTTAATACAGGACTTAATATACTGATAATTGTATTTTCCCTTTGTATAATGGATATATTTGAAACAATGTCAATGTTTATAGCTATGGATAACTATATTGATGTGTCAAATGGTAAATTAAATAACGAAAAAAGTGCCCCAAAGATTCTTGAGGTGGATGCTGTAACAACATCTGTCGGCTCATTAATAGGCTCAACAAGTGTTTCAACTTATGTTGAGTCCACAACAGGAGTAGTAGAAGGAGGCAGAACAGGTCTTACTGCTGTTGTAACGGGTATACTTTTTATTGCTACAGTTCCATTTACACCTTTGGTATCCCTTGTTCCTTCCGCTGCCACAGCAACTACTCTTATTGTGGCAGGTGTACTGATGATGGGCGTTTTAAAGTATATAGATTTTGAGGATATAACGGAGGCAGTGCCTGCCTTTCTTACAATGATACTTATGCCTTTTACAAACAGTCTTTTAATAGGTGTAAGTATTGGTGTAATCAGTTATGTATTGATTCATATTTTTGTTGAGCATGACAAGAAAATAAGTCCTTTGCTATATATTTTAGGATTTTTTATGTTTGTAATTTTTGTACTGCTGCCAAGATAATTGGAATACAAGTATTCACATTTTCATATAATTATGAAGAGGTGAATTTTATGGATAAAAGATATCATTCTGCAAAACACAGAAGAATAAGTAAAGGCTATAGTAAAAAAAATGAACAAACAAAAAAAGAAGGAGCTAATTTTATATTAAGGCTTAATATTTGTTTGGGGCTGGCTATAGTTGCAGTAGGTGCATATCAGCTCAGAGAGGGTTTTGGGGATAAGGTTAAGGAATATCTTACAGTCAATACATCGGTAGAAACAATTAAGGAAACAGCCTATAATATTAAGGAGTTGGCCGCAGAGACTAAGAGTGTAGGTTTTTTAACAGGTACAGATGAATTTATACCAAGTGATGAAGTGAAGGAATATTTAAATAATTTTGATGAAAATTCCTATTATAATTTACAGAAAAAACTTGAAACGCCCAATGAATTATGGAGTCAGCCTGTAGAGGGCGGAGTGATAACAGATGTTTTCGGCAATAGGGATAATCCTGTTACGGGAAAAAATGAAAATCATAAGGGAATTGATATAGGTGTACCTATAAATACAGAGGCTAAAGCGGTAAAAAGCGGAATTGTTATTGACAAGGGTTATTCAGAAAGTTATGGTAATTGGATAAAATATAAAACCTATGACAATTATGTAATAATGTATGCGCATTTAAGCTCTGTTAATGCAGAAAAAAATCAGAAAATAAAGCAGGGTGATGTTATTGCTTATACAGGAAGTACAGGTAACTCTACAGGACCTCATTTGCATTATGAAATAATGGAAAATAACAAGTATTTAGATCCTTACAGCTATTATATGGAAGCAAAGACTGAAAATAACAATTGAAAATTTTAGTATAATATTTAATATTACAATAATTTTAATGCTTTTACTTATGATTGCTCTAGATTATATAGAGCAATTTTTTATTATATATTGTTTTTAATATTGCATTGGATAATACATATTTCTTTGGATTAAAACATTTTTGCTTTATGATTTTGACATTATGTGTTATAATTATAATAATAATGTTTACGGAGGATATACAATGCTTAAGGAAATATTGCTGCAGGTTGAAAAACCTGCAAGATATATAGGTAATGAAATAAATATGGTTGTTAAAAAACCTGAAGATGTAAATATAAGAATTGCTTTCTGCTTTCCGGATGTATATGAGGTAGGAATGAGTCACTTAGGTCTTCAGATTCTATATTATTTCTTTAACAGGAGAGATGATACTTATTGTGAAAGATGCTTTGCTCCATGGTATGATATGGAAGAAAAAATGAGGGAAAATAATATACCTCTTTTTGCTCTTGAAACAGGTGACGAGCTTAAAAGCTTTGATTTTGTCGGCTTTACGCTTCAGTATGAAATGAGTTATACAAATATAATAAATATGCTTAATCTTGCCGGAATTCCAATATGGTCAAAGGACAGAAGCGAAGAAGATCCAATTGTGATTGCAGGCGGTCCATGTGCCTATAATCCTGAGCCTTTGGCTGAAATGATAGATATTTTCTATATTGGTGAGGGTGAGGTCAGCTATGATGAATTTCTTGATTTGTACAAAGAAATTAAAAACAAGGGCGGCACAAAAGAAGAATTTTTGGAAAAATGCCTTAAAATAGAGGGAATATATGTACCTAAGTTTTATGATGTGACTTATAAAGAAAACGGTGAAATTGCCTCCTTTAAACCTAACCGACCCGATGCGCCCAATGTAATTAAAAAGGTTATTGTCAAGGATATGGATACTGCCTTTTATCCTGAAAAACAGCTTGTACCTTTAATTGAAACAGTACACGACAGAGTTACTCTTGAGGTTTTCAGGGGCTGTATAAGAGGCTGTCGTTTTTGTCAGGCAGGTTATGTCTACAGACCTGTAAGAGAAAAAGGCTGTGACAAGCTTTTAGGTCTTGCCGATTCCTTAATTAAAAATTCGGGTCACGAGGAAATAAGCCTTACAAGTCTTTCAACGGGTGATTACAGAAGCTTTGTGGAACTGGCTAACGGTTTAATAGATAATTATGCAAAGGACAGTGTAAGTATTTCCTTGCCTTCACTTAGAATAGATGCTTTTTCTCTTGACCTTATGGAAAGAGTACAGGCTGTAAGAAAATCAGGGCTTACCTTTGCACCGGAGGCAGGTACTCAAAGGTTAAGGGATGTAATTAACAAGGGCATTACCGAGGAGGAAATATTAAATGGATGTGCTTTAGCCTTTTCAGGAGGGTGGACAAGGGTTAAGCTTTATTTTATGGTAGGTCTTCCAACCGAAACAGATGATGATTTACTGGGTATAGTGCATCTTTCAAACTCCATCGTTGAGAAGTTCTTTGAAATACCTAAGGAGGAAAGAAAGGGCAGACCGATTTCCGTTACTGTAAGCTCTGCCTGTTTTGTACCTAAGCCGTTTACTCCGTTTCAATGGGCAGCACAGTCAACTGTTGACGAGTTTATGAGAAAACAAAAATTTGTTAAAACAAGTATGACAAGAAAACAGGTTAAATATAACTATCATGAGCCTGAATTAAGCTCTCTTGAGGGAGTGCTTGCTAGAGGCGACAGAAGAGTCGGACAGGTAATATACAGAGCATGGCAGCTTGGAGCTAAATTTGACAGCTGGAGTGAGCTTTTTAAATATGATGCATGGATGCAGGCTTTTAAAGATACAGGCATTTCTAAGGAATTTTATGCCAACAGAGAAAGAAGTTATGACGAAATATTGCCTTGGGATCATATTTCCATTGGTGTCAGCAAGAATTTCTTTATAAAGGAAATGGAGAGAGCCAAGGCTGGAACCGTCACACCTAATTGCAGAAAACAGTGTGCCGGCTGCGGAGCGGCACAGTTTGGAGGAGGTGTTTGTTTTGAATAGCCGGGAAGCAGTCAATACTAATATTAAATACAGAATTGAATTTTCAAAGACAGACAGGATGATTTATATCGGTCATTTGGATTTACTTAAGTTTTTTCACAGAACATTTAAAAGAGCCGGTATTCCAATAGGGCATTCATGGGGCTTTAATCCCCATCAGCTTACTACATTTGCGGTACCCCTTGCTCTTGGTGTAAGCAGTGTAGGTGAAATACTTGATATTCAGCTTACTGAAAAAATGGATTGTGATGAAATAAAGGAAAGACTTAACAATAATTTACCTGAGGGTATAGATATTTTACAGGTAATAGAGCTTGAATTCAGGGCTGAAAACTGTGCGGCTGCAGTTTCTTATGCAGATTATTGTGTAACTCTTGATAATAAGTATGAAAACATGCAGGAAACTGTTGATGAAATTATGTCGGCAGAGGAAATAAATATTGAGAGAACTGTTAAAAAGAAAACAAAAACAGTTAATATCAGACCGTTTATAAAGACCATATATGTTGACAATGAAGGAGATAAAACAGAAATTTATACAAATATTGCAACAGGGAGTCAGGGGAACTTAAAAATTGACGTATTGCTTGAATATATTTATTCAAAACTTGGTATGGAGTTCAGATTTGAAAAAACGGATATTTTAAGGGGAACTCTTTATACTGATAATAAGGGAGATTTGTTGCCGCTATGTCTGGAAGAAGAATTTATTTAGATTGCTATTCGCCCTATTACAGAGCAGCATTAATTGAGGACGGAAAACTTGCAGAGCTTATTTTACAGGATAAGGAGAATAAGGCATGTGTTGGAGATATATTTGCAGGCAGAGTTGAAAAAATTTTGCCTACAAATATTGCTTTTATAAATATTGGTGAAAATAAGCCTGTTTTTTTACAGCTTAATGATAAGGCTGAAATTGAAAATACAAGGAATATTAAACCGGGGCAGGAAATAATTGTACAGGTCACAAAAGAAGCTTATGATGAAAAGTGTGCCGTGGTTACTACAAATATAAGCAGAGCAGGAACATATTGTGTGGCAGTTAAGGATAATGGCGAAATTGGAGTGTCGAGAAAAATTACTGATGATAATATCAGAGAAAATCTGAGAGCCATTGCAGAAAAATATGTTAAGCCGGGATATAGTATTGTGATGAGAACAGGCTGCATAAACGGTAAATATGAAGAAATAGAAGATGAAGTTAAAAACAGCATTAATATACTGGAGGAAATTGAAAATAAGGGTAAATATATTAAAGCTCCTGCAATAATTTATAAGGAAATAAATCCTTTAAATAAGGTTATAAGAGATTTAAGCTATGATAACTGCAGAGTTATTATAAATGACCGTAACGAATACGAAAAAATAAAGCATGAATATGAGAATGCTGAATTTTATAAGGGTAATTTACCTTTATTTATGGAATATGGAATAGAAAGCCAAATAGAAAAGCTTTTCAATAGAAAAATATGGCTGGATTGCGGTGCTTATATAGTTATTGATGAAACTGAGGCTATGGCTGTAATAGATGTGAACAGCGGTAAGTCTACAAAAATTAAAAATAATTTCAAAATAAATAAGGAGGCTGCCGTTGAAATTGCCAGACAAATAAGACTTAGAAATTTAAATGGTATGATTATTATTGATTTCATAAATATGTCAGACAGCAGTAACAATAATGAGCTTTATAAAGTGCTGAAGGCTGAGTTAAATAAGGACAGAATCAAAACCTATATTGTCGGAATGACGGAACTCGGACTTATGCAGCTTACAAGGCAAAAACAGCGTAAGCCTCTAAGCCGGTATATTTATCATAAATGCCCAATGTGTGACGGTCTTGGCAGGGTTAAGGATATATCGTTTTTAGCTGATAATATTAATAACAAAATTATCAGTATAGCTGCATCCACAATTTATAATTATATTAAAATATCATCAAACTCTGCCGTTATTGAGGCTCTTAAATACGGCTGTAATTTAATAAAGAAAAAGTATAATGTTGAAATTGAACTGAATACAATAGTTACATCTAAATTTGATTATTATGAAATTGAGAAAAGTCGAATTTAAGGGGCTTATTTACTTGACAATTTGCTGAAAAAGTAATAAAATAGATATGTAACAATGAGGAATGTATGTATACGTGCATTATTACATATATTCTTTTTTACATGTTTAAGGTAATCAGAAACTCAATCCTCAATTAGCTGCAGAGGATTGTCTTTCTGATACTTTATGTGTATTGTATATTTGAACTTTGAAAATTTAATAGGAGGTGTTTAGACTGGATACATTAACAATCATCTGGTTATGTATAGTCTTTGCATCCGTTTTAATTTCGTTATTAATTGGTATAGCTATTGGTAAATATATCAGAAAAAAGTTTGCTGAAGCTGAGATAGGCTCTGCCGAAAGAGAAGCTGAAAATATTAAGCTGGAGGCTCGTAAAAATGCAGAGGCTACCAAAAAGGAAGTTCTTATAGAGGCAAAAGAAGAAGCACTTAGGACAAAAAATGAAGTTGAAAAGGAATGTAAGGATAGAAAGAATGAGATACAGCGCCTTGAAAAACGTATCACTCAAAAGGAAGATGCAGTTGACAAGAAAACTGCTTCTCTTGAAAAGAAGGAGGAACAGCTCAACAATAAGCTTGAAGCTATTGAAAATGAGCGTAAGGAGGTTGAGGCTCTTAAAGATAAGGAACTTGCCGAACTTGAACGTATCTCCGGATTAACTACTGAAGAGGCTAAGGAATATATACTTGAAAGTGTTAAGAGTGATGTTAAGCATGAAACTGCTGTAATGATTAAGGAAATGGAAGCAGAGGCAAAGTCTGAGGCTGATAAGAGAGCTAAAGAAATAGTTGCAGATGCTATCCAGCGCTGTGCTGCAGACCATGTTGCTGAAACAACTGTATCTGTAGTTAATTTACCTAATGATGAAATGAAAGGTAGAATCATTGGTCGTGAAGGTAGAAATATCAGAACATTAGAACAATTAACAGGCATTAACTTTATTATTGATGATACGCCTGAGGCTGTTATATTATCGGGCTTTGGAGCTATGAAGAGAGAAATTGCCAGAATTGCTCTTGAAAAGCTTATTATTGATGGCCGTGTTCATCCGGGAAGAATAGAGGAAATGGTTGATAAGGCTAAGACTGAGGTTGAGGCCGCTATGAAAGAGGCAGGAGACAGTGCAACATTTGAAACAGGTGTTCATGGTCTTCATCCTGAATTAATTCGTCTTTTAGGTAAGATGAAGTATAGAACCAGTTATGGACAAAATGTTTTACAGCATTCCATAGAAGTTTCTCATTTATGTGGTGTTATGGCTGCTGAACTTGGTGAGGATGTAACCCTTGCTAAGAGAGCCGGTTTGTTGCATGATATTGGTAAATCAATTGACCAAGATATGGAAGGAACACATATTGAGCTTGGTGCTGCATTATGCAGAAAGTATAAGGAGTCTAATATAGTTATTAATGCTGTTGAGTCACATCATGGAGATGTTGAGCCGCAAAGTATTATTGCTGTGTTGGTACAGGCTGCTGATGCTATTTCTGCTGCCAGACCGGGAGCCAGAAGTGAGACTCTTGAAACATATATTAAGCGTTTGCAGTCCCTTGAAGGAATTGCAGATTCATTTAATGGAGTTGAAAAATCTTTCGCAATTCAAGCCGGTAGAGAGTTGCGAGTTATGATAGTACCTGAAAAGGTATCTGATGATGATATGGTATTAATGGCAAGGGATATTGCTAAGAAAATTGAAAATGAATTAGAATATCCGGGCAACATTAAGGTTAATCTTATCAGAGAAACAAGAGCGATTGAATACGCTAAATCTTCTAAAGCTAATTAAAATTGACTGTCTTAAGGAATTAAATTCCTTGAGGCAGTTTTTTTGTAAAAGGATTATTATGCATATGTTGGCAGATTGTTAAATTTAAGCGTAACATTGATAAATTAATATTATTATGTTATTATTATATTATGTTTAGTTGACAATATATTTTTATTAAATATAAGTGAATTATAAATTAAACAAAGAGGTTTTAATTATGAAGTTTTTTATTTATTGTTTTAGGGAATTTGATGAAAAAGAATATTTTGATGAGTTTGCAAAAAAATATAATGTTGAGTATGATTATTCGCCTGAATACCCAAGTTACGAAAATGCAATCCTAGCTGAGGGATATGATGCAGTAAGCTTTACACCATGCCATATTGGCAAGGTAATGATTGATCGGTTTAAAAGTCTTGGAGTAAGGTATTTTTCTACCCGTTCCATAGGATTTGACCATATTGAGCTTGAGTATGCAAAGTCTGTGGGGATAGGTGTATCAAATGTAAGCTATCCGCCTGATACTGTTGCAGATTATTCTGTTATGTTAATGATGATGTGCTGTAAGAAAATGGGGCATATTTTAAAAAGGTCAGAGGTACAGGATTATACTTTAATGGGTAAAATAGGCAAGAATTTAAAGGATTGTGTTGTTGGAATTGTGGGAACAGGTCACATTGGACGGGCTGTTATAAAAAGATTGGTGGGTTTTGGATGCAAAATACTTGCCTATGACCCTTATGAAAATGATGAAATTAAAAATGTTGCAGAGTATGTGGATTTTGATACACTTTTAAAATGCAGTGATATTATAACACTTCATACGCCGGGCTCCGATGAAAATCATCATTTACTGAATGCAGATGCCTTTGAAAAAATGAAAAAGGGCGTTATTATAATAAATACAGCAAGAGGCAGACTTATAGATACAGATGCACTTATAGTTAATCTTGAAAATGGCAAGGTGGAAAGTGCAGCACTTGATGTTCTTGAGGATGAAACAGGGCTTTATTATGCAAACAGAATGGGAGATTGCATTGTAAACAGACAAATGGCTGTTTTAAGATCTTTTCCCAATGTAATTCTTACGCCTCACACTGCTTTTTATTCAAGAGAAGTTGTGTCTAATATGGCTGAGAAGACGATTAAGTGCGTTCTTGATATGGAAAATGGTATTGAAAATGCAAATATAATTATAAAACCTGAAGCATAGTACAGCATAGGGGACTGTCCCCTGTGCTGTACTGCGGCAATTAACTATCCTAAGCCTGAAACTAAGCATAATGGTTTAATTCTTCTTCCTTATATTATTCATCACCTTGGCAGTGGAATTTGTTTAAGGCAGATTACGGATTGGGCAATGTTTGTAAATAATGAACTTACTGCTGATGTATGGCAAAAGGAGCTTGAGCCTATTCTAAGAGAATATAAAATACTAAATTTTACAAAGGTTCTGACTAAAATGTGCTGTAAATATATTGGTCTTCCTTTTGAAAAGTGTATTTGGTGCAAAGATGCTGATGATAAGGCTTGTGATGAATTTATAAAAAATATACTTGAAGATGGCAATTTTGCCAGAAAAAATAAGTTTGTATCTTTGTTTGCATGTACTTATATTCCCGGAAGGTTTATAAAACGTCTTTTTACGGGAGAAAGAAGCTTTAAAGAGCTTATTACAATTATGGGATCTGCTAAAAAAAGATACCCCATTATAAAGAAGCTAAAAATATTTAGGGAATAGTTTTATGGTTATTTGGAGGTAAATATGTATATAAAAAGAATTGCAGGCTTTATTACATTTGTGTTATGTGTTTTAATTATAAATTTTGTTGTATACGGAAATGAATTTATTTGCGAAGTTCCCGATGCTGAAAATTTAGAAAATTACAGTATAAGCAAAGAGCTTATCGAAACCGAAAAGTCTGTTAATAATATAATGTTAATTTCTAATGAAGACATTAATTCGGATTTTGTTTTAAAGAGTGTATATAGTGACGATAATAATATAAAAGCAATGCTTTTTAAATATGAAGGAAGTGTTTATCCCGATAATATTAGTGCAGTAATTAATGGAACTTTTTATGAAATAAAATCACAGCCTGATGAAAATGGGTATGTTTATGAATATATTGATAACAATGAAATTGTGTTGAGTGGTTCATCTGTAGAAATTCAGTTTAATACAGATAATAATTCAACGGACAAAATAAATAAAAATATTGTAAAAATTGTTGAGGCTGAAAATGGAATGTGGACAGCCTCAGAGGATGGACATATTCTTTATACATACAATGGAAGTTCATCTGATGTTGTTGTACCAAACTTTTATAATGGAAAAATTATAACAGGTGTTGGAGGATATTATGTAAATGATGAATACGAAAACATTATTTATGGCAATTCCGATTTGACAGGTATAAGCAGTGTAAGTATTTCAGAGGGCATATTAAACATTGGACACTTTGCTTTTTATGATATAAGCGAACTTACAACGGCAGCTTTTCCGGACAGCATAGAAGAAATAGGCGGTGCAGCTTTTGCTTATACATCTCTGGCAGATGATGTTGTTATACCTGAAAACACAAAGGAAATTTGTGCTTATGCTTTCAGAAATTCAAATATTAAGTCAGTTAAATTTAACAATATTCTTGAAAGAATAGATAGTCAGGCTTTTTTTGGCTGCAGTGAATTAGAGGGTGAAATAGTCTTTCCCGATACTCTTAATTATATTGGGGAGGCTGCCTTTTATCAGTGTGTGAACATTAGTGGTGGAATAACAATTCCTGGCAGCGTATATAAAGTAGGAGATATGGCCTTTTATTTTTGCAGGTCATTAAACGGTGCAGTTATATTTGAGGAAGGTGTAAGTGAAATAGGAGATTTTGCATTTACATCATATTCAGGCTATATGTCAGCTATAAATGAGATTCAGTTTCCTTCAACATTGAAGAAAATAGGCTGTTTTGCTTTTCAATATGCCACAAAAGTAACGGAATTGAATTTGCCTGAAGGTCTTGAAGTAATATCTGACGGAGCTTTTAATCATATGACGGGAATAAATAATACTGTAATTACAATTCCGTCTACAGTTGAGGTAATAGGCGGAGATTATAATGTAAGTGAGAATACGGGATATGGATGTCACGTTTTTTATGATTTGGGAAAGAATACAAGTTTTACTGCTTTTCAGGTAGAGGAGGGCAGTGAATATTTTACGGCTGTTGATGGTGTTCTTTATTCTAAGGATATGACAAGAATGGTTGCCTATCCAAGAGGTAAGACAGATACAATATTTGAAATTCCTGAAGGAGTTACACAAATTGATGAAATGGCATTTTCAAGAGCTGGATATCTTAAAAAAATTATACTGCCCGATAGTTATATAATAAGCACCGAAGTACCTGAAAATGTTTTAAATCAAAACGGAAACAGTCTTTCTGTTGCAATCTATGTTTATACCACAATAAATGAAATTGGTGTAAAGGATACAAATGAAAATTATAAAACAGTTGATGGTATTTTGTATTCAAAGGATATGAAAAGTCTTTGGTATATACCTAATCAGTACGAGGGGAATATTGATATAGCAGAGGGTAATGAAAATATGGAAAAGGGATGCATATTTGTTGCAAACAGGGCAAACACCAAGTGGAGTAATATAAACATACCTAAAACAGTGTATAATATAAATGAATGTACTTTTGATTTTTTAAATACATATTTTACGGGCTATATGTCAGTGGATAACAGCATATATTATGAAATAGATTATGAAACCAATAAAATTACGGAAATTTGTTTTGTATTTGGTGATGTGGATATGAATGAGAGTATAGATAATGGTGATATTGCTCTTGTACTTAAATAT
The DNA here is from genome assembly GCA_030524425.1 of Clostridia bacterium. GTDB lineage: Bacteria > Bacillota > Clostridia > Lachnospirales > CAG-274 > Gallispira. The sequence continues at coordinate 345 of JAUNGN010000007.1, read as the reverse complement.
ACTTCAGGAATAGCGGACAATAGTGTGTTTAACAGAAAAGCGGCTGATTACAATAATGATGGCATTATTGATATAAGGGATGCCGTAAAAATTTTTAATGAAATAGATTTGTAACATAACCCGTGAGAACCCAGCATAGGGGACAGTCCCCTATGCTGAAGAGATTTGCCTAATTTTATGAGTGAACCGCATATGTTACCGGGCATAGTAAATATTTTTTGGCAATGTAAAACATCTCGCTTAAATATAGGATTTATATGTAAGAAATTGTTATTGTGAGTAAATTTCGGCGCTTTAAAATTTTCTGTGTATCCGACAGCTTCTGGCAAATAATGCAACAGAGAT
>JAUNGN010000035.1 GCA_030524425.1 Clostridia bacterium | reverse complement strand
GATTATTTTTATTATACATCAGTTTAGAGGTTTACACAAATTTTGGGATAGACCCATTTTTATATTTATAACAAAAAATACACTTTTAAGAATCGGTATTAATGGTGTTATTAATACATCCCTATAAAATATAAATACTAAAAAGTTTTTAAGTATTGATGCCATGAAACACAGTGTTATTGATATTCCTATATGCTTAGGCTCAAGTTTTTTCTTATATACAGTATGAATATAAATATAAGTACAGCCGTATTAAAAGCAGATTGAAAAATCTTAAATCCAACTTCAACTTTAAGCTGCCAAAAATTAAATTGACTTAAAAGTATTAATGTACTAATTAAAGTGTAAGCTATATTAAATAAAACTGCTATGGAAAACAGAACCGTAATTATTTTTCTTTTGTCTGCTTTTTTTATATCCTCATAATTTTTAAGGTCCTCGTCACGCATAAGCTCATCAATAGATACATCTAAAATTTTTGAAATTTTTTTAGTTGTAATAAAATCGGGATATCTTGCACCACATTCCCATCTTGAAACCGCCTGCCTTGTTACATACAAATGATCTGCCAAATTTTGTTGTGTCAAATTTTTGCTTTCCCTTATTCTTTTAAGGTTTTCACCAAAGCTACTCATATAAATCAACCTCCATTTTGTTATTTACAGTATAAATATAACTTAAACTTAATAATAAGTAAAGAAACACTTAAAGCATAACTGTAAACAGAATGGTGACAGGCTTATTTTGTTGTTTTTTTACCCATTGCTATATTAATATTTTTTCTTATATTTTCACCAATATTAAAGCTTCCATTCCACCATAATCTATATGATGCTGACTGTTATTGTTCCATGGTTATTAATTCTTATATAATTATAACAGTATTATACTGTCTTTTCAACAAAAAAAGAGCAGGTATTAAATTAACACCGGCTCTTTCTGCAATTATAATATAATTGCTAAATTTAATTTTAATTTTTAGTTTTCAGAATTAAGATTCCTGATTAGCCATTCTCTTTTCCTGCTCTTCAATCATTTTCTTAACCATATAGCCGCCTACATAGCCATTCTGAGCAGAAGTTAAGTCACCATTATAACCCTTCTTTAAAGGAACACCAATTTCAGATGCAACCTCATACTTGAACTTATCCATAGCTTCTCTCGCTTCAGGAACATTTACTCTGTTACTACCACTATTACTACCAGACATTTTAGTTACCTCCTAAAAAATAATATTTTGTTGGTACACTATTATTTTGTCTGATAATTAAACAAATAATCAGCCAATTTTTTCAAAAGCTGTCAAAAAAATATTAATCAATATTACATTCGTCAGTTCTGTTTTCAGCCTTTCTCTTGGCTTCCTTTTCAACATTCATATTTTCCTTAGCTCTTCTTGCTGCAAGCTCATCTGCAATATCCTCCCATGTAATTCCCTTTTCAACCATCATAACTTCAGTATGGAAAAGTACATCACATATTTCACCTACAATATCGGATTTATCACTGTTCTTTGCAGCAATAATTGTTTCTGTCGCTTCCTCTCCAATCTTTTTTAAAATTTTATCTATGCCTTTATTAAATAAATAGCAGGTATATGAACCCTCCTGCATATTTTCTTTTCTGTCCTTAATTACCTCATATTCCTTAAGTAACATTTCGCCTAAATCTGCCATTTTATTCTTCCCCCTTAAAATCCTCTAATTTTCTGTAAAAGCAGGAATAATTGCCTGTATGACAGGCTGCACCGTCCTGCTTAATTAAAAGCAATATAGTGTCACAATCACAGTCATATCTTATTTCCTTAACGTGCTGATAATGACCGCTTGTTTCGCCTTTAATCCAAAGGCTTTGTCTTGAACGGCTGAAATACGCAGCCTTACCTGTCTTAACAGTTAAGTCAAAAGCCTCCTGATTCATATAGGCAAGCATTAAAACCTCTTTGGTTTCATAATCCTGAGCAATAGCAGGAACCAATCCGTCACTATTAAATTTAATTTCCATTTCAGTCTCCTATTTCAATCTTACAGGAATATTCTTTTCTGCAAGATACTTCTTTAAATCAATAATTTCCATTTCTCTGTAATGAAAAAGACTTGCCGCAAGAGCTGCTTCTGCACCTCCGTCTGTAAGAGCCTCAGCAAAATGCTCCATTGTTCCTGCACCGCCTGACGCAATAACAGGAATAGATACGGCATCACTTATAGCCCTTGTCAGCTCAATATCATAGCCTGCTTTGGTGCCGTCACAATCCATACTTGTCAAAAGTATCTCTCCTGCACCTCTCTTTTCAGCCTCTGCAGCCCATTCAACAGCATCCTTGCCTGTATTGACTCTGCCGCCGTTTAAATATACATCAAAGCCGTTGTCATCACGTCTTTTGGCATCTATAGCAACGACAACACACTGATTGCCAAATTTTTCAGCCGCCTCATTTATTAATTCAGGTCTTTTAAGAGCACCTGAATTAACTGCTATTTTATCGGCACCTGCACTTAATATTCTTCTGAAATCCTCAACTGACCTTATGCCTCCCCCTACCGTAAGAGGTATAAACACCTGCTCTGCAGTTCTTGATACTACATCAAGCATAATATTTCTGTCATCAGATGAAGCTGTTATATCCAAAAATACTATTTCATCAGCTAATGATTTATTGTACATTGCGGCAACCTCAACAGGATCACCTGCATCTCTTAAATTGACAAAATTTACACCCTTGACAACTCTGCCGTTATTTACATCTAGACAGGGTATTATACGTTTAGTATGCATAGCTATATCTCCATTCTATTCCTTTTTCTTTTTAATATGTGTACCTACTATTTCCGATACATCTGATATTGTCATAAAGGCAGAACCGTCATCCTCTTTAACAATTCTTTTAAGCTCACTAAGCTCAATACGTGTTACAACACAGTATAAAACAATTTTTTTACCGCTTATAAGCCCTTCACCTTCAAGAAGTGTAACTGTTCTTCCAAGAGATTTATATATGGTGTCTGCAATTCTTTCACCGTTTTCGGTTATTATCATAACAGCCTTGCCCTGCTCAAGACCTGTTTCCACAATATCTATAACCTTTGAAGTAATAAAATATGTAAGCACACTGTACAATGCTCTGTCAGGGCCAAAAATAAAGCCGGCACAGGAATAAATAATAAGATTAAAAAATAATATAATCTGACCTGTTGAAAACTGCGTTTTTTTGCTCAAAAGCAATGAAACCGTATCAAGACCGTCAACACAGCCGCCTGATCTCATTATTAAGCCTACACCAAGACCTAAAAACAAACCGCCGTAAACGGTAGCTAAGAGAGGATCATCCGTAACCTCCTCCATTTCTTCAAATACGACAAGAAATATTGAAAATATAATCATTGCATATGTAGCCTTAAAAGCAAATGTTTTTCCCAACAGCCTCCATCCTAAAATAAGAAATGGAATATTTAAAATTACAATAAAGTAACTTAGCTTTAATCTTGTAAGCTGACTTAAAATAATTGATATACCTACAATACCGCCGTCTAAAATCTGCTTTGCAACCAAAAACTCCTCAATAGCAAATGCAGCTATAACAGCACCAACAGTTATCAGCAAATAAGAAAAAACATATTGAACCATTTTAGACTTTAAAGTCTCTGTTTTTTCCATCAAACCACTCCATTATTCAAATTTATCTATAACTTCCTTTAAATCAAGAGCACCGTTATAAAGTGCCTTTCCTATAATAACACCGGCAGCATTTATATTATTTACATTTTCAATATCTTCCATTTTTGAAACACCGCCCGATGCAATAATATCCATACCTGTTTTTTCGATTAAGTCCTTAGTTGACTCAATATTCGGACCGCACATCATGCCGTCCTTTGAAATATCAGTATAAATTACAGTATTAACACCGTACCCCTTCATTTTAAGACAAAGGTCAACTGCTGAAATATCGCTGACTTCCTCCCAGCCTGATATGGCTACCATACCATTTTTGGCATCTACGCCTACTGCTATTTTGTCACCGTATTTTTCAGCAGCAGCTTTAACAAGCTCCGGATTTTTAACGGCAGCAGTACCAATAATAACTCTTGATGCACCTGCTTCGATTCTGTCGTCAATGTCCTTCATTGTTCTTACTCCGCCGCCTGTTTCTATTTTAATATCAAATTTTGACTTAATATCCTTAATGATATCAATAACAAAGGTTTTGCCATATCTTGCACCGTCAAGGTCAACAATATGTATATATGTTGCACCTGCATCAACCCAATCCTTTGCCACATCGGCAGGTGTATCATTAAATACGGTAACATCATCAAAACTGCCCTGGGACAGTCTTACTGCCTTACCGTCTATTATATCAATAGCAGGATAAATTTGCATATTATATTCCTCCAAAACTCTTTAAAATTTCAAGCCCTATATCACCGCTTTTTTCCGGGTGAAACTGCAAGGCAAAAATATTATCCTTTTGTACAGCAACCTGTATTTCCTTGCCATAATCAGTTGTAGCAGATACTACCGGTGCGTCTGTTTCAAGATAATAGGAATGAACAAAATAAACATAAGGGCTTTCACCTGTATTTTCAAACAATGGTGCTCTCTTTTTTATATTTAAATTATTCCAGCCTATATGAGGCTTCTTAACATTATCAGGCAAAAGCTTAATTTCTCCCGGTATAAGTCCAAGTCCCTCATATTCACCATATTCATAGCTTTTATCAAAAACCATCTGCATACCAAGACATATACCGAGAAAAGGCTTGTCCTTGCTCACGCCATCATAAATAATTTTGTCAATGCCCTTTTCTCTTATTGTAGAAATAGCGTCACCAAAGGCACCCACCCCCGGTAAAACAAGCTTGTCCGCCCTCTCCATTTCCTTTATATCGCCGGTAACAACTGCTTTTTGACCAACAAATTCAAGTGCCTTTTGAACACTTCTTAAATTTCCCATTCCATAATCAATTATAGCTATCATTATTCCAACATTCCTTTTGTAGATAATACTCCGTCAATTCTTTCATCAATTTGAGTTGCCATATCCATGGCTCTGCCGAAAGCCTTAAATATTCCTTCTGCTATATGGTGATTGTTTTTGCCGTCAAGTACCTTTATATGTAATGTCATGCCACAGTTATCTGATACCGCTCTGAAAAACTCTTCAACCATTTCCGTGTCAAAAAGTCCAAGACTTGACATAGTAAATTCAGCATCAAAGTTTAAATAAGACCTTCCCGAAAAATCAATTGCGCAAAGTACAAGAGTTTCATCCATAGGCACAATAGCCTGACCGTATCTCTTAATTCCTGCCTTATCTCCTAAAGCTTCAGCAATAGCCTTGCCTAAAACAATACCCACATCCTCAACTGTATGGTGACAGTCCACATCCAAATCACCGTCAGCCTTTAAATCCAAATCCATAAAACCATGCTTTGAAATATGAGTAAGCATATGGTCAAAAAAACCAATGCCTGTATCTATGCTATTTACACCGCTGCCGTCAATGTCAAGACGCATATGTATTTTTGTTTCATAAGTTTTTCTGTCAATTACAGATATTCTGTCCATAACAATTCCTCCTTAGCCTTGCAAATTTTACTTACAATCTTACCTTAATGGAATTAGCATGTGCAGTCAGACCCTCAGCCTCAGCAAACTTAACTACATCAGGCCCTAGTTCCTGCATGGCTTCTTTACTGAATGATATAATGCTTGACTTTTTAATATAATCATCAATAGAAAGAGGTGAGAAAAATCTTGCCGTACCTCCAGTAGGCAATACGTGATTAGGACCTGCCATATAGTCGCCTAAAGGCTCAGGAGTATAATGTCCCAAGAAAATTGCACCTGCATTCTGAATTTTAGGCAATAGGCTGAAAGGCTCTTTAGTAGAAACCTCCATATGCTCCGGAGCAATTTTATTGCACAATCTGCAAGCCTCATCAAAGTCCTTGACTACAATAATTGCACCATAGTTATTTAAGGATTTTTCAATTATTTCCTTTCTTTCAAGCACTGCTGTCTGTTTTGCAGCCTCTGACTGTACCTTATAAGCCAATTCTTCACAATCAGTAATTAGAACAGCAGAAGCAAGCTCATCATGTTCAGCCTGTGACAATAAGTCAGCAGCCACATAGACTGGATTTGCACTTTCATCTGCAAGTATAAGTATTTCGCTTGGACCGGCAACAGAGTCAATGTTTACAAAACCGTAAACGCTTCTTTTAGCAAGAGCCACAAAAATATTACCCGGACCGACAATTTTATCAACCTTTGGTATTGATTCAGTACCGAAAGCAAGGGCCGCAACAGCCTGTGCTCCTCCTGCCTTATATATTTTATGAACACCTGCAATATCAGCCGCTACAATAGTTGTAGGACTTACCTTGCCTTCTGCTGACGGAGGAGTTGTCATAACAATTTCTTCAACACCTGCTACCTTGGCAGGAATAATATTCATTAATACACTTGAAGGGTATGCAGCCTTTCCGCCCGGAACATACACACCTACTCTCTGCAAAGGTCTTATAAGCTGACCTAACATTTCACCGTTTTTGCTTGGTTCAAGCCAGCTGTTCATTTTCTGCTTTTCGTGAAATGCGCCAATTCTCTCGGCAGACTTTTTAATTACTCTTACAAGGTCAGAATCCACCTGATTATAAGCCTCTTTTATTTCTTCCTCAGTTACAAGAATGTTATCCCTGTTTACATCAAACCTGTCAAATTTCTTTGTATATTCAAATAAAGCCTTGTCACCGTTAGCCTTTATATCTGAAATAATACCATTTACAATTTCCTGAACATTTCCGTGTTCAAGCTGTGAACGTGACAATAATGCGTCAACTAACCTTTTTCCTTCATTATCATTATATTTAATAATATTTATCACTGTTTTTCACCTGCCAACTTTTTTAATCCTTCTATAATTTCAGCTATTCTTTTATGCTCAAGCTTCATACTTACTCTGTTTACAACAACTCTTGCCGATACAGGACAAATATCAGCCAAAACTTCAAGTCCGTTAGCCTTTAATGTAGAGCCTGTTTCAACAATATCTACTATAACATCACTAAGTCCCACAATAGGTGCAAGCTCAACACTTCCGTGAAGCTTTACAATTTCAATAGTCTGATGCTTCTTCTGGTAGAAATATTCCTTTGCAATATTGGGATACTTTGTAGCAACAACCAAATCCATTGAATTATCAAGTTTATCCTGAATTTCCTTATAACCTGCAACGGCAAATCTGCACTTACCCATTTTAAGGTCTAAAACCTCATACAGATTTCTGCCTTCTTCAAGAAGTGTATCCTTTCCTACAATGCCTATATCTGCAGTACCGCTTTCAACATATGTAGGTACATCAGAAGCCTTTGCAAGGAAAAATTTTAGCTTTAACTCTTCATTTGTAAATATAAGCTTCCTGGAGTTTTCCTTCATTTCATCACAGGTAATACCCATCTGTTCCAAAAGCTCCATAGTTTTATCGGCCAGTCTGCCTTTAGCCAAGGCAAAAGTTAAGTATTCCATTATTTTGCCTCCTTTGTTATAAGACAATCAACTGTAATGTCAATTTCACTGTTGTCCTTTAAATTTAAAAGGGTTAATTTATTATTATCTGTCTTTAAAATATTGTTTATATTTTTATTCAAGGCATATTCCCTGTTTACATCTATATTTTCACCTAAAAAACTACACTCAGCAGAAATATTATTTTTTCTTAATATATCAGCTGTTTTGAAAGCATTAATTCTGTCAGCCTTATCATAGACAATCAGATATTTATTGCTGTCCGCTTCGGATAAATCCATAGTTTTCATAAGCTCGTTTACCTTTAACGCAAAGCCTACGGCAGGCATATTTGCACCAAACTTTTCCACCATATTATCATAACGTCCGCCATCTAATATAGAAGCACCTGAGCCTTTTGCATATCCTCTGAATATTAATCCTGTGTAATAATCCATTGAACCGATTACACCTAAGTCAAATGACACATATTTTTCAAAGCCCATTTCCTTTAATATTGAATATAATTCAGAAAGATAATTAATTGATTTTATTGATTTTTCATTGCTTACTTTGTTCTTTACATTATCAATAATGCTTAAATCACCTATTAACAATGGCAGTTCCTGTAAAATATACTTAATATTTTCATTTGAAATATTTTCAGCAAGCTCATTTACAGCAACATAATTTTTCTTAATAATATTCTTTTGTATTTCTGCAGCAATGTCATCGCTTACATTTGATTCCTCAATAACACCCTTTAAAAATAAAGCGTGACCTAAGTCAATTTTGAAATTTCTTATACCAACTTCAAGAAGAGAATTAATGGCAACTGAAACCACTTCCGCATCAGCCTCAATAGAGTTGATACCTAAAAATTCAATACCTGCCTGAGTGAACTCTCTTAATTTGCCCTGATAATTCTCATTTGTTCTGAACATTCCTTCAATATAACAAAACTTTAGCGGTAAATCCTTTTTACTGTAAGCAGTTGCGGCAATTCTTGCAATGGCAGGTGTCATATCCGGTCTTAAAACCAATAAAGAGCCATCCTTGTCAAGAAACTTAAATACTCTGTTATCCTTTACACCGCCCATACCGCAGAATACGTCATTATATTCAAATGTAGGACTTGTTACAGGCAAATAGCCATAGTTATTAAACACTCCCGCAACACTATCCTCAATTTTTTTCTTTAACGCACATTCAAGAGGTAAATAATCCTTAACACCCTCAGGTGTATGCAATTTACTAATTAACATATTCCAATCCTTCCTTAATATATACGCTCCACTTTATCATGTTAAAGCGGTAAACTGAAATAATTATATCACATATAAAATATTTGTCAATAGAATATTTATCTTTTTACAAAACTATCTTTTAATTTTACATCATATTCTATAATTTGTCAAAGATATTATAAAGATTTATTGCACCAAATCCCCATATATTATTAGGTGTAATATCATTTTTATCCAAAGGCACTGCACCCTGCATTATATATGACTTAATACTTATTGTATTTATAGTAAGATTATTTCCTCTTACAAGACCCCATTCAAGCAATAAGGCAGCTACTCCTGCTGAAATAGCAGCACTTATACTCGTAGATGAATTTGACGGTGCAACAAAGTCAGGCTTTAATCTTCCGTCTCTTGTAGGTCCTCTGCCTGATGATGCTATCATTCTGTTGTTTATTGTATCATAGGCTCCCACAGACATTACGGAATTTGCCGTAGATGGCGTAACAATAGTCGTATTTACGCTTGGTGATAAAAATCTTATATCTCTTGCAAAACCTGATATAGGCAGCCATGCATTAACTCTTCCCAAGACCGTATTGCCAAATACTCTTATTTTCCATATACCGGGCACTGCCCCTTTTATAGATATTATTGTTTCCTGCGTGCTTGTTCTGTAAAGAGGAATTCTGTATTCAACTCTCACGGTCGTATTTGTTAAGTTAAGGGTATAAGTATTTATAAAATTGTTTCTTGCTTCTATTCTTCCTATTTCATTTCCGATTGGCGGTATAATTGCAACATCTACTCTGTCAGTTATATCACTCCACATCCAAAGGGTAAAATCATTGGTGTTTTCTCCAACACTTATTTCAACATCCTCATATCCTCTGTCACTGTTAATTTCAAAAGATGTATGCCTTGCACTTAACGCTTCATTTCCAACTGCTGTTGTCACTGATATTCCATTATTTAAGGAAAGAGATGATAAATAAATTTCAAGTATGTTTTGGTTATCATGACCTCCCTGATTACTTCCGATACCTGTTAATATCGATGCAGGTCTTTTTGTTTCACTTGCCTTTTTTAAAATATAGTCAATTGCCAGCATATAATCAGACGATTCAAAAGCGCTTATGTTTTCCCTTATACCAAGCTGTCTTTTGTAATAATTCTTTGCTTCCTTTAGCTTTACTATTACAAACTCAACATCGGGTGCTACTTTCTGAACAGCTTTAGCTAAATTTGTACCATGTACTGTATCCCCCTGTATATTAACCTCACCGTTTGTAATTTCCTCTCTTGTATATTCTCTTCCAAAGCAAACTCCCTCTGAGCTTTCATTATCTTCCTGAACCCACATTGAGTATATTCTGCTTTCACCGTTTTCATATTTAAATGCAGGGTCATTTACATTAATTCCCGTATCAGCTATACCCACAAGAACGCCGTTTCCTCTGTAATCAGCAGGTAAATTCTGTACACTGGTCAGATTTTCGGGAATGGTAAAATTTTTATCAAGTAAACCCAATAAAATAGGTGTTGCGCTTCTTATACCGCTTCCTATCTGTGAATTGGTAAGCAAAAGCTCATAATTTGTTATTGGTACATATATTATTGCATAATTTCCAAAATTCATATTACAGTTTGAAACACCCATGTTAACCATATTTCTGAATGTTTCATCACTCTTTTCAAAAATAAGAGCAACATAATCCTGGGATAAAGCTTCTTCTTCAACACTCATGCCAATAATTCCTCCTAAATTATCATATATATTTTTAAAGCATAATCTGCCATAACCCCATTCTCTATTGGGATAAGTTCTGTTACTGTCCCTTATTGCATATTTTCTGATTAATGCCTTTATACGCTCACCATACATTTCCTCATCATTTTTATTGACAATACCCCATTCCATAAGCAATGCAGCCACACCGCTTACAAAAGGAGCAGCAAAGCTTGTGCCCGTAAAATAATCGTATCCCCCTGTATTGGATGCAGTTCTTATATTTACACCGGGAGCAGCAATATCAGGCTTTGTAAATACAACCTCTCTTGTATTTCCTCTCCCGGAAAAGCTTGCCAAAGTATAATTAGCCGAATTATAAGCTCCCACAGTAATTGCTCTGAAGGATGTGGAGGGTATTGTAAGTGTAGTAAAAATATTAGGACTTAAAAAAATTGTATTTTCGTCTACTCCTTCACTTACCGGCAGCCATATATCATATGTCGCTTCTTCATCGGTACTTATTCTCATCTGCCATATCCCGCTGTCTACAAAATTCAAACCTGTGAGCTCAATACTTACTCTTTCCTCAATTATACTTGGTGTTGGTATTTCAATGTTAATTGTTATATTTGTATTTTGCAAAATCTGGCTATAGAGTATATCTCTTCCGCTTAACACAGATGTTGTGTTTCCGTTAGGAGAAAATATTTCTATAGTCATACCGTACATAAAATTTTTCCATAACTCCAGCTTTACGGATTTTAAACTGCTGCCGACACTGAATTCTACCGTACCGCTTCCCACACCGCTGTAATGATGAGCCTTGTCACCCTCGTTACCGCTGGCTATAACTATTGACGCTATATTGTTTTGACTTACCTCATCTATATACTGCTCAAACAATGACTGTCCATTGTGAGAGCCGAAATTTGTACCATAGGATATATTTATAACAAAGGGTCTGTTTAACTCTCTTGCCCTGTCTGCAATAAATTTTATGCCTCTCATTATATCATCACTTGATCCTCTTCCTATAGCAACGGCTATAATATCCGCATTGTAGGCAATACCGCTGCTGCCTGCCGCAATACCCGCAACAGCAGTTCCATGTCCATTTACATCCTGAAATTCAATACCCTGCTGAATTTCCGCCTGAGTATACACTCTGTCACCGGGTATATCCCATATATACAATATTCTGTCACCAAATTCTCTGTGATTGTATGTGATGCCTGAATCAATAATACCAATTATTACTCCTTTGCCTGTAAGCCCTCCCACATTTTCATTTCCTATAGTTATACAGCTTCTTGTCTTGCTTTCTGCAAGCATTGGATAAGTATATATCGGAACCTCATACTGTATAATATTTTCATCAGTACTTACACTTTTTATATCAGCAAGTATTATGGCAAAATTATCGGATAATAGCTCCAGAATTTTATAATTTGACGGAACAGTTTTAAATTTAACAATAAGCTTAATCATGCAATCACCTCTTAAAATTATATTGACAAATAACAAATTTATGATATACTAATTACAGGGAATGAATGTCTCCCCTGACATTAATGTCTAAACCGCGTTTTAGCTGATGACTTCTGTGTTTTCACAGGAGTATCAGCTTTTTTTATTTTATTTTCAGGAGGATTATTTATTATGTTAACAGGACTTGCAGTTATATTTTTATCAGGATTATTTTTGGGTGAAATATTTAAAAGATTTCGTTTGCCTTCACTTATGGGAATGATAATAGCAGGAATTATTACGGGACCTTATTGTCTGAATTTAATTGACGGCAGTGTTTTAAATATTGCAGCAGATTTAAGACAGTTTGCCCTTGTTATAATACTTTCAAGAGCAGGTCTTACTCTTAATATAAGCGACTTAAAAAAAGTAGGCTTATCTGCAATACTGATGTGCTTTGTACCTGCCTGCTTTGAAATAACAGCCACTACCCTCATAGCTCCTAAAATATTTAATATTTCGACTGTAGATGCAGCATTAATGGGTGCTGTACTTGGTGCAGTTTCACCGGCTGTCATAGTTCCCAGAATGATTAAAATTATGGAGGAAGGCTACGGTACAAAAAAATCCATACCACAGCTTATATTGGCAGGCGCTTCTGCTGACGATGTATTTGTAATAGTAATATTTACAGCATTACTTGCACTTTCAACAGAAGGCACCGTATCGGTTTTCAGTTTTTTACAGATACCGGTTTCAATTATATTGGGCATAATTACAGGTATAGTATGCGGAATATTATTAAATGAATTTTATAAAAGATTTGAATTAAGATCTGCCGTTAAATTGCTTATTATGCTTTCCATATCATTTTTACTTGTTGCACTTGAAAACAATTTAAAGGAGAAATTGCCATTGTCAGGCTTGCTTGCAATTATGGCCATGGGCATTACATTGTTTAAGCTTAATGAAAGCACAGCAAAGGAGTTATCATCTCAGTATAATCAGCTTTGGATAGCAGGCGAAATAATATTATTTGTTCTTGTAGGTGCTGCCGTTGATGTAAGCTATGCAGTCAAATCAGGCTTTGGCGCTGTTATAATTTTAATAGGAGCATTACTTGTAAGAATGACAGGTGTTTATGCGGCAATCCTTCCTGCAAAGTTAGATTTCAAGGAAAGACTTTTCTGCATGCTTGCCTACACTCCAAAGGCTACAGTTCAGGCTGCTATAGGTGCAATACCTCTTTCAATGGGATTAAGCTGCGGACATCAGATACTTACTGTTGCCGTTTTGGCAATACTTATTTCTGCACCTTTGGGAGCAATATTGGTTGATAATACATATAAGAAATTTTTACATTTAGATAAATAACATAAATAAAGCTCATAAAAATACAGCCCCTCAAAAGTAAGGGGCTGTATAAAGCATAATTATAAAGTTTTAATTGTATCCATAATGTAATCAGCCAATTCAGCACTTGTACATCCGTCATCATGACCTGTAATTTGTATCTTCTTTTCAGTCTGAGTACAAATATCAAGAGCCTTATCAAGCTTTTCAGCCTTATCGCCATAACCAATGTGAGCTAAAAGCATACTTGCCGCCCTTATAATTGAGCAAGGATCAGCATACTTATCTCTGCCCTCTTCAACCATTCTCGGAGCAGAGCCGTGAATAGCCTCAAACATTGCATACTTCTTACCCATATTAATAGAACCGGCAGTACCGACACCGCCCTGGAACTCAGCAGCCTCATCAGTAATAATATCACCATAAAGATTAGGAAGAACAACAACTTTGAAGCCCTGTCTTCTCTTAGGGTCAATTAACTTAGCTGTCATAATATCAATGTACCAGTCATCAGTTTCAATGTCAGGATATTCCTTGGCAATTTCCTTAAATGTATTTAAGAATTTGCCGTCAGTTGTCTTAATAATGTTAGCCTTAGTTACACAAGTAACCTTACCTTTATTATTCTTCTTGGCATAATCAAAGGCAGCTCTTATAATCCTCTCAGTACCGTCAGTAGTAGCTACAGTAAAATCAAAAGCCAAGTCCTCGTCTACCTCAAAGCCCTTGGAACCTAAAGTATAACTGCCCTCAGTATTTTCTCTGTAGAAGGTCCAGTCAATACCCTCTTCAGGAATTCTTACAGGTCTTACATTGGCAAAAAGGTCTAATTCCTTTCTCATAGCAACATTGGCAGACTCAATATTTACCTTGTCACCTGCTCTTGGTGTAGTTGTAGGTCCCTTTAAAATAACAGGGCACTCCTTTAATTCAGCTAACACATCATCAGGAATAGCCTTGCCTGCTGCAATTCTGTTTTCAATAGTAAGACCATCAATTACCTTAAATTCTACCTTACCTGACTTAACTTCATCATCCAATAAAAATTCAAGTATTCTCTGTGCCTGAGCAGTAATTGCAGGACCGATGCCGTCACCTCCGCAAATACCAATCTTAATGACAGGGAGTTTATTAAAATCAATAAACTCCTTATCAGCCTTCATCTTTTCAACTCTTGCAAGCTGTTCTTCAATTAACTTACCGAATTTTTCCTTTGCCGCTTCAATTTTATTCATTTTTTGTTCTCCTTTGCTTATTAATTATTACTTATATCATTAAGGTAGTTCTCCATTTCAGTGTTGGCAAGTTTAGCAAGCTCCATATCACTAATCTGAGTAACTCTTCCCTCATCATACTGCTTATCTACCCATTCCTTAATTCTCAATACAACAGGATGCTGCTTACCGATTTTCTTGTCACCCTCGTATCTGAAATAGTTATTAATCCAGTGAGCAATGCCTGCAAGTCCCGAAGTTTTGCCCACAGCAATTTTAACAGGACGTTTAAGCAAAAGCTCTGTGTTAAATATATTATAAATTTCCTCATTTTTAAGTATGCCGTCTGCGTGAATACCTGCTCTTGTAAGATTAAAATTGTCGCCTACAAACGGTGTCATAGGAGGAATGTCATAACCGATTTCCTTACGATAGTAATCAGCCAAATCAGTTATTATTGTAGTATCCATGCCGTCAAGAGTACCTCTTAACTGAGCATATTCAAATACCATAGCCTCAAGAGGGGTGTTGCCCGTTCTCTCACCAATACCAAAAAGCGATGTATTAATACCGCAGCAGCCGTATAGCCATGCAGTAGTAGCATTGGTTACAGCTCTGTAAAAGTCATTGTGACCATGCCATTCAAGCAAATGATTAGGCACACCCGCATAATGGTGCAGACCATATATAATACCTGATACACTTCTTGGAAGAACAGTACCGGGAGTATTAATACCATAACCCATAGTATCACAGGCTCTTATCTTAATAGGCACACCTGTTTCCTCATAAAGCTTCATAAGCTCTGAGGCAAAAGGTACAACAAAGCCGTAAAAATCAGCTCTTGTAATATCTTCAAAGTGACATCTCGGCTTAATGCCTGTTTCAATACACTGACGTATAATTGAAAGGTAATGCTCCATAATTTCACTGCGCTTCATATTCATTTTATAAAAAATATGATAATCCGAACAGCTTACAAGAATACCTGTTTCCTTAACGCCTATTGACTTAACAAGCTCAAAATCCTTTTTGTTGGCTCTGATCCATGTAGTAACCTCAGGAAACCTATAGTCCATTTCAAGACATTTATATACAGCGTCCTGATCCTTTTTGGAATAAACAAAAAATTCACTTTGCCTTATAATGCCCTTAGGTCCGCCTAACCTATGTAACTGCTTATAAATATGCTCAATCTGCTTAACCGTATACGGTTCACGAGACTGCTGACCGTCTCTGAAAGTAGTATCCGTTATCCAGATTTCATCAGGCACATCCATAGGCACAATTCTGTGGTTAAAAGCTATTTTGGGAACTTCATCATAACTGTATAAATTATCATATAAATTCGGCTTATCTACATCCTGCAAAGGATAAACCGACTCTCGTCTTTCTATAACATTCGTCTTTGGATTAAATATAAACATACCGGCTGCACCTCCATACTATTTATAATAACATATTTAGGAGAATTGTCAACCACTATGAGCTATTTTTTGCATAATTTTCCAAGTAAATTGCAAATTTTATTGTTATTTTAATAGTTTTTGTATATTAACTATTAATTTTTGAATTTTTTTTCGACTTTTCTTTCATTTTTAAAGTCCTATCATCTTTAAAAGCATTGATATCTGCTTTTTTTCACTTTCATTCATATTTTCCATAACAACATTTATCATTGCCTTCTTTTCATCATTTGTAAAAGTTATACCTTTAGGCAATGACTGTACAAAGGCAATAATCATAGCTATTTTTTCGTTGTATGATTTATTTTTCATATTTTCATTTAAACTTATAAATGCCTTCTTTGTATTGTAGTCAAGACAATCAAATGCCTCATTATCAAATATATTATTATTCATTTACTCCCAGCCCCTCCATTATATCAGTGATTTCCATAACCTTTACAAAAACATCTACCATTTTTTGCTTTCTCAAATCCAGTTCAGGTCTTATAGCCATAAGCATTTGTTTTTTTATTCCGTTATTATTGTTGCCTGATACGGACATTGTTCTGAAATTGTTAACAAGTCTTTCTATTTCCATTAATTTTACTACCATTCCTATATGCTTCTGATATGGCATATCCAAAAAAGGTATTGCATCCTTTATCCTTTTAAAAGCAGTGTTTCCGTCCATTTTTTCAATAATTTCATTACTTGGCAGATTTACACTTTCAATGTTTTCTGTATTTGTATTTTCATTGTTAACGCTGTTATTCCCATTATTCATATTGTTCACAAGACGCATTACAGACAATATTTTCTCTAGCTGTGACGGGTCTATATTAATATTGTTATTTTCTTCCATAATTAATCACCTCAGAACATTATATGCAGACAAAAAAAATAAATCCCAATTAAAGGGATTTATTTTCAATTAAAATTTCAGATTATTAATATTATTACTATTTTTAAAATTTGCACTGTTGTAATTTCCCGACACCAGCGCCATATTAATATCTTCATTTTTAAAGGAAATAATTTCAATACTTGGTTTACAATACTTAATCATATTAATTACCTCCCATTCCAATATTTAAAACACTTGTTACATAATACTTAAATACACTGCTATCCTCTGAATCCGTTGTAACTGCTTCACTCCTTACGGAAGCAGTTTCAGAATTTGAATCATTTATATACTGTACGTCAAAGGCAATATATTTTTCTGTTTCGTCTGTATATCTGTAATTTGATACATTTTGACCTTCATCATTAACAAGAATATTAACCGCATCCAGATACTGTGCAGTTTCGTGGGTACCACCCAACTTATCTGTGTCAATTAAGACTGTAAATGTGTTGTTTTCGGTATTCAAATCACTTATTGCAACAGCATCGTCCTCAGTCATATATTTTCTCTGTATACTGCTGTTATTTTCAGCAATAAATGTATCTGCATATGTATCTTCATATAAATAAATACAGCTTAAATTACTGCAGCCAGTGAACACACTGCTTCCAATAGATGTAACATTCTTAGGTATTTCTGCACTTTTCAGATTTGTACAGCCATAAAACAGATTATCATTGATTACAGTTACATTATCAGGTATAACAATTCTATTTAACGATGTACAATTACCAAAAGCACCCATACTGATATCAGTTACACTTTCAGGTATTTCAATATTTTCAAGCATATAGCAGTTAAAAAATGTTTGTTGTCCTATTGTTGTAAATCCATCAGGTAAGTTAATACTTTTTAAATTTGAACAATATGCAAATGAACCAAGTCCTGTTGTTTTTACAGTTTCAGGAATTTCAATATTGGTTAAAGCTGAACAGCCAAAAAATGCCCTGTCTGAAATAGCAGTTATACCATAAGGTATTTTTACATTATCCAATTCATAACAGTAACCAAAAGCACCTAACTCTATTGATGTTACTGTTGATGGTATATCAATACTTTCTAAAGTATCACATCTGTAAAAAGCTGTTTCTCCTATTGTAAGCAGCCCTTCTGCCAATGTTATATCAGTAAGTCCTAAACAATAGGCAAAGGCATTTTTGCATATTTCCGTAGCTTTTGAAAGGTCAATATTATCAAGCACATCACAATATGCAAAAGCAGCTTCTCCCACATAATCTATATTTTCACAATTTATATCTGTCAACAGACTACAGCCGTAAAAGCAATATGGATCTATATTTTTTACGCTTGATGCCAATGTTACCTTTGTAAGATATTTACAGTTGGCAAAACCACCGTAAGATACGTTTCCAACTCCATCCTCTATGACAATTTCTGTAATGCTGTCTCTGTAATCCTTCCACGGCATAGTTGGAGCTCCGCTTGAGGTAAGAAGATAACTGTCCATATAACCTGTGCCGCTTACAGTAAATACTCCGTCAGAAGTAAGGCTGTATGTAACATCAGCATCATTGTAGCCGCAGCTGCCGCTTATCAGTACATCTGTATCTGCTGCAAATGTTGCTATGTTAAATAATAACACTATAACAATAGCAGAAAAAATTGCACCAATTCCTCTTTTTATTAATGTTACCACAATTAACATCTCCTTTTTTTGTAATTTTCATATTATAATAGCAGTTTAAAAATAAAATAACAACCAAATCATCACAAACCGTTCTTTAACATCACAAATGGTAAAATTTACAGTGTAAATTTTGTTTTCCCTGTGATATACTTATTTTATTGGAGATGATTATATGAATATTGCCATAATAGATGATATGATAACTGATTGTAATAACCTTACTAATCTAATATCAGAAATTTTACACAATAAAGATATAGATTGTAATATTTATTCCTATACAAAAGTATTGGAGTTTTTAGAATGCGATATTAAGTTTGATGCAGTATTTATGGATATATTAATGCCTGATAAAACAGGAATGGAAACCGCAAGAGAATTGAGAAAAACGAAATCAGAGGTTCCCATTATATTTGTTACAACTGAAAAATCTTTTGCCCTTGAAGGCTATGAGGTACAGGCATTTGACTACATTATAAAGCCTGTTGACATTAACAGATTGAAGGTTATTTTAAACAGACTCACAAAACTTTACAATAATCCCCGTTCCATAGTTATAAGAAAAAACAGACAAAGAATTGAAATCCCTGTAAAGGACATAATTTACGCAGAGGCAAGGGGGCACAATGTAGATATATTTACAACTAATGAAATATACACTGCTTATATGTCATTTAAAGAACTTACATCTCTTTTTGCTAATGAAAAGCATTTTAAGGTATGCAACAGAGGTATATTAATTAACTTTGAAAGAATAAAAAGGTTACAGGATAATTATTTTGTAACAGACAGCGGTGTTAATGTACAGATAAGCAGAAGTAAAGCTGCCGAAATGAAAAATGAATATGTTAAATATGTATTTAACAAAACAAGGAGAGAATTAAATTGAGCGAAGTATTACAAATAATTATATACTACATATTTACAACATTTCCGTACAGAATACTTGCCTATATCCCTTTTTATAAAAAATTAAGACTGCCCTATATTCAGAGTATATGTATTTTTATATCAGTCAATATATTACAGATACTTTTACTCTATATTCTGATTTTAAATAATGTTGATTACAGGTTTATTGAATTTTTATTTATACCCGTTTATTTTGCGCTTTACTCTTCACTTATTAAAGCAAATGTTTTTCAGCTTTCATTTTTTTATATATTTATAACTGATGTTATAATGGTAGTAAAAGGAACAGCCCTTTTTATTCAGGCAAATATTTTAAAGCTTAATATTTTAAATTCATACTATATTTCAAACACTGTTGTTCACTGTATATGCTTTGTACTGCTTTGTCCTTTTCTTATTATTTTGCTGAAAAAAACCACATCTAAAATATTTGAAGTAAGTGCACCTAAGCTTTGGGAAACAATATGGCTGCTGCCCCTTTTTACAACCATTATTGTACTCATATTTACTTATGACTTATCACAGGAAAATGTAGCAGGCTGGCAATTTATTACCGCAAGACTTGTTATTGTTATAAATATGCTTTTGATATATGGCGTACTTTTAAATTCTTTAAAAAATATAAAAGAACAGACTATTTTAAAAGAAAAATCAATAAAATCACAGCAGCTTCTTGCAATGTATACAAATCAGTATAACCTGCTCCAAAAACATATACTGGAAACACGAAGAGCAAAGCATGATTTAAGACAGCATATTAATCTTATTCAGACCTATATTGACAAAAAGGATACCTTGGCATTATCCGAATATATAAAAAAATACGGTAAAACATTGCCTAACGATATTTCATCAGGTTATTGCCAAAACTATGCCATAGATGTCATAATCGGATACTATGCTCAGATTGCAAAGGAAAATAATATAAAGTTCAGCTCAAATATTCAGCTTCCTCCTGACATTAATATACCTGATCCCACGCTTTGTATTCTCTTTGGCAATCTTCTTGAAAACGCTGTTGAAGCCTGTAAAAATTTTAATAAGTCCCAACCCTTTATTAAAATATGCAGTACCATTATAGGCGAAAACTCTTTGTCTGTCACAATGGATAACAGTTCCGATAAACCCCCTTCTTTTTCAGATGGCAAACTTTTATCTACAAAACACAATGGCATTGGTATGGGAACCTATTCTGTTATAGGTATAGCCGAGGAATATAACGGCATTGCTGAATTTGATTACAAAGACAATATTTTCTATACTTCTGTTTTTATTTCAATTCCATAAAAACTTACTATCTATAAAAAACAGTTAAGAGCAGCCAAAGCCTGCTCTTAACTGTTTTTCAGTGATTTTTTTCTTTTAATTTATCTTGTTCCTGCTTTAATCTTTTTTTTGCTTGTTCTATTGTTTCGCCGTCTTTTGTTAAATAAAGGTCAATAAATTTCTCCTCAATTTTTATATATTCATCAACCACTATACTCTCAATATTAGAATATCCTCCCACTACGGTATCTTGGATTTTTTGAAAGCCTTCTGTAATCTTTTCAGCAATTTTCTCATTTGCTTTAACCAATTTTGACTTTGCCATATATTTAATCCTTTCCAATAATTTTGTCAAAACCACGACAACTGTGACTAATGCAGTAAATACGCATATAGTGAACGATACTATTTTGCATCCTTTGTTTTCTTTAAACCCCATGCGGCTTTGTTTTTGGTATGTATTTTACTTTTAATCTTTAATGCCCTTAATCAATGGTATAAGGCATAACAAAATAACAATGCCTATAAGACCGATAACAATGCCTAAAACCATTTTATCCCACACCATTGTAAAACACATTCCGACACCCAGTGCAAGAGCGCCTATTATTCCGACAATGCTTGTAAATACAGCCTTTCCATATATTTTTATCGGTTCCTTGCCTGTCATTTTGCGCCATATAATAAGCGTAATAATCCCCAGAATCACACCTACACATCCAAAAATAATTCCGGGCTTCATCGTACCCCATTCGGGAATAAGAGCCATACACATACCTATGGCGAACAATACTCCGCTTATAGTCCCCAAAACCATTGCAACAAAACTGCTCTTCTTCATTTTAATTACCTCCTAAAAACTTTATTAACACAACAGTTGTATTTTTAATACAGTTATAGTATAATGTATTTATAAATTAAATTCAATCATCAATTTCACAACATTTGTTGAGATAATAAAAAAAGGTGCATTATGAACACAAAAAACAATAAACGACGCAGAGAGTCCATAAAAAAAATTGAAAAGGTATTCATTGAACTTATTCAGACAAAGGAAATAAGCGAAATCAGCGTATCTGACATTTGCAAACGAGCAGAGTTAAACCGTACAACCTTCTATTCAAATTATATTGATATATATGACCTTGCGGATAAAATGCTGGAAAAACTTGAAAATGAAGTTAAAGAGATTTATTCTTTTGAGCGAGAGCATCATTATAATTCAAACAATTATTTAAAGCTGTTTCAGCACATAAAGGACAATCAGATTTTTTATAAAACATATTTTAAACTCAGTGGCAGCAATCAAAATAAAGTCTATCTTTATGATATTAAGCAGGCAAGAACTTACTTTAATGAAAAGCACATTAAATACCACATTGAATTTTTCAAAGCGGGCTTTAATGCTATTGTGAAAATATGGCTAGACAATGGCTGCGAAGAAACACCGGAAGAAATGGTTGAAATTATAAATAGCGAATATCAGGGGCGTGTATAAGCTTCTATTCTTTGTAAATAAGAGACCGTTTCAAATTTTGTGTAAACTCAAAAAACTGACATATAGGGGCTGGA